>JAZKIA010000009.1:0-45489 GCA_040385125.1 Pseudomonadota bacterium | reverse complement strand
GAGAGGCGGTGTACCTGATAGACCGCAGTGGCGCCCACAAGAGCTTGAACTGCTCCAGTTCAAACTGTCAGCGCTGAACACTTCTCTGGGGGTTGACTCAAAACCTGTGGGAGCCTGGCTTGCCAGCGATACAGGCGACTCGGTGTATCAGCTGAATCGCGGTGATGCTATCGCTGGCAGGCCAGTTCCCACAGGTTTACAACCACCCCGAGCGTCTGAAACTGGCCCACAGCCCAGTCACGCCTGTGGCAATAAACCCCAGCACAGCAAAATAGCCGTAATGCCAGCTCAGCTCCGGCATGTTCTGAAAGTTCATCCCGTAGATCCCCGCCACGGCGGTGGGGAAGGCCAAAATCGCTGCCCAGGCGGCGAATTTGCGCTGCACATTGCTTTGCCGTGACGCCTCAAGCAACACCACGATTTCAATGGTTTGGCTGGCGATATCGCGCAGGGTAGTGAGGTCTTCCATCTGGCGAGTGACGTGGATTTGCACATCGCGAAAGTACGGGCGCATGTTCTTGTCGATAAACGGGAAGGTCAGGCGCTGTAGCTCTTCGCTGATTTCGACCATGGGCGCCACATAGCGGCGTAATCGCAGCACATCGCGGCGCAGGCTGTGCAGGTGCACGATGTCGGCTTCATTGAGTGCGTTGCCCATGATGCTTTTTTCCAGCGCGTCTATGTCGGCGTGAATGGCTTCGTTGACGGGCTGATAACTCTCGGTCACAAAGTCGAGCAGGGCATACAGCACGAAGTCTTCGCCGTGCTCCAGCAGCAGCGGGCGGGCTTCACAGCGTGAGCGCACGGCCTTGTACGAGGCCGAGTGGCCGTTGCGGCTGGTGATGATGTAGCCATTGCCGGCAAAAATATGGGTTTCGACGAACTCCAGTTTGCCTTCGTTGCGAATCGGCGCGTAGATGACGATAAACAGCGCGTCGCCAAAGGTTTCGAGTTTAGGCCGGCTGTGTTGCTCTAGGGCGTCCTCGATGGCCAGTTCATGCAGGTTGAACTGGCGTTGCAAGGTGCTCAGCTCTTGCGCGTTGGGTTGTTCCAGACCAATCCAGACGAAGTGGCCGGGCTTTTTGGCCCAGGCGCTGCCTTCGTCCAGTGTGATGTTGGTGACTTTTTTGCCAGCGCTGTAAACCGCCGCAGCAACAACTCTCCCCATAGTACTGATCGCTTCTTCTTCAAAGGGTTAGGGCACGAAGGTGCAGCTTAGCGTGCAATGCGTCACTTTGAGTCGATAAACGTTGAGGCTGCAGGTGCGGCGACGATTTATTGGGCCAGCAATTCGCGGTCCATGGCTTCGATGCATTCGCGCATCTGTTCGCGGCATTGCTCCATCAGCGCGGGCAAGTCATCCAGGGTCAAGCCTGCGGTGGGGATCGCCGGCAAGGAGCGAATCTGAATATCGGCACTGTGCCAGCGGTTGAGTTTCAGGTGTTGGCAATAAGTACTGACGCACACCGGAACGATAGGCACCCCGGCGGTAATCGCCATTTGGAACGCCCCCTTTTTGAACTCCAGCAAGGTTTTGCCCAAGTTGCGCGTGCCCTCCGGGAAGACCCAGATCGAGGTGTCCTTTTCTTGCAGGGTGCGGGTGGTGGTCAGCATCGACTGTCGGGCTTTTTGCGCATTACCCCGATCAATCAGCACGTTACCGGCCAGCCAGAACAACTGGCCAAACAATGGCACCCATTTCAGGCTCTTTTTGCCGATACACACCGTACGGCGTGGCACCACATTGCCGAACACAAACAAGTCGTAGTTGGACTGATGATTGGCGATGATCACGCAGCTTTGCGGCTTGTCCATCAGCGGGCCGACTTCGGTCTTGAGCGTATAGCCCAGAATCCATTTTGCCGGCCATGCATACAGTCGCGCGCACAGTCGGCTGTTGTCCGGGTTGAAGGGACGGCATATACCGAGCAATACGCCGAGTACCCCAGCGACCATAAAATGCAGGCTCATCAACAACATACGTATCGAAAGTAGCATTTACAGACTCGCTAAAACAAAAGTTGGCGCAGTGTACGGATGTGCACTGTCTTCGGCAATTACCCCGATACACGTAGGAGATTGCTGATGTTTAAGCATTTGTTTCGGCGTAGCTGCTGAGCGGTGGGCTAGAGAGGTCTATTCAGGTTTGGCGGGGTGTAGCGCGAAACGTCCATCCCGACCGCTGATTGCAATCGGGGTGGCGTTTCAGGAGGGGCGGGTTACAACGCGTGGTGCCGGTCCAGCTCGATGGCCTTGTCCAGCGTGTCCAACAGCTCCTTGCGCACCTTGAGCTTGGTGTTCTTGTGCGCCTTCATGTTGATCTTCTTCAACTGGCGGGCTACTTCAAGGGCGGTGGCGTGCAGTTCTTCAGGCTTGACCACTTGGTCGAGGAAGCCTGCGTCAATTGCGGTGTGCGGGTTAAACATCTCGCCGTTGATCACCGAGCGATGGAACGCCGATTTGCGCAGGCGGTCGCGGGCCAGCTCAATCCCGGCGTGGTGCATGGTCATGCCGATTTGCACCTCGTTGAGGCCGATGCTGAACGGGCCTTCGACACCGATGCGGTAATCCACTGACAACAACAGAAATGCCCCCTTGGCCACCGCATGGCCAGGGCAGGCCACCACCACCGGGAACGGATGCGCCAGCAGGCGGCGCGCCAGGGTAGAGCCCTGTCTGACCAGCTCGATGGCTTGCTCAGGGCCGGCCGTCATCACCTTCAAGTCATAACCGCCCGAAAGAATTCCCGGCTGCCCGGTGATAATCACCACCGCCCGATCCTGCTCGGCCTGATCCAGCGCGGCGTTAAAGGCGGCGATCACATCTGGCGAAATAGCATTCACCTTGCCATTGCTCAAGGTCAGGGTGGCGATACCGTCTTCCAGGTGATAGGCAATCAACTCACTCATGGCGCAATTCCTTGTATTGAAGTGGAGCAGACGTTACCCAGCCCCACGGCGCAGGTAAAGCGCTAAGGCTGACCGGTGAGTCATGCGATTGGCTTGCGCCTTCTATATAGAAGGCGTGGTGTGGTGCTTTGCCGTGAGGCACACACAGGTGCTCGGCCCGGAAATTGGCCGATACACCCGCGTGGCCCAGTGCTTGAAAACGACTAATTGCGTAAGCACATGAAAATTCTGAAAAAAACATTTGTCATATCGAAAGCTTTCGACTACATTACTGCGCCTCGACAGACAGAACTTGTTTGAAGAGATACGGTGAAGTGTCCGAGTGGCTTAAGGAGCACGCCTGGAAAGTGTGTATACAAGAAATTGTATCGAGAGTTCGAATCTCTCCTTCACCGCCACATTAAGTAAACACAAACCCCTGATTTTCCTAGAGAAAGTCGGGGGTTTGTGGTTTCTGGCGTCTGGAAAAGGTGATACGTAGCCGCTGACGAGGCACGAAGGCTGCGATCGGGCGCGTAGCGGCCGTAAAACCTGAGCACTCAACCCATCTGGCACACCGCAGGGGCTGAATTTACGACGGCTTCGCCGCCGATCGCAGCCTCGCGGAGCTCGTCAGCTCCTACGAATTTGTTGCGTAGCCACCCCGTAGGAGCAACTGCCGAGGCACGACGGCTGCGATCTTTTGATCTTTCGAGTTTGTTGCGCGACAGGTAGGCGTGTACACCCACGGGTTTTCGGGATGTTTCGCACAGGTTTGCCAATTGCTGCACGATCACTGCCACGCCTATAGTCAGCCCTCGCCATCAGGCGACCGGGTTTGGCGACTTGGGTAACTTTAAGACTGTGCATAATTGCTATCTATGGCTGAGCGTGTATTTTGCTCACTGTGCTTTATGGCAGCTGTGCGTGGGAGATCTTCGGGTCTGCCGGGTTTCTTGAAGTTACCGGTTCGCCAACCCGCGTACAGCGGCCACCTGCTTTCGTTTGGCGACGAAAGTGGATGGCCAGAATCCTAACTTCGAGAGACTCACTCATGACGCAATCACCTTACATACCGCTCACTGCCATCGACTGCACCATTCCCGCCTTACTCATCGACCGCAACGCGCCATTGGATGTCTTGCACGCCAACGCTGTCGCCCGTGTGCTGGCCGTGACGCAACTGATGGAAACCTTTTCCAGTCGCGACGTGCAACACGCCGACGCCATCGACCTCAAACACCTGGCCACCACCGCGACGCTGTTGCTGCGTGACAGCTGCGACCTGCTGAATGTGCTGGGCTGGCGCCTCCAGCCTGCCTGATCCCGTGGGAGCGAGCCTGCTCGCGAATAAGTCATGACGCGCTGGTTCTGAAACGCCGCGGCGTTTCATTCGCGAGCAGGCTCGCTCCCACTTCAATGCCGCTCGCTTAAGTGAGCAGGATTCAGGTTCAGACAGCGACGTCGTTCAGGCCGCAGTACTCTTCCCAGCTCATTTGCAGTGCTTCGGCGACTTCCTGATGGACTTCACGGCGCATGGTCTGCAGCTCTTCGGGCGAGCGGGCGATCAATTGCAGGGCCAGTTCCCAAGCTTCGATGCCTTGGTCGTCAGCTTCGTTCTCGAAGGCCCAGAGGATTTGTTGCTGGCGGTCTTCGGCGCTCAGGTCTTTCATTTCTTCGAGCAGTTCAGGGTGCGCCTTGATGAACGTGTCCAGGGCCAGTTCGTTACGGGATTCTTTAGGGATCATGCGGCGTCTCGGGTGGTTAGGACATGATTGGCATGCTAGCGAGTTCGCCAAGTGATGAAAAGTACCAGATAACCCGTCAGCCGACAGGCTGCAGCTTGCTTTCGCGCTGCAAGACGTAGCCCCAGATGGCCAGCGCCAAGGTGGCGACCACTGCGCCGACGATCACGATGCCGTCCCAGCCGTACACGGGGTAGGTCTGCGCGCCCGCCAGTGAACCTAATGCGCCACCAATGAAGTAGCAGGTGATGTAGCCGGCGTTGAGGCGGTTGCGTGCTGCCGGGCGGACTTTAAAGACCGCATTCTGGTTGCTGACGTGTACCAGCTGTACGGCGAAATCGAGTACCAGCACGCCAATCAGCAGGGCAATCAGCGAGTGTCCGGCAAAAGCCATTGGCAGCCAGCAGGCCAGCAGGGCAAGCAAGCCGACGGTGGTGGCCTGTTGGCCCATGCCGCGATCGGCCATGCGTCCGGCCCAGTTGGCGGCAATCGCGCCGACTGCACCCGCCAGGCCAAACAGGCCGATAACCGCGTCCGAATAGCTGTAGGGCGGCGTCGCCAGCAGAAAGGCCAGCGGCGTCCAGAACAGGGCGAACAACGAGAAGGTCAGCAAGCCCAAAATCGAGCGCAGGCGCAACACCGGTTCTTCGACAAACAGTTTGAACACCGAGCCCAGCAGTGCCGGATAGCTTAGGCCGGCGCTGTGGTGATGGCGCGGCAGGGCGCGGTGCAGGGCAATGGCGCTGACGAGCATCAGCGCGGCGGCCACCAGATAGATGGTGCGCCAATCGCCCGCCGACGACAGTGCGCCGGCCACGGTACGGGCCAGCAAAATGCCGAGCAGCAGACCGCTCATCAGCGTGCCGACCACGCGGCCACGGCTCATCGGGTCGGTCAGGCTGGCAGCCATCGGTACCAGCACCTGGGCCGAGACTGAAAACAGGCCGGTCATGGCGGTGCCGATTAAAAGCCAGGTCAGCGACGGTGCGAAAGCGCTCAGCAGCAAACCCAGGGCGCTGAGCACGGTCATGGTCACAATCAGGCGGCGCTGCTCGAACAGGTCGCCTAGTGGCACCAGTAACAGCAGGCCGGCGCCGTAGCTCAGTTGGGCGGTGATGACCACGGTGCCTGCGCTGCTGATGCTCAGACCCAGTTCCTGGGCGATGGTGTGCAGCAAGGGCTGGGCGTAATAGTTGCTGGCGACGGCCAGGCCGGTGGCGGTGGCCATCAGTAGAATCAGGGCGGTGCTTAGCGGGCGGGTGGCAGTGGTGGAATCAGACATTGACTGTCTCGGTGGCATGGGGAAAGCGGGGCAGTATCGGGAATGCTTGCCTTGAATGTCACTGAATATGTCAGAATTTTATTTTTTAAATCCCCTCGCCGGGCAGGCAAGGGGATTTGGCGGTATTGAGCAGGCGCCTTAGTTGCGGCGCCCCAGCAACAGACCCACCACCAGCCCGAATCCGGCCGAGATGGCCACGGTTTGCCATGGGTGGCCACCAATGTAGCTTTCAGTGGCGTCGACCACCGGCTTGGTGCGTTCGCGCACATTGTTGACGGAGTCCAGCGCCTGCTTGAGCTTAAGGCCAACCTGCGCGCGCAGGGTTTCACCTTCTTCACCGATCAGTGATGCGCTGTTTTTGAGCAGTCGGTCAGATTCGGCAATCAGTTCTTGCAGCTCGCTGAACGCTTGATCCTTGATTTGATCTTCAGCGGCTTGTACGGCATTTTTTCGAGCCATTGCGGTACTCCTTGCAGGTGAAATGGGTGATGAGTAATGGAGTCAACCTGATGCGAAAAAGTTGCATCTGTTTTGGGTTGGGGTTTGAGGAGGAACTGAGAGAGTAGTTAAAAACCAGACTGAGACACTTCTTTCGAAGGTGTAAGATGTTTCCTAATTTACACGCAGGAAATTCTCATGAGCTACAACCTCGCCAACAAACCTCTCGCTGAGCGTGCTGCGCTGGAAGACGAAAAATCGCGCTTGTATGACCTTTGGCAGAGCAATCTGGGCAAGGCCAAGGGGGATGCTGCGCGCTTGTTCGGTGAGCGCGCCAAGCGCAAGGGCAAGTGGGCTGAATGGGTGCGTTCGGAGCTGGACGCGATGTCACCCCCGGAATACGCCAACATGGTGCGCAGCGAAGTCAACCGGCTGATGGCTGCGAAGTAATACAAGCCAGCATAAAACCTGTAGGAGCGAGCTTGCTCGCGATAGGGTTGCGGCGGTGAATCAGACCAACCGCGTTGATTGGATCGCGAGCAAGCTCGCTCCTACAGATTCACGGAAAACGGTGTGTCGGCCAGTTCACTGTTAATCAATCTCGCAAACGGTAAACGCTTGTGCCGCGCCGCCGACGTTGATTTGCACCTCGTCATCCAACTGCTTGCCGAGCAAGGCTGCACCCAGTGGCGAGCGCGGGGTGATGACAGTGACGCTGTGCCCGTCATGGCTGAGCTTGAGCCCGGCCGCATCCGGGGCGAGAAACAACCATTGTGCGCTGCCGTTTTCGGCTTCCAGGTTGACCAGTGCCCCAACTTGAATGCCTTGCGCCGCGTTGTACGGTGCGAGCGTCATGGCCTGGCAGCTTTTTAGCGCCTGACGAATCTCTTCAACCCGCCGTGCTTGTCCAGTAGCGAGGTAAGACGCTTCGAGCCCAAGAGTGTCGTACTTGTTCTCGGCGACATTCTCTTCGTGGGTCGCGGTTTCGTAGGCGGTCTGCGCTGCGCGCTGTAGGACATCAAGGTCAATGGCGAGTTTTTCCAGCATCAGCCGGTACACAGCAGTCTTGTTCATAAAGTGTGGGTTTCAACGTGGAGGTGCAGGCGGCGATTGTCGCACGAGTCTGCGGCGGATTAATCCGCCTTAAGCCTTCTGTATGCGTTGATTTATGCGGACAATCAGCCCTTTGAATGTGGAGCCCGGAATGAAAGCCTCCTGGGATATTTTTTGCAGTGTGGTCGATAACTACGGCGACATTGGTGTGACCTGGCGTCTGGCCCGGCAATTGGTGGCCGAGCATCAGCAGGCCGTGCGGCTGTGGGTAGATGACTTGCAGGCCTTCGTTACGCTTTGCCCAGGGGCCGATGCTACGGCCTTGAAGCAAGTGCAGCAGGGCGTTGAGGTGTGTCAGTGGCCCGTGCAGTGGCCGTCTGTGGACGTTGCTGATGTGGTGGTTGAGGCGTTCGCCTGCAAACTGCCTGAAGGCTATTTACAGGCGATGAAAGCGCGGGAAAAACCGGCGCTGTGGATCAATCTTGAGTACTTGAGTGCTGAAGACTGGGTCAGTGGTTGCCATGGCTTGCCATCGATGCGGCCGGATGGCTTGAAACGGATGTTCTTTTTTCCGGGATTCGATGCCGGGACGGGTGGACTGTTACGTGAGTCGGACTTGCTGGCGCGGCGTCGTGCCTTTGAGCAAGACCCGCAAGCCAGGCAGGCGTTCTTGCAGGGGTTGGGGGTGTTCCCGGCCCGCGACGCGCGGCTGATCTCCTTGTTTGCCTACGAAAACACCGGCCTGGCCAGTTGGCTGGATGCCATGGCCACAGGCGGTGTGCCGACGCATCTGCTGGTGCCCCAAGGGCGGATCATGGGCGATTTGCTGCGCTGGCTCGGGGTGAGTGAGCTGGCGCTCGGCGCGGTTGAACAGCGCGGATCGTTGGTGGTGCAAGCCTTGCCGTTCGTCCGTCAGGAGGACTACGACCACATTTTGTGGAGCTGTGATTTCAACGCGGTGCGCGGCGAAGACTCGTTTGTGCGGGCGCAATGGGCGGGGCGGCCGCTGCTTTGGCACATCTATGAGCAGGAAGAAGACGCGCACTGGGTCAAGCTCAATGCGTTCCTGGCCTTGTATGTCAAAGACCTTTCGCCGGCAGCTGCGCAGGCCTTTACCGGTCTTTGGCAGGCCTGGAATGCCGGCTCGAACATGGCGCCAAGCTGGAATTTGCTGCTCGAACACTGGCCAGAGATCACCGAGCACGCCGAGCGCTGGTGTCTGGAACAGTCATTACAGGCTGATCTTGCGCAAGCGCTAGTACACTTTTACCGAAATTGGATATGATACGCGGCCTAGATTTTTGTAAATCTCAATCCAAATTCGGATACTCGCAATGAAAACTGGTAAAGAGCTTAAACCCGGTACAGTCATCAAGCTCGAAAACGACCCTTGGTTGGTTCAGAAAGCTGAATTCACCAAGTCCGGTCGTAACAGCGCAATCATGAAGACCAAGCTGAAAAACCTGCTGACTGGCTACAAGACTGAAATCGTATACAGCGCTGACGACAAGCTGGAAGACGTGATCCTGGATCGCAAAGAAGCGACCCTGTCCTTCATCAGCGGCGACACCTACACGTTCATGGACACCACTGACTACACCATGTACGAGCTGAACGCTGAAGACATCGAAGCCGTTCTGCCATTCGTTGAAGAAGGCATGACCGACGTTTGCGAAGCCATCTTCTTCGAAGATCGTCTGGTTTCCGTAGAGCTGCCGACCACTATCGTGCGTCAGGTTGACTACACCGAAGGTTCCGCTCGCGGCGACACTTCGGGCAAGGTGATGAAGCCTGCCAAACTGAAAAACGGTACCGAGCTGAGCGTTGCAGATTTCGTTGAAATCGGCGACTGGATCGAGATCGACACCCGTGAAGGTGGCTCCTACAAGGGCCGCGCCAAGGTTTAAACCTGGCGTTAACCGCACGACAGAAAAGCCCGGCCATCAGGTCGGGCTTTTTTTATCCTGTCAAAAAGCCCGGTTTAGAGCTTTGCCGCAGGAGAACGCCCATGCGCTGCCCGAGCGTCTGTTGCGCGGTTTGTACTGCGCCTTTCTGCTGCTGTGCGCAGCACTGCTGGCGATCAAGATTTAAAGCCATCGAGCGTTTTGGGATGATCTGTTGCAGGAGCGAGCTTGCTCGCGATGCAGCCTGCGCGGTGTATCTGAATGACCGCGGCGATACCATCGCGAGCAAGCTCGCTCCTACAGGTTTTGTGTATTTTGGCAGGGGTCAGCGTTTGACCTGCTTCAGTGTCTCGGCAATCAAAAATGCCAGTTCCAGCGATTGATCGGCGTTCATCCGGGGGTCGCAGTGGGTGTGGTAACGATCCGATAGCCCGTCTTCGGTAATCGGTCGCGCCCCGCCAATGCACTCGGTGACGTTCTGGCCGGTCATTTCGATGTGAATCCCGCCGGCGTAGCTGCCTTCTGCTTCGTGTACCTGGAAGAACTGCTTCACCTCGCCGAGGATCTGCGCAAAGTCGCGGGTCTTGTAGCCGCTGCTGGCCTTGATGGTGTTGGCGTGCATCGGGTCGCAACTCCACAGCACTTGTTTGCCTTCGCCTTCAACGGCGCGGATCAGTTGCGGCAAGTGATCGCCGACCTTGTCGGCGCCCATGCGCACGATCAGGTTGAGGCGGCCCGGGTCGTTGTCCGGGTTGAGAATGTCGATCAGGCGAATCAGATCGTCAGTATTCATGCTCGGGCCGACCTTGACCCCTATCGGGTTGTTGACCCCGCGCAAGAACTCGACATGGGCACCATCGAGTTGGCGCGTGCGGTCGCCAATCCACAGCATGTGGGCCGAGCAATCGTAGTAATCGTTGGTCAGGCTGTCGCGGCGGACAAAGGCTTCTTCGTAGTTCAGCAGCAACGCTTCGTGGGCGGTGAAGAAGCTGGTTTCGCGCAGTTGCGGCGAGCTGTCCATGCCGCACGCGCGCATAAAGGCCAGGGTTTCGTCGATGCGGGTGGCCAGTTGGCTGTATTTTTCAGCCAGCGCCGAGTTGGCGATGAAGTCCAGGTTCCACTTGTGCACCTGATGCAGGTCGGCAAAGCCGCCCTGGGCAAAGGCCCGCAGCAAGTTGAGGGTGGCGGTGGACTGGTGGTACGACTGCAGCAGGCGCTCGGGGTCGGGCACGCGGCTTTTTTCATCAAAGCCAATACCGTTGACGATGTCGCCGCGATAGGCCGGCAGGGTGACGCCATTGATCGTTTCATCATTGGCCGAGCGCGGCTTGGCAAATTGCCCGGCCATACGCCCGACCTTGACCACCGGGCAGCCCGCGGCAAAGGTCATGACGATGGCCATTTGCAGCAGCACCTTGAAGGTGTCGCGTATCTTCGCCGCGGAAAACTCGGCAAAGCTCTCGGCACAGTCGCCACCCTGTAGCAGAAACGCTCGGCCCTGAGTGACTTCGGCAAACTGGCGGCGCAGCTCGCGGGCTTCCCCGGCAAACACCAGTGGCGGGTAAGTCGCCAGGCTTTGCTCGACTCGCAGTAAATGCGCCGCATCGGGGTAGTGGGGTTGCTGCTGGATCGGCAGGGCACGCCAGCTGTCAGGGCTCCAGGGTTGGCTCATCGCAGACTCTAGTATTGAAGGGGGATGGCGCATGTTAGCAGCAATTAGTGCGTGACCTGCTGCGCTGCAATGGCCGACAATCGGCGCTTTCTGCTCGGCGCCGAGTAGTGGTTTTTTAAAGCGATGCCCGGGATGTGCCGGGACGCGGCAAGGAGAGGAAATGTCTGAGGAGCGCGTTGAGCGTCTGCTCGCCGAAGTCCACGATGATTTCGGCATGATTCGAGTGCTGGAGGTGGCTGACTACCGCTTCCTCGAGTTTGGCGATGCGATCGAGCAAAGTTGCGTATTCACCGCTGATCCCAGCTGGCTGGAATACGACTACACCCGCGCCATGCTGATTGGTGCGTTGTGCCATGAAGCCCCTGAAAGCGCTTTGTTCCTGGGCTTGGGTGCTGGCACCCTGACTCAGGCGTGTCTCAAGTTTTTGCCGCTTGAAGATGTTGAAGCCATTGAGCTGCGTCCGGACGTACCGCGTCTGGCCATTGAGTATCTGGGGCTGGACGATGACCCGCGCTTGTATATCCGTATTGGTGATGCGCTGGAGCTGCTGGACAGCGCCGAGCCCGCCGATCTGATTTTTGTCGACCTTTATAACGACCTGGGGCCTGCCGCCGGTCATCTGGCGTGGACATTCCTCGAAAACTGCCAGAAAAAGCTCACCCCGAACGGTTGGCTGATCATCAATCAATGGGCGACCGATGATGGCAAGCCGCTGGGCGCTGCCTTGCTGCGCGGTTTGTACCATCGGCATTACTGGGAGCTGCCCGTTAAAGAAGGTAATGTCATTTTGATGGTGCCCTCCGATATTGAGCAGGCGCTTGATATGGACGCGTTAATGGGCCGGGCACAGGCTCTGGCCCCGCGTTTGGGCTACTCGCTGGAGTCGTTGATCAAGGCCATTCGCCCCGCCACTTGAGGCGCAACGATGAAACGTTTTAGCGTTTGCCCCAGAGCGGCCAGGCGCTAAACGATTTTTAAACGTCGAAAATATCGTCAAAGCCCGGTCTACAGAGGCATACAGACGTTTGTGCCCTAAAAAAGCGCTTCTTTTTTTTGATAAATCCGGTATAGTGCGCGCCGGCCTTTAGCCGGGCCACGTTTAGGTGTTGCATTTCCCGAAGTACGCTTCGGCTGCTCGTCCGTTTCGCGGACTACCCTGAACGCTCCATTCATTTAAACGTTTTCGCAAATCCCCGCCGACAAAGCAGCCAGGGCGACTCTTGAGTCTTACACGGCATGCGCAGCTTTGGAGCATGGGTCTTTGCGGATGCACTTAGAGGCAGACCCATGACCCAGGAAACCGGCGGCTTCGCCGCTTTTAATCTTAATCCGAACATTCTTGCAGCCGTCATCGCGACTGGCTACGAAGAGCCTTCGGCTATTCAGCAGCAATCGATCCCGATCATCATGGCCGGCCACGACATGATTGGCCAGGCGCAAACCGGTACCGGTAAAACCGCCGCGTTCGCCCTGCCTATCCTGCACTGCATCGATCCTGCCAAGCGCGAGCCGCAAGCCCTGATCCTGGCGCCAACCCGTGAGTTGGCGCTGCAAGTAGCAACCGCTTTCGAAACCTACGCCAAGCAAATGCCGGGCGTTACCGTTGTGGCCGTTTACGGCGGCGCCCCTATGGGTCCACAACTGAAAGCAATCCGTAATGGCGCACAGATCGTTGTCGCCACTCCGGGCCGTCTGTGCGACCACCTGCGTCGTGACGAAAAAGTATTGGCGACCGTGAACCACCTGGTTCTCGACGAAGCTGACGAAATGCTCAAACTGGGTTTCATGGACGACCTTGAAGTTATCTTCAAGTCCTTGCCTGCTACCCGTCAGACCGTATTGTTCTCGGCAACCTTGCCGCAGTCGATCCGTGCCATTGCCGAACGCCATCTGCGCGATCCGCAACACGTGAAGATCCAGACCAAGACTCAGACCGTTACCGCGATCGAACAGGCTCACCTGTTGGTTCACGCTGACCAGAAGACCTCGGCTGTATTGAGCCTGCTGGAAGTCGAAGACTTCGACGCCCTGATCATGTTCGTGCGCACCAAGCAAGCGACCCTGGACCTGGCCAGTGCCCTGGAAGCCAAAGGCTACAAAGCCGCTGCGCTGAACGGTGACATCGCCCAGAACCAACGTGAGCGCGTGATCGACTCCCTCAAGGATGGCCGTCTGGACATCGTTGTAGCGACCGACGTTGCCGCTCGTGGCCTCGACGTTCCACGTATCACCCACGTGTTCAACGTTGACATGCCTTACGATCCAGAGTCCTACGTTCACCGTATCGGCCGTACTGGCCGTGCAGGTCGCGAAGGTCGTGCACTGTTGCTGGTAACTCCTCGCGAGCGCCGCATGCTGCAAGTGATCGAGCGTGTAACCGGTCAAAAGGTTGCTGAAGTCCGCCTGCCGGATGCTCAGGCAGTTCTCGATGCTCGCATCAAGAAACTGACTAACAGCCTGACTCCACTGGTTGCTGATGCTGAATCGACTCACGGCGATCTGCTGGATCGTCTGATTGCCGATATCGGTTGCAGCCCACGTGCTCTGGCCGCTGCTCTGCTGCGCAAAGCTACCAATGGTCAGGCTCTGACCTTGGCTGCTATCGAACGTGATCGTCCACTGGTGCCGAACAGCGCACCGCGTGAGCGTTCGTCCGAGCGCACTGGCGACCGTCCGGATCGTGGTGATCGTGAGCGTCGTGCTCCGGTTGCATTGGCCGAAGGCCGTGCTCGTTGCCGTACCGCGCTGGGTGCGCGTGATGGTATCGCTGCCAAGAACCTGCTGGGCGCTATCCTCAACGAGGGTGGCCTGGCACGTGAAGCAATCGGTCGCATTCAAGTGCGTGATAGCTTCAGCCTGGTAGAACTGCCGGAAGATGGCCTGGAAAAACTGCTGGCCAAGCTGAAAGATACCCGCGTTGCCGGTAAGCAGCTCAAGCTGCGTCGCTACCGCGAAGATTAATCACTGCTTGCTGTGATTGATCGCTAAAAAAATCCCCGACTGGTTCGGGGATTTTTTTTGCCTGGGATTTTTAAGGTCAAAAGAACGCAGACTGTGGAGGAAGGTACGCCCTGTGTTCGACGCCGAATTGGTGGGATCAGCTCATAACCCTGTGGGAGTCTGGCTTGCCAGCGATGGCATCACCGCTATTAAGCAGGTACACCGCGCAGCCTGCATCGCTGGCAAGCCAGACTCCCACAAGAGCGTATTGGCGGGTTAGTCGAACCGGTAAATGTCCATCCCCAATGCGCCCAGGGTCCAGCCCTGGTGGGCGATGCTGAACCGGCTACCTGCGCCGCGGGCGAAGTACAGTGGCAGCAGGTGCTCGTCGCTGGGGTGGCTGCGCACGGCAAAGGGCGCTTGTTGACGGTATTGGTGCAGCGCCACGTCGTCGTCAGCCGCGAGCTTGTCGATCATCCAGTCGCGAAAGGCTTTTGCCCAAGGCTCAACGCTCTCAGGGCCGGCCTGCCAGTCCAACTCGCGCAAGTTGTGGGTGATGCTGCCCGAGCCGATGATCAGGATCCCTTCGCTGCGCAGGGCGGCCAGAGCGCGACCCACTTCAGTCTGGCCTGCTGGCCCGCGCTGGCTGGGCAGCGAAATCTGGACCACGGGAATATCGGCGGCGGGGTACATCAGTGAAAGCGGAACCCAGGCGCCATGGTCAAAAGGTCGCTTGGGGTCCAGTGAGGCTGGCAAACCCTGTTCTGCGAGCAAATCAACGATGCGTGCCGCCAGCGCCGGCTCGCCCGGTGCGGGGTATTGCACGGCAAACAGCGCAGGTGGGAAGCCTCCAAAGTCATGCCAGGTTTCAGGTCTGGGGTGGCTGGTGACCTTAAGGTCGGTGCTTTCCCAGTGGGCAGAAACCAGCACTATGGCTTTTGGGCGCGGTAACTCGGCTGCCAAGCGTTTCAGGGCCGGGCCGCTGGCTCCAGGCTCAAGTGCCAGCATCGGAGAGCCGTGGGAGATAAACAGGCTAGGCAGCATGGCGAAGACCCTCAGAGTTAAGATGGGTTATCTTCCACCCGATGATTGATCTAAATCTAATATAAGTTTTAGTGATTGGTTATCGAATTTTGAGATTGGTCAAGGCATGAAAAAGGGCGACCCAAGTCGCCCTTCTTTGTATTTGCCGGGTTTAGCCGCGGCGGCGCAATGCATCAATACGCTCTTCCAGTGGCGGATGGCTCATGAACATCCGGGCCAGGCCTTGCTTGAGGCCACCATTGATGCCGAAGGCAGCCATGGTGTCTGGCATGTGTACTGGCAAGCCTTGTTCGGAGCGCAGGCGCTGCAGGGCGCTGATCATCGCGGCGGTGCCAGCCAGTTGGGCGCCGGCTTCGTCAGCCCGGAACTCACGCTTGCGCGAGAACCACATCACGATGGCGCTGGCGAGGAAGCCCAGAACCAGTTCGGCGAAGATGGTCGCCACGTAGTAAGCAATGCCACGGCCTTCGCTGTTCTTGAACACTACCTTGTCGACAAAGTTACCGATGATGCGGGCGAAGAACATGACGAAGGTGTTCACCACGCCTTGCACCAGCGCCAGCGTTACCATGTCACCGTTGGCCACGTGGCCGATTTCATGGGCCAGTACGGCTTTTACTTCGTCGGGTGAGAAACGCTCAAGCAGGCCCTGGCTGACAGCGACCAGCGCATCGTTTTTATTCCAGCCGGTGGCAAAGGCGTTAGCCTCGTAGGCCGGAAAAATACCGACTTCAGGCATTTTGATCCCCGCTTCGCGGGACAATTGCTCAACGGTTTGCATCAGCCACTGTTCGTGGCGGGTGCGAGGCTGGGTAATCACCTGGGTGCTGGTGCTCATCTTCGCCATCCACTTGGAGATGAATAGCGAGAACAAAGATCCGGCGAAACCAAAGACGGCACAGAAGACCAACAGCTGACTGAGGTTCAGATCAACCCCGTTGGCCGCCATGAACCCATCAAAGCCGAACAGGCTCAGGGTGATGCTGGCAATCAGCACGACCGCCAGGTTAGTGGCCAAAAACAGCAGGATGCGCATCATGGTTGTAAGAATCTCCTCGTCTTAAGGGTGTTGCCGTATGCGGGTATATAAGGTGCTGCCACAGGCTATTCAACCGAGTGACTATTTCAAACTGTGTCCTACAGCCTGATTTTAGTTCCTTGCCAGTTATTTCCTAATACGTATTGACTTTTTTTCTGCGATAAAAATCTGTGAACCCCCCGCAAACACGGGGTGTTGTCATTTTATAAAGTGAGTAAAGCAGCGAGGGGGTGCTGGGAACAGCACATGTGAAGATTTTTTTATTCGACACATGCTGTGCGACTTTTCTTTAGTCGCACAGCATCTGAGGAAATTACTGACGGTAATTTTTCAAAAAGTTACCGATCCGGCCAATGGCCTGATCCAGTTCGTCAACGCGCGGCAAGGTCACGACGCGGAAGTGGTCAGGCCACGGCCAGTTGAACGCGGTGCCTTGCACCACCAGCAGTTTTTCCGAAAGCAGCAGGTCCAGAACGAATTTTTCATCGTTGAGAATCGGGCACACTTTTGGGTCGATCCGCGGGAAGGCATACAGCGCGCCCATCGGCTTCACGCAACTGACGCCGGGAATGTCGTTGAGCAGTTCCCATGTGCGGTTGCGCTGCTCCAGCAGACGGCCGTTTGGCAGCACCAGATCATTGATGCTCTGGTAGCCGCCGAGCGCAGTCTGGATGGCGTGTTGGCTGGGCACGTTGGCGCACAGGCGCATGTTGGCCAGCATGTCGATGCCTTCGATGTAGCTCTGGGCGTTGTGCTTGGGCCCGGAGATTGCGATCCAGCCGGAGCGGAAACCCGCTACCCGGTACGACTTGGACAGGCCGTTAAAGGTCAGGCACAGCACGTCTGGAGCCAGCGAAGCGGTGCAAATGTGTACAGCGTCGTCGTAGAGGATCTTGTCGTAGATTTCGTCCGAGAACACCACCAGGTTGTGCTGGCGCGCCAGTTCAAGCATGCCCAGCAGCACTTCCTTGGAATACACCGCACCCGTTGGGTTGTTCGGGTTGATGATCACCATGGCCTTGGTGTTGGGGGTGATCTTGGCCTTGATGTCCGCCAGGTCAGGCCACCAGTTGGCTTGCTCGTCGCACAGGTAGTGCACCGGGTGACCGCCGGCCAGGGTCACGGCAGCCGTCCACAACGGGTAGTCAGGTGCGGGTACCAGTACTTCGTCACCATTGTTGAGCAGTGCTTGCAGCGACATCACGATCAGTTCGGACACGCCATTGCCCAGGTAGACGTCTTCAATGCCGACGCCTTCGACCTGCTTCTGCTGGTAGTACTGCATCACGGCCTTGCGGGCGCTGAACAGGCCTTTGGAGTCGCTGTAACCCTGGGCTGTCGGTAGATTGCGGATCACGTCCTGAAGGATTTCGTCCGGCGCTTCAAAACCAAAGGGCGCCGGGTTGCCGATGTTCAGCTTGAGGATGCGATGGCCTTCCTCTTCCAGGCGTTTGGCGTGCTTGAGCACTGGGCCGCGAATGTCATAACAGACGTTGGCGAGCTTGTTTGATTTGCTGACCTGCATGGCGAGTGATCCCGAAAATGAACGATCCAGGCAGTGTGAGCACCGCTGCACTGGGAAATCCTGCGTTTTCACACAGTGGAGAACACCGCTTTGCTTCAAAAATCCGTTTGAATGCAGTTGGAGCGGGTGCCAGACTGGTGTTTAACGAGGCGCAATCATACGTGCCGCCCGACCCACGGAAAAGCCACTGGGCGGGGTTTTTCAGTTGCAGAGGCAGAACCATGGAAAAGTTGAGCAAAACCCAGGACGAATGGAAGGCTATGCTCGATCCGGAGCAATACAACGTGTGCCGTTTGAAAGGCACCGAGCGACCGTTTTCGGGCAAGTACAACGCCACCAGGACTGACGGTGTTTATCACTGCGTTTGCTGCAATCAGCCCCTGTTTGATTCCAGCGCCAAGTTCGATTCGGGCTGCGGCTGGCCGAGTTTTTATCAGCCGATTGGCGACAGTGCAATGGTTGAAATTCGTGACGTCAGCCACGGCATGATCCGCACCGAAGTGGTCTGCGCCACGTGTGATGCGCATTTGGGGCATGTATTCCCCGATGGTCCGCCGCCAACCGGTCTGCGTTACTGCATTAACTCGGTCTGCCTTGACCTGGTTCCCCGCGACTGACTGTTAGAGGCTGCGTAATGAACGACAATCTGCTCGACATTGCCTGCATTACCCTCGGCGGTGAACACAAGACCTTGGCGGACTACGCGGGCAAAGCGTTGCTGGTGGTCAATACCGCCAGCCAATGCGGATTTACCCCACAGTACAAAGGGCTCGAAGCGCTGTGGCAGCAGTACAAAGATCAGGGGCTGGTGATCCTGGGCTTCCCGTGTAACCAGTTCGGGAAGCAGGAGCCGGGCGACGAAGCGGCCATTGCCGAGTTTTGTGAAGTGAACTTCGGTGTGAGCTTCCCGCTGTTTAAAAAAGTCGAGGTCAATGGCAATCAGGCGCACCCGCTGTTTGTTCAGCTTAAAAAGCGTGCGCCGGGGCTGCTGGGCTCCCAGGGCATCAAGTGGAACTTCACCAAGTTTTTGATCAGTGCGGATGGACGGCACATTAAACGCTACGGCCCGACCACCAAGCCAGAAGCGCTCAAAGGCGATATCGAAGCGTATTTGTAACCCTGTGGGAGCTGCATCAAGACAGTTGCTCCTACGAGCTGCGAGCTGTTGATCTTTCGTGCAGACAACGCGTCAACGATCAAAAGATCGCAGCCGTCGTTCCTCGGCAGCTCCTACAGGGGGAGGGGGGGCGGTACCCAGGTGTCGAGCAGGGCGGCCAGTTCTTCGCGTCTGAAGGGTTTGGCCAGGTAGTCGTTCATTCCCGCCGCCCGGCAGCGCTCGCGCTCTTCGGGCATTGCATTGGCGGTCAGGGCCACGATGGGCAGCCCTGGCCAACGCCCGCTGTGACGAATTTGGCGACTGGCTTCGTAGCCATCCATCACCGGCATGTTGCAGTCCATCAGCACTAAATCAAAATGCCCCTGTTCCAGCCGGCTCAAGGCTTCGCCGCCATGGGCCGCGACCACCACGTCACAGCCCAATTTGCTCAACATGCCCTTGGCCACCAGTTGGTTGACCGGGTTGTCTTCGACCAACAAAATTCGTGCGGGGTGCAAGGCTGGCGTGCTGCTGATTTGAGCGCGGGTGTCTTCGTCATCCTCTTTTTGCAGCAAGTGTTGCAAGGTTTGATACAGCGCGTGCCGCGACAGAGGCCGGGCTTTTTGTTGCAGTGGAGCCAGTGCATTGACTTGGTCGCTGGGCATGAAATTGCCATAGGCGGTGACCAGCAAAATAGGCGCGCTGATGGCTGGGCGCAGGCCAAACAGGCACTCGGGGCAGTCAGTGATCAACAGGTGAGGATTGGTCCCAGCCAACGAATCGTCCATCGAAAAGCGCTGATACTCCAGCCCCCACAATGGCAGCAGGCTATTCAGCATCTCGCTCAGACCGCTGCTCGCAGCACTCACGGCAATCACCCGGCCCGATAACGGTTTGGGAGGGACGGCGGGGGTGTGACAGGGCAAGGGCAGTTCGACACAAAACTGGCTGCCAAAACCGACTTCTGAGCTGATGGTCAGGCGGCCTTGCATGACTTCACACAGGCTACGGGTCAGCGCCAGTCCCAGCCCAGTGCCACCAAACTGGCGGGTGATGCCTGCGCCGGCCTGGGTAAAAGGGCGAAAAATGCGCGCTTGTGCTTCTTGGGCGATACCAATGCCGGTGTCGCAGACTTCAATGCGCACCTGATCGTCAGCGGCGCTGAGGCGCACATCGACGCGGCCGAAGCGGGTGAACTTCAGGGCGTTGGACAACAGGTTGCTGACGATCTGGCGCACGCGGGTTGGATCACCCAGTACCAGTGCCGGGAAGAGCGGGTCGATCAGGCACGTCAGTTCCACGCTGGGGGCCGCGTTTTGCGATAGCAGGTTGGCGGTGTCTTCCACCAGCGCGCCGAGGTCGAATGCGATCTGCTCCAGTTCCAGTTGCCCAGCGTCGAATTTTGACAGGTCGAGAATGTCATTCAGCAATTCGACCAGGACCTTGCCCGAATCGTGGGCAATCGACAGTTGCTGGTGCTGCTCGGGATTCAGTGGGCTGTCCAGGCACAACGCCAGCATGCCGAGCAGGCCATTAAGGGGCGTGCGTATTTCGTGGCTCATGTTGGCCAGAAAGGCGGATCGTGCCTGGGCCATTTCCAGGGCGGTGCTGCGGGCAGCTTCAAGTTCTTGATTGGACTGGCGCAACTGGTGGTTGATGGTCTTGAGTTCTTGGGTGCGGGCCGAGACGATGGTTTCGAGCTGCGCCAGGTACTCGGTCAGTTGGTTTTCGGCGTTGCGCCGCTGTTCGATTTCACGGGCCATGGCGTCGAACTGCTGGTTCGCGGCGTTGACCAGTACCCCAATCTCATCGTCTTCATGGCCGGGCGGGCACTGTATTCGCGATTGTTTGGGGTCCCCCGGCTTGCTGTTGCTGAGCTCGCGAATCACCCGTACCAATGGCAGGGTCAGCATCACGTAAAACAGCCCCAGAAGGATGAATGTCAGAATCAGGCTGCGCGCAAAACCGCTGAGCAGCGTGACCTCGGCGCGGTGCAAGAAGCGACTGCCAAATGGGTAGGTGTCCACTTCAAGGTGCAAGGTGCCCACGCTTTGTTCGGGCAGGTGGTTGAAGTACAGTCGGTCGTCAAATGCACGATTGGCGCCGAACAGAAAATCGCTGAGTGCTCGATAACGTCCGTCTTCCGGTTGGTCGCGAACCCAGGCGAGCGGATTTTTATCGCTGTCAAACAGCTGCACGCTGACAATTGCCGGAGAGCGCAACAGGCCGAGCACCAGTTCCTGTGCCAGTTCTGAGTCCAGATTGTAGGCAATGCGCGATGCCGGGTTGTGGCTGATCTCGAGAAGGGAATGGATTTCACGATCGATCGCGGCGTTTTCACTGGCATAATCGATGCCGATTTGCAGCAGGCTGAGCATCGTCCCCAGAACAAAGCCAACCAGCACTGTCAGCCTTGCTTGCTTGTATGACAGACGACGGGTGAGTTTTATATCCATAGGGTGCTGCACCTGATTCCATTTCCTTACGGCGAGCAAGAGTAGTTGATTAGCAGTCAATGCTGCGCTATTTGCGGGTAATTCATATGAGTCATATCGTGAAGGGTGAGCTCAATGTCCGCCCATTCAACGCGCCATCCATGTGTATCAGTCTGAGGAGATGTTGTGGAGTCTAAACTGAATGCCTTTCTAGAGCGGGCCGAAGCGGTTCTCGCACGTCTGGAACCGCTGTTGCCAGCCCCCCGTGAGCCCATCGATTGGCACAGTTGCCTGGCTGCCCGATGGCAGCGAGAGGGTCGCTCAGGCTATTTGCTGGCGCTGGACGTCAGCCTTGAGATGCGACTGACAGACTTGATCGGGATCGATCATCAGCGTGACCATTTGGGGCGCAATACTAAACAATTTCTCGACGGTTTACCGGCTAACCACGCCTTGCTTTGGGGTTCGCGCGGCACAGGCAAGTCCTCCATCATTCGGGCCTTGCTCGCCGAATACGCGTCGGCAGGCTTGCGCCTGATTGAAATCGAGCGCGATCACCTGGCTGACCTGCCTCGTGTGGTCGAGCAGTTACAGGGCTTGCCCCAGCGTTTTGTGCTGTTTTGCGATGACCTGTCCTTTGAGGCTGGCGAGAGTGATTACCGGGTGCTGAAAAGTGTGCTTGATGGCTCGTTGGAGCAGGCGCCGGACAACGTCCTGCTCTATGCAACTTCGAACCGCCGCCATCTGGTGCCAGAAAAAGAAAGTGACAACGAGAACTGGAAGAACATCGACGGCGAGCTTCACCCCAACGAGGCGGTGGAAGACAAGATCGCCTTGTCCGATCGCTTCGGCCTGTGGTTGTCGTTCTACCCGTTTACCCAGGAGCACTTCCTGAGTGTGGTCGAGCACTGGATCGACGTACTTGCCCGCAAAGCCGGTTTGCAGTGGCAGCGCGATGAGGCGCTGGATATTCTGGCCGTGCGCTGGGCGACCGGACGTGGCAACCGCAATGGTCGCTGTGCTTATCAGTTCGCGCGTTATTGGGTGGGATTGAAATTGCTGGAGCAACAGAATGATTGATTTGAACGCCACAGGCGCAGGCCTGGACGGTTACACCTTGCTGCAGGCTCAGTTGGAGTCGTTGTTGGCCGATGAGCGAGATTTTATTGCCAACGCGGCACAGTTTTCGGCCTTTTTGTTCCATCAGCTTGAAGACCTGAACTGGGCGGGCTTTTACCTCAACCGCAACGAAGAACTGGTATTGGGGCCGTTTCAGGGGCAGATCGCTTGCGTACGCATTCCCTTTGGGCGTGGCGTTTGCGGGGCGGCGGCGGCGAGCCGGCAAACCCAGCGGGTTGAAGATGTGCACGCGTTCCCTGGGCACATCGCCTGTGACAGCGCCTCGAACAGCGAATTGGTAGTGCCTTTGATCAAGGATGGCCGCCTGATCGGTGTGCTGGATCTGGACAGCCCAAGCGTTGGCAGATTTTCAGAGCAGGACCAGCAAGGCATTGAAGCGCTGGCCGCGATTTTCTTGCGCTTGAGCGAGTGCTGATCGTCATCTAGAGCCCTGCCTTGCGTAGCAGTGCCTGGGCATCGATCGGGTCAATCTGTTTGGGGTCGAGGTACTGTCGGGCGTACCGCAGGTAGATTTGGTCGTGCATAAACAGCTCGAACAGTTGCGGGTCAATATGAGCATCACGGCACATGGCGGCCATGATGCTCAGCGCCTCACTCAGGGTTTTGCCCTGCTTGTAGGGGCGGTCAGAGGCGGTCAACGCTTCGAAAATATCGGCAATCGCCATCATCCGTGCCGCGAGGCTCATGTCCTCTCGCTTCAGGCATTTTGGATAACCGCTGCCATCCATTTTTTCGTGATGGCCCCCCGCAATCTCAGCGATGTCACCCAAGTAGCTGGGGAAAGGCAGGTGGCTGAGCATCAGGATGGTTTGCACGATGTGATGGTTGATGATGTAACGCTCTTCAGCGGTCAACGTGCCACGGGTGATGCTCAGGTTATACAGCTCGCCACGATTGAATTTGTAGTGCGGCACCTCCAGTTTGAAGCCCCAGGGGTTATCGGGAGCTATCTGTTCGTCATCGGCCCGCGAGTACAGGTGCTCGGGTTTGTCAGCCAGTAACGACTCGGTGACCGGCAGGCTGTGTTCCGTGCGGGTGGCCTGGCGTTTTTTTTCTTCCCAGGACACGCCCAGTCGATCATCCAGCGTGCGGGTCCAGGTGCGCAGGGCAATGGTCCTTAAACGCTCCAGATCTGCATCGGCCATGGCCTCGCTGCCCATGTTGCTGTGAGCCACAAAGGCAAAGTCATCATCCAGTGCCGACAAGCTGGTTTCGCGCAACTGCGTCAGCTGCTGATCATCGCCACCCAGGGCGAGGGCCTGCCAGTAGTTAATCCAGGCATCGCGCTTGAGCACTTCAAAACGGGTGCGAATTTCGTGAATGCGGTCGTACAGGGTTTCAAGTTTGGTGGCTTTGTCGACCACGTACTCTGGCGTCGTGACCTTGCCGCAGTCATGCAGCCAGGCGGCGATATGCAGGGCTTCCCATTCATCATCTGTGGGCGTGTAGTGTTCAAACGCAGGTTCTTGGCTTGCTGCTGCCGCCTGAGCCAGCATCAAAGTGAGGGCCGGCACCCGCTGGCAATGCCCGCCGGTGTACGGGCTTTTGGCATCAATGGCCCCCGCCAGCAGTTGAATAAAGGCGTCCAGCAGCTGTTTTTGCCGTGCTTGCAGGCGCTGGCTCTCAATCGATACGGCTGCCGCGCCGGAGACCGCGTCGATAAAGGCAATGCGCTCTGCGCTCAGTTGTTCGTGGTGGGTAGTGGTGCCGTGGTTGTTCAACACCAGAGCCAGTACGCCCACGGTTTCGTCATGACTGTTATGCAGGCGAACCCCGATCACGTGGATGCTCTGGCTGTCGAGTGCCTGCATGACCGGTAGCAGATCGCCTGCCTGATCAAGGCTGAGGGTTCGTACGGCGCTGTTATTGCCTGTGCCGAGCACACGGATCCACTCCGGGGTCTGGCTATCATCCAACGTCAGGTTAATGCCGGGCATGGCCGTCAGATCCTGGGGTTGATCATTGATAATCAGACCTTTTAATTCCAGAGCAGGCCCTTCGTTTGCCGTGATATAGATCAGGCCCGCTTGCGCCCGACCCAGCTTGATGGTTTCTGACAGTACCGACTGCAGCAGGGGTTCAAACCGGGTCTGAGCCGAGAGGCTGGCGGTGATTTCGAAAAAACTGGCGAGGTTTTCTTTCATTCGTCCCATGGAGCCTGCCAGTTGATGGATCTCAAGCACGGGCGATTGCAGCATGGTCGGATAGTTAAAGTCGAAGCGGCGAATGGCATCGGCTTCTTGCACCAGGGCGCGCAAGGGTTTGGCCAACAGTCGTGAGGTCAGCCAACTCAAGGGCAGGCACAGCACAAGTGTGGCGAGAGTGACCAGCGCACTTTGCCATCGACGCTCGTAGACACTGAGCAACAACTCGTCTTCAGGCACCATGAGCGCTATTTGCAAACTGTTGGAGTCGCCATCGTTGACCTTGGTGCGCGAGACGATCCATTGGCGCTGTCCGTCGTTCAGGCGTCTGTTGGCGTCTGCCCCTTGGGTCATCAACTGATTGAGAGCCGGGCTCAGCGTTGTGACCTGAGGCAGTTGCGTGGATTGCTGGCCGGTGAACGGCTTGTTGAAGTCAGGGTACGCCAGAGCTTGTCCGTTATCGTCGTACAAGACTATTTGGGTGCTGGGGGTTATCAGGTGTTGGCCGAGGGTGCTGGATAGCTGCGACAGTGTGAGGTCGGCGCCGATGACCGTTTTTGCAGAGCTGCGCCTGGAGAGCGTGGTGCCGACTTGTTGGGTGGAGAAGAACAGGTAGGGGCTGGTGGTGGTTTGATCGATGTTGCTGTGTGCCGGGATGAACCAGCTTCGGGTGCGCGGATCATAGGTTTCATTGGGCTTGTTGCGTTGTTCCAGCAGTGACAGTGATTTATCCAAAAACAGTGTTTGCGATTCGGCACCGTTTTGCTGGCCGGAACGTTGAATGGACCAGACTTCATAAGCGGCCTGGTCGGGGGCCTTCAAACGGTTTTTGGTGGCTGGGTTGTTCAGGGGCCTGACCAGAAAGAAGTTGCCCTGGTTGTCCGCGAGATACAGCGCGGCGAGTGCGCGATTGTCCTTGAGGGCTTGGACGAACGGCTGTAACAGCGCCATTCGGGTTTCGTATTGATCTGTGTGGGGGGGAGGGTAGAGCGCCAGCAGGTTTAACGTGTGTCGAATCGGTTGATAGGTGTGCAGCAAGGCCCGCTGCACATCTTGTTCCGCTCGGGCGAACAGGCTTTCGCTTCCCCCCAGAATGATTCGAGTGTTTTGCCGATAGTTGAACACCCCCAGAGTCACGGCCACCAGAATCAGTAAAAGCGTAAACATGGCGCTGATATACACATGCAGCGGGAATTTACGCTGAGCAGGGGACACCATGAGAGTGGCTCCGCAGATGACAGCAAACAGGTGCATGTAAGCATAGTCAATCCGGGCCAGTCTGCCCTTTTATTGGCCCGGTGATACGGGTAGCACTCAGGTGCCGTTGGCGGACAGCTCGTCGGTCAAGGCCTGCTCAAGCACTTCCATCGCGTGCTGCACCGCACTGCGGCTGGTTTCGAGGGTGGAGAAGTTGGCGTGTTCCAGTCTCTCGCAGTGCTTGATCAGCTCATGGGCGCCGACAATGCGCGCGGCGCCTTTGATCCGGTGCGCAATTTCGACAAAGGGTTGCAGGTCGTTCCCGGAGGGCAGTTCGAGCAGGGCCTTGAGATCCTCCCGGTTGCTGCTCAATAACTCTGTAAGCAAGCGCTTGATTTGTAAGTCATTTCGCCCTGAAAGCTCATAGAGGCTTTCAACACTGAACACTTCGACTGCCGGGGTGAGCGGCTCCAGTGCGTTTAAACGCTGACTCAACAGGGTCAGGCTGATGGGTTTGAACAGGCAGTCGTCCATGCCTGCTTGCTTGCAGCGCAGGCGCTCTTCAGGCTGCGCGTTGGCCGTAAACCCCAGCACGGTACACGGCCGGCGTTGTGATGCCTGTTCATGCTGGCGGATGGCCTGAGTCAGGTCATAGCCGTTCATGACGGGCATGTTGCAGTCCGCGATGACCAGATCGAATGCGCCTTCTTTCCAGGTCTTAAGCCCGGCGGCTCCATTGTGCGCGGTGGTAAATCGATGCCCCAAAAAGCCCAGTTGCTGGCACATCAACAATCGATTGGCGGGATGGTCATCCACCACCAGTACGTTCAACGGGCGAGCGGCGGTGGGGATGTGCGGCTCTTGCGTGGCGGTGTCCAAGCTAGGTTTCAGAGCGGGTATCTTGAGGGTGATGTGTACCAGGGTGCCTGCGTTTGGCTGGCTGACAAGGGTTAGGGTACCGCCCATCATTTCACACAGGCTACGGCAGATAACCAGACCGAGCCCTGCTCCATTGATGGCCAGTTGTCCGCTGTTCTCCACTTGGGCGAACGGTTCGAACAGGCGTGCCTGGTCGCGTTCACTGATACCGATGCCGGTGTCTTTAACGTTCACCTGCAGCTCAACTTGATCTGCGGTGTCGCCGGGCCGCAACTGGATCTCAAGGCTCACTTGGCCACGTTCGGTGAACTTGATGGCGTTACTAACCAGATTGGTCAGAATCTGCTTGAACCGAAGCGGATCGATCAGTACATCGGGCGTCTGCTCCTGGGGCTCGAATATCAGTGAGAGGGTCAGGCTTTTTTGCCGGGCCAGTCCATCAAATACCCGGATCACCGAGTTTGCCAGCTCGCGCAGGTTGACGCGCTCGGGCGTCAGATTAAGTCGCCCGGACTCGATCCGGGCGATGTCGAGGATGTCACCGATCAACTCCAGCAGGTCTTTGGCCGAGTTGTAGGCGACCTCAATTGAGGGGCGGTCAAGATGACCCTGGTCGGCACGTTTGAGCGTCAGTTCAAGCAAACCAATAACGGCGTTCATCGGGGTACGGATCTCATGACTCATAGTCGCGAGGAATGTACTTTTGGCACGGTTGGCGTCATCTGCCAGTTCTTTGGCCGTGCGCAGCTCATCCAGCAGTTGGCGGCGTTCGCTGATGTCGATCCAGCCACCGATAATGCCTTGCACTTCACCCAGCGAGTCCCGATAGGGCAACGTCCAGTGGTAGATGGTGAAGGTTTTGTCGCCGATGTGCAGGGGCCGATCGACGATAAGCGGTATTCCTTCGCGCATCACTCTGAGGTAGTCAGCCTGATAATCATGGGCTTCGTGCTCATTGTTCAGAAAGTTGCAGGTTTGCATCACTGTCTTGCCGATGACGTCTTCGCGCTTGGCGCAGAAGGCTTTCAAGTAGCTGTCATTACAGGTTTGCAGAGTCCCTTCGCGATCACGGACATAAATCGGATGGGGTGTGCCATCGACCAGCGCTCGCATGAACTCGAACTGATCGCTCAGGGCGCGTTCGGCTTTTTCTCGTTGGTGGATCTGGCGCCGCATATAGGCATTCCAGGTCAGCGACAGCAGGAGTAGAAGGCTGGTGCCGATGATGACTTGGTAAATCAGGCGATGGTAGTTGCGCCAGTAGCTGTCAGACGCCGGTACGTAACCGCGCCAGCGGCTGTTGATGATGCCCAGTTCGTCAGGGGTAATGCTTAGCAGCGCCTTGTTAAGGATGGCGTTCAGCTCGGTGGCATCCCGTGCGGTGCCCAGTGAAAATGTCGCGGGTTGGGTGCCGATTGTGGCGCTGATTTGCAAGCGGTCTTGAAACAGGTGCGAGGACAGCAAGTAGTTGGCGATGACCAGCGTATTGACCGCACCTTGCACTTTGCCTTCTGCCAGTAATTCTGTGGCCTGATAAATATCGTCGGTTTCGACCAGTGTTATGTGGGGGTGCTCGGTGCGCAGGTACTCGGTCAGGGGGTTGCCTTGGGTCAGTGCCAGGCGTTTTCCGGCCAATTGTTCAAGGCTTGAGGGTTGTTCAAAACCTTTGGCAGTGAGCAGCACAAAGGAGTTTTCGAGATAAGGACGGCTGAAACTCAGGGCGTTTTCGCGGGAAATAGACGGGCTGATGGCCGAGATGATGTCGGTGTCGTGCCGATTGACCATCTCGATCATGGCGTTGAGGCTGCGAGCGTGCTGTATCTCGAAGCGCAGCCCGGTGCGCAGGCGAATCATCTCCAGCAGGTCGGCGGTAATGCCCCTGAAATTACCGTCGGAGTCAAAAAAGGTCAGCGGTGCCAGCGTTTCGTTGACCACCACTTTGACCACCGGGTGCTGGATCAGCCAGCGTTCTTCGCGCTCCGTCAGTTGCAGCTTTTGGTCGGTCAGTAAAATGTCGCTGCCTGCACTCCAGCGCTTGGCGATGCTCTCTCGCTCGCTGTTGGGCACGGCGTCGAGTGTGGTGTTGATAATGTCGAGCAGTTGCGGGTTGTCGCGGCGTACGGCAAAGCTGAAGCCATGGGCTTCATGCTTGCCGAAGTTGGCCATTTTGATGTTTTTCAGGTACCCCTTGTTGATCATGTAGTGGGTGGACACCGTGTCCCCCAAAAACACATCGGCCTGGTCGAACGCCACCGAGTTGATGGCGTTTTGATAAGACGGGTATGACTGGATGATGGCCTTGGGGTAGAGCGCCTTGACCTCATCCAGTGGCAAGTAGTGGTAAACCATGCTCAGGCGTAAACCCTCAAGGCCCTGAGAGAGCGAGCGGGTCTCACCTTCTCGGGTCACCAGCACTGGCTGGTCTATGGCGTAAGGGCGTGAAAGCTGCAGGTTCTGGTGGGCGGCTTCAAAACCATTTGAGGTGCCGAGCAGATCGATTTTGCCCTCTTCAAGCGCCTTGATGGCAGCGTCCCTGGAAGGAAAACGCTGCACTTTGATCGACACATTGAGAGCTTTGGCCAGGATGCCGACGTAATCTGCGGTGAAACCTTCGTAGTCCTGACCGCTGCTCGTCATGTCGAACGGTGGGTAGTCAGGGGCGGAGGTTCCCACCAGGAGTTCGCGCTTCTCCTGGAGCCAGTAACGCTGTTTTTTATCCAGCGCGACTGCTTGGTGATAGGTGCCCGAGCGGCTGAGCAGTACAAAGCTTTCAGTTCGGCTTGACTCGGCGAACACTGACGCGCACAGGAGTAATCCTGCTAGCAGTGATAGGCATTTATTAAACCGCGAGGGCATCCTGTTTCTCATACTAAGGCGTTGCGTTTAGCGAGCTCGATAAGATCAACCAGTGAATTGGCTTTCAGTTTTTGCATGAGGCGTTTTTTGTAAGTGCTCACGGTCTTGTTGCTGAGAAACATGCCGGTGGCAATTTCCTTGTTTGTTTTGCCTTGGGCGAATAGCTTCAAAACCATGAGTTCCCGATCGTTGACTAGTTTGAACAACTCGATTTCCGAAAAGTTGTCGTTTTCGTGTTTTTCTGGTGTCAATGCTTGGCTGGGGAAGTAATTGTAGCCAGAAAATACAGCCTTTATTGCACTGACAAGTTCACTTAAGTCTTCTTGTTTACACACATACCCGGCTGCCCCCGATTGCATGCAGCGCATGGCGAAAAGGGCCGGTGACTGAGCTGTCAGGACCAGGGTTTTCAGGGTGGAGTTCATCGCGTTAAAACGCGCCAGCACTTCCAGGCCATCGAGTTTTGGAATGCTGATATCAAGAATTATCAAATCAGGGACACACTCGCGGATCATTTGCATTGCATCTACGCCATTGTCGGTTTCACCGACTATTTCATAACCTTCATGCTCTAACAACATACGAATAGCCAACCGGATAACCGGGTGGTCGTCAACAATAAAAACGGTGTTCATGTTAAATCCCCATAAAGTGCTGCATAGAAAGCGCGCACCTTAGCTCAGATAAATGAACGGGAACACGAATCGCACAGCCTACAAACGTAGTATGGGAATATTCCTACATTAAATAAGGCGCGGGCTCACGATTTAATTGATGAATAGAGGCTCTTTGATGGCGTGCTGAAACGATTGTTTAATATGAAACTTGATGTGTGTTTGTATGTCAGTACATATTAAAGGAATATTCCTACGTGTTGTTTCGCTTCTATATGTGCGTGTTTGGTTTTGTTGATTTTATGTTTGGTTTGAGGCTTGCCGGTCTGTGCAGTTACCACGCGATGCCCGCCCTTTTTCAAGGGCGGGAGCGGGTCAGGCGGGGCTCGAACTACCGGTCATTGCCCGGGCCATTTCCGTGGCATAGCTGTCGGTCATCCCGGCAATAAAGTCGATGATGCGCATAAATGAGCGATGTAATGGCCAGTGCGGCTCGGGCGCGTTATTGCCCAGCAAATCGAGGATGCGTCGGCTTTTGAAGGATGGGGTGCGCCCGCCATGTTGTTCCAGCGCGGCGCTGCAAAATGCATTCAGGAGGATTTCCAGGGTGGTATAGGCACCCACTTCATGCAGGGTTTTGCGCTTGTCCTGAAAGATTTTTTTCCGCGCCATGTCTTTGGCGTCCAGCACGCAGCGCTTGGCGGGACCGTGCATGTGCTCGACCAGATCCCCAGGCAGGGTGCCGGCCAGCAGGGCGTCCTGCTGCTCGACAAAGGTCCGCGCAGCGGCGTTGGTCAGGTGTTCAATGGCCTTGCCGCGCAGGATCGCCAGCTTGCGTCGTTCAGAGTCCTTGGGGCCGAGCTGGCGATAGGTCTCTGGCAAGTCATCGCCCACCAGGTTTAGCAGCAGCGACTCGACCTCGGCGTACCTCAGCAGGTCCATCTCCAGCCCGTCTTCAAGATCGATCAGCGCGTAACAAATGTCATCGGCGGCCTCCATCAGGTAAACCAGCGGGTGGCGTGCCCAGCGCTGATCTTCGATTTGCGGCAGGCCCAATTTGTGGGCAATGCTTTCCAGCAGGTGCAGTTCACTCTGGTAGCACCCAAATTTGTGCTTCTTGTAACCCAGGGAGTCCGCATGGCGTGCGGTCCACGGGTATTTGAGGAAAGTACCCAAGGTGGCGTGGGTCAGGCGGGTGCCGCCATCAAACTGGTGGTATTCCAGTTGCGTGAGCACCCTGAAACCTTGTGCATTGCCTTCAAAGCTCAGGAAGTCATTGCGCTCGGCTTCGCTCATGTCATCCAGCCAGCCGCGGTCAGCCGCCTGTTGAAACCAGTTGCGGATGGCGTCCTCGCCGGAGTGGCCAAATGGCGGATTACCAATGTCATGGGCCAGGCAAGCCGATTGCACCACCATGCCCAGGTCGGCAGGGTCGCACCATTCGGGCAGGGCGTTGCGGATCGTTTCCCCTACGCGCATGCCTAAAGAGCGTCCGACGCAGCTGACTTCGAGCGAGTGGGTAAGGCGGGTGTGAATATGGTCGTTGCTGGTGACCGGATGAACTTGGGTTTTTCGCCCCAAACGGCGAAAAGCCCCCGAAAAAATGATCCGGTCGTGGTCCTTGTGAAAAGGACTGCGTCCGAGCTCTTCGGGGCTGTGATGAGGTTTGCCGAGGCGTTCGCGATTCAACAGGGTTTGCCAATCCAAGGCGCTGTGCTCCGTCAATGACTGATGACGCAGCTTCTCGCTTCAGGCGGGATGGCGCAAGCCCCTGTAACCCTGTAGGAGTCGAGCTTGCTCGCGATGAAATCAGCGCATTTTTACGGCATACCGCAGCGTCTGAATCGCGAGCAAGCTCGCTCCTACAGGATGTGCATCGACTCAGGGCTTGCGCGATGCGCCCTGGATCACCAGTTTGATCAGCGGCAGCAGGCCGGTGGTCAGCCCGATCAAGCGGGACATGCCGCCAATGCCTTTGCTTTTGGCGCCCTTGCCCGTCAGAAAGCCGAGCAGGGTGACGATCCCAACGCCCCACAAAGGACCATGCTTGATCCCCAGGTTTTCTTGCCAGTTGCTGGTCATGCCGCGCATTTTTTGCAACGGCTCCAGCAGTTGTTGCGATTCGTGACGAATCTCCTGGCGGTGCATTTCCATGCGCAGGCGGATCAACAGCTTGCGCATTTCCTGGCGCGAAGCGTTTTGCGGCATTTCAGGCAGGCTCATGGCAGTAAGCGCTCACGGTCTTTGGCCAGCTCTTCGAGCGTGGCATTGAAAGGAGAGGACTCATCGAACACGGCTGCCTTAAGGCGCAGACCACAGAACACTGCGGCAATCGCATAAAACAGGCAAAGCCCGATGATGCCGGGCAGGCGATAACTGTCCCACAGCAAAATCAATACCAGCGCCGACAGCCCTACCAGTAGTAACAGCCCGAATACCAGCGCCAGCCCGGCAAACAGCAGCAGGCTGACCGTGCGCGCCTTTTGCTCTTGCAGTTCGATGCCGAGCAACTCGACATGGCTATGCAACAGGCCCAGAAACGCGGCGCCCAGACGCCGCGGTGAGGAACGAGGTGAGCCGGATTCTTCGTCTGTCATATCAGCGCCGAGTGGCCAGCAGGCCAATCAAAAAGCCAACGCCAGCCGCGATACCCACCGATTGCCAAGGGTTGCTCTGCACGTATTCTTCGGTGTTGGCCACGGCGTCCTGGCCACGGGCTTGCCAGGTTTCCTTGGTTTCAGCCAGCGTCTCGCGGGCTTTGAACAGGCTGTCCTTGATCTGGGCGCGCAGTTCATCAGCCTGTTCACCGGCCAGTGAAGCGGAGTGCTCCAGCAGTTTTTCGGTGTCGCTGACCAAGGCCTGGAAATCGGCCATCAGAATTTCTTGAGCAGTCTTTGCTGTTTTGCGGGCCATGATTAACTCCATGTGTGGCTTGTTGATGGTTCGAGTGTAGGCACTCGGTAAAGGTTCATTGCATGATTGGAGCAAGACAGTAGCTTAAATTACTCAGCCTCGCGGGGAAAAACCGGGGCATCACGGGTGTCTGGATTTTCAAAGCAGCCTTCCAGCAAGTGATAGCGGTCATGGCGCACCTGGTCCACTCGCCGCTGCACGGCTTTTTCGGGCAGGCCGAGCATGATCAGCGCGTGGGAAGCGAGCATCAGGCTCGACTCCAGCAGCTCCGGTACGACTTCGGTTGCACCTGCGGCCTTGAGTTCCGCCAGCAAGCTGTCGTCGCGGGTTCTGACCAGTATCGGTACTTCGGCAGTAATCCGCCGGGCCTCCTTGAGCACGCTCATGGCCACCTCGGTATTGTCCACGGCTATCACCAGCAGGCGTGCCCGATCCAGGCCCACGGCGCGCAACAGATCACCTCGGCGGGCATCGCCGTAGTGTACGCAACTGTCGGTTTTGGTCGCTTCCTGAATCTGGTCCGGGTCGTAGTCCAGCGCTACAAAGTCTTTATGTTCGCTGCGTAGAAAGCGTGCAATGGACTGGCCGACGCGGCCATAGCCGCACATCACCACGTGCCCGTGCAGCTCGGCATTTTGAGCGGTTATTTGCTCCAGTTCGGCTTCTTCATTGGATTTGCGGTGCAGGCTGGCCGCGATTTGCGGCGCAGCCCTTAGCAGCAGGGGGGTCAACAGCATCGAACAGAAGGTGGCGGCCAGCAGATAACCCGCGATGTCAGGTGGGATCAACGAGTTGAGCTGCATTTGGGCCATTAGCGCGAAACAGAATTCACCCCCCTGGGCCAGCGCCAGGCCACTGCGCCAGGCGGTTTCGCCGTCGCTGCCGCGCAGCTTGACCAATAGCGCGACCAACGCGCCTTTGATCAGCATCAAGGCCAGGGTCAGACCCAGAATCAGGAACCCGTGGTGGATGAACAGTTGCAGGTCGATCAGCATGCCGATACTGACGAAAAACAGGCCCAGCAAGATGTCACGGAAGGGTCGAATGTCTGCTTCGATCTGGTGCCGATAATGGCTTTCACCCAGCAGCATACCGGCCAGGAATGCCCCGAGCGCAGGTGATAAGCCCAGCAAATGGGTCAGCCACGCGGTGACCAGCACAATCACCAGGGCCAGCAACACGAACAGCTCGGCAGAGCGTGATGCGGCGACTTCATGGAACAGGCGCGGCAACAGCAAGCGGCTGGTGATTAACAGGCCGACAAACAGAATCACGGTCTTGCCCAGGGTCACCGGCAAGGCCCAGTACCAAGCCTGGTCGCTGCTGCCAGAGAATACGGGTACGAGGGTCAGCAATAACACCGCCACCACATCCTGAAACAGCAGCACGCCGATGGCGTTCTGGCCGTGGCGGCTGAAAATTTCGCCCAGGCTGGTCAGTTCCTTGCTCACAATCGCCGTCGATGACAAGGCAAGGCCGGCCCCGAGCAAAAATGCGGCGTTGGGGTTCATTCCGAATGCATACAGCAAGCTGCCCAGAGCGGCGGTGCTGCACAGCACTTGCAGGCTGCCGAGACCAAACACTACCCGGCGCAATGCCAGCATCTTGGGCAGTGAAAATTCCAGGCCCAGCGAGAACAGCAAAAACACCACCCCCAATTCGGCCAGATCCGGCAGGTCCGGGCTGTCATTGACCCAGTCGAGCGCAGTGGGGCCTACCAGCAGGCCTACACACAAATAACCCAGCACCGGCGGCAGTTGCAGGCGCCGGAACAGAGCGATGACTACCAGTGACGAGGCAAGGATGATGAGCAAATTGGCAAACACGAAAGTCTTCCTTGTCAGTTCGAGTAAAAAGTCGCAAGCATTCAGTAATCCACCGCGGTGGGTGCTGATGCAGGTCAAGCGTAGTCTGGATGGACAGATTCACGCAGAGTCGGTCAAGTGACTGACGGGCCCCCGCGCAGGTCGACGTCGTCGGGCCAGCGTCCTAAACTGGATGCCACTTTAACTTAGGTCGTAAATTATGCCTCCCGAATGTCAATTGTTCGGCACCTTGGGCTGTCACTTGTGTGAGCTTGCTGAAGAGGTTGTGATGCCTCTGGTTGAACACGGGCTGATGGTCGAGTTGATCGATATAGCCGACAGCGAAGTCTCGTTTGAAGCCTATGGCTTACGGATTCCGGTACTGCAACGTGTCGACACCGGCGAAGAGCTGGACTGGCCGTTTGACACTGAGCAGGTGGTTAATTTTCTGCTATAGGCCAAGCCGCTCTGTGCGTGATAATGCCGGGCTGCATTTCCCGTCCAGAGTTCTCTATGTCGACCCAGCTTTTCAACGCCGCCGAACACCAAGCCAGCACTCTGTATCTGCCGCCGGGCAGTTGGTTGACGGTGCTTGATTGCTTGTGCGAACACTTTCGAGCCATCAGCCGCGAACAGTGGCTGGATCGTATCGCCCGTGGTCGGGTGCTGGATGGCAGTGGTACGCCGATCAGCCCGCAGTTGGCGTACAAGGAAGGGCTGCGCATTCACTATTTTCGTGAAGTGCCCAACGAAACGCCGATCCCGGTGCAAGAGACCATTCTGTATGCCGATGAGCATTTGGTGGTGGCGGACAAACCGCATTTTTTGCCGGTGACGCCAGCGGGTGAATACGTCGAGCAAACCCTGCTGCGACGCCTGATACGTACCCTGGACAACCCGCACCTGGTGCCGCTGCACCGTATCGACCGGCACACTGCGGGGCTGGTGTTGTTTTCGGCCAACCCGGACAGTCGTTCGGCGTATCAGTCGTTGTTTCCGACGCGAAAAATTGAAAAACGCTACGAGGCTATCGCCCGAGCCCTGCCTGATCTTGAGTTGCCGCGAGTGCACAAAAGCCGACTGGTGGCAGGCGAACCGTTTTTCCGCATGCAAGAAGGGCCGGGAGTCGGCAACACCGAAACCCTGGTGGATGTGTGTGAGAAAAACGGCGAGTGGTGGCGTTATGCGCTGTACCCGGTGACGGGGAAAAAGCATCAGTTGCGGGTGCACATGGCGGCGCTGGGGGCTGGAATCTGCAACGATCCGTTCTACCCCGAGGTGATCAAGGACGCGGTCGACGATTATGCCAACCCGCTAAAACTGCTGGCCCAGAGCCTGCGTTTTAACGACCCGCTGACCGGTGAAGAGCGCTGTTTTGAAAGCCGGATTCAGTTGGATTGGTAATCAACCCTTTTGCGGTTGTATTTCTCTGTAGGAGCGAGCTTGCTCGCGATCCAGGCAGCGTGATCTATCTGCCTAAACGCGGTGATGCCATCGCGAGCAAGCTCGCTCCTACAGAAGCAGCATCGGCTAAGGCTTACAGCTCTTTAACGGTGCGAATCTGGTCTTTGTTGATGCGGGTCTCTTTACCGTCCAGTTGTTTGAACTGGTAGAAGCCCGAATCTTCATCGTACTGAGGCGTGTCGATCGCCTGGATTTCACGACCGTCGTTGAGTGTGATCACTGATGGCGAAGCACAGCCAGCAAGAGCGGCAAGGCCAGCAGTGAGCATAAGAGCGGCGAGAGTCCGATGAGTCATGGTGTTTCTCCAACAAGTGAAAGTGCTTTCGATAGATAACTGTCCGTGAGACGTATACATCGTTCACAAGTTCCTTGGCTAGGGGCTGTTACTGCAGCAGGTCAGGGCTGTTGAAGTTGCTCAGGCGAGGGTCATTTTCTGCGCATTGCCAGGCCCGCGCATTGAGTTGGAGCATTATTTTGCGCGGGCTGCGTTCGCCAGCCTGCCAGGCGGATTCGAAGGCCGGCGCGAGCTGTGTCGGGATGACGCAAAACAGCGGTTGCCAGTGTTCACCCTGACGCACCATTAGCGGTTGGGCGGGATGTTCGCAGGCGGCGTCGAGCAGGGCGCACAGCAAGTCGCGGTCCACCTTGGGCGCGTCACACGGCAACACCAGCAGGTGCGAATGCCGCGCCACAGCCAGCCCGGCACGAATGCCCGCCAGCGGCCCGTCAAACTGGTCGTTGCCATCACTGACCAACTGGTCTGCATAGGGTGCGTATTGCTCGTGGTTGCGGTTGCACGAAATGATCAGGTCATCGCTCAGCGGCCGTGCTACCCGCTGGGCGTAGGCGATCAACGGCTGGCCGAGCCACATCACCAGCCCCTTGTCTTGCCCGCCCATGCGCTGGCCGCGCCCGCCCGCCAACAGCAAGATGGAGCATTGAAACAGGCTCATGTATGGACTCCGCGCAGCCAGATAAAAGAAGGCCTGTGATATAACACCGGGCTGTTTCTCCTACAACTGGACCTCGTCTATGAAAGCCAAGGTTGACGCACCTTTCGTACCTTTGAACATCGCCGTTCTGACTGTCAGTGACACCCGCACCCTGGAAACCGACACCTCGGGCCAGGTCTTTGTTGACCGTCTGACAGAGGCTGGGCATCAACTGTCGGCGCGGGTGCTGCTCAAGGATGACCTCTACAAAATCCGCGCTCAGGTCGCGACCTGGATTGCCGATGACGAGGTGCAAGTGGTGCTGATTACCGGCGGCACCGGGTTTACTGGCCGTGACAGCACGCCCGAAGCCGTAAGCTGCCTGCTGGACAAACAGGTCGATGGTTTTGGTGAGTTGTTCCGCCATATCTCGCTGGCCGATATCGGTACCTCGACCGTGCAATCACGGGCCTTGGCCGGACTGGCCAATGGCACGCTGGTGTGCTGCCTGCCAGGCTCGACCAACGCGGTACGCACCGGCTGGGACGGGATTTTGGCCGAGCAACTGGACTCGCGTCATCGCCCTTGCAACTTCGTCGCCCATCTAAAGCAGGCGCCGGCCTGTGAAAGCCGTGGGTAAGCCGGGCCGCACAGGCACGCTGATGCCTGTTGAAGAGGCTTTGACGCGGCTGCTGGCGATGGCCGAAGCCGCGCCAATCCGCGACAGTGAATCCGTGGTGCTGGCCGCGAGTGAAGGGCGGGTGCTGGCCAACGATCTGGTTGCAACCCTTGACCTGCCGCCCTGGCCCAACAGTGCGATGGACGGTTACGCGCTCAATCTGGCCGACTGGTCGGGTGAGCCACTGCTGGTCAGTCAGCGTATTTTTGCCGGCGTTGCACCTGAACCGTTGGTGCCTGGCACCTGCGCGCGGATCTTTACCGGGGCCCCAGTTCCGGCGGGGGCAAATTGCGTCGAGATGCAGGAAAACGTCGAGGTTCAGGCCGATGGTCGAGTGGTTTTTACCGAAGTCCTGCGTATAAATCAGAACATTCGTCCACAAGGGCAGGAAACCACTGTGGGCGAAACCGTGTTGTCTGCGGGCACGCGTCTGGGGCCGATTGAGCAGGGGCTGGCCGCCTCGTTGGGTTGCGCCACGCTGCAAGTGATTCGCCGGGTCAAGGTCGCGGTGCTGTCGACCGGTGACGAACTGATTGAGCCGGGTCAGCCGTTGGGCCCGGGGCAAATCTACAACAGCAACCGCGTGTTGCTGTGCAGTTGGCTGACGCGGTTGGGATGTGAGGTGATCGATGCCGGGATTTTGCCCGATGATTTACCGGCAACCCGTCAGCGCTTGGCTGAGCTGGGTACGGTTGACCTGATTTTGTCCACCGGCGGGGTATCCGTCGGCGAGGCGGACTTCCTTGGCATTGCTTTGCGCGAAGAGGGCGAGTTGGCCTTGTGGAAGCTGGCGATCAAACCGGGAAAGCCCCTGACTTGCGGGCATTTTCGCGGCACGCCGGTGATTGGCTTGCCTGGCAACCCAGCTTCGACGCTGGTCACTTTCGCGCTGTTGGCGCGGCCTTATTTGTTGCGCCTGCAGGGTGTGCAAGCAGTCGAGCCGTTGAAGTTTCAGGTGCCGGCCGAGTTTGTCTGGGCCAAGCCGGGTAACCGTCGTGAGTACCTGCGCGGGCGATTGGAGCAAGGCCGTGCGGTGATCTACAAAAACCAGAGTTCCGGCGTGTTACGCAGTGCTGCATGGGCAGACGGGTTGGTGGAAGTGCTTGAAGGCCAAACTCTGGCTGAGGGCGACGCGGTCGGTTTTATTCCGTTGAGTGAAGTGTTGGGGTGACACCCAGCGGTTACAAATGCCCGGTAGATACAGGCACGCGCCCATAAATATCGGCGAAGCGCACGATGTCGTCTTCGCCGACGTACTCTCCGCTCTGCACCTCAATCATTATTAAATCGACTGCTCCGGGGTTGGCCAGCCGGTGGGCGCTGCCGGGTTTGATAAATGTCGATTCGTTGATGTTTAGCGTGTATTCAAGGTCGCCATTGGTGACCTGCGCGGTGCCGCTGACCACTATCCAGTGTTCGCTGCGATGGTGATGCATTTGCAAGGACAGCGCGCCCTCTGGCTTGACCACGAGGCGCTTGATTTTGAACCCTGGGCCTTCTTCGAGCACGGTGTACGAGCCCCATGGTCGAGTGACGGTGCGGTGCAGGCGATAGGCCGCATGGCCCTGTTGTTTGAGTGCTTGAGCGATGAATTTCACGTCCTGGCTGCGCTTGCCGTCAGCAACCAGTAAGGCGTCCGGGGTGTCGATAATGATCAAGTCATTGAGGCCGACCCCGCCCACCAACCGCGTGGGCGAATCGATGTAGCAGTTATGCACGTCGTGCAGCACGTTTTCGCCATTGCACTGATTGCCGTTGGCGTCTGTGGGGGTTAGCTCACGCACCGCCTGCCATGAACCAATATCACTCCAGCCCAATTGGCAGGGCACGACGGCGATTTTTTGCGAGTGCTCCATCAGCGCGTAATCGATGGAGATATCGGGCGCTTGGGCGAAGGTCTGCCTATCCAGTTCGAGGTGGATGTCCTGCTTGGCCTGGAATACCTGGCTGTGTTCAAGGCACTTGGCCACGGCGTCCAATACCTGCGGCGCATGAATCTGGAGTTCGTGCAGCAGGCTGTCGACGCGCATGCAGAACATCCCGCTGTTCCACAGATGTCGACCGTCGTCGAGGTAGCGCTGGGCGGTCGCGGCATCGGGCTTTTCAACAAAACGGGCTACGCTAAAGCCGTCGCTGTCCAGCGCCAGGCCCTTCTCGATATAACCAAAACCGGTTTCTGCTGTGCTCGGCACTATGCCAAAGGTCACCAGCCAGCCTTGATCGGCCAGTTGCCGGGCCCTGTCGACGGCAGTGGCGAACGCCGCTACATCGGTGATCAGGTGATCGGCGGGCAGTACCAGCAAGTGCGCGTCTTCGCCGTAGCGCCGAGCCACGTGCAAGGCGGCAGCGGCAATTGCCGCAGCGGTGTTGCGGCCACAGGGCTCGAGGATGAAGTCCAGCGCGACTGCGCCGTCATTCAGTGCCCGGTAATCGTCAAGGGTGCGAAAAAACACCTCGCGCTGAGTCACGGTCAGCAACGGCCCGGCATCGCGAAGGCCGACCGCGCGGCGAAAGGTTTTTTGCAGCAGGCTCTCGCCATCGGGCAAGCGCATAAAGGGCTTGGGCATGGTCTCGCGGGACACTGGCCACAGCCGGGTGCCAGCGCCACCGGCAATGATGCAGGGAATGAGTATGCTCATTCAGAGAGCCTCTTTAAGTCAGGATGCTTGGCTAAAGGGTGAAGTCTGACGGGTTTTTCAGCATTGAGCGAAACTTGTATGGGCTTTTTCCGCGTGTATGTTGTCCAAAAAAACCAGGCACCTTTTCAGAGGGATGACAGATGAGTGCAAGCAAGGCGTTTTTGATTCTGCATGGCAAGCAAGCACTCAACGAAGAAGTGCGGGCGGCCGTTGAGCATCGGCGCAAGTTGGGCTGGGAACTGACGGTACGCCTGACCTGGGAGGCAGGAGACGCACAGCGCTTGGTGCATGAAGCCTTGGCGGCAGGCTACACCCACGTGATCGCAGGCGGTGGCGATGGCACGTTGCGCGATATTGGCGAGGCCATGGCCCTGGCCGACACAGAAGCCAGTCTGGTGCTATTGCCGCTGGGGACTGCCAACGATTTTGCCCGGTCGGCCGGCGTTTCGCTCGTCCCCTGCGAAGCGCTGGACTTGCTCGACGCACCGGTGCATGACATTGATCTGGGCGAGGTCGATGGTCAGTTGTTTTTGAACATGGCGACGGGCGGCTTCGGCAGCCAGGTCACGGCCAATACCTCTGAAGACCTGAAAAAAGTGCTTGGCGGCGCAGCCTATCTGTTTACCGGGCTTTCGCGTTTCAGTGAACTGCACGCCGCTTACGCCGAGCTGCAGGGGCCAGACTTTCACTGGAAGGGCGAGTTGCTGGCGCTGGGTATTGGCAATGGCCGTCAGGCGGGTGGTGGTCATGAACTGTGCCCTGGGGCAATGGCGGATGATGGTTTGCTCGACATCAGTATCTTGCCTGCGCCACAGGAAGTGATCGGCACGTTAAAAAGCTTGATGAGCGACGGCTGGGGCCTGGACAACCTGTTTGTTCGGGCGCGTTTGCCGTGGGTTGAAATCAAAACCTCAGAGGGCCTTTCAATCAACCTTGATGGCGAGCCGCTGGCAGGCGACAACTTGCGTTTCGCGGTGCGCAAGGGCGCGCTAAAGGTTCACTTGCCAGAGGGTTCACCGTTGGTGAGCCGCTCGCTATCAAGCTCCCTGTAAATCAGCCGATAACCCTGGACACCCAGTTCCTACGTCCAGGAGTTATGCATGGCCGGTATTCTCGACACGGTAGACCAGCGCACGCAGTTGGTCGGTGCCAACCGACTGGAACTGCTTATGTTTCGCTTGGCAGGTCGGCAATTGTTCGCGATCAACGTGTTCAAGGTGCAAGAAGTCCTGCAGTTGCCAAAACTGACGCTCATGCCACACCGCCATCCTCACGTGTGCGGGGTGGTCAACCTGCGCGGCAAAACCCTGCCGGTGATTGACCTGTCCCAAGCAATTGGCATGCGCCCTTTGGTACCGGGGCCTGACAGCACGATCATCGTGACCGAGTACAACCGTTCAGTGCAGGCGTTCCTGGTGGGTGGTGTGGACCGCATCGTCAACATGAACTGGGAAGCCATTCTGCCGCCGCCGGTCAGTGCCGGGCGCCATCATTACCTGACCGCCATCAGCAGGGTCGACGAGCAATTGGTCGAAATCATTGATGTGGAAAAAGTCTTGGCCGAAATCGTGCCGTACAACGCCAAAGTCTCGCGCGAAAAACTTGAGGACCCTGTTCTTGAGCAGGCCCGTGGGCGTGAAGTGCTGTTGGTCGATGACTCCAGCGTGGCCTTGGCTCAGTTGCGTGAAACCTTGTCGCAGTTGGGGATCAAAATGCACATCGCCAGTGATGGCCTGAAAGCGTTGAACATGCTCAAGGGCTGGGCTGACACCGGTCAGGTCATGACCGACAAACTGCTGATGATATTCACCGATGCCGAAATGCCCGAAATGGACGGCTATCGTTTGACCACTGAAATTCGTAACGACCCGCGCTTGCGCGACCTGTACGTGGTGCTGCATACCTCGTTGTCTGGAAGCTTTAACGAGTCGATGGTGAAAAAGGTCGGCTGCGACAACTTCCTTTCCAAATTTCAGCCGGACAAACTGGTGGATGTCGTCCGCCAGCGCCTGATGCTCGATGAAGTGCCAGCATAATCAACCGTCACGGCGAATCTTTGCGTAGGCTTTCGGCTCGTATACTGTGGCGTTTTTCATCCCGCAGGGAGCAGGCCAATGCTGCGTCTAAGTACGCTTTATCGTTTTCCGCTGAAATCCGCCAAAGGTGAAAGCCTGCCACAGGCCCGGTTGGACAAGCTGGGGCTGGAGGGCGATCGTCGCTGGATGCTGGTAGACGAAGCGAGCGGACGGTTTCTGACTCAGCGTGCCGACCCCAAAATGAGCCAATTGTCAGCCCTCTGGAACGCGAGCGGTGGCTTGACGTTGCAGGCTCAGGGCTTTGCTGCGCTGGATGTGCCGCTGCCGGATGGCGAGACCGATTTGCGTGGTGTCACGATCTGGCGCGATACCCTGCGCGTACCCGATGCAGGGGATGCGGCGGCTGACTGGCTAAGCCGTTTTATTGAAAAACCGGTGCGGCTGGTGCATGTCCCCGTTGAGCGCGCGCGCACCACCGAATCGGGCTACGGCCGTGATGATGACAAGGTAGCGTTTGCGGATGGTTACCCGCTGTTGTTGATCGGTCAGGCGTCGCTGGACGACATCTCGCACCGAGTCGGCCGACCGCTAGAGATGCTGCGCTTTCGGCCAAACCTGGTGATCGAGGGCAGCGAAGCTTTTGCTGAAGACGGCTGGAAGCGCATTCGTATCGGCGATGTCGAGTTTCGTGTGGTCAAGCCCTGTTCGCGCTGCATCCTGACCACCGTTGACCCACAAACCGGTGTGCGTGATGAACAGCGTGAACCGTTGGCCACCTTAATGACCTACCGCAAACAAGCCGAAGGCACGATGTTCGGCCAGAACCTGGTCAACGACGGCAACGGCATGCTGCAAGTCGGCATGCCGGTGACGATTCTTGAGTAATTAATACTCTGCGCTGTCGCGCAGGAAGCTGAGACTGTGTGGGAGATCATTGATCATCAAAGTACCGCTCGTGCCAGTCCACCAGCGGCTGGGGTACGTTGAGTTTCTGACCGTAGATCACCGAGTAGGACAATACGTTTTGTACGTACTGGCGGGTTTCGTCGAACGGGATGCTTTCAATCCACACGTCAAAGCCCAGGTGATTGGCGCCCTTGAGCCATTGGCGAACGCGGCCAGGGCCTGCGTTGTAGGCCGCTGAAGCCAGCACCCGGTTGCCATTGAACTGACCATGTACCTGACTCAGGTAGGCAGCGCCCAACTGAATATTTTTGTCCGGGTTCAGCACTTGCTGGGGTGACGCCAGCGGGATGCTGAATTTGCGTGCAGTCTCTTTGGCTGTGGCTGGCATCAATTGCATCAAGCCGCTGGCGCCCACGCCGGAGCGTGCGTCATCCATAAACGCACTTTCCTGACGCGTAATGGCAAAGACCCAGCTTGAGTGCAGGCCACGAACCTTGGCTTCACGCACCAGTGTGTCGCGGTGAGCCATCGGGAAGCGAATGTCCAGGTCATCCCAATACTGCGCCTGACTGATGGTGCGAATGGCCGGGAAATACCACTTGAGGTCGTAGGCCAGCTTGGCCTGGGCGACCATTTCGTCGCGGTTAAAGTGTCGGCTGACGTAATACCACTCACGTCGGCCATCGACGATCTGGCCACGGGCATGGAACTCCAGCGCCCGTTGTACGCCTGGGGTATTACGCACCTTGCTGATCAGTTGCGGGCTGAGCATCAGCGGCTTGTGGTTGAGCTGGTAAGGCGTTTGTGCCCGATCAGCGGCCAGGAAACCATAAAAGTCGCGCTCCTTGGCAACGGCTTTGAACAGTACCTGCGCTTGCGGGTTTTTCGGTTCGGCCAGCTCAAGACTACGGGCTTGCCAGTAGCGCCAGCGGTTGGTAGCAGCCAGGTCCTGCGGCAACTTGCGGGTCAGCTGGTAAGCATCTTCCCAGCGCGCCAGACGCAGCAGCAGGCGCAAACGCCATTCGGTAACGGTGTTGTCCCGTAGCTCCGGGTCGTATTGGGTCATGATGTCCAGGCCGCGACTGTCGTAACGGCGGGCGAACGTCAGACCGATTTCTCGAGCGATGGCGACTTTTTCGTCGCGAGAAAAATGCATGTTGCTGGCGTAGGTGTCCAGCAGCGCTGCGGCTTTTTCCGGGTCTTGGCGTGCCAAGCGACGCAGGCCAAGCCCTACCGCGTCAGACATGGCTTCGCTGGCGGGTAGAAAACGCGACGGCTGGCTCAGCATGTCTGGCTTCTGCGCCACTTCGATCATCAGGCGGGCCTGTGGACCCAGGGTGTTGAGGCCGTTGGCCAGCGAGCTGGCCAGTCCGTAGTTACGGGCTTCAGCCGCGAGCTTTACCCGCTGCCAGCGCTTTTGCTCGGTCAGTTGACCTTGGGCGGCCCACTGGCTGAACAGTGCGTCGCACGCAGCAGGCTGTGCCTTGCCCACCTGCCACAGTTTATCGGCAGTGGCATAGCCTTCGGCCTTGAGGTTGTGGTTGAGCTGGTACTGGCCATTGAGGCAATCCAGTTCAGTGAAGTTCAGTTTTGGATCGTAGTACTTGGCGAAGGTTGCCCAGTCACCACGCTCAGCCAGCCAGCGTAGCCAGCGCAGTTTCATCCAGTTGGCTTGGGGCAGGTCGCCGTGGGAGGCGAGGAATTTTTCGATTTCCGGGTTGCTCGCCGATTTCAGGCGTGCGGTCAGCTCGTCGTAGGCCAGATACGGCGTCAGTGGATACGTTTTGAGGGCATCGGCGCTACGAAAGTACGGGCCGGAGTCACCTTTGGCCAAGGCGCGCTTGGCGTCGTCATACAGCTGGCGTTGTTGAGTGAGGTCTGCGGCCTGGGCGGATTGCACGGCGCAGCTAGTGAGAAGCAGGCAGGATAAAAAGTTGAAAAGACGACTGCGCATGAGGCTTCCGTACAGATAAAAAACGCGACAAGTGCCGGCAAGGCCAGCACTGATTGTGTCGTAGCTTAGCCTTTTGCCAGCGGCCCGTGAACGCCTTGGCGGCTAACGGGTGCAACTTGGCACTAAATGAAGGCAAGCGGGGCCTGGGCAATAAATACCCGGCCGCCTAAGGGCGCAAATCAGGTAGAATACGCGCCCAGTTTTTGGAGAAGCTCATGACCCTGCTCAAATTCAGCGATGTGTCCCTTGCTTTCGGCGCTATGCCGTTGT
>JAZKIA010000008.1:0-92479 GCA_040385125.1 Pseudomonadota bacterium | reverse complement strand
CCGCATTCCATCGAGGCCGAACAGGCCGTGCTCGGTGGTTTGATGCTGGACAACAACGCCTGGGAACGCGTGCTTGATCAGGTGTCGGACGGTGACTTTTATCGACATGACCACCGCCTGATCTTCCGCGCTATCGCGAAGCTGGCAGACCAGAATTCCCCGATTGACGTCGTGACCCTTGCCGAGCAATTGGACAAGGAAGGTCAGACCTCCCAAGTCGGCGGCCTGGGTTATCTCGGCGAACTGGCGAAAAACACGCCGTCGGTCGCCAACATCAAGGCTTACGCTCAAATCGTGCGCCAGCGGGCGACCTTGCGTCAGCTCATCGGCATCAGCACCGAGATTGCCGACAGCGCGTTCAACCCCGAGGGTCGCAGCGCTGAGGAAATCCTCGATGAGGCTGAGCGCCAGATCTTTGCAATTGCCGAGGCCCGGCCTAAAACCGGTGGCCCGGTTAGCGTCAACGACCTGCTGACCAAAGCTATCGACCGGATCGACACGTTGTTCAACACCGACAACGCCATCACCGGTCTGTCCACCGGCTACACCGACCTCGACGGCATGACCAGTGGCTTGCAGCCATCGGACTTGATCATCGTTGCTGGTCGTCCATCGATGGGTAAAACCACCTTTGCGATGAACCTGGTGGAAAACGCCGTATTGCGCAGTGAAAAAGCGGTTCTGGTTTACTCTCTCGAGATGCCTGGTGAATCGCTGATCATGCGTATGTTGTCGTCCCTGGGACGCATCGACCAAACCAAAGTGCGTGCCGGCCGACTGGAAGACGACGATTGGCCGCGCCTGACCTCGGCGGTCAATCTGCTCAACGACCGCAAGTTGTTCATCGATGACACGGCGGGTATCAGCCCTTCGGAAATGCGCGCCCGTACTCGGCGTTTGGTGCGTGAGCACGGCGACATCGGTCTGATCATGATCGACTACCTGCAACTGATGCAGATTCCGGGTTCGGGCGGTGATAACCGGACCAACGAAATTTCCGAGATCTCGCGCTCCCTGAAAGCGCTGGCCAAGGAGTTCAATTGCCCGGTGGTGGCGCTGTCGCAGCTCAACCGCTCCCTGGAACAACGCCCCAACAAACGCCCGATCAACTCCGACTTGCGTGAGTCCGGAGCCATCGAGCAGGATGCTGACGTCATCATGTTTGTGTACCGGGACGAGGTGTATCACCCCGAAACCGAGCACAAGGGTATTGCTGAAATCATCATCGGCAAACAGCGTAACGGCCCCATCGGCACCACGCGGCTGGCGTTCATCGGCAAGTACACACGTTTTGAAAACCTGGCACCGGGCAGCTACAACTTCGACGACGATTAATGGCTACTCGGTTCTGTCGCCTGGGTGTCATCAAGGAAAGATCTTTCGTATGTCATGCTCGGTGTATTCATAGTTCCAGCGCAACTCTGTACCTGGCCCGATATCCTCACTGGCGAACATCGCCGTGAGGAAGTACTGCGTTTTAGTGCCCTCAGTGCTGACGGTGTCGACCACGAAAGGCACGGCCTCAACGTTGTAGCCGCCGGGAGCCTGTCGAATGGGCTTGTCATGCAAATATTCAAAGTTGGTGTTAATTCGCGACAGAATATTGGTGCCTGACAGCACCACCGGCATCAGTCGCGGATTCGCCGCCGACGGTTTTTTTGTCATCACGTCAATGATGTAGGGGTCTTTGCGCGTGAGCGCGATGTGATAAGGCATAAGCTCGCCTGAGTACACCCCCAGCACCTCCCCTTTGCGCAGTTGTATCCGGGCAGTGACCATCGACTGGCCGATCAGCAGCCGTTCCCCCGGGATCTGCATGTCTGCCTCGGTGAAAGTACGCAGCTGCATTTTTTCTTCGTAAAGACGGGCGACCGCCTCATAACCCTCCCATTGAATGTAAGGCCTGATCAGTGCGCTGCTAAAGAGTGTGCGGGAGGTCGACGATTTGGCGGTGCTTTGGATGGCCCGTATGCGCAGAGCGTTACCGCGCAAATCACGCAGCGGATAACGACCATTATCTGCTCGCTCATAGGTCCCTGGCTGGTTGCGGGCGTGCTGGTAGTTATCGTGGCTGCGCATGATCGCGCTTTCACGGGGCGTGTATTCAACCCACGGGTGTTCGGTCGCGGTTACAAAAAGGTCGGTACTACTGTCGTCGACGATTAATTTCGAGCTCCCGATACCAGGAGTACCGCCTTTGAGTCCGCTCTGCGGGTCCAGTTCCCAGCTGCCATCGGAGGTTCGGCGCAGCAGGGGTTTGTAGCTGCGCAGTGGATTGCGCGCATCAATCAGGCGCCAACCGAGGTTGGAGTGCTGCACTTGAAACGTCCAGGCATGAATCTTGATGTAATCGCGCGTCAGGCCGCTGATGTCTGACGTCACTTGGTAAATTCCCTGATAGATACCGTCCGAGCGAGGGGCGATACCCGCCAGCGCCTCTTGGCTGGCGAAGTTGACGTCCAGTGGTTGGGCCGAAGGAAAGACCGCCTCGCTTGGCTCAAATGTTTCGTCAGGTAGATGCCGGCGCGTGAGCAGCGAGCTATAAGCCTGCAAGCGTGTGTGTGCAATCAGGCGTTTAAGTTCCCGGCTAGGTGCGAGTGACGACAGCTTGAGGGTGTTGCGCTCAGGCTCCGAGAGGCTGCTGTACAGCGCAGAGTAGATGTTTGCTGATTGGCCTACGGGATTGCCAGCGATGTCCAGCGCCTGATACGCGTTGCCTTGTTTGATCACGATTCTTTTGGGCGACGAAGGTTGCCCGCCAGTGCTTGCCAGCACGGGGCCGTCCGCCGTGTTCTGGCGCATTTCAAGGTTCAGGGGCGCAGGCCAGTCTGCCAGGTGTTCAAAGATCGAAAAGGCCAGAAGGTCGCTTTGTTCGCTGCTGACGGAGTCCAGATACAACCCTTCGTACACCCGCCCAGTATTCAGGCGAGTCATCAAGGCATCGGCTTCGCTCTTCAGCGGTGAAGGGAGTTGGTGCGAACTCAACAGGTGCAGCTGCTCCGCCGGGCTGGTGGTTGCGATCAGCTCGTCTACGAGGCTGGTTGGCATTGTTGAGTAGCTGCCCCTGATGGCTTGGGTCAACGCGTCGTGACTGATTTCGCTTTGTTGGTAAAGCATCTCGAAGACTTGTGCGCGGTGGTTGCGCACATAAGCCTTCATGGCCGCGGCCTGTGACGGGCTATTGAAACCGGGCGGAAATCCAAACAGGGTCACGAGGTCGGTCTGCGCTTGATTGATGCTGGTGTTCTCTACCAATGAGATTATTTGATGGTCCAGAGACATTCGCTTGAGTGCATCCATCATCAGCCCTGGTGGCACGAGACAATCAGTGTGAACGCGTTGCAGCATTGTGGTGCTGACGTCGGTGCTGGCCATGACCAAATCGATGTTCTCAGCCTCCAGGTTTGCCCCGTAGCGCCCGAGCCGCTCAATGAGCTTGGCCGTGTCCCAGGTCAGTGGGCGTTCCTGTTTCAGGCGCCAGGCGCCATACCCGTTATGAACCAGTGGCGGTGAAAAGGCGTCTTTATCCGTCGGGTGTTTCACCCGCCAAGGGCCGTTTTGGTGGTCGCGCGTCACTTCAAACAGCTGCTGATCAAGTTTGAGATAGCGTTGGTCGTCTAGCGCATACAGGCCTTGCTTGTCCGCGAAGGCGGTGATCGGCAGTTCGAGAGCTTGTTGATAAGGGCTCAGGTCAATATTCCACAGACGGCGTACACCGCTGGGCAGCGTCACCGGTGTCAGGTTTGCCACAAAGCGGGGCATGTCGATAGCGCGCAATTGGGTGATCACTGCGGAGCCGGCCACACTGGTAACGGCCATTTCTGCAATGCTGTCGGTGACGTCCAGCAAGTACTCGGTGGCCATGCTGAGGTCGTTATGCGTCCAGGCATCAACCCCGTTGTAAACCTGCTTGAGCAAATGCGCTGCCGTCATGGCGAGCATGACCTCGCCGACCCCTGGAATCAGCGACACCGCAAGGCTTGCGAGTGTCCATCCTGCGTTCTCAAGGGTTTGAATTCTGCGGTTGCGGGCCTGCTTGTCGACCTCTTCTGCGGGCACGGCGAGGAGCCGGGCATCATCGAGAATGCGCGCCAGGCGTTGTCGATGCAGATGCTCAAAAATTGGATGGGCTAAGGGCGTTAACGCGAGCGATGTGCTGTTGGGGTAATAAGAGGCAAGTGCCTGGCGCAATGCGCTTCGCTGTCGAAGCGGCACGTACTGCAAGAGAAACGTGTCTTTGTCGACGCGTATCAACTCGCTCAGGCGCGCTTCGAAGTGGGCGACGGAAATATATTCTTTAATGCCGGACCCGGTATCGCCAGGTATATATCCAATGCACCGTTGTCGCCGGTTATTGTCGGACGTGTCGGCACATATCATGACCGGCCCGGTTAATTCGGCATTTAAAAAACTGACGCTGGATACGGTGATCGGAGCACCTTGAAGTTTTAGCCCCGGCTCGCCTGCAATAAGGCGCAGTAACAACGCGTAGGCGGGTGGGCTTATCGCACTTTTCATCTTCGCTATATAAGTGAGGAGCGTGAAGGTGCTTTTTTCATGGTCGATAAAGTCTACGGGGGGCAGATCGGTATGCAGCCAGGCTTGCGCCGGGGGCGCCGTCCTGAAAAGCGACTGGATATGGTGTTGATACTGGGCCCCCAGATCCAGTGTCCGACACACCTGGGCAAATTGCTCCAGCGTTGGCCTTAGCGAGTGCCAGCCATCTTCGCCCAGCCTGGCGTAGAGCATCGAGCCCTCGATAAAACCGTTTTCTTGGGTCTCCGACGCTTCGAAATTCTGCAAGGCAGCCTGCAGCAGGGTCTGATGAGTGGCGGCGGCACTGGTGCTGAACAGCCCGAACAGGTGTGAGTGAACATGCGCAATCTTGATGAAGTTGCTATCAATGTCGAGCGCAGTATCAAACTTTGTCAGCAGCACCAGCTCAAGGAGTGGTCGGGCAAATGCCTCGGGGCTCTTTAAATGTTTCAGTCGGCCTGCCACGGCGCGTTGAGAGGCAAGGTAGTGATTGTAACTGCTGCGAAAGAGGGCGCGAGTCGGCGTGTCTGCAGCGAGTAGCCAGTCGGGAAGATGGTGTTTTATAAACTGGTTGTGTTGGTCTTTATTGACCGTTTTAACGTGAGCGTTATCTCCAGTCATGCGCATTTCCTTTGCGTGGTTAATGACCTGAGTTTATGGCGTCTGCGCTGTTTAAAAAGAGTAAAAAACTGATGGTTGAAGGGGTAGGGCAATCTTATAAACAGGAGCGAATCCTAGTTATTTAGTGCCGGCTTAATCCGTGTTTGTGTTGGGGGAGGGAGGGCTTGCCAGTTTCTGCGCGGCCAATGGTCGGCAAAACCCACTGCTACGGTCGGATTTGATCAATTTTTGTGCTATATTCCGCGACCGCGAATTTAGTGATAAATGACGCGTCCTTTTTCTGCACTTAACACCGGTCATCGACATGCAAGCAGCCAAGCCTCTATTTGACTATCCGAAGTACTGGGCCGAATGTTTCGGTCCAGCGCCATTCCTGCCGATGAGCAGGGAGGAGATGGATCAGCTTGGCTGGGATTCGTGCGACATCATCATCGTGACCGGTGATGCCTATGTCGACCATCCTTCGTTCGGCATGGCGATCATTGGTCGCTTGCTGGAGTCCCAGGGTTTTCGTGTGGGCATCATTGCCCAGCCTAACTGGCAGTCCAAAGACGACTTCATGAAGCTGGGCGAGCCGAACCTGTTCTTCGGCGTCGCGGCCGGCAACATGGACTCGATGATCAACCGCTACACCGCCGACAAGAAAATCCGTTCCGATGACGCCTACACCCCCGGTGGCATGGCTGGCAAACGTCCGGATCGTGCGAGCCTGGTCTACAGCCAGCGTTGTAAAGAAGCCTACAAGAATGTGCCGATCGTACTCGGCGGCATTGAGGCCTCCTTGCGCCGCATCGCGCACTACGACTACTGGCAGGATCGCGTGCGTAACTCGATCCTGATCGACGCCTGCGCCGATATCCTGCTGTACGGCAACGCCGAACGCGCGATTGTCGAAGTTGCCCAGCGTCTGTCGTACGGCCACAAGATCGAAGACATCACTGATGTGCGCGGCACCGCGTTCATCCGTCGCGATACGCCAAAAGACTGGTACGAAGTCGACTCCACGCGTATTGACCGTCCGGGCAAGATCGACAAGATCATCAACCCGTACGTGAACACCCAGGACACTCAAGCCTGCGCCATCGAGCAGGAAAAGGGCCCGGCTGAAGACCCGAACGAAGCCAAGGTCGTACAGATTCTGGCCAGCCCGCGCATGACCCGTGACAAGACGGTTATCCGTCTGCCATCGGTTGAAAAAGTGCGTGCCGACTCGGTTCTGTATGCTCACGCCAACCGCGTGCTTCACCTCGAAACCAACCCGGGCAACGCCCGTGCGCTGGTGCAAAAGCACGGCGAAGTGGACGTGTGGTTCAACCCGCCACCGATCCCGATGACCACCGAAGAAATGGACTACGTGTTTGGCATGCCTTACGCCCGTGTTCCGCACCCGGCGTACGGCAAGGAAAAAATCCCGGCCTACGACATGATCCGTTTCTCGGTGAACATCATGCGCGGCTGCTTCGGCGGCTGTACCTTCTGCTCGATCACCGAGCACGAAGGCCGGATCATCCAGAACCGTTCCGAAGAGTCGATCATTCGCGAAATCGAAGAGATCCGCGACAAGGTGCCAGGCTTCACCGGCGTCATTTCCGACCTCGGCGGGCCGACCGCGAACATGTACCGCATCGCCTGCAAAACGCCGGAAATCGAATCCGCGTGCCGCAAGCCATCGTGCGTGTTCCCAGGCATCTGCCCGAACCTGAACACCGACCACTCGTCGCTGATTCAGCTGTATCGCAGCGCTCGTGCCTTGCCGGGCGTTAAAAAGATCCTGATCGCTTCCGGCCTGCGTTACGACCTCGCGGTCGAGTCGCCGGAGTACGTCAAAGAGCTGGTAACCCACCACGTCGGTGGCTACCTCAAGATCGCCCCGGAACACACCGAGGAAGGTCCGCTCAACCAGATGATGAAGCCGGGCATTGGCAGCTATGACAAGTTCAAGCGCATGTTCGAGAAGTACACCAAGGAAGCGGGCAAAGAGCAGTACCTGATTCCGTACTTCATTGCGGCCCACCCGGGCACCAAAGACGAAGACATGATGAACCTGGCCATCTGGCTCAAGACCAACGGTTTCCGTGCCGACCAGGTTCAGGCGTTCTACCCGTCGCCGATGGCCACCGCCACCGCGATGTACCACTCGGGCAAGAACCCGCTGCGCAAGGTCACGTACAAGAGCGACGCGGTGACCATCGTCAAGAGCGAAGACCAGCGCCGTCTGCACAAGGCGTTCCTGCGCTACCACGACCCGAAAGGCTGGCCGATGCTGCGTGAAGCGCTGACCCGCATGGGCCGTGCTGACCTGATCGGTTCGGGCAAGGATCAACTGATTCCATTGCACCAGCCGGCGACCGACAGCTACCAAAGTGCTCGTCGTAAAAACTCGACGCCAGCCGGCAGCCATAAAGTGGCGGGTGAGAAAACCACCAAGATCCTGACCCAGCACACCGGCCTGCCGCCGCGTGCCAGTGACGGTGGCAACCCGTGGGACAAGCGTGAACAGGCCAAGGCCGCCGCATTCGCCCGCAACAAGCAGGCTGCCAAAGAGCGTCATGAAGCAGCCAAGGGTGGCAAAAGCCAAAAGCCAACCCGCAAACCGGTAGTGCCGCGCTAAACCTGGCACAACCCTGTAGCCGCTGCCGAAGGCTGCGATAAGGGCCGAAGGACCTTCGCTTTTGAAAGAGGCGACCCCTTTGGGCTCGATCGCAGCCTGCGGCAGCGGCTACAAAGATAGATGCAACATCCAACGCCAGCTTTCGAGCTGGCGTTGTGCATTCTGCCTGCTGAGAAGCCTGTCAGGCATGCGTAGGCTGCTTGGCGTGTCGTGCGTAGGGGTTATGTGTTTTTAAGCGTCTGAGGGCGTTACAGGAGCGATCAGGGTAACTGCGAGGATCAGCAGCTGAGCTGCTGATCCTGATCACAGATCCTGTGGGCCGGGTTGTGGATAACCGGGCCGAGGGGGTTACGCGTTTGGTGCTTGTTGTTCTGTGGTGTCGGTGTTTTCAGCGACAACCTCGCCCTCTGCGTCGACTGCGGCGTCTGCATTAGGGTCCAGCTCTACGGTGCCTTCTTCAGCAGCAGCTTTCTTGCGCTGAAGCTTTTCCTCTTTCTTCTGCTCTTTAGCCAAGTCTCTTTGACGCTTAGCGAAGTTGTAATTTGGTTTGGCCATGGGCGATCCTCTGGGCTCGAAGGTGAGGTTGAGCGGCGCGTATTCTGCCCTGTATTAGTGCTTAGCCGTTAGCTGGGTTTTTGCAAGGCGGTTTTTTGCGCTGCAAACATGACTCTACACCGGTAAAAAGCGCGATGTGAATTAAAACGTTGGGCCATGATCCGGGTCATTGGAACTGCAAGCCAGTTCGTGCATTGTGCGTGCACGGAATGGATTTTTTGTACCCTGCCTTGGAGAGAAACCATGTTTGCCAAAGTTATTGCGGTATCCCTGCTGACCCTGGCCAGCGGCCATTTGCTGGCGGCTGAGTGTGCGGTGACCGTTGATTCGACTGATCAGATGTCCTTCAACACCAAAGAAATCGTCATCGACAAGTCCTGCAAGACCTTCACCGTTAACCTGACTCACTCCGGCAACCTGCCGAAAAATGTCATGGGCCATAACTGGGTGTTGAGCAAAACCGCAGACATGGCGGGTATTGCTACTGACGGCATGGGCGCAGGCCTGGATAAAAACTACCTCAAAGACGGCGATACTCGCGTTATAGCCCATACCAAAGTCATTGGCGCTGGCGAGAAAGACTCCGTGACTTTCGATGTGTCGAAGTTGAACCCGGCTGAATCGTACGAGTTCTTCTGTTCCTTCCCGGGCCACAACTCGATGATGAAAGGCACGGTGGTGCTTAAATAAGCCCCTGAATATGCCTGCCAACAGCCCTGACGAGCCTTGCGCCGTCAGGGCTGTTTACGTTCAGGCTCAGGCTTTTGAGTCGGTCATCTTGAAAATGCCCTGAGCGTTGCTGCTGTCGAAGTTCAGGTCAATTCGACCGTTTTCAGGATCGATCTTGCGCTGAATAAATTCGACAAACGAGCCTGGCACCGAGTGCTCGCGGTACAGGCCTGCGGCATCGATCAACCCTCGCGTGACGGTACAGGCGCGATACGCGGTCTGCATTACCCGCCCCGAGGCCGACACTTCAATACTGTCTTTCATGGAGCGTTGCAGGTCACGTTGTTGCGCGACGCAGGCGTCGAGGTTGTGTACGCGGTCGGTCAGATGGTTGAAGCTGTTGCCCTCGGTGGCTATCCAGGCCATTTCTGCACTTTCCTTGAGCAGGCACTGATAATCCGCTTCGAGTACCACCCCATGCTGACGGCCAAATGCGCGGTACAGCGCGGGCAACAGCGTTTGCGCTTCGCTGAGGCTGCAATGGCGCGTCTGGCTCAGGCGGTTGAGGATACTGATGTGCTCGGCCTGCAGCGGATCGAGGCTGGGGCCGACCACGCGGCTGACGGCTTGCTGAAACCCTTCGCTGAAGCGTCCGGGGTGCAGCTCCGAGACAAAAAACTGCGCGATGTCCTCGGGCAGATCCATCTGTCGGTAGCCCCAGCCGGTCATGTTCAGCTTGGTCAGCGGGTAGGTTCGTACATCGGTAAAACCCAGAGGCTCCAGCAAACGTGCAAATGCCTGACGGCCGCGAGGCAGTTCGCCGTTGACGGGCCAGTCCACAGTGCGAATGGCGCCGTGGTCAAACACCACTTTGCGGCCTTGCCGGGCTTGTTCCTCAACATAGCGCCGGCCATCCGGCACGGCGTCTACCAGTTTGTGCAGCAGGCACAGATTCAGCGCTTCGGCGAGCCAGACCCGATGCAGAGCCTGCTCATTCCAGCTAAAGCTGTGCAAGCCTTCGGGCACCTCGACGTGCTCGCGCAGCCAATGGGCGGCAGGTTGACCGAGCAACGACTCGACGAGGGAGAACAAGGCATCGAAAGAAGACATGAGGGCAGGGCTCTGGCGACGAAATAGACGCTTATCAAAGCCTTTGGCTGCTGGGGCGGCAAGCGAAAAAAAACGTGGGGTTCATTCCGTTTTTTCGCAACACTGATACTGCCCAACCTGCAACGGACAGCGGCTTTGATGACATTTTGTAGGAGCTGCCGAGGCACGACGGCTGCGATCTTTTGATGTTGACCTCTTTCCAGGCGAGGCGTTGACTGCACGAAAGGTCAAAAGATCGCAGCTTTCGTGCCTCAGCAGCTCCTACGCCCCGCCTCCAGCTTGCTGCGCGACGTGGCAATGTGAGAGAGCGATCTCTTTCATTCGCAGGACTATTCCTAGAGAATCCTTTGGTCTTGCGCCTGTCTCTTTCGATCGCTAGCCTGCGTTTCGTCACCCCACATGGGTGACCGGACGTGCAAGTCCGAGTCGAGTCAGGAACATAAGCCACCGCTAGAAAACTCTGTTTATGGCGGCTGTACGTGGGAGGTCTTCGGGCCTGCCGGGGTTCGTTCCTATTCGACCGGTCTTGCACACCCGCGTACAGCTGCCACCCTCTTTGTGTGCAAGCAAATGGTCAGCTCTTAACTAATCAATTAGGAACTCAACCATGACTCACACACCCGAATACGAAAGAAACCTCGAACACACCGATGAACTGCTGCGCTGTGCCATTGCCACGGCGTATGCGTCGGCCGACAACCTGCAAGGCCTTAATCGCGATGTAGCGCTGGCGGTGGTGCACTTGATCCATCAGGTCAAAACGTCTGTGGATAAGTTGTTGGCCGGCTGAATCCAGCCCTCACCCCAACCCTCTCCCGGAGGGAGAGGGGGCTTAATGGGGGATATTTAACGCTCGCGTACGACTCGAATCTGCTCCCTCTCCCTCTGGGAGAGGGCAGGGGTGAGGGTAACAGGCACCGCGCACTATCACGGCGCGAACGGCATCTCGCGCTTGTGATGGGTTTTTTCGTAGGTGCTGCTGATTATTCTGAACGCCTCTTCACTCACCGGCTGACCCTGCAAAAAAGCATCGATTTCGGCGTAGGTCACGCCGTGGGACGCTTCGTCTGGCTTGCCCGGTTCCAGGTCTTCCAGGTCAGCCGTCGGGACTTTCTCGACCAGCGATTCCGGCGCGCCAAAGTAGCGCGCAATCGCCCGAACCTGGTTCTTCACCAATCCGCTCAGCGGCGCCAAATCACACGAGCCGTCACCAAACTTGGTGAAAAACCCCATCACCGCCTCTGCCGCGTGGTCGGTGCCGATCACCAGCCCGCCAGTTGCGCCCGCGATGGTGTACTGCGCGACCATGCGCATTCGCGCTTTGGTGTTGCCCAATACGAAGTCCACGGTGGCGGCCGGCTTGCCCTCAAAGGCAGTCACTTCGCCAGCTAACGCTTTGACTGCGGGGCCGATGTTGACGGTTTGACGCTCATCAGGGTTGATAAAGTCGACAGCCGCGGTGGCATCGACTTCGTCGTGCTGCACGCCGTACGGCAGGCGCACGGCAATAAAACGATACGACGAATCGCCCGTCTGTTCGCGCAGTTGCTGAACCGCGCGCTGGGCCATCAAGCCTGCGGTCAGCGAGTCGACCCCGCCGCTGATGCCCAGTACCAGGGTCTTGAGCCTGGCGTTGTGCAGGCAGCACTGAATAAAGGTGATGCGTCGCGCCACCTCGGCCTCCAGGGCGTTGAGGTCTTTAAACGGCGGTTGGACCTTGAGGTCTTGAGCAATCTGACGCTGTACGGCCTGCATGATTCACTCCTTGGCGGATTGTTCAGGAACATGGAAAACGTGGCGCAAGTAGGCTGCGAAGTTTGGGTCAGAGCAGTGGGTCTTGCCCGGTTCATCCGAAATCTTCGCCACTGGCGAGCCATTACACCCGGTCATTTTAAGCACGATGCTCATCGGCTCGACACCTGGAATGTCACAAGTCAGGTTGGTGCCGATGCCGAAACTGACATTGATCCGCCCGCGCAGCGCCCGGAAGATTTCCAGTGCGCGAGGTAGCGTCAGGCTGTCCGAAAACACCAGGGTTTTGCTCATAGGATCAATGCCGAGGCGGTGGTAATGGGTGATGCATTTTTCGGCCCACAGCACCGGGTCGCCCGAGTCGTGACGCAAGCCGTCAAACAGCTTGGCAAAGTACAGATCAAAATCGGTCAGGAAGGCATCAGTGGTGATGCAGTCGGTCAGGGCAATCCCCAGCAGCCCGCGGTATTCGCGTACCCAGCAGTCGAGCGCGGCGCTTTGGCTGTCGATCAGCCGCGGGCCCAGTTGCTGGTGGGCCATGATCCATTCGTGGGCCATGGTGCCCAACGGCTTCATCTCCAGCTCGCGGGACAGATGAACGTTGCTGGTGCCGACAAAGCGCCCGGGGAAGTCATGCTTGAGCACGCTGACCACTTCTTCTTGCACCCGGTACGAAAAGCGTCGGCGTGTACCGAAATCGGCGACTTGCAGGTCGGACAGCTCATCGGCGCTGGCGTTGGCCTGCAGCCAGTCAAACTTGCGGTACAGCTGCTCGCGGGCCTGGGACAGCACGGTGTCTGCGTAGCGTGAGCGGTTGCGCACTTCGCTGACAATCGCCAGCAAGGGCACTTCAAACAGAATCACATGCAGCCACGGCCCACGCAGGCGGATAAACAGCTCGCCGTTTTCGATCCCGGTATGCACGTAGCGCAGATTGAAGCGAAACAGGCCGAGGAAACGTATGAAGTCGGGCTTCATAAACGTAATCCGTTCCAGAAACCCCAACTGATCCTGGCTCATGCTCAGTTCGCCCAGACGTTCGATCTGATGGCGAATTTCGTTGAGGTACGGGCGCAAGTCCTCGCTGTTGCGGCAGCGGAATTCCCACTCGACTTCAACGTTGGGATAGTTGTGCAGCACTGCCTGCATCATGGTCAATTTGTAGAAGTCGGTGTCGAGCAGGTTCTGCACGATGCGACCGGCAAATACACTCTCGCTCATAGCGGCAATCTCCGTACTGGCCGTGTCAGTTACTTTCAATCAATGGCGCTAGTGGCGCATATCCGCAGGCGCTATTGCCAGCGGTTTTTGCTGTTCCAGTATCCACGCCACAAAGGCGCGCACCTTGGGTACGCCAGCGGAGTGCTCGGGGTAGGCCAGGTAATAGGCGTCGCGACTCGGCATCGGGTGTTGCCAGGCAATGACCAGCTTGCCGTCAGTCAATTCCTCTTCGACCAGAAACCTTGGCAGCAGTGCAACACCGCAGCCAACCTGAGCGGCCCGAATACACATATAGAAGGTGTCAAAACGCGGGCCGTGATAGCTGTGGTCGGTGCGATAACCCTGACTTTCGAACCACTCATGCCAGGCTTGCGGGCGTGAGGCGTTTTGCAACAGCACCAGATCAGTCAGCTGTGTAGGATCGGTGAACGCGGTATCCGGCAAGCTCGACGGTGCGCATACCGCCACCATTTCTTCGCCAAATAACTTCAGGCATTCAGTGCCGGGTCGTGAGGCCTGGCCGAAGTAAAACGCCAGATCGCTACGGCCTTGCAGCAGTTCATCGGCTTGCTGCTCGTTGCACAAGTCCAGATGAATATGTGGATGGCGCAGCCGCCAGCCTTTCAGGCGCGGCACCAGCCAGCGCGCGCCGAAGGTCGAAGGCGTCGACACCCGCAACACTTCCGTTTCGCCGCCGTAGGAGCGCAGGGTGTGGGTCGACATCTCGACTTGGGTCAGGATTTTTCGGACTTCTACCAGGTACAAATCACCGGCGGGGGTCAGTTGCAGGCGTCGCCGCACACGCCGAAACAGCAAGTGCTGCAACAATTCCTCCAACTGCGCGACCTGTTTACTGACGGCACTCTGGGTCAGATTCAACTCTTCGGCGGCGCGGGTGAAGCTCAGGTGGCGGGTTACGGCCTCAAAACACTGCAACGCGGTGATCGATGGCAGATGGCGCTTGTTGAGCATAAAAGCCCTCTCATTCTTGTTGTCAGGCGACGTTACCAGCGCAGCATGAATTTTCGGAATGATATCTCGCTTAAAGGTCGTTTGTTGCCATGAGGTGAGCCAGCTACAACTAAAGGACTGATTCTTGAGCTAAAGGAGTGCCCCATGGTTGCCGCATTACTGGATCGTCTAGGTGTTAATCCCGCGTTGTACCAGCAAGGTAAATACCCGGTACACACGCCGATTGATGGCAGTCAGATGGGCGTTGTGCACTGGGAAGGTGCCGCCGAGGCCGAGCAGCACGTGACCCGTGCCGAGCATGCGTTCGAAGCCTGGCGCAAGGTGCCGGCACCGCGACGTGGCGAGTTGGTGCGTCAGTTCGGTGACGTGCTGCGTGAGTACAAGGCTGATCTGGGCGAGCTGGTGTCGTGGGAAGCGGGCAAGATCACTCAGGAAGGCCTGGGTGAAGTTCAGGAAATGATCGATATCTGCGACTTCGCGGTCGGTTTGTCGCGTCAGCTCTACGGTTTGACCATCGCCTCCGAACGTCCGGGCCACCACATGCGTGAAACCTGGCACCCGCTGGGCGTGGTTGGGGTGATCAGTGCGTTCAACTTTCCGGTGGCGGTCTGGGCCTGGAACACCGCGCTGGCACTGGTGTGCGGTAACGCGGTGATCTGGAAACCTTCCGAAAAAACCCCGCTCACCGCGCTGGCCTGCCAGGCGCTGTTTGATCGTGTGCTGAGTAAGTTTTCCGACGCACCCAAGTACCTCAGTCAAGTGATTATCGGGGGGCGCGAAGCTGGCGAGGCGCTGGTGGATGACCCGCGAGTAGCGTTGATCAGCGCCACTGGCAGCACCCGTATGGGCCGTGAAGTGGCGCCTAAAATTGCCGCACGCTTTGCTCGCAGCATTCTTGAGTTGGGTGGCAATAACGCGATGATCCTCGGCCCGAGCGCCGATCTGGACATGGCGGTGCGCGCCATATTGTTCAGTGCTGTCGGCACCGCAGGTCAGCGTTGCACCAGCCTGCGCCGGCTGATTGCCCATGAGTCGGTCAAGGACGAAATCGTTACTCGGCTCAAGGCCGCCTATTCCAAAGTGCGCATCGGCCATCCGCTGGAAGGCAATTTGGTCGGCCCGTTGATCGACAAACACAGCTTTGAAAGTATGCAGGATGCATTGGAGCAAGCCTTGAGCGAAGGCGGGCGGGTGTTTGGTGGCGAGCGGCAATTGGCCAGCCAATACCCCAACGCGTATTACGTGTCCCCGGCCATTGTTGAAATGCCGGAACAGAGCGAAGTGGTGTGCAACGAAACCTTCGCCCCGATTCTGTACGTGGTGGGTTACCGCGACTTTGCCGAGGCTTTGCGCCTGAATAATGCGGTGCCGCAAGGTTTGTCGTCGTGCATCTTCACCACGGATGTGCGCGAAGCCGAGCAGTTCATGTCCGCCACCGGCAGTGACTGCGGCATTGCCAACGTCAATATCGGGCCGAGCGGTGCAGAGATCGGCGGTGCCTTTGGTGGCGAAAAAGAAACCGGCGGTGGTCGTGAGTCTGGCTCCGACGCCTGGCGCGGCTACATGCGCCGCCAGACCAACACCATCAACTACTCGCTGGAACTGCCGCTGGCGCAGGGCATTACGTTCGATTGAGGTCAAAACATACCCTCACCCCAACCCTCTCCCGCAGGAGAGGGAGCTGACCGAGTGAGGGTTGATGATGCGCTGACCTGAAATGTTCGGTCGACTATGGATTAAAAACAGTATTTTCAGGCCGTCGTGAATCTCCAATATTCCCCAATCGGTCCCCTCTCCCTCAGGGAGAGGGTTAGGGTGAGGGGCTTTTGACGCGGGTTTCATTTCTGGAGCTTGGCAATGCCTCTACAAGAACAATGTCTGTGGGAAAACCTCACGCCGCAACGTCCTCAAGCCCCAATTTTTAGCGGCGAATTGAGCGTTGATGTGTGTGTGATTGGGGCCGGAATCACCGGGCTGTCAGCGGCTATTCATTTGCTCGAACAGGGCAAAAGCGTGTGTGTGCTGGAAGCGCATCGCACCGGGCATGGCGGCTCGGGGCGCAATGTGGGGCTGGTCAACGCCGGGATGTGGATTGCCCCAGATGACATCGAAGCCGGGTTTGGCGAGGCCGTCGGCAGCCAGCTCAATCGTATGCTCGGCGCCGCACCGGCGCTGGTATTCAGCCTGATCGACAAATACCGCATCGATTGCCAATTGCGCCGCGAAGGCACGCTGCACATGGCTCATAACGCCAAGGGCGAAGCCGATTTGCGCAGCCGCGAGCAGCAATGGAAGCGCCGTGGCGCACCGGTGGAGTTGCTCACCGGCGCGGCCTGTGAAGCGGCCACCGGCACTGCCAAAATCGCCGCCGCCTTGCTCGATCGGCGTGCTGGCACCCTCAACCCGATGGCCTACACCTCAGGCTTGGCCAAGGCCGCCAGTGATTTGGGTGGGCGCTTGTTCGACCAATCCCCTGTCACTGGGCTTGAGCGTCAGGGCCAGCGCTGGTCAGTGCAAACCGCCCTCGGCGCGGTGAGTGCCGAGCAGGTGGTACTGGCGTCCAATGCCTATACCGAGGGCGAATGGACTGACTTGCGGCGCAACTTTTTCCCCGGTTACTACTACCAGGTCGCCTCGAAACCGCTGAGCGATGACACCGCAAAACGCATCTTGCCCGGCGGGCAGGGTTCGTGGGACACCCGCCAAGTGTTGAGCAGCATCCGCCGTGATGCCGAAGGCCGGTTGTTACTGGGCAGTTTGGGCAATGGCAATCAGAAACCCACGTGGTTTCTCAAGGCCTGGGCCGACCGTGTGCAGCAGCACTACTTCCCGTATTTGAAAGGTGTGGAGTGGGAGTGCACCTGGACCGGCTGCATCGCGTTTACCCCTGATCACTTGATGCGTTTATTTGAACCCGCGCCCGGTTTGGTGGCAGTCACCGGTTACAACGGGCGGGGCGTGACCACGGGCACGGTGGTGGGCAAAGCCTTTGCCGATTACCTGTGTAATGGCGATGCCAAGGCCCTGCCGATTCCGTTCTCGCCGATGCAGCCCCTGTCGGGTACAGGCTTGCGCAGTTGTTTGTACGAGGCGGGTTTTTCGCTGTATCACGCAGGGCAATGTTTACGAATTGTTATCTGAATAGATATTTCATCGTCCGTCCGACGTTTGTGCCGACAACGACTAGCCTCTTATCGTGCTGCTTTGTAGCAGTTATGCACCGAGAGTGTGCACTTCGGTGACGTATGTGGTTACAGGAGGGTTGAATGGCGATGGGTAACCCGGTTGCAACATTTGATGCGAGGGGTAGTACCTGCAAGTGATTAACGGTTTCACCTTCTTCGGTTTAGACGGTTGCACGCTCAATAAAAATGGGCTCAAAACAGTCGATATAACAATAAGACAGCGGCTTTTTTAAGAATAAAAAACCAATGGCACGCGGCTTGCTCAGAGCTTTACGTAAAGTCAAAGTGCCATCTAAAAACCTCAGGAGCACCACCTCATGTCGCAGATGTTCTACAAGAAAGGTTTTCTGGCCCTCGCAGTGGCTGCTGCGTTAGGCGTTTCTTCGTTTGTTCAGGCTGATGTGAAAATCGGTGTGGCAGGACCGATGACTGGCGCCAGCGCAGCGTTTGGCGAGCAGTACATGAAGGGCGCACAGGCGGCTGCGGATGCCATCAACAAAGCGGGCGGCATTAACGGCGAGCAGATCAAACTGGTCGCCGGCGATGATGCCTGCGAACCCAAGCAGGCGGTTGCGGTAGCCAACCGTTTGGTCGATCAGGACAAGGTGATTGGGGTCGTCGGCCACTTCTGTTCTTCGAACACTATTCCTGCTTCTGAGGTGTATGCCGACGCTGGGGTGATCATGATCACCCCAGGCTCGACTAACCCACAGGTCACAGAACGTGGGATGGACGCAGTGTTCCGTATGTGCGGCCGTGATGACCAGCAAGGCGTTGTTGCCGGTGACTACATTGTCGACGTGCTCAAAGGCAAGAAAGTTGCGGTGATCAACGACAAGGACACCTACGGCAAAGGGCTGGCGGATGCCACCAGTGCACAACTGACCAAGCGTGGAGTCAAACCGATTCTGGAAGAAGGTCTGACCCGTGGCGAGAAAGACTTCAGCGCCCTGGTGACCAAAATCCGCTCGACCGGTGCCGACGTGGTGTTCTTCGGTGGCTTGCACCCGGAAGCCGGGCCACTGGTTCGCCAATTGCGTGAGCAAGGTCTTAAAGACATTAAGTTTGTCTCCGATGACGGTGTTGTAACCGACGAGTTGGTGACCACCGCTGGCGGCGCGCAATACGTTGACGGCGTGTACATGACCTTCGGCGCCGACCCGCGTCTGCTGCCAGAGAGCAAGGCGGTGGTGGATGAGTTCCGCAAAAATGGCACCGAGCCAGAAGGCTACACCCTGTACGCCTATGCCTCGGTGCAAGCCTTGGCTGACGCCTTCAATGGCGCCAAGTCCAACAAAGGCGAAGACGCTGCCAAATGGCTGAAAGCCAACCCGGTGAAAACCGTAATGGGCGAGAAAGCCTGGGACAGCAAAGGCGACCTCAAAGTCTCTGACTACGTGATGTATCAGTGGGACAAAAACGGCAAATATCACCAGCTGGAAAAACAGAAGTGAGATGACCCTCTAACCCTGACTTCCGCGCCTGCAAGCGCGGATAGGGGATGGCGGTAATACCTGTGTTCTTTTCCAGGAGCTGTGCAAGCGGCGCCATTCAGGCGTTCGCTTGCGCAAACGCTCAAGTGCGTGAGATTGCGTTATGGACGGTATCTTCCTACAGCAACTGCTGAACGGCCTGACCCTAGGGTCTGTTTACGGCCTGATTGCCATCGGCTACACAATGGTCTACGGCATCATCGGCATGATCAACTTCGCCCACGGCGAGGTGTACATGATCTCTGCTTACCTCGCGGCGATCAGTCTGGCTCTGTTGGCATACTTCGGTATTGAATCGTTCCCGCTGCTGATGTTGGGTACTTTGATTTTCACGGTTGTGGTCACTGGCCTGTATGGCTGGGTGATCGAACGCGTGGCTTACAAACCGCTGCGAAATTCCACACGGCTGGCGCCGCTGATCAGCGCCATTGGTATTTCCCTGATCCTGCAAAACTACGTGCAAATTGCCCAGGGCTCGCGCCAACAGGGCGTTCCAACGTTGCTCAGCGGCGCTTGGCGTGTCGATATCGGCACAGGCTTTGTGCAACTGACTTACACCAAAGTCTTCATTCTGATCGCCGCCTTCGTCGGCATGGGGCTGCTGACCTACATCATCAAATACACCAAGCTGGGGCGCATGTGCCGCGCCACGCAACAAGACCGCAAGATGGCGTCGATTCTGGGGATCAATACTGACCGGGTGATTTCCTACGTGTTTGTCATCGGCGCTGCCATGGCTGCGCTGGCCGGTGTGCTGATTACCATGAACTACGGCACGTTCGACTTCTATGCCGGCTTCATCATTGGCATCAAGGCGTTCACCGCGGCGGTACTCGGCGGGATCGGATCATTGCCCGGCGCCATGCTCGGCGGGATCATCCTGGGTATTTCAGAGTCGCTTTTTGCCGGGTTAATTAACTCGGACTACAAGGACGTGTTCAGTTTCTCACTGCTGGTGCTGATTCTGATTTTCCGTCCCCAAGGCCTGCTGGGTCGTCCTCTCGTGGCGAAGGTGTAAGTATGTCTGTAGCGCAAAACAAACCGATTGATATCAAAAAAAGCCTTATCGATTCGATCCTGGCCGGGTTGATTTCACTGATTGTGTTCGGGCCTATCGTGGGGGTGGTGCTCGACGGTTATAGCTTCAATTTGCAGCCGGCCCGAGTTGGCTGGCTGGTGGCGATTGTGATGGTGGGGCGCTTTGTCCTGAGCCTGTTCCTGCAAACGGCCAAGGGGCTGAAAATCCTCCAGGGGTTTGAGTCCACCGGCTCCGGTGTGCATGTGTTACCACCGGACTACAAATCGCGGCTGCGCTGGATCGTCCCGCTGCTGATCGTGATTGCCATCGTGTTCCCGTTTTTCGCCAACAAATACCTGCTGACCGTGGTCATTCTTGGCTTGATCTACGTATTGCTCGGCCTGGGGCTGAACATCGTGGTCGGGCTGGCGGGTCTGCTCGACCTGGGCTACGTGGCGTTTTATGCCATCGGTGCCTACGGGCTGGCGCTGGGCTACCAGTATTTGGGGCTGGGCTTCTGGTCGGTGCTGCCGCTGGCGGCGATTGCGGCGGCGATGGCGGGGTGCATTCTCGGGTTTCCGGTGTTGCGAATGCATGGTGACTATCTGGCCATCGTGACCCTGGGTTTTGGTGAAATCATCCGTCTGGTGCTCAATAACTGGCTGTCGTTTACCGGCGGGCCAAACGGCATGCCGGTGCCATCGCCGACCTTTTTCGGCCTGGAGTTCGGTCGTCGAGCCAAAGAAGGCGGGGTGCCGTTCCATGAGTTCTTCGGCGTGGCCTACAACCCCAACATCAAGTTCCTGTTTATCTACATCGTGCTGTTTTTGGTGGTGCTGCTGGTGCTCTACATCAAGCATCGCCTGACCCGCATGCCCATAGGTCGGGCCTGGGAAGCGCTGCGCGAAGACGAAATCGCCTGCCGCGCCATGGGGCTGAACCACGTACTGGTCAAACTCTCGGCCTTCACCCTCGGTGCTTCCACCGCAGGCTTGGCCGGTGTGTTCTTCGCCAGCTACCAAGGGTTTGTGAACCCGTCCTCGTTCACCTTCTTTGAGTCGGCGCTGATCCTCGCGATTGTGGTACTCGGCGGCATGGGCTCGACAGTGGGCGTGGTGATCGCCGCGTTCGTGTTAACCGTGGCCCCGGAACTGCTGCGCAGCTTTGCGGAGTACCGCGTGCTGCTGTTTGGCGTACTGATGGTGTTGATGATGATTTGGCGACCACGGGGCCTGATTCGGATCAGTCGTGTTGGGGTGACGCCACGCAAGGGAGTTGCGCCATGAATGAGCTCTCGAAAAATGACGACGTCGTACTCTCCGTCGACAGACTGATGATGCATTTCGGTGGGATCAAGGCCTTGAGCGATGTCAGTCTCAAGGTCAAACGCAACTCGATCTTTGCCCTGATCGGCCCCAACGGTGCGGGTAAAACCACGGTCTTCAACTGCCTGACCGGCTTTTACAAAGCCTCCGGGGGCAAGATCGAACTCAACACCCGTGGCACCCACACCAATGTGATCAAACTGCTGGGTGAGCCGTTTCGCCTGACCGACTTCGTATCGCCCAAGGCCTTTGCCAGCCGGCTGTATTACAAAATGTTCGGGGGTACCCATTTGGTCAACCGTTCAGGCCTGGCCCGAACCTTCCAGAACATTCGCCTGTTCAAGGAAATGTCGGTGCTGGAAAACCTGCTGGTGGCGCAGCACATGTGGGTTAACCGCAACATGCTCGCCGGCATCCTCAACACCAAGGGCTACCGCAAGGCCGAAAGTGATGCGCTGGACCACGCGTTTTACTGGCTGGAAGTGGTTGACCTGGTGGACTGCGCCAACCGTCTGGCGGGTGAACTGTCTTACGGCCAACAACGGCGTCTGGAGATTGCCCGGGCCATGTGTACCCGCCCGCAAATCATCTGCCTGGATGAGCCGGCAGCCGGCCTTAACCCGCAAGAAACCGAAGCGCTGAGTGCGATGATTCGCCTGCTGCGTGACGAACACGACCTGACCGTGGTGCTGATTGAGCACGACATGGGCATGGTCATGAGTATTTCCGATCACATCGTGGTGCTCGACCACGGCAACGTGATCGCCGAGGGTGGGCCAGACGCAATTCGCAACGACCCGAAAGTGATTGCCGCCTACCTCGGCGCAGACGAAGAGGAGCTGATATGACGAGCACGATCCTCGAACTCAAGGAGCTGGACGTCCACTACGGGCCGATCCAGGCGCTGAAAAAAGTCTCGATGCACATCGAAGAGGGCGAAACCGTGAGCCTGATTGGCTCCAACGGCGCGGGCAAGTCCACGCTGCTGATGTCGATCTTCGGCCAACCCCGGGCCAGTGGCGGGCAAATTCTCTATCAGGGCGTGGACATCACCCAGAAGTCCTCGCACTACATTGCCTCCAACGGCATCGCTCAATCGCCGGAAGGCCGTCGCGTGTTTCCGGACATGTCCGTGGAAGAAAACCTGCTGATGGGCACCATCCCCATTGGGGATAAACACGCAGACGAAGACATGCAGCGTATGTTCGAACTGTTCCCGCGGCTCAAGGAGCGGCGCAACCAGCGGGCCATGACCATGTCCGGCGGTGAGCAGCAAATGCTCGCCATCGCCCGGGCGCTGATGAGCCGTCCCAAGCTACTGTTGCTCGATGAACCGAGCCTGGGGTTGGCGCCGATCGTGGTCAAACAGATCTTCGCCACCCTGCGTGAACTGGCGCAGACCGGGATGACCATCTTCCTGGTCGAGCAAAACGCCAACCACGCGCTACGCCTTTCAGACCGAGCCTATGTGATGGTCAACGGTGAAATCCGCCTGACCGGCACCGGCAAAGAGCTGCTGAGCAACGAAGAGGTACGCAACGCGTATTTGGGCGGGCATTAACTGACCGGTTCTGGCTCCTACAGGCTTTGTGTTTATTCAGCCCCTTTAATGGGGCTTTTTTATTGTTCTACAAAGCGTTCTTGAAATTGTGGAAAACAATATTGCAACCCTACCAAAGCGCGACATAAAGCCGCTGTAAATACCTGTTTTGTCATCGTTTTGACTTGTCCCCGTTTGCTGTGGAGGTGGCTGTGGGTAACGTGGGAGTAGTTGGCTGCAGCCCTTTATCTACGTGGCTTACAGGCTTGTGGTTGTTTTTTGATCAGTGTTTTTTACCTAGCGTGCGCAGTGAATTGTCAACAGGTTTGTTCGGTTATAAAGACCGCCGAAAAATGATGAGCAACCTGTGGATAAGTCTGTGGTTAAACTCTGGAAAGAACGCGCCAGGCGGCGTAATTACTGGCTTCTGGCTATCTACCGGTTTTACCGGGTTGCACCTTTTTGGAGCGCCTGCATGCTGGATGTGTCCCGGTCAAGTTAAAAAACACTTCAACCTGCGCTATAACCCTTGTGTACAGCGGCTTTGAGCTTTTTCGAATTGCCCCCAAAGACTGTGGACGGGTCTGTGGATAAGGTGAGTGCACAGTGCTCCAGCCCCTATGCCGCCTGGCTTGCTGAACGTTGGTTAATTTTCGTACAGGTAGTGGTCGAATATACACAGCCGGGTTGCTGCCAAACCTTAGGCCGGGCATGCTGTTCGGCGTCTATTTCAACGGTGACCGAAGGTCGCCAGCCAAGGAGAACACGATGACTTCCACCCTGTTTATTACGGGCGCGACTTCCGGATTTGGTGAAGCGTGTGCACGCAAGTTTGCACAAGCAGGCTGGAAACTGGTGCTGACCGGTCGGCGTAAAGAGCGTTTGGATGCGCTGTGCGCAGAGTTGTCCGCATTGACTGAGGTGCATGGGCTGGTACTGGATGTACGCGATCGGGCCGCGATGGAAGAGGCCATTGCCAACCTGCCGCCTGCGTTCAGCAAGCTGCGCGGCCTGATCAACAACGCGGGTCTGGCCGTGGGTACAGACCCGGCTGTGAAGTGCGACCTCGACGATTGGGACACCATGGTCGACACCAACATCAAAGGCCTGCTCTACAGCACCCGTCTGCTGCTGCCACGACTGATTGCCTACGGACGCGGTGCCGGGATCGTCAACCTGGGTTCTATTGCCGGTAACTACCCTTACCCGGGCAGCCACGTGTACGGCGGCACCAAGGCGTTCGTGAAGCAGTTCTCCCTCAACCTGCGCTGCGACCTGCAAGGTACGGGCGTGCGGGTCAGCAACATTGAACCGGGCTTATGCGAGAGCGAGTTCTCTATGGTGCGCTTCGGGGGTGACCAGGCGCGTTATGACGCGACCTATCAAGGTGCGGAGCCGATCCAGCCTGAAGACATCGCCGAAACGATTTTCTGGGTTCTCAACACCCCGGCGCACATCAACATCAACCGCCTTGAACTGATGCCCGTTACCCAGACCTGGAATGGCTTCGCCATTGAGCGTCACGCCAAACTCTAGGTCAAAAGATCGCAGTTCCTACGGGCCCCCGTAGGAGCTGCCGAGGAACGACGGCTGCGATCTTTTCAATCGAAATACTGCGCCAAACCGCTGTAGCACGTCGCCAGGTGATACGGCGTAGTCGACGGCATGTCCGCACGGCTGACCTTGCCCGTAGCGTCCAGGCATTCGTACCAACCACCCGCATGTAAAAAGTGCTGCTGCAGCGCCAGCAATTGGCGTTGCAGGCGTGGTTGGCTTTCGGGGCGCAAGGTCAGGGCGCGCAGGTACTCGGCCTGGGCCCAGATGCGTTGGGTGCCGTCACGCAAGTTGCCAGCACTGTCGAGCATGCCGCAGACCGCGCCGGTCTGTGGGTCTACACCGACCTGCTCGGCAAAACCGAAGGCGCGATCCAGCGAACCGTGCAACGGAGTTTGGCGCAGCAGGGGCGAGGATTGCAGCAAGAAGAACCACTCAAACTGATGCCCCGGTTCAAACCAGTTATCCACAGCCCCGTGCGGTTTTTCGAGCATGACGTTATGCACAGGCTCGATAAAACGCTGTTGCATGCCATCGGCCAGCGCAAGCAAGGCGGCCTGTACTGGCGCATCGTCGCGCACCGACAGGGTGGCCAAAAACGCTTCGGCCAAATGCATCAACGGGTTTTGCAGCGGGCCGCTGTTGAGTGTCGACCAGTCCTGGTTCAGGCTGGCTTCGTACAAGCCGTTGCCATCGCTGAAACGCTCGGCCACGACTTTCAGCGCGGCATTCAGCACCGACTCCACCAGCGGCTCGCGCACTTTGGCCCAGTAATGGGCGCAGGCGAAGATGATGAACGCGTGGGTGTAGAGGTCTTTGCGTTGATCCAGCGGTGCGCCGTTGGGGTCGATGCTGTAGAACCAGCCGCCGTGCTCTGCATCGTGAAAGTGCTGTTGCAACGAGCGAAACAGCGCCGCCGCGCGTTCGGCGGCGGCGGGGAAGGCCGGGTCGTCGATCAGGCTGGCGAACAGATAGAGTTGGCGGGCGCAGGCCATGGCGCGATAGCGCTGGGGCGGCAATGGCTGATGCTCGCAGCTGAGCGCTTCAAACGGCAACGCCAACTCGGCATTCCAGCCGGGGCCTTGCCACAGCGGCACAATGACCTGGCGAAAATGCTGCTGCACGGCCGCAAAAGTAGCGGTCAATTCAGGCGCAAAGTTGGAGCTGGCTACATCAGGCATCGGCGGGCGTCGTCACGGCTGGGGCGTTTGGACGACATGATACACGCAAACATCCAGGTCGCCGCCAATCGCCTGCAGGAGCGAGCTTGCTCGCGATTCAGGCCACCAACAAACCCTGACGTTCGATAAACGCCACGATGGCGTCCAGGCCCAGGCCGGTCTTTTGGTTACTGAACACAAAGGGCTTGTCGCCGCGCATGCGTTTGGTGTCGCTGTCCATCAGTTCCAGCGATGCACCCACCAGTGGCGCGAGGTCGATTTTGTTGATCACCAGCAAGTCCGACTTGCAGATTCCCGGCCCGCCCTTGCGCGGCAATTTATCCCCGGCCGACACGTCGATCACGTAAATCGTCAGGTCAGACAGCTCGGGGCTGAAGGTGGCCGACAAGTTATCCCCACCCGATTCCACCAGAATCAGGTCGAGGCCTGGAAAGCGCCGGTTCAACTGGTCGACGGCTTCCAGATTGATCGACGCATCTTCGCGGATGGCAGTGTGCGGGCAGCCACCGGTTTCGACACCGATGATCCGTTCCGGGGCCAGGGCCTCGTTGCGCACCAAGAAGTCGGCATCTTCGCGGGTATAAATATCGTTGGTCACCACGGCCAGGTTGTACTTGTCGCGAAGGGCCAGGCACAGGGCCAGGGTCAAGGCGGTTTTGCCAGAGCCCACCGGGCCACCAATGCCGACACGCAAAGGGTGTGTATTCATTGCATTCTCCTAGGAACGAAACAGACGGCTGTACTGGCGCTCGTGGGCCATGCTTGCCAATGACAGGCCGAAAGCGGCGCTGCCCAAGTGGGATAAGTCGAGGGTGCTGGCGTGTTGTTGCGCTTGCTGCAACGCGGGCGATAACTCGCTGGTCATGCGCTGCGCGGCCTGTTGGCCCAGCGGCAGGGTTTTCATCAGCACCGCCAATTGGTTTTCCAGCCAGCTCCAGAGCCAGGCGGCCAGCGCATCTTGTGGGCTGATACCCCAGGCGCGGGCTGCCAATGCCCAGCCGAGGGCCAGATGCGGCTCGGTTTGTTGTGCGAGAAACAGCCGTGCGGGGTCGTCCAGTTCGGGTAAACCGTTGAGTAACTGTTGCAGGGAATAACCCATTTGCCGGCTTTCCTGATGCAGCTCACGGGTTTCGCGGCTGGCGCGATGCTCGTCGCAAAACTGCTGCAAGCGGCTCCAGTCTTCGTCAGCGGCGGCCCGGCAATGGGCGAGCAACAGCGGTGCTTCGAAGCGCGCCAGATTGAGCAGCAACTGATCGCGGATCCAGCGCGTAGCGGTAGACGGATCACACACCCGGCCTTGCTCGACGGCCATCTCCAATCCTTGGGAATAGCTGTAGCCGCCAATCGGCAGCTGCGGGCTGGCCAGACGCAAGAGCGCCCAGGCCGGGTTCACACGCGCACGCCAAACTGGTGCAGGCGCGGGGCGTAGTTGAAGGCCTCTTCCCCAGCACGGGAATGATGATGCCCGCCGCCGTAGGCACCGTGCTCAGGTTGAAACGGCGCCTCAATGGATTCGGTGTGTGCGCCCAATTGTTCCAGCATGGCCTTGAGCACGTAGTCATCAAGCAAGCGCAGCCAGCCATCGCCAACCTGCAAGGCGACATGGCGGTTGCCCAGATGATAGGCGGCGCGGGTCAATTCAAAGGCATTGCTGCACGTGACATGCAGCAATGCTTCGGGTCTGGCGCACACGCGCACGATGCGCCCGTCCTGGGCTTGCAGAAATTCGCCGTCACGCAAGGGGGCTTGTCCGCGCTCAAGGAACAGGCCCACATCTTCTCCCTCACCGCTGAAGCAGCGCAGGCGACTTTTGCTTCGAGCTTCGAAGGTGAGGTGTAACTCGACGCTCCACACGGGGTGGGCTTCGGTTCGGCGGTGAATCACCAGCATCGGAAGGCTTCCTGCGATTAACAATGCCAAGGTATGAGCAAGGGCCTTGCCAACCTTGGGCAGCGCAATAAACGCGGGTTAAACGCCGGGGTGGAGCGCGGGTGAAATGTTCGAAAACGGTGCCCCGCAGGTGCGGGTGCGCACCAATGGGGTGCGTCGAATGTTTATTCGGTGCTGCCCAAGCCTTGCCAGTGTTTGAGCCCGATAAAGATAAATCGTAGCTGTTGACTGATTTTGGCCTGGGGTTGCAGGTAATCGGGCAACGTTTCGGCAGGCGGATCAATGACGTCGGGCAAGGCGGCGAACACGCTTTTCACCACCAGATCGGCAATGACCGTGAGGCCCGCGTGGTTCAGGTGCTTCAACTTGGGTTTGGAGCCAAGGTCGGCCGCGAGGTCAGAGGTAATGTCTTCACGCAGCGCACCAATGGCTTGGCGAACAGGTTGGGAGCCGCCGTATTGTTCGCGGGCCAGAAACAGAAACTGTGAACGGTTGGCTTCCACCACGTCGAGAAAGATGCGCACCGAGGCGTTGATCACACCGTTCATAAACAGCTCGTTGTGACGAACCAGGCGGATGGTTTCGCGAAATGTCTGACCGACTTCACTGACCAGCGCCAGGCCCAGTTGGTCCATGTCGCTGAAGTGGCGATAAAACCCGGTGGGCACGATACCAGCGGTTTTTGCGACTTCACGCAGGCTCAGGCTGCCAAAACCGCGGCCCGATTCCATCAAGTGGCGGGCAGCATCCATCAGCGCAAGGCGGGTTTGTTGCTTCTGTTCAGCGCGGGGCAGCATCGGGTCTGGTCTTCTTGACTAGGGCAGCGGCGCACTCTAGCAAATCAGCTTTGATGACGTCGAACAGTGTCTCAGCTTGCGCGCTGATTCCTTTCTGCAAGACGCTCTGCGCCACCTTCAGCAACACGATTTTGTTGGCGTTGAGTGCGGTCGTAGCCATCTTCGGCCAAACGGTTTTGCTGTTTTTGAGTACGGTCGTAGCCATCTTCAGCTACCGGGTTGAGTGGTTGGCTCAGGGTGCTGGATGCAGGTTGTACCATCGGGGTGGGTGCTTCGTCCGCAGGCTGGGCGAAGGCGTTAACCGCGAACAGGGAAAGGGTCAGACCAAGCAGTAATGGGCGTTTCATGATGTAGGTGCTCCGTAGCAGTGCAATCAAGTAGTGATGACGGCAATGCTACGCTTGGAAATTCAAGATCAAAGTTCATAAGGCCAATGGTGATAATCAACAAAAATGATTGTTCAGGCTTAAGTGCTCTAGCCTGTACCTTTCACCGTATCTATTAGTGTTATGGCGGGTTTGCCCCTCACGAATGCGACCTTTGAGTTAAACCTTGAGTCGTCTTTATCAGTCGTACAGTGATCAGCGTCGTAATTTGGACGTTCGCAATAAGGAGCCGCGAGATGACGCGCACCCGTAAAACCCTTGCCTGGATGGGCGGTATTTTTGTCCTGTTGGTGGCCGTGCTGGTGGTGATCCTCGCCACCTTCGACTGGAACCGCATCAAGCCGACCCTCAACAGCAAAGTGTCCGAGATTCTCCATCGCCCGTTTGCCATCAACGGCAACCTGGCCGTGCGCTGGCAGCGCGAGCTGGACGAGGGAGGCTGGCGGGCCTGGGTGCCATGGCCGCACGTGATCGCTGAAGACCTGACGCTGGGCAACCCCGAATGGTTGAAAACACCCCAGATGGCCAGCCTTAAAAAGGTTGAGTTGCGCTTGTCGCCGCTGGCGCTGTTGACCGAAACCGTGAGCATTCCGCGTATCGATCTCACCGAGCCCAGCGCCAGGCTTGAGCGTCTGGCCGATGGCCGAGCCAACTGGAACTTCACCTTCGACCCCAAAGACCCGAACGCTGAGCCTTCCAACTGGACGGTAGACATCGGGGCGATTGGTTTCGACAAGGGCCACGTGACGCTGAATGATCAAACGCTAAAAACCCAACTGGATGTATTGATTGATCCACTGGGCAAGCCGATTCCGTTTAACGAAATCGTCGGTGAAGCGGCGGCTAAAAAAGCCCTGGAGAAGGGCGCCAAGCCGCAAGACTATGCGTTCGCCTTGAAGGTCAAAGGCCAGTATCACGGCCAGAAACTCAACGGCACCGGCAAAATTGGCGGCCTGCTGGCGTTGCAAGACGCGGCCAAACCGTTCCCGTTGCAAGCCCAGGTGAACATTGCTGACACTCAGGTGGCGCTGGCCGGGACCTTGACCGATCCGCTGAACCTGGGAGCGCTGGATCTGCGCCTGAAATTGGCCGGTATTAGCCTGAGCAATCTCTACCCACTGACCGGCGTGACCCTGCCGGATTCGCCACCGTACTCAACCGATGGTCACTTGATTGCCAAATTGCATGAGCCCGGCGGTGCGGTGTTCAACTATGAAAACTTCAACGGCAAGATCGGTGACAGCGACATTCACGGCAGCCTTGGCTACGTCGCGAGTCAGCCGCGCCCAAAATTGACGGGGGCGTTGGTGTCCAATCAACTGCTGATGGCTGACCTGGCGCCGCTGATCGGCGCGGACTCCAATGCCGAGCAAAAGGCCCGAGGTGGCGACAGCAAACAACCGGCGGGTAAAGCGCTGCCGGTCGAAGAGTTTCGTACCGAGCGCTGGCGCGACATGGATGCTGATGTCGAATTCACCGGCAAGCGCATCGTCCACAGCGCAGAGTTACCGTTTACCGATCTCTATACGCACCTGGTGCTCAATGACGGCGAACTGAGCCTTGAGCCCCTGCGCTTTGGGGTGGCGGGTGGCAAGCTGGATGCGCAAATTCGCCTCAATGGCCGCAGCACGCCGTTAACCGGCAAGGCCAAATTGACGGCGCGTAACTTCAAGCTCAAACAACTGTTCCCGACCTTTGAACCGATGAAAACCAGCTTCGGTGAACTCAATGGCGATGCAACCCTTTCAGGCACGGGTAACTCCGTCGCCAAGTTACTGGGTACGTCCAACGGTGATCTGAAGATGATCATCAATGACGGCGCCATCAGCCGTAGCCTGATGGAAATTGCCGGGCTGAACGTCGGTAACTACGTGATCGGTAAAATCTTTGGCGACGAAGACGTGAAGATCAACTGCGCGGCGGCGGACTTCGGGATCAAAAGCGGCCTGGCCAGCACCCGGTTGTTTGTGTTCGATACCGAGAACGCGATCGTCTACATCGATGGCACGGCCAACTTCGCTACTGAACAGCTCGACTTGAAAATCACCCCCGAGTCCAAGGGCCTGCGCTTGTTCTCGCTACGTTCGCCGTTGTACGTACGCGGAACGTTTGCCAACCCATCGGCGGGGGTGCAAGCCGTGCCGTTATTGCTGCGCGGCGCGGGCATGGTTGCGTTGGGCGTAATTGCCGGCCCGGCTGCGGGGCTACTGGCCCTGATCGCCCCGAGTGGCGGGGAACCCAACCAATGCGCACCGCTGCTGCAACAAATGCAGCAAGGTAAAGTGCCGAAAACGGTGAAATAAACGGGTTTAACGGCGCAGCGGCGTTGTCCAGCGCTCCGAGATAACCACTCCGGCCAGCGTCAGCGCGCCGCCAATAAGGTGGTAGGCGTGCAGTTGCTCTTTCAGCACCACAGCCGCAATCAGCGCGGTGAGCAGCGGCAGCAGGTTGAAAAACAAGGAGGTACGGCTCGGGCCGAGCAGGCTGACGGCTTTCATCCAGCCCAGCGGCGCGAGCATCGAGGCCAGTACGCAGGCGTACAGCACCAGCCCGATGTTGTTCACCGTAATGCCAACCTTGGGTGACATCAGGAACAACGGAAACAACACGATAATCGCCACCAGCACTTGCAGGTACAGCATCTGTAACGGTGGCAGGCGCAACTGCCATTTTTTCAGCAGCGTGCTGTAAATCGCGTAGGCCAGGGTGGCGAGCAGCATCATCGCATCGCCCAGGTTCAAGCCCTGCTCAAGCAAGTGGTCAAGGCTGCCGCTGGACACCACCACCAGCACGCCGATAAACGACAGCACCGCACCAACCAACGCCCCGGCCGTCAGGCGTTGGCCCAGGCTGATAATCGACATGGCCAGCACCATCAACGGCATCAGCGACAGAATGATGCCCATGTTGGTGGCCGTGGTCAGGGCTGCCGCGTAGTAGGCCAGGCTTTGGTAAACCGCCATGCCGAGCACGCCGAGGACGAAGATTTTGCCCAGATTGGGGCGGATCACCGACCAGTTGTTCATCACCGGTTTGAGCATGAAGGGGGTAAACAGCAGGCCCGCCAGCAGCCAGCGGTAAAAGCCGATCTCGGACGGGAAGATCGAGCCGACCGCCATTTTAGTGATCACGTTGTTACCGGCCCAGATAAAAATGGCCAGCAGCGGGTAAGCGTATTGCATCAGGAACAACCACGAGGTTAATGAACGGTGATTATCCGCTATTCAAGCGGTTGACGGGCTGTAGCTGTAACAGAGTTTGTCTACACTGCAGCTAAGTCCGCTGCCAGTTGGTGCGGCAATAAGGAGAAAGCTCCATGAAGATGCTGCGTATTCCACTGCTGATGATGGGTTTGCTGCTGTGTTCCCAGGGTTTTGCGGCCACCGCCCAACAAAACAAAATGACCACCTGCAACGCCGAAGCGGGTGCCAAAACCCTCAAGGGCGACGAGCGTAAAGCCTTTATGAGCACCTGCCTCAAAGCCAAACCAGCGGGTGCTGCGACTCAGCAGGAAAAAATGAAAACCTGTAACGCCACCGCCGGCACCCAGGCCCTCAAGGGCGATGCGCGCAAAGCCTTCATGAGCGATTGCCTGAAAAAGAAATAACCCTGGCTACAGGACTCAAGGCGCACGTTGATTCGTAGCAGTTGACGAGCTCAGCGAGGCTACGTCCGAGGACGGAGTCCTCGCAGAGCCTGTATTCGCGGTGTATCTGAAAAACCGGGTCGCCAGGTTCTACGACTGCTGCGCAGCCGGACGTTGCCTCGTTCTACTCGTCTACTGCTACGTAATGGCGTTCGCCAAGTCAGATGCAGTTACAAATTCTAGTGCTGCCTGCCGAAGGCTGGCAGACTGCCCGTCCTTTCGCGCTGCTTGTTTTGAGGCTGTATGCCATCGTTTTCTCAGCGTCACGTTATCCTGGCCAGCTATCTCATCCTGGCTGGCGGTCTGTTACTGGTTTTTCCGTTACGCCTGTTGCCAAGCTTGCTGGCCGGGTTGTTGGTGTACGAACTGGTCAACATGCTCACCCCGCAATTGCAGCGCCTGATTGCCGGTCGGCGTGCGCGTTGGCTGGCGGTGGCGTTGCTGGGGACGCTGGTGGTCAGTGTGCTGGCGTTGATTTTTGCCGGTGCAATCAGCTTTTTGCTGCATGAAGCCGAGAACCCCGGTGCCTCGCTGAATAAATTCATGGCCGTGGTCGATCGGGCGCGTGGGCAATTGCCGCCGTTTATCGACGCTTATCTGCCTGCCAGCGCGGCAGAGTTTCGGGTGGCCATCGGTCAATGGATGAACAAACACCTCAGCGACCTGCAACTGGTCGGCAAAGACGCGGCGCACATGTTCGTGACCTTGCTGATTGGCATGGTGCTGGGTGCCATCATCGCCTTGCAAAGTATCCCGGACGTGAGCCGGCGCAAGCCATTGTCGGCTGCCTTGTTCGAGCGTTTACACCTGCTGGTTCAGGCGTTTCGCAACATTGTGTTTGCGCAGATCAAAATTGCACTGCTCAACACCGTGTTTACCGGCGTGTTTCTGGCGGTGATCCTGCCGATGCTGGGTGTGCACCTGCCGCTGACCAAAACCCTGATCGTGCTGACGTTCCTGCTGGGCTTGCTGCCGGTAATTGGCAACCTGATCTCCAACACCCTGATCACCATCGTCGGCTTGTCACTGTCGATCTGGGTGGCGGTGGGTGCGTTGGGCTACCTGATTGTTATCCACAAGCTGGAGTACTTCCTCAACGCCAAAATCGTTGGCGGGCAAATCAGCGCCAAATCCTGGGAATTGCTCCTGGCGATGCTGGTCTTCGAGGCAGCCTTCGGCTTGCCGGGGGTGGTGGCGGGGCCGATTTATTACGCGTATTTGAAAAGCGAACTGAAGCAGGCCGGGTTGGTTTGACCCCGGCCTGGCCCTGGAGGGAGAGGGCGCCGATTGTCGGAGTTCTTGAGTTCGCGTGCGGTCAGTTCCCTCTCCCTTTGGGAGAGGGTTAGGGTGAGGGGTTTCAGCCGTAACGCTTTTTAGCTTCAATCGCCAAACCGCTGCCGATGCTGCCAAAGATGTTGCCTTCGACGTGGTTGGCATTGGGCAGCATTGCCGCGACGCTCTGGCGCAAGGCAGGTATCCCGCTCGAACCGCCAGTGAAGAACACCGTATCGACCTGATCGACACCGACGCCCGCGCTGACCAGCAAGTTACCCACGCTGGTGCGGATGCGCTCCAATTGGTTGTCGATCGAGGCTTCAAACAACGCACGGCTCAGCTCGACGCTCAGGCCCGGTTCAACCCGATCCAGCGGTACGTGGCGGCTTTCGTTGTGGGTCAGCTCGATTTTGGTTTCTTCGATTTCCATCGCCAGCCAGTGACCGGCGCGCTGTTCGATCAATTTGAACAGACGGTCGATGCCGCCGGTGTCAACGATGTCATAGCGCATGCTGTTCAAGGCAATCTGGGTTTTCTGGGCGTACACCGAGTTAATGGTGTGCCAGGTCGCCAGGTTCATGTGGTGGCTGGTGGGCATATAGGCGCCGCTTTTCATCCGGCTGCCGTAGCCGAACAGCGGCATCACGCCTTGCAGGCTCAGCTGTTTGTCGAAGTCGGTTCCGCCCACGTGTACGCCGCCGGTGGCGAGGATGTCGTCCTGGCGGTTGTCCATGCCGCGACGCTCGGGTGACAGGCGCACCAGCGAGAAGTCGGATGTACCACCGCCGATGTCGACAATCAGTACCAGCTCTTCGCGTTCGATAGTCGACTCATAGTCGAATGCCGCTGCGATGGGTTCGTACTGGAACGACACTTCCTTGAAGCCGATGGCGCGAGCCACGTCGGTCAGGGTGTTCTCGGCTTCCTGGTCGGCCAGCGGGTCGTCATCGACGAAAAACACCGGGCGGCCCAGTACCACTTCTTCAAACTCGCGACCGGCGGTCGCTTCAGCGCGCTGTTTAAGCTGGTTGATAAACAGCCCCAGCAGGTCCTTGAACGGCATTGCCGTACCCAACACGCTGGTGTCGTGCTTGATCAGCTTGGAACCCAACAGGCTTTTGAGCGAGCGCATCAGCCGGCCTTCGTAGCCTTCCAGATACTCATGCAGCGCCAGACGGCCATACACCGGGCGGCGTTCTTCAATGTTGAAGAACACCACGGAGGGCAGGGTGATCTTGTCGTCCTCCAGTGCAATGAGCGTTTCCACGCCTGGGCGCAGCCAGCCGACAGTGGAGTTGGACGTGCCGAAGTCGATACCGCAGGCACGTGCTGGAGAGGCGCTTTTCATGTCTTTCGTGTTCCGGTTAAAAAACGGCCGCGCAGTGTATGCCAGACCGCCGCAGAATCGAAGCGCAGTGATTCGCTAAATCGCAGGTTTTAATCCACTTGAAAGACTATCCTTCACCCCCAAACTTCCAGACATTGGCTTGGTGGTCCCAAGGCCGCCGATAAACTTTTGCAGCGCTGTCAGTCACACGCTTGAGATCGGTCAATCGACAGACCGGCCAACCAGAGCACTCTGGGTGACCTGCACGGCGCGATATTGATAACGGATGGTGATCCTTACATGGACTTCAAAGACTATTACAAGATCCTGGGTGTCGAGCCCACGGCAGACGATAAGGCAATCAAGGCCGCTTATCGCAAGCTGGCGCGCAAATATCACCCGGATGTGAGCAAGGAAAAGGACGCCGAGGAAAAATTCAAGGACGTCAACGAAGCCTATGAGGCGCTTAAAAGCGCTGAAAAACGTGCTGAATACGATGAACTTCGTAAATACGGTCAGCATGGTCAGCCGTTCCAGGGTCCGCCAGGCTGGCAGGGCCGCTCGGGCGGTGGTTTTGAAGACAATGGTGATTTCTCCGACTTCTTCAGCTCGATCTTCGGTTCGCGCGGTGGTGCAGGTTTTGGTGGTCAATCGGGTCGCAGTGCGGGTCGTCGTGGGCAGGATGTAGAAATGGAATTACCGATTTTTCTTGAAGAAACCCTGTCCGGCGAGTCTAAGCAAGTCAGCTTCCAGATTGGCGGAGTCAGCAAAACCCTGAACGTGAAGATCCCGGCCGGCGTGACCGACGGCGAGCGCATCCGCCTCAAAGGCCAGGGCGCGCCAGGCATGGGCGGTGCTGCGAACGGCGATCTGTACCTGATCGTGCGCTTTGCTCCGCACCCGATGTTCGACGTTGAAGGTCACGACCTGATCATCACGGTGCCGCTGGCCCCGTGGGAAACCGCACTGGGAACCAAGGTGGCAGTGCCGACCCTGACCAGCAAAATCAACCTGACCATTCGTCCGGACAGCCAAAGCGGTCAGCGCTTGCGGATCAAAGGTCATGGCTTGATGGACAAACAAGGTCAGCGCGGTGACTTGTATGCCCAATTGAAAGTGGTCATGCCCAAACACACCGACGAGGCTACGCAAGCCCTGTGGCAAGAGCTCGCCGATAAAGCAGCATTCGACCCGAGAGCCCAATGGAGTAATTGATCATGAGTAGCACCCTGATCGTTCAGCTGGACATGGAAACGTTCTGCGCGGAGGCCAACATCCCGGCCACCTACGTGATAGAGATAGTCGAACACGGCATTATCGAACCTCAGGGCCGCACGCCGGACGTGTGGCGTTTTGAAGATTACGAACTGGTGATTGCAAGACGTGCAGCCAAGCTGCGTGATGATTTGCACATAGAGTGGGAAGGCGTCGCTTTGGCGCTGGATCTGATCGAAGAAGTGCAGCAACTGCGGGCCGAAAACCAGCGACTCAAGCAGCAGTTGGGACGGTTTGTGGAGTAAAGATCGCAGCCGTCGTTCCTCGGCAGCTCCTACAGTCAGGGGGGCACGCCGTAGGCGCTGCTGAGGAACGAAAGCTGCGATCTTTTGCTTGGGTCATATATAGATAGTTTGTTCATGAGTAATGTTAATCACTCAGTAGCTTATTACAGCGAAAGTTTGAATTTTTAATACAGGGTGCCGGCACCTATATTGAAAGTACTCTTCTATTACTGACGTTATAAAACATGACGATTAAACCCGCTATTCCCTTGCCGGAGGAAGACCCCGTGCTCGATGTTGAGCATGTTTCAACCTTGGTTAAAGCCTCTTTGTCTGAATGGCACTGGCGAGCAAATGCTGAACTTAAAGACAAGCTGACACACGCCTGGATCACCAGTCATCGCCTTGGCGAGCAACTGGCGCAGCGCATGAAGCTGATAAAAAGCCCAGCCAATTTCGCCAGGCCCTTACTCAGGGCTGCAATGAAAGGTGGCATGGACGGCGACTTTGATGTGGACAAAGATACCTTTGTGTACTCCACAAGTATGTTGTCTGGCCTGGGCGGTGATGCGATTAAAGAACCGCTGGCAGTCATCCTTCCGCCTGCCTTGATCCCCAAAGTCGAGATCACTCGCTGGAGTTTGCTGGAGGCCTCGCTGCAGAATTTTTCAGCGGCTGAGATTGATGGGTTCAAGGACGAAAATGTCTTCATTTTACGGGGCGATGACCCGGCTGTTCGTTCATACCTGAACCCTCGTCGTTTTGCCAACCTGTGCAGAAGGCTGAATATCGGTGCCCGTTATCAGGCTTACCTGAACAGTCGGTTTTGGCCCTATGACCACATTGACCAGAGTGCCCCTGATCTGTCGATCTACGGCCTGTATCCATTGATCATGGCTGAAGAAAAAAGCCGAATGGAGGTGCTCAGCCATGAGGCGTATTTACGAGGGGATATTTCGGGCAGTGTTCACCGCCTGCTATTGCAATGGGTACACGACGTACCCGATCCCAAATGGTGGATTTGGGACGTGCGCGTTCACCGTGTGAGCCTGCTGCAAGTGCCGCTTGCGCAGGACGCATACGGGGCGTGCCCGTTGCATGGGGTGTTGGTCATAACCCCCTACACCGGGCACGCAAATACTCCCTGTGTTGTGTATGCGCCCCATGACACGCAACGGCCGCTGTTCGAGTACCCATCCCTTCAAGCCTTTAATGATATTTACGCGTTAAAACTGCGCGCCCCCACCCTGCGAGAGCAACTGCAAAAGACTGTTGAACTGCACCATCAGCCTTATTTTTTAAAACAGCTGAGCACTCAACTGATATTGAAGGGGCGAACCCCGGCCGGCATGCCCATTGAAGTATTTCGCCAGAACCCGGACTTGAACGTCACCCTCACGCAAGTGAATGAAACGCCGTTTGTTGAGTTGTATCGCCAGACCGCATCGCTGAGCCTGAGTAACGCTCGCACCCTCGCAGTGCCTACCCATGAAGAAACGTTCAAAACCCTGCTGGAACGGTTCCATGCGCTGCTTGAAGCCGGTGTTCCGCTGTTGAATCTGGTGGCCTTTTTCGTCCCCCCGTTGGGCGCTGCACTGCTGGTTTCAAGCGGGATCGAAATATTGTCGGAGATCTACACCGGCTTTGAGGACTGGAGTCATGGTGACGTGGAGGAAGCCTTCGAACATTTCGGGGCGGTCGCAAAAAACCTGGTGGTACTGGGCGTGGGCGCACAAGCCTCGTCGCAGTGGAGCGCCGTAAGGTCAGAGATTGCCGCGCCGCCTTTTATGGACGACTTGCACTGGGTCAAAACCCGCGATGGGCAGCGACGGTACTGGAAGTTTGATTTGGCACCTTACGTGAGCAAGGTGAAGCTGGCCCCACAGCTGCTGCCTGATGCCCAAGGCATTTACAGCCACAATGGCCAGTCTTTCGTTCATATCAAGGGGCAGCCTTATGCCGTGAAGCTCGACGGCCAGCAATGGCGTGTTGTTCATGCCACCCGCGAGGGGGCTTACGCGCCGGTCATTGAGCACAACGGTCACGGTGCCTGGCGACTGAGTGTGGAGCGCGCGATCGACTGGACCGCAGAAGAAGTGTTCAAGCGTGCCTGGCCAGGGCAAGACGCCCTGAGCAATGAGCGCGTGCAGCAGATCATGAACATTGTGGGGCACCACGAAGACGCCGTGCGCTGGAGCCACGTCAACGGCAACCCGCCTCCGGCCTTGGTGACTGATACCTTCAAACGCTTCAAGATCGCCGATGAAGTCGAGCAGGAACTCACACGCTTACAGCCCTCGGAGCCATTACCTCAGAGTGCCACTGAACAGGCTTTGAGCCTGCAAGAGCAAAAAACCAAACGGTTCAACGAGCGCTATCAGGCCACTGAAGACTTCTCGCAGGCACCGATGGCGCTGATTCATCAGCACTATAAACGCCTGCCCGCGAGCGTGGCCCAGGAAGTGCTGCTGCATGCCCGCCCAGGGGAGGTCGAAAGTCTGGTTCAACACCGGCGAGTGCCTTTGCGCATGGCTGAAGAGATTCGCCACTACAGCCAGCAGGTCCGCATGGCCCGTGCCATCGAAGGCTGTTACCTCGGCATTGACCCTGCCGGGCCGACCTATCACTTGGGGCACAGCCTTTTTTCACGGCTGGTGCTGGGTCAAAAGTACCTGCGCGAAGCACCGGAGCGACTGTTACCGGCACCCGCTGCGGGTGGGTACCTATTGATCTCGCAAGTCGAGTATTTGATGACCTTGATGCAAACCGATCCAGCGTTACGCGATGAGTTGGTCAGCTATGCGCTGAACCACCCTGATCAAGCGCGTAAAGCCATTGGCTTGCAGCCGATAAAACTGTGGTTCAAGTCCCCGATGCGCTTGGCCAGCGGCCGGCTGGGTTATCCCTTAAGCGGCCGCGGGGGCGATCCGCGAATAAACTTTTTGACGCGCCGTGTAGGGCAGCTTTACCCCACCTACACAGGCCGTCAGCGCATTGCATTTTTGAATGCCTTGGGGCAGCGCAAGATATGGCCTGAAGGTGAACTCATACGGCGAGAGTTGGAACTGGAAGGTCTCAGCGAAATGTTGCGCGAATGGACGCTCAAACCGCTGCCCGACTATTCGGTCGCCGCCCGCCGCGATGTCGAGCCCCAGACCATCAAGCGCTCGGTGGCCCATACGATCAAGCGGGCCTGGCGTCGAGAAACCCGGGTTGAAGGGCGGGCATTCGACCTGGGCGCCTCTTTTGATCGTGCCGTACTGACGGGCCACGACCTGCCCGATGCCCGGGGTTACAAGCTGGACCTGAGCGGTCTTCCGGTCGGTGACTTGCCTGGGTTGGCGGGCAACTTTGGCCATGTCTCGGTGTTGATCATGGACGACATGGCCTTGAATGAGCCGCCCGAAGAGTTCCTGAGCAGCTTCCCGAACGTGCGCTGGCTGTCGATGCAGAACAATGTGCTGAAGCGCTTGCCGGATGCACTGCAAAAAATGAAGCATTTGGAAAAACTCGATCTTGGGCATAACCAAATCACGCTGACCACAACCTCTATTCCCACGCTGGCTGACCTGACCGGGCTCAAAGAGTTGAACCTGTCTCACAACCCGTTGGGGCGAGTGCCGGATGTGAGCCGAATGGAGTATCTGCAGCAGCTTGACGTACGTCATACCGGCAGCATTACATGGCCGGTGGGGGCTCACGGGCTGACCCATCTCACCTACCTTGACCTCAGGGACAATCAGATCAAGGAAATCCCGGACGCAACCTTCAGCGCCCCCAACGCGTTGAATGAAGTGACTTACTTACATGACAACCCCCTCTCGCCATTGAGTGAGTCGCGCCTGAATGACTATGCCGAAAGAACCGGAATCAGCATGGGCTACAGCTCTGCTCGCCGCTATAGCCATTTGGACGACCCTGCGAACTACGCCTGGTTTTTGACCGGGACTGAACCTGCGATCAGTAGACGAGTGGATGTATGGCAGGCACTGGAGCAGGACCCGGCGACGAGGGACTTGCGCCGGGTGCTGAGCAGTTTGCGTGGCACACCCGCGTACGCCAATGAAAACACTCGGACCGAATTGATCTCGCGCGTTGGCAGAGTGCTGGACGCTTTGGGAGAGGACACGGTATTGCGCGAAAGTCTTCTGGTGAGCTCAGAGCATGGCAGCACCTGCGGTGACGGGGTGGCGCTGATTTTCAGTAACCTGGAAATCCTGACCTTGGCCGCGCGGATTAAAGCCACAGACGCTAACGCACCGAGGGCGCTATTGCGTTTGGCCCGTAATGTGTACCGCCTGGATCAAGTTGAGTTGCTGGCGCGCCAGTTCATCAATGACCGCTTGGCCCAAATCGCGGAGCAAGACAGTCGGGAATCAGACGAGCTGGATGACATTGAGCTTCGCTTGGCCTTTAGGGTCGCTCTGGCTGGCCCGCTGGAACTACCGGCGCAGCCGCAAAGCATGAAGTACGAAGAACTTGCTGACGTACCGGCCCAAGTGATTGAGAACACTCGGCTGCGCGTGCTGGCCAATGAACAACGGGGCAGTTCCCTGCTCGACTCAATTTGCGAACGAGATTTTTGGGTCAAGTTCCTGATAGAAAAATATGCCGATCAGTTCCAGGCTATTTATGACGAGTACGCAGAGCGCGCCAACACCGTGGAGTTTGAGTCTGGTGATCTCACCGATCATGGCTACAAGCAATCACTGGAAGGTATCAGTGCCGACTATAAGGCGCAGCAAACAAGACTGATTACGCAACTGACCCGCCAGGAGATGCGTGCCAATCCGTTTTGACCGCGACGTCGTCAAAAGATGCCAATACATATCTACCCCATGACGCCCGAACCCCCTCGATAAGCTGATGGCTCTATCACTTATCAAGGACGAAACCATGCCCGACTCTGCGGCGCTAATGCCCATTGAACATGGACGCCACTACGAGGTTATCAAACGTGCAATCCCTCAGTGGCTGATCGACGCTTCAGCAGAGGAGCGTGCAGCGCTGAGGCAGACCAAACCTCGAATCCCTGATTGGTATGCGAGCGCCTCACAGGCACAAAAAGATCACCTCAAGTCGTTGGTCGAAGCCCGTGTGCTGGCGTTAAAAAACCAGCGCAAGTACATGGATACCATCCCGGCGCTCAATGATTACGCCCAGCGTCTGCTGGAAGATGCGCTGAAAAAAATCGGTTTCACGCTCTCGGTCAATCACGTGTTTATCCGTTTGTACGCACCGACCGAAGATGCGTTCGGCGTGGGATCGGCGTTCACGGTGAAAACCCTGTCGTTGCTTCAGGCGGCGTTGCATAACTTCGAACAACCCGAAACACAGGCAGGCTACTTTGCCAACGGTTCGGGTTTCATTACCGAGCCCGACTCACTCGGGCGGTTCGAGCCTTATAAAACCGAGCTTACAATTGCGACGTTCACTTCATTATGCCGCACGCTGGATATCGGTCGCCTGTATCAGGAGGAACTCAAAGACTATTTGTTTCCCGACAACCCTGTGTCCCGACAAGTGCTACGCGGGCGTTACATCAAGCATCAAAAAATGGTGCTCGAAGTCGATGCGCAAATCGCTCTGCTCAAAGGTGACATCGATGCGAACACCCATAGCCTGATGATGCGGGTGATTAAAGGTGAGCGTCAGATCAGGGTCGGTGAAGACCAACTCTGGTTTCGCTCCCCCTGTGTCATGGGGCTGGAGTTAAAAGGCTGTGTGGTATTTGACGTGAGTTTTGAAATCCAGTTCTCCGGCGCGAAGATTGTCTGGATTCCGGGCGACCCTGAACATCCGCTCAAACAGTACGCCAATTACGTCGACTTTCGCGACGAGTTGACCCGTCGGTTGACGGCCAGAGCCACCACCCTGCGCCAGACCGAACTGACCCCTTATCAACAGTTTTTGAGCCGCTTTATTCGGCACAAGGATCGCCCCTATTACTACCGGCGGTTAACGATGCTGGTCAAAGATGCGCCTGATCAACCTGCTTGGTTTAAATGGGGGGTGGCAGTGGTGCCTTTCGTTTCGCTGGCATTGAGCGTATTGCCCAAAGCGGACCCCCACACCCGTCGGGTACTGGCTGATCAGCCTGGCATTAATGTCCAGATTTGCATCATGGGCGATGACTCATGGGACGATGTCGAAATATGGGGCACGCTGTACGGCGACATGCGCGGGCGAATGCTAAACAATGCCCGCAACATGGCGTTGCCCACGGCAGATGCCGATGCCAATAACCGCTCCCTGCGGGTGGCGCATTACCTGAACATTGGGCTGTTTGCGGTCAATCTGGTCGCGATGGTAGTCCCGCCCTTGGGTGACGTCATGCTGGTGGTGATGGCCGGGCAACTGATGTATGAAACGATCGAAGGCTTCATCGAGTGGAGTGACGGCGACAAGGAAGCCGCTTGGGGGCATATCAATGATGTGCTGCAAAACCTGGTGATGTTGGCCGCCGGTGCCGTGGTGATAAAAGGCGTGGTGTCGCCGGTGATCGAAAAACTCAAGGCGGTGACGCTGCCCGGCGGTAAGCAGCGTTTGTGGAATGCCGACCTTGGGCCTTACGAGCATCCGGTCAGCCTTGACCCGCACTCAGAACCCAATGAAGTTGGGCTGCACACGCACAATGAGCAGAGTGTGTTGCTGCATGAAGGCAAGCACTATGTGCTGCAGAAAGATCCCGTTTCAGAGCATTACCGCACCCAGCACTCGACTAACCCTGACGCCTACCAGCCTGAGTTCCAGCGCAACGGAGATGGGGTGTGGGTGCATGAAGGGGAGGAGCCGCTCACCTGGCAGCGCCCGACCCTGATGCGTCGGCTGGGAGCCTCGGTACAAGGGCTAAGCGATGAGACGCTTGAGCAGATACTTCAGGCCAGCGGTGTACATGAAGACGTTTTGCGCCGCATGTATGCAGAGAATGAGCCCATTCCCGCCATGCTGGTTGAGACCCTTCATACGTTCAAGTCGTACGCCAAAGTCAAAGACGCTATTGCCCAGGTCAGATCGGGGCGTGTCCCCGCTGATATGAGCTCGTTTGTCGCGGCTTTTAGCGTAGAACTTGCGGGCTGGCCCAGCAGTAAGGCGATTGAAATATTCGATCCGCCAACCCCGCGAAACCCGCAAGCAATCGCCGGGCGCTTTGGCAGTGCTCAGGCGACGGGCACCGACATCATCAAAATCAGCCGACAAGACATGATCAACGGTGAGCTACCGGGGCGGGTGGTGGATGCCTTGCCCCGCGATCAGCTCGAAGGCTTGCTGGGCAGTCATTTACCCGTTGCGCGTGATGAGCGGCTGCAGGCGTTCAGGCAGCAATTGAGCACGTTGATGGAAGAAAACACTCAGCGCTTGTTCAGCAGCGTGTACGAGAAGCACTTGCTCTCGGACGACCCGCTGCGCGAGGGCACCGAGTGGCTGCAACGAATTTTCCCGAAACTGCCGACGTCGGTGGCTTATCGCTTGGCAGCGCAAGCCAGCCCGGCTGAACTCGCCCAGCTGACAAGCGGCAAAGGCCCGGCACGACTGATGAAAATCGCCCGCACGTTGCAGCGAGAAGCGCGGCTGGCGGGTGCTTATCAGGGGCTGTACATGGACGAACTGGCGACGCCCGACACTGAAACACTGGTGTTGAACACCCTCGAAAAACTGCCGGGCTGGGAAGATGACCTGCTGCTTGAAGTGCGAGATGGCCACTACCGTGGTGAGTTGAGAGCCAGCTTTGGGCCCGAAAATGCGAGCCGGCACAAAGTGCTGGTGCGTGTCGGCGCCGGCCGCTATCAGGCTCGAGACGAACGGGATATCCACTTGCATGGCACGGATAATCTGTACAACAGCTTGCAACATGCCCTGCCGGACTGGCATCGGGGCAATGTCGATTTGCCCCATGTCGGCCAAGGCGAAAGCTTGCAACTAAGCATTCAACAGCACGCATTGCCCCGCGATGAGTTAGCCCGGCTGTTAAAGTTGCGGCCCGAGAGCCGGCCCTTTTTCTTTGCGCCCGAACGTTTGCCGGATGGCCGATTGGGTTATCCGCTGAGTGGCCGAGGAACTGGAACCAGGCAGCCTTTGCTGCTTCCCGACAGGTTGAGGGCTCTGTTCCCCATGGCGACGGCTGATCAGATAACCGACTTTTTTCTGACCTTCAGGGACGGCGCGTCAGCCAAAATCATAGAGTTTGAAGATGATTTGATCAGGCTGCGCCTGGCCCTCAGTGGCTGGATCATCTCCCCGATCGACGGGGCGCCATTGAATCGTCCGCTAACACAGGCTCAGAAGTCCGTCGTGGCGGACAGGCGCTATATCAGCCATTGCCTGAAGCAAGCTTGGCATCGAGCCGGCCTGAGCTACAGGGATGGCGCGGGGCAATACGTGGGTGAAGCGTTGGTGATTGAAGGGGCAGGCTTAGGCGCTGCGTTGGAAACCTTGCCGGCCTTGACCTCAAATCTTGCCCACATCAAACAGATCAAACTCACGGGGATCGGTGCGACTGATGCGATTGACCGGTTTTTGTCCAATTTCCCAAGCCTGCGCTCACTGGAAATGAGCTCAAACCGACTGACGCGTTTGCCCAGTGCAATCGCGCGCATGACACGGCTGGAAATTCTCGATCTGGCAGACAATAACATCACGCTGCCCCCCGAATCAGTCGGCCAGCTAAAGAACCTGACACGGCTAAAGCTCCTGTCGATGGATAACTCACCCCTTGGGTTGCCTCCTGATCTGAGCCGTATGCCGCACCTGTATGGGGTGTACCTGAACGGATGCGGGCTTGATCGCTGGCCCACAGGGCTTTTGGCGCACTCCCGGCGACGGTCTTTTCGGATGGCACTTGCACGTAACCCGCTCACCCAAATCCCTGAGGTTGCTCCGGGTTCGGACAGGGCAGGTACGTTGGCGCGCACCAGTTTTAGCCGGGACATGGTCTCCCCAGCCGTTGAGCACACCATAGAGCTGTATCGCGAATCGGTGGGCATTGAGCCGGGGCGTCGAGAGCTGCCAGGCATGGAGGTTGAAAGTCGCAACTGGATTGAAGGCTTGCCTGCTGCAGAGGGCACTGCCAAGCAGGCCCTGTGGAACCGCGTGGAACTGGAGGAGGGCTCCGAGTCGTTCTTCGAGGTGATAAGTGATCAGGCCAGGCACCTGAGCAGCCGCTCGGCCGCGTTCAAAAAGGATATGCAGGCCAAACTCTGGCGCATGTTGTTGGCCATGGACGAAAGCCCGGAACTGCGCAGCAAAATCTTTGAAATGGCCGAGGCGCCGTTTACCTGCGTAGACGCTGGCGCGCAGCTGTTCAATGCGTTGGGTGTCGAAGTGATGTGGTATGAAACCTATCAAGCCCCGAGGGAATGGATGGTCAGGCTCGAAGTCTTCGAGCTGGCCAGAGGCAAAGCGCGACTGGATGAGTTGGGGCGTATTGCCCGGGCGCGCGTCCGTGAACTGGAAGCGCAAGGCCGCCGGCATCCTGAATACACGGCTGAGGGGGAGCGTGTTGATCATTACGACGCCAATGGTGTCCTGCTGATCGATATCGACGAGGTGGAAATCTACCTTAAGTTCACCACCGAATTAGCCAGTCGGTTAGAACTGCCGTGGCAGTCCCCCGGCATGATGTTCGCTGAGCCCGACGTGACCCCGTCGATGCTGGAGTATGCCTATGAGCGAGTGCTGGCGCTGGAGCAAGGTGATGGGCTGCGCAATCAACTGTTGGATCAGCCCCGGTGGCTTGAGTTTATTCAAGGCGCCTATCGTTCGAACTTTGAAGTGGTGAGGGCCAAGATAGACGCACTGACCGAGCTACAGGCCGCGCAACGTGCGTGGGTCGACGGGGTGGACCTGGCCCCGGAGCAAAAGGCCGATTTACGCACGCAAATCGTGCAGGCCGCTAGTGTGCTGGGCAAGCCCGCCAGCGCCGTCAGCCCTGGCGTGGTCATGAGCGATGCTGACTATGATGCCGACTTGCTCACTTTAGACGCGCAGCAGCAGCGATTGCTGCAAACGCTGACCGACGAAGCGCTGAACATCATCCCGCTGCCCAAGGTGTAAAACACAGGTGCCTCAGGCACACCGCGCAAACACCACAAACCTGTAGGAGCGAGCTTGCTCGCGATCGGATCGGGCAGACCGCGTCGTCTGCATCGCGAGCAAGCTCGCTCCTACAGAGTGCTTTTTTGCGATGTCCCCCCAGCGTCACGCCCCAATACATATGTAGCCCTTGAGCATTTCAGTCCCTCGATAAGCTGATGACTCCATCACTTATCAAGGACGTTACGATGCACAGAACTCCGGCGACACCTGCGGTCATCCCGATTCAGTACGGACGTCACTACGACATCATCAAACGGGCCATTCCCGAGTACTTGATCGACGCCTCACCTGAGGAGCGCGCTGCATTGAGGAAGCGCAGTGCGCTCATTCCTGATCGTTACCTTCACGCTTCGCCCGCACAAAGGCGCAGCCTTAAACCCTTGTTGCAAGCCGTGGGCCTGACCTTCAGACAGCTCGAAAAAAGCCTGGATGATTTCCCGTCACTGGAAGCATTTTCACAGCCCTTGCTGGACGCTGCGCTGAAAGATACCAGCCGATGGATGCCCATGGATCAGGTGTTCGTTCAAATGACCATACAGACCGAAAATGTCTTGGGTTCGGGCGCCCCGGGTTACAGGCTTCAGACCCTGACGTTGCTTCAGGCCGCGCTGTATAACTTTGGAGAGCACGAGCCCTTTACCAGCGGCTCGCTGATTACCCGGCCTGATCAATACGGCCGTTCACAGCCCTACAACACGCTGCTGACGTTTGAGCATTTTGTGTCGCTGTGCCGCACGCTGGACATCGGTCGCCAGTATCAAGAGGCGCTGAGTGCTTTTATTGAACCGGTAACGCCCCTCTACATCGCCCATCAGCAAGCTCTGCTGGCGTTTGATACGCACATGGCTCTGCTCAATGGTGACATCGATGCAAATGCACATGCGTTGCTGATGCGCGACGCCAAAGGTGCACGCGATTGGCCGCAGCAGGCTGGCGACATGCGGGCCAGGCTGCTGGCCAAGGCCCGAGACATGGCGCAGCCCTCAGCAAGTGCCAATGCCGAAAAGCGCATCGAGCGGTACTGGTATGACTACGAACACGGGTTATTCACCGACAATCTGGCGGCGATTATCGTCTCACCGTTAAGTGACACCACTGGGGCGATGCTGGTCGCTCACCTGCTGGGTGATCCGCTCGAAGGGTATGTTGAATGGAGCAAAACCGATCAGGCCGCCGCTTGGGCACATATCAACGACGTGCTCGATCACCTCGTCATGCCGAGCGCTCGCAGCGTGTCGCCGGTCATCGAAAAGCTCAAGGCCCTGATATTGCCCGATGGCCGGCAATGCCTGTGGAGTACTGACCTGACACCTTACCGGCAGGCCATCACGCTTGCCCCGGCGTCGACACCCGATGCCAATGGCCTGTACCTGATCAAAGACCGCTATGTGCTGCCCCATGAGGGCCAGCACTATGTGCTGCAAAAAGACGCTTCTGGCCCCCATTACCGTGCCCTGCATCCCACCAGGCCAGACGCCTACCAACCCGTATTCAGATACAACGGTTATGGGGTGTGGGTGCATGAAGGGGAGCAGCCATTAACCTGGAATCGCCAGACCCTGATGCGCCGTCTGGGGCCTTCGGTACAGGGGATCGCTGATGAACAACTGGAGCAGATACTGCAAGTCAGCGGCGTGGAAGAAGATGATTTGCGCCGCCTGTATGTCGAAAACGAGCCAACCCCGGCAATGCTGGTCGACAGCATTTGGCAATTTAAGGTGCACGCCAAAACCCTTGAAATACCGCTGCGCCCGACCATCGAAAGTCGGCTCTGGTATCGGCCATACCTGCGGGCATTTGAACATCGACCTGGCTACCCGCAGTTTGAACCTGTCGCTGCGGATGAACGAAGTGCTCATGAACAGCTCAGGGGCCGATACAAGGATCTGTATCCGTTCGCGGAATCAATAATGATCGACATCGTTTTGGGTGCTCTGGGGGACAAAAATCCGGCTGGCTGGATCAAAGGCAATGAGGACGAGTTCAACACGCTTGAGACCACACTCAATAACTGGCTGTTCTCGCCTGTGGATAGCGCCGCGCAGACGCTCGACTCAAGGTTTCGCATCAGTGAAAGCCTGAAGCAGATCTGGCGCCACACCGCTGCGCAACATAACGGAAAAGGGGTCGTATTGCAGCTTGAGGGTCAGGACATAGGGCCGCTGCTGGAAAGTTTGCCGCCTCTGAACACGCGCTTTCTTCACGTCAGCAAAATCGTGTTGGCGAATACAGCGCTAACCGATGCGATAGGCACCTTTCTGACTTGCTTTCCAAATCTCAGAGAGCTGGATTTGCAGTCAAACAAATTGACGCGCCTGCCTGCGGCCATCGCGGGTATGCCTGATCTGGAAAGTCTCGACCTTGCGGGCAACAGTATCAAGTTGACTTCTAAGTCTGTCGGCTGGTTAAAAGGGCGGGCGCTGATGCGTGAGTTGACGCTGGACGGTTCACCTCTTGGGCTGAGTCCGGATATTGGGAGCATGCCCTTGCTGGCGCGGATATCCCTCGTTGGATGTGGGCTGGAACATTGGCCAGCAGGGCTTTTTGATCAACAACGGCCCGCTGGCTTTTTGCTGTTGCTCGACGACAACCCGCTCATCCAGAACCCCGAGACAGGTCTGAGTGCAGACAACATCCGCCTGCTGGCGCGAACGCACCTCACGCTGGAGAAAGTCTCGGAGGCCGTCAAAGAATACGTCAATGAGCTGCGCGATTTCTTGCTCATCAACCTGCCACGTCGTTTGCCACGGGCGGTCAGCCCTGAGTGGAGCGTTGACTTGAGCGCCGGGCAGACGGTTATCCAGCAAGCACTATGGCGCCGTGTGGAACTGGCGGCGGGCTCGACGGCATTGTTTGAGGTGATCAGTGATCAGGCGGCGCTCATCCCCACCCGATCGAACGCATTCACAGTGGCGCTACGGTCCCACGTCTGGCGCATGTTGCAGGCCATGGATGAAAGCCCCGCGTTGCGTTGCACCCTCTTCGAGATGGCCAGAGCCCCCGTGACCTGCGTGGATGCCGACGCGCAGCTGTTCAATGCGCTGGGTGGCGAGGTGTTGCGCTATGAGGCTTCTCGGGCGGCAAGTGAGTCACTTGTCAGGCGCCAAATGATTGATCTGGCCAGGGGCAGGGCGCGCTTGAATCAGTTGGGGCGTATTGCGCGGGCATGGGTGGTCGAATTGCAAAAGAATTTCCGCCCGCCCAAGGAAGGCAAAATTGACGAAGTGGCGATCTACCGGGACTACACGACTCAATTGGCCGAGCGGCTGGCGCTGCCGTGGTCATTGCCCGACACGCGGATGACGTCGCGGGATGTGTCGCTGGCGCGGATCGAAAACGCCTATCAAACAGTTATCGAAACAGAGCAGGGCACGGGGCTGCGCGATCAAATCAGCGAACAGCCCGGCTGGCGCGAGTACCTTGAAAGCGAGTACTGGTCAGAGTTTGATCAGATCAGGCGTAAGCTTCACGCCGCGCAACGTTCGCGGCCTGTTGGGCAAACGAGCGTGGCTGAGCGGGATGCAAAACTGCGCAGTATCGGCGTTGAGTACCAGCAATTGGTTCAAACCTTGACGCAGCAGATGCTGGCCTCAGACGCTGAATCGGCCCTCAAAACAGCCCTCAAAACAGCCCTCAAAACAGCTCTCAAAACAGCCCTCAAAATAGAAAATAACGCTGCGCCATAGGCAGTACATCGGCCGGTTCGCACCACAGCAACACACCGTCGGCCTTGACCTGATAGGTCTGCGGGTCGACTTCGATGTTGGGCAAATAACCGTTGTGGATCAGGTCGGTTTTTTGCACATCACGGCAGCCTTTGACCACCGCGATTTGCTTCTGCAAGCCCAGCGCGGCGGGCACTCCGGCATCCGCCGCGGCCTGGCTGATAAACGTCAGGCAGGTGGCGTGGCGCGAACCACCGTAGCTGGCAAACATTGGCCGGTAGTGAACCGGTTGTGGCGTCGGGATCGAGGCGTTGGCGTCACCCATCAGGCTGGCGGCAATCGCCCCGCCCTTGAGAATCAGCGTCGGCTTGACCCCAAAAAACGCCGGGCGCCACAGCACCAGATCGGCCCACTTGCCCACCTCAATCGACCCCACTTCATGGCTCACGCCGTGGGTGATGGCCGGGTTGATGGTGTACTTGGCGATGTAGCGTTTGGCGCGGAAGTTGTCGTTGCCCGGCGCATCTTCGGGCAATGGGCCGCGCTGTTTCTTCATCTTGTCGGCGGTTTGCCAGGTGCGGGTGATCACCTCACCGACACGGCCCATGGCCTGGCTGTCAGAGCTGATCATCGAGAACGCGCCGAGGTCATGCAGGATGTCTTCGGCGGCAATGGTTTCACGGCGGATGCGGCTTTCAGCGAAGGCCACGTCTTCGGCAATGCTCGGGTCCAGATGATGGCAGACCATCAGCATGTCCAGATGTTCGTCGATGGTGTTGCGGGTAAACGGCCGGGTCGGGTTGGTCGAGCTGGGCAGCACGTTGGGCAAGCCGCAGGCCTTGATGATGTCCGGCGCATGGCCGCCGCCCGCGCCTTCAGTGTGATAGGTGTGAATGGTACGGCCCTTGAAGGCGGCGAGGGTGGTTTCGACAAAGCCCGATTCATTGAGCGTGTCGCTGTGAATCGCCACCTGCACGTCGTACAGGTCGGCAACGTTCAGGCAGTTGTCGATAGACGCAGGCGTAGTTCCCCAATCCTCGTGCAGCTTGAGGCCGATGGCCCCGGCTTCGACCTGCTCAATCAACGGTTGCGGCAGGCTGGCGTTGCCCTTGCCGGTAAAGCCCATGTTCATCGGGAACGCATCGGCGGCTTGCAGCATACGCGCCATGTGCCATGGCCCGGAGGTGCAAGTGGTGGCGTTGGTGCCGGTGGCAGGCCCCGTGCCGCCGCCGATCATGGTGGTCACGCCGCTCATCAGCGCCTCTTCGATCTGCTGTGGGCAAATGAAGTGAATATGAGTGTCGACCCCGCCTGCGGTGAGGATCATTCCTTCGCCGGCGATGACTTCGGTGCTGGCGCCGATGGCGATGGTTACGTTGGGCTGAATGTCCGGATTACCGGCTTTGCCGATGGCATGAATGCGTCCGTTTTTGAGCCCCACATCGGCTTTGACAATGCCCCAGTGATCGACGATCAGGACGTTGGTAATCAGCGTGTCGACCACTTCGCTGGCGAGCAACTGGCTTTGGCCCATGCCATCGCGAATCACCTTGCCGCCGCCAAACTTTACTTCTTCTCCGTAGGTGGTGAAATCGTGCTCGACCTCAATCCACAACTCGGTGTCGGCCAAACGCACCTTGTCACCCACGGTCGGGCCGAACATATCGGCGTAAGCCTGGCGAGAAATCTTCATTTTTTATTCCCAAAAATTAATTCGATCCAGCCCGCGGTGAATTCATCGCGAGCAAGCTCGACTCCTACAGATGTGTGAGCGCCACAGATCCTCTGTAGGAGCGAGCTTGCTCGCGATTCGTGTGTGGGTTAGTCCAGGTTGCCCATGATGCGTCCGGCGAAGCCGAACACCCGGCGCAGCCCGGCCAGTTCCACCAGTTCTACTTCGCGGGTCTGGCCCGGTTCGAAGCGCACGGCGGTGCCGGCCGGGATGTTCAGGCGCATGCCACGACTGTCGCCCCGCTCAAAGATCAGCGCGTCGTTGGTTTCGAAAAAGTGATAGTGCGACCCGACCTGAATCGGCCGGTCGCCCCGGTTGGACACGCTCAAACTGAGGGTGCGGCGACCGACATTGAGTTCGATGTCGCCGGCTTCAATTCTGTATTCGCCGGGAATCATGCTGGTTCACTCAGGGTCTTGTAGTAGATCGCCGTGGGGCTGTAATGACCGTTCGGGCTGCGGCAATAGTTGGGCAGTTCACCGACGCGGGTGTAACCCAGCGCACTGTAAAAATTCTCGGCGGGCGAACCGGCCTCGGTGTCCAGGTGCAGCAAGCCGCGCTTTTGCTGGCGCGCACCTTGTTCCAATGCATGGATCAGCACTTGGCCCAGACCGCGGCGGCGCACCTCGTTTAGCACCAGCAGTTTTTGCACCTCGGCGCGGTTCAGGCCGTTGGTCTTCTGGCACAGAGCCAATTGCACGCTGGCCAGAACGCGCTGCTCTTCGACCAACACCCACAACAGCAAGCTGCCTTGCTCCAACTGAGTGTGAACCTCATTGAAATAGCGGCTGGCCTGCGGCAAGTCCAGATCGTCCATAAACCCCACCGATGCGCCGTGGTGCACGGCATCCACCAGCAAGGCGATCAGGTCGTCTCGGTAGTGGGCAAACGTCTGGGCGGTGACTTGAATCACCTGTTCGGTATTCATTGTGCGGGCTCCTGGGGTGGCAGCGCGCCGGGGTTGAGCATCAGTTGCATAAAGGTCAGGTCGAGCCAGCGGCCAAACTTGATCCCCACTTGCGGCATGCGCCCGCTGGTGACGAAGCCCAATTGTTTGTGAACATGAATCGAAGCCGCGTTAGCGCCTTCAATGGCGGCCACCATCACGTGCTTGTCGCAGGCTCTGGCGCGCTTGATCAGCTCGGCCAACAGCTGCGGGCCGAGGCGCTTGCCGCGTTGTTCGGGGTGTATGTACACCGAATGCTCGACCGTGTGGCGAAAGCCTTCAAATGGCCGCCAGTCACCAAACGAGGCATAACCCAGCGCGATATCGGCGTCGTCGACAATCACCAGAATCGGGTAGCCCTGGGCCTGGCGGGCGTTAAACCATTGCAGGCGGTTCTCAAGGTCGACGGTCTGTTCGTTCCAGATTGCCAGCGTGTTGAGCACTGCATCGTTATAAATCTCGCGAATCGCTGGCAGATCGGCCGCGACCGCATCACGAATGATGTAAGGCATGGTGCGACCTCAGGCGATAGGTTGATGGACAGTGACCAGCTTGGTGCCATCCGGAAAAGTGGCTTCGACCTGGATGTCGGGAATCATTTCCGGGATGCCTTCCATTACCTGTTCGCGGGTCAGCAGGGTGGTGCCGTAATGCATCAATTCGGCGACGGTGCGACCATCGCGGGCGCCTTCAAGCAAGGCGGCAGAGATAAACGCAATGGTTTCCGGGTAATTGAGTTTCACGCCGCGCGCCAACCGCCGCTCAGCCAACAGGCCGGCGGTGAAAATCAGCATTTTGTCTTTTTCGCGTGGAGTCAGGTCCATGGTGGGTCCGTGTTCGGCAGTTAAAAAGTAGTCGGGCCTTTGCCCTCACCCTAACCCTCTCCCGGAGGGAGAGGGGACTGTTTTGTGTGTTGCTCAAAATGTGTGGCCACCTCAAACCAGCTCTCTCCCAGAGGGAGAGGGGACTGTTTTGTGTGTTGCTCAAAAATGTGTGGCTACCTCAAATCAGCTCCCTCTCCCTCCGGGAGAGGGTTGGGGTGAGGGGCTTTTCAGGTACTCCAAATTCTCGGCGCCAACGCCTCGCGCCCCAACAACGCGGGGCGTAACAAGCGCCATAAATCAATCAACCAGGCCCGCGCCTGCAACGCTTCACCGGCCAGGCAACGCGCTACCAGCAACCCCGGTAATTGGGTCAAATCACCGCGTACCGGGTTCGCCAGCGAACGGCAGGTTTCCAGCAGTTCAGCGCTGATCTCACCGGTCACCAGCAACGTTGCAAACACCGGCTGACCGTCCAGCCCAATAGGCGAATCCAGCAGCCCGTCGCCGCCCACAATGCGCTGGCGCTCATGCCAGAGCAATTGGCCGTCGCGGCGAATATCCAGTTGCGATTGAAAGTGCCCGTGCTCGAAACGCTCACCACTGGCCAACCGCCCCAGCGCCACCATGTCCCAGTAAAACAGACGCGCATCACCTTCAAGCTCGATGCAGGTACTGAGTTCGGCCTGGGCGGCGCTGAACACAATGGTTTCCTGCGGCAGCCATTCCAGGGTCGCCCCGGCGGCCACCTTAAGCTCAACCGTCTGATACGCCGGGCCTGCCGCGCGATACCACTTGGCCGCGCCAGGGCTGGTGAGCTGCGCCCAGGCATCAGGGCCGACGCTGGCGCGGATGTTCAAGCGATCGCCACCGGCAATCCCGCCCGGCGGATGGACGATGATGTGCTGGCACACCTCGGGGCCTTCGGCGTACAGGTGCTTTTGCACCCGCAGCGGGCCGAGATGGCGGCGCAGGGTCGGGCGCGTGCTATCGCCAAAACGGCCATAGCCCAGCTCCAGCTCGGCGTGCCAGCTGGGGGTGAACAACGCGGTGTTGGCGGGTAGGTTCATAGGTCAGAATGTTCGCAACAAAGGGTGACAGATTAAATCGTCACCAGCCCGCGCACACCTTCTGATTGCATATTTTCGCCACGGCCTTGCTGCACGATTTCACCGCGCGACATCACCAGGTAGTGATCGGCCAACTCTTCGGCAAAGTCATAAAACTGCTCCACCAGCAAAATCGCCATGTCACCGCGTGCCGCGAGCATTTTGATCACCGCGCCGATCTCCTTGATCACCGAAGGCTGAATGCCCTCGGTGGGCTCGTCGAGGATCAACAAGCGCGGGCGGCTGGCCAGCGCCCGGCCAATCGCCAATTGCTGCTGCTGGCCACCGGACAAATCACCGCCGCGTCGGTGCTTCATTTGCAGCAACACCGGGAACAGCTCGTAGATAAACGCAGGTACTTCCCGGGCCTCGGCGCCGGGGAAGCGTGACAGGCCCATCAACAGGTTTTCCTCAACTGTCAGGCGTCCGAAAATCTCCCGGCCTTGGGGCACATAAGCGATCCCGGCGTGAACCCGCTGGTGCGGTTTGAGCGTGGTGATGGCCTTGCCTTCCCACTGCACGGCGCCTTCCTTGACCGCCAGCAAGCCCATCAGGCACTTGAGCAAGGTGGTTTTGCCCACCCCGTTACGGCCCAGCAGGCACGTGACTTCGCCGACCTTGACCTCAAACGACAGCCCACGAAGGATATGGCTGCCGCCGTAGAACTGATGAAGTTTTTCGACCTTTAACATCGTTTGTTTTTCCTGTGCGTCAGCGGCCCAAATACACTTCGATTACCCGTTCATCCGCCTGCACCTGTTCCAGCGAGCCCTCGGCCAATACGCTGCCCTGGTGCAATACGGTGACGTGGTCGGCGATGGCGCCGACGAAGCCCATATCGTGTTCCACCACCATCAGCGAATGTTTGCCCGCCAGGCGTTTGAACAGCTCGGCGGTGAACTCGGTTTCGGCATCGGTCATGCCCGCCACCGGCTCGTCCAACAGCAACAGTTGCGGGTCTTGCACCAGCAGCATGCCGATCTCCAGAAACTGCTTTTGGCCGTGGGACAACAACCCCGCCGGGCGCTGTGCCGAATGGGTCAGGCGGATGGTGTCGAGCACTTCACCTATGCGGTCTTTTTGTTCGCCGCTCAGTTTTGCGCGCAAGCTGGCCCACACCGATTTGTCGGTTTTTTGCGCCAGCTCCAGATTTTCAAACACGCTCAACGGCTCGAACACGGTGGGCTTTTGAAACTTTCGACCAATCCCGGCCTGGGCGATTTGCACTTCGCTCATCTGCCGCAGATCGAGGGTTTCGCCGAACCAGGCCTGGCCCTCGCTGGGCCGAGTCTTGCCGGTGATCACGTCCATCAGCGTGGTCTTGCCCGCGCCATTGGGGCCGATGATGCAGCGCAGTTCACCGACGCCGATGTACAGGTTGAGGTTATTCAGTGCCTTGAAACCATCGAAGCTGACGCTAATGTCTTCCAGGGTCAGAATTGTGCCGTGGCGGGTATTCAGGCCCGGCCCGGCGATCTGGCCAAGGCCGATGGCGTCGCGGCTGCTGCCGGCATCTTTGTTGGGATCAAGGATCGGTTCGAGCATGAAATGCCTCATTGGTCGCCCCTTTTCTTCAGCAGGCCAATCACCCCTTTGGGCAGGTACAGGGTCACGACGATAAACAGCGCCCCGAGGAAAAACAGCCAGTATTCGGGGAAGGCCACGGTGAACCAGCTCTTCATGCCGTTGACCACGCCCGCGCCCAGCAACGGGCCGATCAAGCTGCCGCGCCCGCCGAGCGCGACCCACACCGCGGCTTCAATGGAGTTGGTCGGTGACATTTCACCGGGGTTGATGATGCCCACTTGCGGCACATACAGCGCACCGGCCAACCCGCAGAGCACGGCGCTCAACACCCATACAAACAGCTTGAAACCACGTGGGTCGTAGCCGCAGAACATCAGGCGGTTTTCAGCATCGCGCAGCGCGGTCAGCACCCGGCCAAATTTACTGCGCGCCAGCCGCCAGCCCAGAAACAGGCTGGTAACCAGCAACAGCACCGTGGCGAAAAACAGTGCTGCGCGGGTGCCGGGTTCGGTGATGCCAAAGCCCAAAATACTGCGGAAGTTGGTGAAGCCGTTGTTGCCGCCAAAACCGGTTTCGTTGCGAAAAAACAGCAGCATCCCGGCGAACGTCAGGGCCTGGGTCATGATCGAGAAATACACGCCCTTGATCCGTGAACGAAAGGCGAAAAAGCCGAACACCAGCGCCAGTAAACCGGGGGCCAGCACCACCAGACACATCGCCCACCAGAAGTGCTCGGTGCCGACCCAATACCACGGCAGTTCGGTCCACGACAAAAAGGTCATGAACGCTGGCAACTCATCGCCCGAAGCCTGGCGCATCAGGTACATGCCCATCGCATAACCGCCGAGGGCGAAGAACAAACCATGGCCCAGCGACAACAACCCGGCGTAACCCCAGACCAGATCCAGCGCCAGGGCGACGATGGCGTAACAGAGAATTTTGCCCACCAGCGTCAGCGTGTAGGCCGAGACCTGAAACGGGCTGTCGGCAGGTAGTAACGACAGCAGCGGCATGGCCAGCAGCACCAGCAATATCAGGCCACCCGCCAGTGCGGTGAGCTTTGGCCCGGCCTTTTGTGTGGCGGTAATCATCAGAGGTTGATTCATCAGTCGATCACCCGTCCTTTAAGCGCGAAGAGGCCTTGCGGGCGTTTCTGAATAAACAGAATGATCAGCCCCAGGATAAGGATCTTGCCGAGTACGGCACCGATCTGCGGTTCCAGAATCTTGTTCGCGATGCCCAGGCCGAAGGCCGCGTACACCGTGCCCGCGAGCTGGCCGACGCCCCCCAGCACCACCACCAGAAACGAATCGATGATGTAGCCCTGGCCCAAATCCGGGCCCACGTTGCCGACCTGACTCAAGGCCACGCCACCGAGCCCGGCAATCCCCGAGCCGAGGCCAAAGGCGAGCATGTCCACCCGCCCGGTGGGCACGCCGCAGCAGGCAGCCATGTTGCGGTTCTGGGTCACGGCGCGCACGTTGAGGCCGAGTCGGGTTTTGTTCAGCAGCAACCAGGTCAGCACCACCACTGCCAGAGCGAAGACGATGATCACCAGCCGGTTGTACGGCAGCACCAGATTGGGCAGCACTTGCAGCCCGCCCGAGAGCCAGGCCGGGTTGGCCACTTCGACGTTCTGTGCGCCGAACAGCAGGCGTACAAGCTGGATCAGGATCAGGCTGATGCCCCACGTCGCGAGCAAGGTTTCCAGTGGGCGGCCATACAGATGACGAATGATCGTGCGCTCCAGCAGCATGCCCACGCTGGCGGTGACGAAGAACGCCACGGGCAGCGCCAGCAATGGATAGAACTCGATGGCCCCCGGCGCAAAGCGCTGGAACAGCAACTGCACGCCGTACGTGGAATAAGCGCCGAGCATCAGCATCTCGCCGTGGGCCATGTTGATCACCCCGAGCAGGCCGAAGGTAATGGCCAGACCGAGCGCGGCCAGCAGCAGAATGGAGCCCAGCGACAAACCGCTGAAGGCTTGGCCCAGCCAGTCGCCGATCAGCAGTTTGCGTTTGACCTGCACCAGGCTGGTTTCGGCCGCGGTGCGTACCGAGGCATCGGTTTCGACCCCCGGTTGCAGCAGGTTTTCCAGGCGGGTACGGGCCAGCGGCTCGCCGGTGTCACCGAGCAAACGCACGGCTGCCAAACGCACGGCGGGGTCGGCGTCCACCAGTTGCAGGTTGGCCAGCGCCAGGCTTAGCGCGCTGTGGACATCGCTGTTGGTTTCACTCGTCAGTTGCTGGTTGAGGAATTTGAGCTGCGCCGGTTTGGCGGATTTTTGCAGCTGCTGTGCTGCGTTCAGACGCAGTTTTGGGTCGCTGGCGAGCAGTTGATGGCTGGCCAGCGCGGGATCAATCAAACCGCGCAGTCGGTTGTTCAGGCGCACTGTTTTGATCTGGCCTTGTTGCAGGCTGTTGAGTAACTCAATGCGGGCTGGGTCGGGCTGAGCGGCCCAGCTTTCGAGCAGTTGCGCTTGCTGGCTGTTGTTGGCCGCCATGAAGTCACTGGCGTCGTCGGCCTGGGCGGCCAAGGGCAGTAACAGCAGCAGCGTGAAGATGAGGCGGTAAAGGGCAGTGGGCATAACAAGTGTCCCTGTTCGTCTGGCAGGTAGTAAAACATCAGGGAGCTGGCCCTCACCCTAACCCTCTCCCGGAGGGAGAGGGGACTGACCGCACGCGGCTTTGAAATCACCGCAATTCAGCTCCCTCCATTCTGGAGAGGGGACTGACCGCACGCGGCTTTGAAATCACTGCAATTCAGCTCCCTCCATTCTGGAGAGGGGACTGACCGCACGCGGCTTTGAAATCACCTCAATTGAGCTCCCTCTCCCTCCGGGAGAGGGTTGGGGTGAGGGGCTTTTGATTGTTTAGTTGCCCTTCACCGCGTGATCCGGTTTTTTGTCGTTGCCAGGAATGTACGGGCTCCACGGTTGGGCACGGATCGGGCCTTCGGTCTGCCAGACCACAGCGAACTGACCATCAGGCTGGATCTCGCCAATCATCACCGGCTTGTGCAGGTGGTGGTTGGTCTTGTCCATCGTCAGGGTGTAGCCCGACGGTGCCGCGAAGGTCTGGCCGGCCAGGGCTTCGCGCACTTTATCCACATCGGTGGACTTGGCTTTTTCAGCCGCCTGCGCCCACATATGAATGCCCACGTAGGTGGCTTCCATCGGGTCATTGGTCACGGCTTTATCTGCACCCGGCAGGTTTTTGGCCTTGGCGTAGGCTTTCCAGTCGGCCACGAACTTCTGGTTGACCGGGTTCTCCACCGACTGGAAGTAGTTCCACGCCGCCAGGTTGCCCACCAGCGGCTTGGTGTCGATGCCGCGCAGTTCTTCTTCACCCACCGAGAATGCAATCACCGGCACGTCGGTGGCTTTGAGGCCCTGATTCGCCAGCTCTTTATAGAACGGCACGTTGGAGTCGCCGTTGACCGTGGAGATCACTGCGGTCTTGCCGCCTGCCGAGAATTTTTTGATGTTGGACACGATGGTCTGGTAATCGCTGTGACCAAACGGGGTGTACACCTCATCGATGTCCTTGTCGGCCACGCCTTTGGAATGCAGGAACGCACGGAGGATTTTATTGGTGGTGCGCGGGTACACGTAGTCGGTGCCCAGCAACACAAAGCGCTTGGCACTGCCGCCGTCTTCGCTCATCAAATACTCAACCGCCGGGATTGCCTGCTGGTTCGGCGCCGCACCGGTGTAGAACACGTTAGGCGACATTTCTTCGCCTTCGTATTGCACCGGGTAGAACAGCAAACCGTTGAGTTCTTCAAACACCGGCAGCACCGACTTGCGCGACACCGAGGTCCAGCAACCGAACACCACTGCAACCTTGTCCTGGGTCAGCAACTGGCGGCCTTTTTCCGCGAACAGCGGCCAGTTGGACGCTGGGTCGACCACCACCGCTTCGAGCATCTTGCCGTTCACGCCGCCCTTGGCATTGATCTCGTCGATGGTCATCAGCGCCATGTCTTTAAGCGAGGTCTCGGAGATCGCCATGGTCCCCGACAACGAGTGCAGGATGCCGACCTTAATGGTCTCGGCCGCCTGAAGCGTCCAGGACATGCCCATCGCGGCGATGGAAGCAGAAAGAGTGAAAGCCTTGATCAAGCTACGACGCTTCATGGTGCGAGCTCCAGGTATCTGATTTGAATACAGGAGGTCATAGCAAGGGCTGTGCCGTTTCGGTGCGCAGGCTCTGGAATGGGGCTTGTAGCGGATATTTAGCGAGCAGGCGCACCAGTAAGGGGCCTGAAACGGGGCGTGGTGCGTGGGGATGCGCTGCCTTGGTGCCCGCTCGCGATCCAGGCAGCCCGGTTCAACAGGCTGCGCGGTGATGCCATCGCGAGCAAGCTCGCTCCTACAGGGTTGGGGTTATCGTTCTGTACGTCGAACCAGCAGCATCAGGCGATCCAGCAGCCACACCGCAATGAGCGAGGCACCGACCAGTGGGAACACAATCGCCAGCGCCAACATGATCACTACGCCGCTCTTCCAGGTGGGTAGGTCGTGACGCAGTGGCGGTACGCCCAAGCCACCTTTAGGGCGGCGCTTCCACCAGATCACCAGGCCGCTGATCGAACTGAGCAAAATCATCAGGCACACCAGCAAAATAGCAATCTGGTTCAGTGAGCCGAACAGCTTGCCTTCGTGCAGCATGACGCCCATTTCGGTGGCGCGGGCGACGTTGCTGTAATGCTGCCAGCGCACGTCGGCCAGCACTTCGCCGGTGTATTGATCGACATGCAAGGTGGCGTCGTTGCGCGGGTCGTCGGCGAACACGGCGATGGTGAACACACCTTCAGCAGTGGTCGGCAAGGTGATGCTGTAACCGGGTTCGACCTTGCGCGCGGTGGCGGTTTCATACACTTGTTGCAGGGTCACGCCGGGAGCCGCTGGGCCGCTGGACATGGCGCCGTGGCCCATGTGTTCGGCATGTGCGCCGGAGGTCGGCATCGGGGTGTTTTCCATCGCCCACGGTACGGTCTGGCGGGTGGCGGTGTTGAGGCTGCGAGCTTCCAGGTCGGACTTGGGCACGTCGATCCACATCGCCGCCGGGAACTGGTTCCACAGTTCGGCGTATTGCTTGCCCCAGAAACCGGTCCAGGTCATGCCGCTGATCAACATGAACAGCAGCAGTGCTGCGCCCCAGAAACCGGTGACGGCGTGCAGGTCACGCCACAGCACCCGGCCACGACGGCTCAAGCGCGGCCATAAAATGCCGGCCGCCGATTGTCCGCGCGGCCACCACAGGTACAGTCCGGAAATCACCAGCACCACGCCCCAGCCAGCGGCCAGTTCGATCAGGCGATCACCGAGGGTGCCGACCATCAACTCGCTGTGCAGACCACGGGCCACGGCTTGCAGGTTGAGCTTGGCGTCTTGCTCGCCCAGCACTTCGCCGCTGTAAGGGTTGATAAACACATTGAGCTCGCGCCCGGCGTTATGAATGACGAACTGGCCGCTGCGCTCAGGGTTGATCGGCGGCAGGTACTGGCTGATATGGCCCTGTGGATAAGTGGCCTGCACGCGATTGAGCTGTTCGTCGGCGCTGAGGCTGTGATGGCCGGGGCTGACGTTGAGCAGATGGTCGTACATCAGCGGGTCGAGCTGGGGTTTGAACAGGTAAATAATCCCGGTCAGGGCCAGCAAAATCATGAATGGTGCGACGAACAGCCCGGCATAGAAATGCCAGCGCCAGGCCAGGTTGTAGAAAGAGGGTGTTGGTTGGCTCATGTGAGCGGCTCCGCATTTAAATGTTGTGTTGTTTGAATAAACGGCCCTCACCCCAACCCTCTCCCGGAGGGAGAGGGAGCTGATTGGCGGAGTTCTTGAGTCCGCGTGCGATCAGTTCCTTCTCCCTCCGGGAGAGGGTTAGGGTGAGGGTTGGCGGTCTGTTAGAAGCTCACATCAACCTTGGTCCACAGCGTGCGGCCCGGTTCGTTGATCGGGGTCGGGTCGTTGGCCGGGTAGCCGTAACCGGCGTTGCCCGCCATGTTCAGGTGCTCGCTGTAGTTTTTATCCAGCAGGTTGTCGACCCCGGCGCTGACCTTGAGGTTTTTGTTGAGGCGGTACGCGCCGTTCAACGAGAACACGCCAAACCCCGCGCTGGTGGAGAAGTCCTTGCCGACGACGTTGCCCGCGTTGCGGTCGATGCGATCCTGGGCGGCGACTACGCGCCACAAGGCTCCGGCGCTCCAGTCGTCTTGGCTGTAGGTGAGGCCGAGGCGGGTGTCCAGCGGCGGCATTTGCGCCAGGGCCTTGCCATCGGTGGTGTTCTTGCCCCAGGCGTAGGCCAGGGTGGCGTCGGCTTTCCAGTTGGGCGTCAGTTGATACGCCGCCCCCAGCTCGCCGCCCATGATCCGGGCATTAATGTTTTGTGCCTGGGACGCGCCCTGGCTGTAGTCGAACAGGATGTAATCGTGCACGACACCGGCGTACACCGAGGCCCAGGCTTCCAGTGCTTGGGTTTTGTATTGCAGGCCCATGTCGAGTTGGGTGGTTTTTTCGGGCTTGATCGCATCGAACGCGTTGACTGAACCCGCGGGGCCGGAGCTCGGTGAAAACAGTTCCCAGTAATCCGGGAAGCGTTCGGCATGGCCTAGTCCGGCGTAGACCGTGGTCGGGCTGTCGGCAAGGTCGTGCTCGTAACGGATGAAGCCGCTGGGCAGGGTGTCGGCGCGGGTGTCGTTGAGGGTCGGGTTGGGTTTGCTCATCATGCCCGAGCCAATACGGGCGCGAAAATCCTTGGCCGAGGCGCGGTCCAAACGTGCGCCGCTGATCAGCCGATCACGTTCGGCGGCGTACCAGGTCAGCTCACCAAAGGCGCCGTAGTTGTGAAAGTCGGCGTCCTTGCTCCAGTTCTGATCCTTGTAAGTGTCGATGCCCATGCCGGAGCGTTTTCGGTGTTCGTTGGTCTGCGCATCGATGCCGCTGATCAACTGGTAGTCGGCCCAGCGCCAGGTGGCTTTGACCCGTGCGCCGAGGGTGCGGCGGTCGACATTGCTGGCCATCGGCCCGGCCATCATGCCGGTGCCCGACGGGGTGCGCAGGGTGTAGTTGTCCATCACGTGGTCGGCGTAGTTGTAGTAGACCTGAGCCTCGATCTTGTCGAGCACCTCGCCGATATTGGACTTTTCAAAACGCAGGCCCAGGCTTTCGCGCAGGTACTGGCTGCCGTCCATGCCGCGCCCGGCGGAACGCGCTTCGCCATCGCCCTTGCCGGCGGTGAGTTCGAGCAGGGTGTCGGCGTCCGGGGTCCAGCCCAGCGCGATGTCGCCGTTCCACTTGTCGTAACGCGACGGCACGGTGTCGCCGTTGCCGTCTTTGTAATCGTCGGAATGGGCAGTGTTGCCGATCACCCGCACATAGCCCAGCGGGCCACCGGCAGCGGCGTCGATGGTTTTGTCAAAGCGGCCATTGGAGGCCGCCAACAGGCTGGCGTTAACCCGCGTGCCCAGCTCACCGAAGTGCTCCGGCTCGCGCTCAAACAGAATCGTACCCGCGGAGGCGCCCGGCCCCCAAAGCACGGTTTGCGGGCCTTTGATCACGGTGAGCGTGTCGTAGGTTTCTGGTGAGATGTAGGAGGTGGGCGCGTCCATTCGACCAGGGCAGGCGCCGAGCATCATGCCGCCGTTGGTGAGGATGTTCAGGCGTGAGCCGAACATGCCACGCAGCACCGGGTCGCCGTTGGTGCCGCCGTTGCGGATGAGGGCGAAGCCGGGGATGGTTTTCAGGTAGTCGCCGCCGTCACTGGCCGGCACCGGCTGGCGCGGGTCCTTGGGGTTAGTGATAACGGTCAGCGGTGAGCTGGGAGCCACGGCGGTCACGACGGTGGGGCTCAGTTCGTGAGTGTGGCCAGCATGCTCATCGGCTAGCGCAACAGGTGTGAGCAGAGCGCTCAGGGCAAAGGGCAACACCGTCCGGGCATCGGGCAAACGGGAGGCAGCAGTAAAGCGGGACATAAACATTCCATTCTTCAAGCAAATACAACACGGCCGACAACCTGCCGCTGTCTTGAACAGCGTGCGGGTCGGACACGTGATGAGGGATGTGGGTGCTTAAAGAAAGGCGGGCGGGGCGCGCGAGCGGGCGCCGGGGAATATCGGTTGCCGGGCGTGGCCCAATTGGATGGATTGCGCCAGATAACTGCTGAGGCGAGGCGCTTCCAGCAGGGTCAGGTCAGCGGTGTGAGGCAGCGCCGGGCAACTGAACAGCAGGGTGCAATAACCGCACTTTTCCCAAATTGCATGGTGATCAGTGGCAGGTTTTGGCTGCTCGGCGTGTGCACCGTGATCTGCATGCGCCGACATGTCCATGCCCGCCGACATCGGCATGTCCATGGGCATGGAGCCGTGATGATCCATCGGCACCGCTTGGGAAATCAGCGGGCCGATAAAGATCATCAGCATGGCAAACAGGCTCAGCCAACTGCCGCGCATCTGCGACATGGAGTGCCTGGCGCGAGGGGCGCGCATGGGGTTCAGCAACCTTGGTCGTTAGTGGGCGTGTGCGTGATCCGTTTTGGCGACAGGGGGCTGCTTTTGCACTTTGACTTCAACCGGCACGGCACCGGCCTTTTCAAAGTGCAGGGTCATCGGGAAGCCTTGACCATCCTTGAGCACGCTGCGGTCTTTGATACCCACCAGCATCACGTGGTACGCCATGGGGGCGAACGTGACGGTAGCGCCAGCAGGCACATCGACGCTGGTCACGGGCTGCATTTTCATCAGGTCGCCCTGCATCACGTGCTCGTGCATCTCGGCCTTGTCGGCAATTGGGGTGTCGACGCTGACCAGACGGTCGGCGGCGTTGCCAGCATTGTGAATCACGAAATACGCCGCCACGGTGGGCGCGTTGGGCGGCAACTCCTGGGACCACGGATGCGCGATCTCAAGCGTGCCGCTTTTGTATTCATGGGCGTTGGCAAAACAGGCAGGCAGCAACATAGCCGCTGCAATCAGGACATTCTTGGCCCGTGACAGATTCAACATGGTAATTCTCCAGAACAATTCAAAACGCAAAAGAGTTGCGAGGTCGAATCACACCAAAGGCGAAGCGCGGGGGTTAAGACTTGGCCATTGCTGGCGCGGGGTAGGGCGTTTCAGGTGCTCGGGGACCAGGCTGTGGCCATGTTCGATGGCGGCGAAATACAGCGTGGGAATATGCGTGGGCAAGGCCACCAGCGGTGACGAGCCTGAACAGCACCAGCAGTGCTGCATGCTGGAATGGTTGTCGGGCTGGCTGTCACCGGGCTCAAAGGTACCCAACGACACCGACACCATTTGGGTGCCCATGGACGTACAAAAGCTGCTGATCATGAACTGCTCGACCGGCTCACCGCCCGAACGTGCCGCGGCCCCGGTCATCGACATGGCGAGCATGTTGAACAGCACTGCGAAGCAGGCGATCCAGGCAAATGCAAACCGTTGTCGGGTCATGACGAGTTCCGTGAGTAAAGCGATCAAGCGACATTTAGCCAGCATGGTCGTTGTAAGTAAAAATGCCAGAAGCGTGAAGAAATATGGCGCAAGTATAACCAGCAGCGTTTTATTGGGGGTGCAGTTTTTTGTAGGGAGATTCTTGCTGTGACGCACTGATCCTCTGTAGGAACGAGCGTGCTCGCGATCCCACCGCTAGCAATCACACATTTACAAATAACTCTCCCGTTTTAACGCCCCCAACATCTCATCCACCGTCCCAAACTCGCGCTCAACCACTGCCAGCTCCGGTCGCTTGAGAATCAGCACCGGCACCCCACGCTCACGAGCAACTTCGAGTTTAGGCTCGGTGGCGCTGCTGCCGCTGTTTTTGCTGATCAGTACGTCGATCTGGCGCTGTTCGAACAGGGCGCGCTCGTCGGCAATGTGGAATGGGCCGCGTGCGCCGATCACGTCGCAGCGAGCATTGCCGGGGTACGGGTCGAGGGCGCGCAGGGTCCAGAATTGTTCTGCCGGAATCTCTTCCATATGTGCCAGCGGCTCGCGGCCCAAGGTAAACAGCGGTCGCTGAAACGGTTTCAATGCTGCAACCAGTTCGGCCCAGTCGCTGACTTCACGCCAGTCGTCGCCCACTTGCGGCTGCCAGGCTGGACGGCGCAAGGCCCAGCACGGGATTGTGCTGAGCGCTGCTGCACGGGCGGCGTTGTGGCTGATTTGTGCGGCGTAGGGGTGGGTGGCGTCCAACAGCAGGTCGATACGCTGTTCACGGATGTACTGCGCCAAACCTTCGGCACCGCCATAGCCGCCGACCCGCACTTGGCAGCGCAAATCAGTGGGTACACGGCCGATGCCGGCCAGGCTGTAAACATGTTGCGGGCCCAGCGTACGGGCGATGGCCAGGGCTTCGGTGACGCCACCGAGGACTAAAACGCGTCTCATACAAAGGCTCCCGTATGGCTGCAATGAAGTTCACCTACCCCTGACGGTGGGAGCGAGCCTGCTCGCGAACGCGGTATCACTGATGACCTTCGCGAGCAGGCTCGCTCCCACAAAGGCCCTGTTCGCTTAAGTGAACAGCATGACCGACGATGCCACCTTGGCGGTCGATGGCAAATACTTCGACTTGCACCTGAGCTGGCACCACGCTGCGGGCGAAGTTCAGCGCGTGCTGACACACCGCATCACCCAGCGCGATACCGGCTGCGCTGGCCATCGCCAAGGCTTGCTGGCTGGTGTTGGCCTGGCGAATGGCGTCTTGCAGCGTGCTGTCTGCGCCAATGGCGGCGGCCCATTCGGCCAGTTGCGGCAAGTCGATGCTGGAGTGGCGGCTGTGCAAATCCATATGCCCTGCGGCCAGTTTGCTGATTTTTCCGAAGCCGCCACAAATGCTCAACTTATCCACAGGTACTTTGCGCAGGTGCTTGAGTACGGCGCCGACGAAGTCGCCCATTTCGATCAAGGCGATCTCGGGCAGGTTGTAGACCCGGCGCATGGTGTCTTCGCTGGCATTGCCGGTACACGCGGCAATGTGCAGGTAGCCGTTGGTTTTGGCCACGTCGATGCCCTGATGGATCGAGGCAATGTAGGCCGCGCAGGAGAACGGTCGGACGATGCCGCTGGTGCCCAGAATCGACAACCCGCCGAGAATCCCCAGCCGTGGGTTCATGGTTTTCAGCGCCAGGGCTTCGCCGTCCTGCACATTCACCGTCACCTCAAAGCCACCGGCGTAACTGTGCTCAGCGGCCAATTGCAGCAAGTGTTCGGTGATCATTTTGCGCGGCACCGGGTTGATCGCCGGTTCGCCCACGGCCAGCACCAGACCGGGTCGGGTCACGGTGCCGACGCCGCGCCCGGCCACAAACCCCACACCCGGCTGCGGGATGAGGCGCACGTGGGTATACAGCAATGCACCGTGGGTCACGTCCGGGTCGTCGCCCGCGTCCTTGATCGTGCCCGCTTGGGCGCCGCCTTCGTGCAGATGACAAAACTCCAGACGCATCGTCACGACTTTGCCTTTGGGCAGGGTGATGTGCACCGCGTCGTGGCTGACGCCGCTGAGCAACAAGCGGGCGGCGGCCAGGCTGGTGGCGGTGGCGCAGCTGCCGGTGGTCAGGCCACTGCGCAGGGGCGCGGGTTGTTCGGCGGTTTCGTCACGCATCGAGGGCTTTGGTCATTTCAAGAAGGGTAATCGGCAACGCCTGACGCCAGGTGTCGAACTCGCCCAGTGGCTGGGCCTGGGCGATATGAATGCGCGTCAGTTCGCCGCCATGTTGTTCACGCCAGCTCATCAGCAGCATTTCACTTTGCAGGGTCACGGCATTGGCGACCAGCCGACCGCCGGGCTTGAGCTGTTGCCAGCAGGTATCGAGCACGCCTTCGCGGGTGACGCCGCCGCCGATGAAAATCGCATCCGGCCGCTCCAGGCCCGCGAGTGCTTGCGGGGCCTTGCCGCGAATCAGTTGCAGGCCGGGTACGCCCAGCGCGTCACGGTTGTGTTCGATCAATAGCTGGCGCCCGGTGTCGGCCTCGATGGCCAAGGTGCGGCAGCTGGGGTAGGTGCGCATCCACTCGATGCCGATGGAGCCGCTGCCCGCGCCCACGTCCCACAGCAACTCGCCGGGCAACGGCGCGAGACGGGCGAGGGTGATGGCGCGCACATCGCGTTTGGTCAGTTGGCCGTCATGCCGGAACGCGCTGTCGGGCAGGCCGCCCACCCGTGACAGCGGTTGGGCCGTGGCGTCGGCCAGGCATTCGATGGCAATCAGGTTAAGGTCGGCAATCGGCGGGTCGCGCCAGTCATTGGCGCTGGCCTCGACTCGGCGTTCGGCCGGGCCGCCCAGGTGTTCCAACACCGTCAGACGGCTAGGGCCAAAGCCGCGCTCGCGCAACACAGCGGCAATGGCCGCCGGGCTGCTGCCATCGTTGCTCAACACCAGCAGGCGTACGCCGCTGTGCAAATGCGCATTGAGTGCGGCAATGGGACGGGCCACCACCGACAGCGTGACCACATCCTGCAAGGCCCAGCCCATGCGGGCGGCCGCCAATGAGCAGGACGATGGCGCGGGCAGAATCAGCATCTCGTCGCAAGGCACCTCGCGCGACAGGCTGGCGCCCACGCCGAAAAACATCGGGTCGCCACTGGCCAACACGCAAATCGGCTGTCCGCGCAACGCGAGCACTGGCGCCAGTGAAAACGGACTCGGCCATGTCAAGCGTTCGGCGCTGATGCAGGCCGGCAGCAAGTCGAGCTGGCGCGTGCCGCCAAACACCTGCGTTGCGCCCAGCAGGGCTCGGCGGGCGTTTTTGCCCAAACCCTTGAAGCCGTCTTCACCGATTCCCACAACTGTTAGCCAGGGCGACATGCCAATCCTCTCGTTAAACGTCCAAGGCCGCATGATACGCGCCTTGGCGCCCGGATGCCTTTGCGCATAAAGCACTGGGTTCAGGTGCGTAAGGCCAGTGCCCCCTGACGGTGGGAGCAGGTGGTAGATAGTTAATGCCTTGAACGTACCGATTTGCTCCATCGTCTGCGCCAAGAACATACGGACTGATCAGGAGCAATTTATGGACGATGAGACTCCCTCCGGCGATTGGGTCGAGGGTATGCGAGATGGGTTTTTCAGCGATCTGAGCCAATGGCGTGAGTCCGGTCATCTGACTGAGGAAGAGTCGTCCTGGTTGACGAGTGCGTTGCTGGAAACACAAGGCATACCGCCGGTACACCGGCTATTGATTGGGGAAGCCGGTGAGCCACTGGCTGATTTGGCCGGTTATTTTGTCGTCACGCCGGGCAGCTCTGCGATGAGCACCTTCATGTATTCGCCGGTGGCTGGCCTGGAGATCTTCGCCACGCAATTGGAGTTAAGCAATGCGCTGGGGCAGCGCTTGCTCAATCCGTTATTACGCGAAGACTTGCTGCGCTTTGTCCCCATCGAAAATCGCCTCGGCCTAGCCTCAATAGGGCCGTTGAAGATCAAGTATGAACCGGTGTATGGCGATGTTTTTATTGAGCGTGGTCAGTCGATTGTAGACTTGAGATCGCACAATCTTGAGGATTTAACCCGCCACTTGATCACGGCTCCCTCTGTGCGCAGAGTGCTTAATGAGGCGCTCAAGGAACAGTTGGATGTTTATTTTCAAGGCATGGATTTATCGCCCTTGAGTACCGTTGTGGACAGTTACGAAAAGCGCCTGCCGCCTGAGTCTGCCGCTGTAGTGGCGAGCTCGGCGCTGATTGTGCCTGCGAACTTGCTGGTGCCTGCGGCGGCCTCAGTCGCAGTAGCGGTGCCGCATTTGGTCTCGAGCATGAGCCTGAGTGACGCGGCGTTGCTGTATTACGCCAACGCCGGATGGCCGCAGGCGCACATCCGGGAGTACCACAGCCCCACTGTGCCAGTTGCCGACCGATCAAAAATACTCGACGAGCACATGCAGGCGCTGGTCGGGGCCGTGACGCGAGGGCTTGAAGCCAGGATGAAGGCGATCACGGCCGCTTTTTGGGCGGTCGAGTTCAACGGCTTGAGTTTGAAAGCGTGGAGCATTCAAGTGGTCGGTGACCGCTTTTTTCATGAGTTGCTGCACGCCCGACACAATGGCGTCATCTCCCGTGAACAATTCGCTAACTTCAAGGTTTCCTATGTGTCAGATCAGGCGTTGGCGTCGTATTGGCAGTCAAACTGGAAGCCCGGAAAACTGTCCCTGACAGGTCCCGGCAATGTGCTGATTGAGTTCGCCGGTCTGTTTAATGCGTACTTGCCCGGCCATAACGGCGAAGTTTTTTTGTGTTGTAACAGCAGTGGGATGGAGCGCTTTGCCCACCGTTCGGTGCTCACGGGTGCGCTGTGGTCGCGGTTAAAGCAAAGTGATCATAAAAAAAGCTTGAGGGCGCACGTTTCGCTCGATCAGCAGGCCGTGTTCCGGGTGATTCAAAACGCCAAGTTTGAAGTAAACGTTAACGTTCTCAAGCACAACCTGTTTGAAAGTGTGGTGCAGTCAATTATCGACAAACAGGCACGCGACATTGCTTATCTGATGGCCTGGGCCAAAGAACAGGGCTTCGATCTGAGTGCGACGGTTGATCATGCGCTCGATGTTCGAGAGTTGCTCGATCCACAGTTGTTGACGCTGGACACGCAAGGCCGCTGGAGTACCAGGCTGTTGCTTGACCCGTTGCTGACGGCCATGCCAACCCCAGACCCGGCGACGGGGCTGGCTGAGGCTCGATTGCTGCGGGGCAAGTTGCCCTCCTTGGACGCCCAGATGACGCAGGCGTTGCAGTCCATGCCGACGCTGCGCGACTTCGCACAGGAGCGTCTTGCGACTGAGTTGGCAGCACTCGGCAAAGGGCATTTGCACGCTCAGCAACTGATGGTTCTGGCCTTCGCCAGCGGTTCCCAGGCCGATAAACCACTGCTGCAAACCTCACGTTCTTTGGTCGATCGGTTGCTTGAACGGTTGACCGGGTGTGACGTGTTGTCGGCAGACACAACCAGCGTGGTGCTGCACTCGGTGGGCAACAACCCGGAACCCAAACCGGTGGATGGTCTGGATGCCCGTACATTGCTGTCGCTACTTGATCGGGCCGCGCAAGGCTTTGTGGGCGGTTTCAGCCAGCGATTACGGGCGTTTTATGGGGGTGCCCACGCCTCGCAGGGCTCGTTGCTGATGGGGCAGAAACTGGTGCAGCTCAGGGGCACCGCGTTGCGTTATGAATATCATCTGAAGAGGCTCGACAGCACCTTCAGCCGTTCTGACGCGCTTATCGTCAAAATCTTGCTCGACCAGCCACAGCGCGGGCAACGTTCGACGATCAAGGGTTTTATCCCTGATGTTTGCGAGGTGTCGTTGATCCTTGAGGGCCTGCCGGGCGGCATTGCGTTAAGCCAATGTGTGGTGATGACCGAGCGCGGCGGCACAGACCCTGAACATTCGGGGCGTGCAATCCTGTGGACGGTAGAGCAGGGGCTTGAATGCTTTAACGGGATAGATGAGTGCCTGAAGTCGCTACTGGGCCGGTTGCAGGACAAAACCCGGCAGTGGGAGCTGCTTGAGTACATTGATCGGCGTGAACACCCGCAGTTGTTGGCCCGCTTGCAAGGCAAGAGTGCCAGAGAGCCCAGGTTTGTTCTGTCGATGGTCGCAGACGACTGGCTGGTGCATTGCCAGAACGTGGTCATCGAAAAACACCTCAGGGAGGTGGCATTCGCACTTGAACTCGCCAGGAACCAGCACCTTTCAGGCGAGAGTACGGTTCATCTGGTCGAGCCTTTTTTAGGTGTGGCGCAGGTTGTGCTGAATATGGACGCGGCTATTGAGCGGTTGAACCGTTGGCTGTTTTCACAATCGCTGCCTGTCTGGCTGAATCAGGCACCGGTCGATGACCAGCAAGAGTACGCCCATGTCTTATTGCTTAATCACCGGGCTCAGGCCAATGGCGACAGCTATTTAAAGGGTGTGCCTGAGCTGCTGGTATTCGCCCGCGAGCAGCTTGAGGCGCGTCTGGCGGTGGACTTTCCGGGGTTGACGCTCAACCCCGATCAGATTGAGGTCAGTGTGCTGCAATTTGCCGGCCCGGCAGGCGGTGAAATCGCAGGGCAGCCAGCCGTTTCAAGGCTCTCCAATACATTGACCTATTTTGGCTTGAGCAATTTTTTCAATGTGGAGTCGGGCGTCCCGTCTTACCGTTCCCTCACTGACCACTCTTTGCCGCCGGGACTGGATGATCGGTATGTGCGGGCCATGTTTCGTTCGCTGGATATCAGTGCCCGTTATCGCACATTGCTTGAAGAACAGCTGTCTCCCGGAAGGCCCGGGGTGGAAGCGCGTCAGCGGCTCTTCAACCACCAACTACCGGCTCAAATTCTGGCGCAGGCGATTGAGGCCAAACTGACGGGGGCGTTGAGCGACACGGCTTATCGTTATGTGAAGCACGTATTCAGCTACCCGGACGGCAAGGCGCGCGAGTGGCTGGGGGCAACCGCAGTGGTCGTTCGGCCAGTGGCATTGCTGGCAGTAGCGGGGCTCCATGGCGATATTGCTCAAGGTCTGTATCTGATCGGGCCTGCCGAGAAGGGCGCCGGGCCACTGATTTTGTATACGCTCTACAGCAAGGACTACACGCTTAAGGAATACCCAAGCGAGCAGGCTTTTTTGACCGAGTTGCGCAGTGTTGAGGCCTTGCAAACACAGGTCCTGGAGCGCCTGGAACCTGGGGTCAAAAAGATCTATCAGCATGGGGGCTTTGTTGAACCGCACATTGGCTATTTCGACCCGACGTTGATGTCACCGCAAGAGACCAACCCCCCCGCGACGCTGTTGTCGCAGACGATTACCGGCAATGTGTTGCACAACCTCTACAACGATACTGTTCAACTGCGCCTGAAACAGGCTCAGGCCCATTCCAAAACGGTTGCACAAGCCGACTGGGCCTCTTTGAAGTATTTGCTGTCTTTGCTCGCTGATATCGCCTTGCTGATACTGCCCGGCAAGTTGAGCTTGCCCTTTGCGGTGTGGCAAAGCGGGCAGTTCCTGGAGCATTCGGCAGAGTCTGCGGCTGAAGGTGATTGGGGCAAGGCTGTTTATGAATTTGCCATGAGTCTGCTGCTGCTCAATGCAGGGGCCGGTGCTGCAGAATCTGAAACCGTACTTATTGATGCCGAAGAGGACCCGTTTCCTGATCCGCCCACCGTCTCTTTGACCCCAGAACAGCAGCGTGGTCTTTTCCCCTATGAGGTGAATGACCTGGCCCTGGAGCAACTGAGTGAGGCCCCGGTGACAGGCCTATTCAGCGACGCCCTGACGGGATATCAATATGTGCCACTGTCCGGCAAGGTCTATCGTGTGGTGGCCTGGGATCACCGATGGCGAATTTACATCGGTGAAGATCGCGAAGGGCCGTTGGTGAGGCGTAATGCCTGGCAATACTGGGTGCTGGATCTACGGGAACCGTTGCTCGGGGGTGGACCGCTCCTCTCCAGACCTTTAAATCTCCTGACGACCCGCCGGTTTGAGCGTTCGGTGAACATATCGGCGTATGGTATGCGCGCTATTTTGCGTCTGTACCCGCAAGAAGCGCGGATGATTCGTGAGGCGCATGAACTGGCGATCAGCTATTTGAGCGACTGTCAGGAGCATTTGCAGTCAGTCAGTTCTGCCCGCGAGTTGAGCGCGTCGACCCACGCGTATCTACAGCGTTTTTTCAGTATTGAGGCTGTCAGTGACCGGCTGCTGAATAAGCTGAGGCGGGTCACCGAGACCTTGTTAACGGTCATGTTACGCAGGGATTATTCACCCCTGACGTCCAAGAAGTACGTCATCTGCGAGTACGCTGATGATCAAGTCGTCGCGTTTGTCGCGACGTTTGATGCACGAAAACCCATCTATCTGAATAGACGTTTTTTTGAAAACAAGCGGGCATATTTGAGGCCAGCGGTCAGGCCTCCTGCAGGGAGAACTTTTGACAGCGACCAGCACTTGCGGGCGGTGGCGCTGATACACGAGTTCACCCACGTTGCGCTCAATACGCTGGACATCAACTATATGGGGTCGACCTATCCTTTTCTCGAACTGCTGGTCGGGCGCTACGCCCGTGCGGGTGAAACCAGGCGCGTATTGAAGCTGTGCAGAGACCGGCATCTGACCACTTCAATCGAGCAATCGGAGCTGTTTAAACAGCTCAACGTAATGGATGGCACGTTGCATGACATGTCGCCCGAGATCAAAAGGAAGTTATTGAACCGCACGGGCACCCGAACACTTGAAGAGGCGCAGCAACTGTTTTTTGACGACCCGGTGGAGCGCGCCAACATCATTCTCATGAATGCCGACTCAGTCGCCATCCTGCTGCCTTGGTTGGGGTACTTCAAACCTGTGGGGTGATCCATCCTGGGGCTACAGAAATTCGTAGCAGTGGCCTCGATCTACTCGTCCACTGCTACGTAAATGTGGTTTGCCAAAAGGTGGCATAACAGGATCAGGCAGGCTGGAGGCGCCACCCCAGAACATTGAGCAGGTCGCAGCTATCGCGCAGTAACACCGCAGCGGTGGTAGCCAAGTGTTTGAGGTCGATCGCGTCGGCGTGTTGCACGTCGCGGCTGGAGAAGGTTTCCATCAGTTGCGTCACGGCCAGCACACGGGCGACAGCGTTGGCGTGCAAGACATCCAGCGGCGCGTTGCGGTCGATCAATAAGGCGGGGATGGTACAGTCGATGGCGGTAAGCGGTATGTAAGGTGAAGGCGTCATGAGTCAATCTCTCGATTCTGGAGTGAAGCCACTTTTTTCGTCGCCAAACGAAATGGGTGGCCGCTGTACGCGGGTTGGCGAACCGGAAGAATCAAGAAAGACCCGGCAGATCCGAAGATCTCCCACGCACAGCTGCCATAAAGCATTGCGAGCAAAATACACGCTTAGCCAAATACAACAACTATGCTTTCACGATTCTAAGCCCAAGTCGCCAAACCCGGTCGCCTGATGGCGAGGGCTGACTATAGGCGTGGCAGTGACCGTGCAGCAATTGGCAAACCTGTGCGAAACATCCCGAAAACCCGTGGGCGTACACCCCCTTGGCGGGCAACCCAGAAACCTGTAGGAGCGAGCTTGCTCGCGATGGCATCAGCGCGGTATAGCAGGCAAACCGCGTTGCGTGGATCGCGAGCAAGCTCGCTCCTACAGTGAAATTCAATCGCTTAAGCGATCCTAATCCATAACCGCCAGGCCATACGTCAGACGCATCGCATCCAGGCTTTTCATGCCACCGGCCAAAGCAGGCATAATGCGCGACCTTGCATTAGCGCATAGCCTTCTCAGGATCGACCCTTGACCTTGCCACCTCCACTTTCTGTCACGACGCCTGTGCGCCCTTCGGCTTGTCCGGGGTTGCTGCGTATCGTCCAGGCCATGGACGGTGGTATTTGTCGGGTCAAGCTGGCGGGCGGCTTGATCACGGCCGATCAGGCGCTGGCCGTGGCCGAGGTCGCCCAGCGGTATGCCAGCGGGGTGATTGAAGCGACCAATCGCGGCAATCTGCAAATTCGCGGGGTAGGCCCGCAGCACGCTGAGTTGATCGCGCCGCTGCTGGCGGCCGGGCTCGGCCCGAGCCATGCGGCCAGCGATGACGTGCGCAACCTGATGCTCAGCCCGAGCGCGGGCATTGATCCGCAGATGACCATCGACACTTGGCCGTTGGCCCGGCAAATTCTCGCCAGCCTTGAAAGCACCCCGCGTCTGGCCGAACTGTCGGCCAAGTTCGCGGTGCAACTGGACGGTGGCGAAGGGCTGGCGATGCTGGAACATCATCATGACCTGTGGCTATCCGCCTGCGAGCTGAACGGCCAGACGCTATTGGCCTTTGGCCTGGCCGGTTGCCCGGCGCGCAACCCGGCATTGGCCGCGGTACCCGTTGCGGCTGGCCATGAACTGGTGATGGCGGTGCTCACGCTGTTTCTGGACCTGGCCCGCCCTGAGCAAACGCGCATGCGCCATCTGCTTGAAGATGTACCCGTTGCGCAGTTTGTTGAGCAATTGGCGCAGCGCCTCAGCGTTGCCGTGATGCCTCTGGCTGGCTGGCAACGCGAGACCAATCCCAAGCCGCTGCACATCGGCACTTATCCACAGCGCGAAGTGGGCCAAGTGTGTATCGGCGCTGTTGCGCCATTGGGGCGGTTGGATGCGGCGATGCTCAGCGGGCTGGCGCACGTGGCCCGTGAACACGGCGACAGCACCTTGCGTTTTACCCCGTGGCAAAGCGTGTTGTTGCCCCATGTGTCGGCGGCAGATGCCGTGCGCGTCACCGCTCAACTACAGGCGCTGGGCCTGCTCTGTGAGGCGGCTGATCCCTTGGCGCACCTGGTCGCCTGCACCGGTTCCAGCGCCTGCGCCAAAGGCCTGGCCGACACCAAACAGGATGCACGCCAACTGGCAGCGAGCCTGTCGCAACCGCTGAATATTCACCTGACCGGCTGCCCGCGCTCCTGCGCGGCCGCCCACGATGCGCCGGTCACGTTGCTGGCCGTGGCGCCCGGTCATTACGACCTGTATTTACGCACCGCAGAGCAGCCGGGTTTCGGTGTTCTGCGCGAGCGAAATCTTACTATTGAAGCGGCGAGTGCCTGGCTTGAGGCCCGCCAATGGAGCAACACCGATGATTGATTACATCCGCGATGGTCAAGAGATCTACCGCAACTCGTTCGCCATTATTCGCGAAGAAGCCAACCTCGAAAGCATCCCGGCAGACCTGGAAAAACTCGCCGTGCGGGTGATCCACGCTTGCGGCATGGTCGATGCCATTGAAGACCTGCGCTTTTCGCCGGGCGCAGGCAAGGCCGGGCGTGATGCACTGGCCGCTGGCGCGGCGATTTTGTGTGATGCGCGCATGGTCTCCGAAGGTGTGACCCGCACGCGCTTGCCCGCCAACAATCAGGTGATTTGCACCCTGCGCGAAGAAGGCGTGCCGGAGCTGGCGCTGGAACGAGGCAACACCCGTTCGGCGGTCGCCCTTGAACTGTGGCGTCCGTACCTGGAAGGCAGTGTGGTGGTAATCGGCAATGCGCCGACCGCGCTGTTTTACCTGCTGGAAATGATCGACGCCGGTGCGCCGAAACCGGCACTGATTCTGGGTTTTCCGGTGGGCTTTGTCGGCGCGGCCGAATCCAAGGCGATGCTCGCGGCAGACAGCCGTGGCGTACCGTTTGTAATCATGCAAGGCCGCCGTGGCGGCAGCGCCATGGCCGCAGCAGCAGTCAACGCTTTGGCAACGGAGATCGAATGATGACGCAACCAGGACGTTTGATCGGGTTGGGTGTTGGCCCCGGTGACCCGGAGTTGATCACCGTGAAAGCCTTGCGCCTGCTGCGCGAGTCGCCGGTGGTGGCGTACTTCGTCGCCAAGGGCAAAAAGGGCAATGCGTTCGGTATCATCGAAGCGCACCTGCAAGGCGCTCAAACCTTGATGCCGCTGGTGTACCCGGTGACCACCGAAGCCTTGCCGGCACCGCTGTCGTACGAACAAGTGATCAGCGACTTTTATGATCAGGCTGCTGAAGAAGTGGCCGTGCATCTGGAAGCTGGCCGCGATGTGGCGGTGATCTGCGAAGGTGATCCGTTCTTCTACGGTTCCTACATGTACCTGCATGACCGTCTGGCGCAGCGTTTTGAAGCCCAAGTGGTACCGGGCGTGTGCTCGATGCTGGGCGGCGCTTCGGTGCTCGGCGTGCCGCTGGTGTATCGCAACCAGAGCCTGTCGGTGTTGTCGGGCGTGTTGCCCCATGACGAACTCAAGCGCCGTCTGGCCGATGCCGACGCGGCGGTGATCATGAAGCTGGGGCGCAACTTCCATAAAGTGCGCGAAGTATTGACCGAACTGGGCCTGGCCGAGCGTGCGCTGTACGTTGAACGCGCGACCATGAGCAACCAGAAAATCGTCCCGTTGAGTGACGTCGAGCCGATGTCTTCGCCTTACTTCTCGCTGATCATCGTACCCGGCGAACGGTGGCAAGGATGAGTCGTCGCGCACCGGCGATTGTCATTCTGGGCAATGGCAGCCTGGCCACTGCACGCCGCATTCAGCAGCTCTACCCGGATGCGCTGATTCACGGTCTGGCGGAGCGGGTTGACGGCGCGGATCAAACCTACAGTGATTTTGGCGGCTCGCTGCGTCAGCTGTATCAGCAAGACACGCCGATTATTGCGCTGTGTGCTGCAGGCATTGTGATCCGCTCGCTGGCGCCGGTGCTGCTGGAAAAGGGCGCAGAGCCGCCAGTACTGGCGGTGGCTGAAGACGCGAGCGCGGTGGTGCCGTTGCTGGGCGGGTTGGGTGGGGTGAATGACATGGCGCGGGAAATCGCTGCGCAGTTGGCGGTAGCGCCAGCCATCACCACCAGTGGCGAGTTGCGTTTTGGCACGTGCCTGCTGAACCCACCGAGCGGCTATGCCCTGGGTGATCTGGAACTGGGCAAGCGCTTTGTGTCGGACTTGCTGGCCGGCGAGTCGGTGCGTATCGAAGGTGATGCGCCGTGGCTGGCTCGTGCGCAGTTGCCTGAAAGTCAGCAAGCACGTTTGGCTATTCATGTGGGTAGCGTAGAACGTGCGCCGGCCGACGACGAACTGTTGATCTACCCGCGCAACGTGCTGGTGGCCGTGAACGCTGAAATTCCGGCGCTGGCGCAGACCATTCGTGATGCCTTGCACGAGGCGAAAATCGCCTGGCAATCGCTGGCTTGCCTGCTGGCTGTCGACACCTTGATGGCCAACCCGGCGCTGCACCAAGCGGCTGCCGAGTTGGGAGTGCCGGTGCGTTTTGTCAGCGCTGATTCGCCGCCACTCGCCCTGAGCTGGCATGAATTGAACAACGGCCTGGCGCTGGGTGTGGCGCCAGCGCCGTTGGACCTGGCGCACATCGGCCGTGCCCGAGGCCGCCTGGCGGTGATCGGTCTTGGCCCGGGCGCTGCCGACCTGATGGTGCCTGCGGTCAAGGCCGAGCTGGCGCGGGCCAATGACGTGCTGGGCTATGAAACCTATGTGCGCATGGCCGGGCCGTTCCGTCCTGATCAAGTGCTGCATTGCACCGACAACCGTGAAGAGATGCAGCGCGCGCGGCATGCCTTCGAACTGGCGGCCCAAGGCCGTTCCGTAGTGGTGGTGTCATCGGGTGATCCCGGCGTGTTTGCGATGGCGGCGGCGGTGCTGGAAGCCTTGCACGAGTCCAGCGACCCGCAGTGGCACAGCGTCGACCTAGAGATGCTGCCGGGCGTTTCGGCATCGCTGGCCACCGCAGCACAGGCGGGTGCGCCACTGGGGCACGACTTCTGCGTGATGTCGCTGTCTGACAACCTCAAGCCGTGGAGCATCATCGAAAAGCGCCTCGACCTCGCCTGCGAGGCTGACCTGGCGCTGGCGTTCTACAACCCGATCTCCCGTTCACGCCCGTGGCAATTGGGCGTGGCACTGGAAATCGTTGCTCGTCACCGCACGCCGCAAACGCCCGTGGTATTGGGTCGGGACATTGGTCGACCGGGTCAGACGCTGCGCGTCACCACCCTGGGTGAATTGACGCCGGAGCAAGTAGACATGCGCACCATGGTGCTGATCGGCTCGTCCACCACCTGTACCTTCCCGCGTGCCGACGGCCGCGAGTGGGTGTACACACCGCGCTGGTATGGCCGGTAGCGCGCTGTCGCGCAGCAAACTGAGGTACACCGACTCGTAGGAGCTGCCGAGGAACGAAGGCTGCGATCTTTTGAGGTTGACGCGTTGTCTGCACGAAAGATCAACAGCTCGCAGCCTTCGTTCCTCGTCAGCTCCTACAGATGAGCTCTGTTTTAGTTGAGTTGCCATCGGCTTTTTTGTGTGTGGGTGATGGGCGTGTTGTCGTGGAAACTTCAAGAAGTTAGTTGTCGGATATGTCGCTAGTTCTAGTGTTTGTTAAGTGTGCTTGAGTGTTGAGAAGTGTGAAGTTGAAGCGCTGATATATTCAGTATCTTTTCATGGTTGATGAATAGGGTGTGAGTGCTACTGTTGGTTCAAGGTTGAGGAGGACGTTTTGTCTTCGATAGACTGGGTTATAAAAAACCATGAATTCAAATTAAGCCCATATCTAATATGTCCAGGGAATAGGAAAGTAACCATGAAAGCATTAACTGAAATTTCGGCTGACGAACTAAAGCACTATATTTCTACCGTGGAGTTGTCTGTAGAAGCTGCCCCCCTTCGTGAGAAAAAAGTAACAGTAGTCAGACACTCTAAACTCTCAAGGCTGGTGGTTGACACAACAGCGCCAATAAGCGCCAGCGTCGTCGGTAACACGGTGGTGACGTTTTTCGGGAGTTTGTCAAGGCAAGCACGTGAAGATGTAGAGAACTCCGTGGAGTTTGCACGCCTGGCGGCCAATGCCGCAGTCAAGGATTCAGGGGAGGAGTGGGTTCATCACTTTCTTGACACGTTTGCCAGGATAGGCTGGACGTATGCAAGTAATTTTAGAAGCACCTCTAAATTGGCAGATCGTCAGTTGACAATGGACAAGGTCGCGTTGGATTTGCTCGCGAAGCTCGCGGGTGCTTTTACCGGTACAGGGCTCGCGCAAACAGTCGTTTTAGAGGCGGTTACGTCCACGTTCGAAGCCTTGAAAAAGCAAAAAGGACCCTTCACGCTGTTCAAGGAGAAGACAGCGTCGGGCAATAGCAGTGGTTTTCAGGCTGTGGTGTGTGAGCAGGACAAAGATGGTTTGGTGCAGATAAAGATAGGGTGCGTTCGTTGCAAGGCGGACATGAACCACACGAAAGTATTGTTTTGGGACTGGTCCAGAAGTTCGGTGGAAACTGTGACCGCGTCCGCGGGCCTGTTGCTGGCTATCCGGTTCGATAACTTGCGCGATCTTATTCGTCAGCGGTTATTGGCTACGTCGGGTCAGAATTATGTGACGACGGTAGAACTCGCCGATAGGTAATGGATAATGAACGCATTATTGGCAGGTCGTATTCAACAACCCAAAGCTGCACGATGGATTGCGTTCAAGGTGATGCCATGACTAGCCGTGCCGCTGTCTTGGGTTCAAGTGTAGTGGCATTTGCTGACGGATTTACTGCGCAAGAGCAGGAAGATGTGTTGAGCAGCTTGTCTTTTTCGCAGGCTAAAGCGAGTGACACCTACGATCGTTTTAAACAGCCCGAGCAATGGCTGAATGAGTTCGGCATGTCGCTTATTCACTTGGATTGGGTCGCTGACACCGAGGTGTTCAATGCCGTTGTGCCTAACAAAAAATATTACCTGAGTCTTGAACAGGCGGCGTTGGAACACTTGACCGTGCTTAAGTCGCCGGCACTGGTTTCCGTTATAACGCGAGCACTCCAAGCGATGAGGCTGGATACCTTTGCCAAGGGGCTTTTAGAGAGTCATAGCGGGTCGGGGCAGTTGTCGAGTGTTCAATATGTGCCGTGCGAGCGGCGTGGCGGAAAAGACAGTTATATGTATGTGAGTTTTCTGCATGCGACCGCCATAACGAGGGATAAAAAGCCGGTACACAATGCTCAACAGCGTGTTTGGGCGCTTGATGTGTTGTCGGGTGGGATCGGCTTTTATCTACAGCATGAGGCATATGCTCAACACCGGGAGCGTGTGTTAAAGCACTTGGAGGACAGTCAGGTGTCGTCGGCTCAGAATATTAAACTTTAAGCGTTCTATTCGCTCCTGTGGCTCAAGCACGATCAGCCACAGGAGTGGGCACATCTCAAGGCACCATATAGCCCCTGATGCCCGTAAAGATAATTTGCGCAGCCAGGGCGCAGACGAACAATCCCATCAGACGACTGACGATCTGTAAGCCTTGCTCACCAAGAATGCGTTCGATCCGGTTGGACAGGTAAAGCACCACGCCAACAGTCAGGCTGGCGAGCGCAATACTCACGATCGCCATCAGTTTGTCATCCCAGTGCGGCTGAGTGACGCCCATCACCAGCAACGCACCGATGGTTCCGGGCCCTACGGTCAGCGGGATGGTCAGCGGGACAATGGTCACGTCCTGGTTCACGTTGTCGGTTTGTACCGCGGACTTACCTTGAGCCATGCCCAGCGCGGAGATGAACAGCACGCTGCCAGCCCCAATACGAAAAGCGTCCACGGTAATGCCGAAGACGCTGAAAATCGTGCGCCCGAACAGATAGAGCAATACGCTTGAGACCAATGTTGCCAGTGCTACCTTCCAGGCCAGGTGCCGGCGTTCTTTTTTCGAGTAACCACGCGTGAGGCTGATAAAGCACGACAGCACAAAGAACGGGCTGTAGAGCACGAGCATCTTCAAGTACACACTGAACAGCACATGGAGCATGGTCTGAGCTCAAGTCGGAGGAGGGCGCCGAAAGTCTATCAGGGGAATACTTTTCTGTCGGCTCGCTTCTGTGGCATTGACTCAACACATCGTCCGGCTGCGCAGCAGTCGTAAATTCCGGCCCATCGGTGTGTCAGGTGTATTGCGCACGCAGCCTTCGTGCCTCGTCAGCGGCTACAAAAGCGTGCCATACCCAGGTCAGGAGCGCTGTGCCTGAGATTGGCGCAGCTCACGTTGCGCGGCCCAAAACTCCACCAGTTCGCGCAGTTGCGACAACTCGACCGGCTTGGCCATATGCCCGTCCATGCCTGCCTGGCGGGCGCGTTCCTTGTGCTCGGCCAGAATGTGCGCCGTCAGTGCGACCACCGGGGTGCGCACGCGTTGGTGGCTGACTTCCCAGGCACGCAGTTGTTCGGTGGCTGAAAAACCATCAAGTACCGGCATTTCACAGTCCATCAGCACCAGGTCGTAGCGCTGGGCTTTCATGGCCCGCAGGGCTTCTTCGCCGTTACAGGCGGTGTCGGGTTGCAGGTTGAGCTTGCCCAGCATGCCGCGAATAACCTTGGTGGAGATGTTGTTGTCTTCGGCAACCAGAATGCGGAAGTCACTGGGTACTGCAACCGGCGTGATGGTCGGGCCGTTAGTCGCGGTTTGCGCGGCGACATGACCTTTGTTGCGCTGGGTCAGTTCATCTGCGAGGGTGGTTTTCAGGGTGTAACCCGCCACTGGCTTGGCCAGGATGCGTTTGATCCCACAGTTGCGCGCAATGATCTTGCTCGGGGCGTTGCTGATCCCGGTGAGCATGATCAATAAAATATCGTGATTCAGGCTCGGGTCTTCTTTGATCTTGGCGGCCAATTGCATGCCCGTCATGCCGGGCATGTTCTGGTCCAGCAACACGATGTCGAAGTAATCGCGCAGGTGCGCCTTGGTCCGCAGCAGGGCCAGGGCCTCTTTGCCAGAGGCGGCCGCATTGACACTCAGACCCCAGGCCGCGCACTGCTGCACCAACACTTTGCGACAGGTGTCGTTGTCGTCGACCACCAATACCCGTGCGCCTTTGAGCGGGCTGTCCAGGTCTGATGTCGGGTGTTCAAGGAGTTGTGGGTCCAGCGGTAGGGTCAGCCACAGATTGTTGCCTGTGGTAGGGCCAGGTTTTATGCCGAACTCACCGCCCATCAGCATGATCAGTTGGCGTGCGATCACCAGTCCCAAATGCCCGCCCAGGCGGGTGGCTGCGAGGAAGTTTTTGCTGTGCAGTTCGGCGTGCAACAGGGTGTCACGCTCCTGCTCATCCATCGGCTGGCCTGAGTCCTGAATGGCAATGCGCAGACGTGTCGGGCCGTGGTGCTCCTCCAGTGCCACGACAATCAGAATCTCGCCTTCGCTGGTCTTTTTAAGTGCGTTTTCGAGCAGGCTCAGCAGGGTTTGACGCAGGCGTGTAGGGTCGCCGCTGATCACGCGGGGAACTTGGGGCTGAATAAAACTGATCAGTTCGACGTTTTGCTGCTCGGCTTTGGTGCGCAAAATACTCAGGCAGTCTTCGATCAGGGCGTTGAGGTCGAACTGCACGTCGTCCAGTTCTATTTGCCCGGATTCGAGCCTCGAAACGTCGAGAATTTCGTTAATCAGGGTCAGCAGTTCGTTGCCTGCACTGTGGATGGTCTGCACATAGTCGCGTTGCTTGACCGATAGCGGGGTGCCCAGCAGCAGCTCAGTCATGCCCAGCACGCCATTCATGGGGGTGCGAATTTCATGGCTGATCCTGGACAGGAACTCGGCCTTGGCATTCACCTCGGCGTTACTGGTCGCCAGGTCGCGGCTGATGCTGTTTTGGCTGTCGGTGATGCTGCGATTGCGTTCGCTCAAGGCGATGCTCATCAGCGAGCCACTGACACAGACCACCAGCATCAGCGCCAAGACTACTTCTTGCGGGGCAAGCAGGGTTAACCCCAGTAGCGCAGGCAGAATCACCAGGGTGCCGACATTGAAAACCACCATGGCCGCCACGAACAGGCGGGCAGGGCGGTAGCCCTGTTGCCAGTGGTAAATCGAGATCAGCAGGATGCTCAGGCTGGTCAGTCCGACCAGGCAGTAAGTCATCAGGTTCAGCGCCAGGCTGTCGAGAAACAGCAACAGCAGGCAGCCGAGGGCGATGAGCAGGCTGTCAGCCAGCAGCAGCTTATTCAGCGCCAGCGGGCCTCGAGGCGAAAAGAAGTTGTAGGTGAACATCACCCCGCAAAGGGCGGTCAGCAACAGTGCCATATAAGCACCGGGGGTTTGTAGCGCGTGCCACTCGGGGAACCAAGGGCCTGGGAGATTCAAGAACAGCACGGCGCTGATCAAGAGCAAGGCTTCGCAGAGGGCGAGCCACAGGCTGCTGATCGAGCGCGTGAAGGCAAAGCGCAGCAGGTTGTGCAACACCAGCATGGTCAGGCAGCCGAGCAACAGCCCGTAGAGCAAGGGCATGCCTTGGGTGGCGGCGAGCATGACAGCGGTGTTGAGGGTAATGTGTGGGCGCAGTTGGTGGTCAGAAACCAGGCGCAGGTAAACATCCAGGTCGTGACTGCTCTGGGGCAAGGGCAGCAGGTAATCGCTGCTCGGCAGAGGTCTTTCGGCGTGGTTCAGTGCGTTGCCTGCGCTGACTTCGTGGATCAGTTTTTGATCGTCGAGGACGTACAGGTCCAAACGCGACAGGTCCGGGGCGAAGATGCTCAGGACTTGCTCGTGGGTGTCGGGATGCAATCGAAAACGCAGCCATACCGCTTCACCGGGTTCGGCGGCGGTCAGTTGCTCAATTTCGATGGGGCTAAATTGGTTATTCAGTCGTGCAGAGCGCACATCGCTCAACTGCAGATCACCTTGCTGATCCAGCAGGGCGGACCAGTTGCTGCCTGGGGCAGCTTGTGCCGGCAGTGAAACGAGTAAAACGGTCAGTAAACTGACCGTGAAAGCTATGGCGATCCTGAGCCAGCGCAAGGCGAAATCCCTTCGTAAAGTGAAGCCAGAGGTGAACTATGCGCGGCACTGGAACAGTTAGGCAAGGGCTGGATGCCCCCGCCTATCCGTATGGATTGCTTATTCCTGGCTTTCGCCACGTTCGCGTGCAATGGCTCGGTAGCCGATGTCGTTGCGGTAGAAGCAGCCGTCCCATTCGATGGCTTTTGCCAGCGCGTAAGCCTGCTGTTGAGCCGCTTCAACCGTGTCGCCCATTGCAGTGGCGCACAATACGCGACCACCGGCAGTGACCACTTCGCCAGCAGCGTTCAGCGCGGTACCCGCGTGGAATACCTTGCCTTCCAGCTGTGCAGCAGCGTCCAGACCGTGGATCACCGCGCCCTTGGCGTAGTCGCCAGGGTAACCGCCAGCGGCCAGCACAATGCCCAGGCTTGGACGTGGGTCCCACTGTGCTTCAACCTTGTCCAGCGCCTGAGCCAGTGCAGCTTCAATCAGCAGCACCAGGCTCGATTGCAGACGCAGCATCACCGGTTGGGTTTCCGGATCGCCGAAGCGGCAGTTGAACTCGATAACCTTGGGGTTGCCCGCTTTGTCGATCATCAGGCCGGCATACAGGAAACCGGTGTAGACGTTGCCTTCTTCTGCCATGCCGCGCACGGTCGGCCAGATCACCAGATCCATCACGCGCTGGTGTACTTCAGCAGTGACCACTGGAGCTGGGGAGTAAGCGCCCATGCCGCCGGTGTTTGGGCCGGTGTCGCCATCGCCAACACGCTTGTGGTCCTGGCTGGTGGCCATTGGCAATACGTTCTTGCCGTCGACCATCACGATGAAGCTGGCTTCTTCGCCGTCGAGGAATTCCTCGATCACAACGCGCGAACCGGCTTCGCCAAAGGCGTTGCCTGCGAGCATGTCGCGTACAGCGTCTTCGGCTTCAGTCAGGGTCATGGCGACGATCACGCCTTTGCCCGCTGCCAGGCCGTCAGCCTTGATCACGATCGGTGCGCCGACTTTCTGCAGGTAAGCCAGGGCCGGTTCGATTTCGGTGAAGTTCTGGTAGTCGGCGGTCGGGATCTTGTGGCGTGCCAGGAAATCCTTGGTGAACGCCTTGGAGCCTTCCAGTTGAGCTGCACCAGCAGTTGGGCCGAAGCAGTCCAGGCCGCGGGCGCGGAACAGGTCAACGACGCCAGCGACCAGTGGCACTTCCGGGCCAACGATGGTCAGGGAAACATTCTTCTCGGCAAAGTCAGCCAGTTGCTCAAGGGCCAGCACGTCGATAGCGACGTTCTCGCACTTGGCTTCAATGGCGGTGCCGGCGTTGCCGGGTGCGACGAAAACTTTCTGGACGCGTGGGTCCTGGGCAACTTTCCAGGCCAGGGCGTGTTCACGGCCACCGCTGCCAATGATCAAAACATTCATTTCAAAAACCTCGGATGACGCTGAATTCTGTTTAAAACCTAAAGCGCTTTACGCTTCAGGAGGTCGTAATGAAGCTGGTAGATGCAAGGCGGAGTCGACCTTGATGAGCGGAGTTGCCTTTTGGCAATGAGCATCATCGAGGTCGGCTCCAACGCAGCAGATGCCGGGTTCAGTACGGCCGTCGTCTAGTTAGTGACGGAAATGACGCATGCCGGTGAACACCATAGCAATGCCGGCTTCGTCAGCAGCAGCAATCACTTCGTTGTCACGCATCGAGCCGCCTGGCTGGATCACCGCAGTGATACCGGCCTTGGCTGCATTGTCCAGACCGTCACGGAACGGGAAGAATGCGTCCGATGCCATGACCGAGCCTTGAACCTGCAAGCCAGCATGTTCTGCTTTGATTGCAGCAATACGAGCGGAGTTTACGCGGCTCATCTGACCAGCGCCGACACCGATGGTCTGACGGTTCTTGGCGTAGACGATAGCGTTGGACTTCACGTACTTGGCCACTTTCCAGGCGAAGATCAGGTCGTGGATCTCTTGCTCGGTCGGTGCGCGTTTAGTCACGACTTTCAGGTCTTCGCTGCCGATCATCTGAATGTCACGGCTCTGTACCAGCAAGCCGCCATTAACGCGCTTGAAGTCCCAGGCCGGGGTGCGCTCGGCACTCCACTCGCCGCAGGCCAGCAGGCGGACGTTGGCTTTGGCGGCCACGATGGCGCGGGCTTCTTCGCTTACAGAAGGGGCGATGATGACTTCAACGAACTGACGCTCAACGATGGCCTTGGCCGTTTCGGCGTCCAGTTCACGGTTGAAGGCGATGATGCCGCCGAATGCCGACTCGGTGTCTGTGGCGTAAGCCAGTTCGTAGGCCTGGCGAATGCCGCCTTCGGCGTCCGGGCTGACGGCAACGCCGCACGGGTTGGCGTGCTTGACGATAACGCAGGCAGGCTTGACGAAGCTTTTTACGCATTCCAGCGCGGCGTCGGTGTCGGCCACGTTGTTGAACGACAGCTCTTTGCCTTGCAGCTGAGTGGCGGTGGCGATGCAGACTTCAGCCGGCTTGGCTTCAACGTAGAACGCCGCGCTCTGGTGCGGGTTCTCGCCGTAGCGCATTTCCTGGGCCTTGATGAACTGGCTGTTGAAGGTGCGCGGGAACTGGCTGCGGCCTTCGGTCGTCAGGGTTTCAGCGGCCTGGTTCACGGTGCCCATGTAGTTGGCGATCATGCCGTCGTAGGCGGCGGTGTGTTCGAACGCCTTGAGCATCAGGTCAAAACGCTGTGCGTAGGTCAGGCCGCCGGCCTTGAGGTTTTCCAGCACGTTGGCGTAGTCGCTGGCATTCACCACGATGGCTACGTCTTTGTGGTTTTTGGCTGCCGAGCGGACCATGGTTGGGCCGCCGATATCGATGTTTTCGATTGCGGTCGGCAGGTCACAGCCTGGCTTGTTGATGGTGGCTTCGAACGGGTAGAGGTTAACGGCTACCAGGTCGATCGGCTTGATGCCGTGCTCGCTCATGATGTCGTCGTCAATGCCGCGACGGCCCAGGATGCCACCGTGGATTTTCGGGTGCAGGGTTTTCACCCGACCGTCCATCATTTCTGCGAAGCCGGTGTAGTCAGCGACTTCAACAGCGGCTACGCCGTTGTCTTGCAGCAGCTTGAACGTACCGCCGGTGGAGAGGATCTCGACGCCGAGGGCTTCCAGTTCACGGGCGAAATCAAGGATTCCGGTTTTATCGGAAACGCTGATTAGAGCGCGGCGGATCGGCAGGCGGGTAGTCTGATCGGTCATCTCTATTTCCATCAAAAGCAAAGGAGTCAGCAAAAAAGGCGGCCCGTTTTACCAGGACGCCTTTCAGGTTTGATTGAATGCTTACAGCAGATCGTATTGTTTGAGCTTTTTGCGCAAGGTGCCGCGGTTAAGCCCCAGCAACTCGGAGGCTTTGGTCTGGTTGCCCTTGACGTAGTTCATGACGCACTCGAGCAGAGGGGCCTCGACTTCGGAAAGCACCAGGTTGTACACGTCCGTGACTTCAGCGCCCTCCAGATGGGCGAAATAATTGTGCAGCGCCTTTTCGACACTCCCGCGAAGGGTCTGGCCTTCTTCGCTCGGCGTATTGAGGTGCTGTTTCAAGTTGACGTTGTCGCTCACGGGCGTTGTTCCACTCACTAATGTCTCGGTCATCATCGTCATGCGGCCACCCATCCTTCGTCCCCTGTTCCCAGGCTCTTGTGTCGTTCGGCGAAAAACGCCTGAACGTTGGCGCATTGTGCTTCCGTATCTTCTAAACGATTGAAGTGGGCGCGAAACTCCTTGGCGCCCGGCAAGGTTGCGAGATACCAACCGACGTGCTTGCGGGCAATGCGTACGCCCAATACCTCCCCATAGAAGGTATGCAATGCAGCCAGATGCTCTAGCAGAATACGTTCCACTTCGCTCATCTCCGGTGCCGGCAACAGTTGCCCGGTACGCAGAAAGTGATCAACTTCGCGGAAAATCCAGGGCCGCCCTTGAGCGGCCCTGCCAATCAATAGCCCGTCGGCGCCGGTCGCGTGCAATACGTGACGGGCCTTGTGGGGTGAATCGATGTCGCCGTTGGCAAAGACCGGGATCGACACCGCCTGCTTGATCGCAGCGATGGTGTCGTATTCAGCTTCACCGGTGTACAGGTCGGCACGGGTTCTACCGTGTACCGCCAGGGCTTGAATCCCGGCCTGTTCGGCGATTTTTGCCACCGTAAGGCCGTTTTTGTTGTCCCGGTCCCAACCGGTGCGGATCTTCAGGGTGACCGGCACATCAACTGCAGCCACAACGGCCTGCAGGATCTCGTTCACCAATGCTTCATCTTTCAGCAACGCGGAGCCAGCGGCCTTGTTACAGACCTTTTTTGCCGGGCAACCCATGTTGATATCAATAATCTGTGCGCCCAGTTCCACATTGGCCCTGGCGGCGTCTGCCAGCATTTGCGCGTCACCGCCGGCGATCTGTACCGAGCGAGGCTCGGGATCACCGTCGTGAATCATGCGCAGGCGCGATTTGCGGCTGTTCCAGAGACTCATGTCGCTGGTGACCATTTCCGAAACAACCAGGCCTGCGCCCATCCGCCGACAAAGCTGACGAAAGGGCTGGTCGGTGACGCCCGCCATTGGGGCGAGAATCAAACCGTTGTGCAATGTATATGGGCCGATGCGTACCGCCGACATAGGACTTCCCTGTTGTGGGGCCGGATCTTGGGAGTTCGAAAAAGGGTTGGCATGATACCCGCTCTCGATGACTGGATAAAGACGCAATTGGATGAAATTTGAACAATTGGGGCTTTCAGCCAGCCGCAAGTGACAAGCTTCAAGCTGCAAGGCACAGCAAATCTGCTTTTAGCTTCCAACTTGCAGCTTGAGGCTTGCCGCTAAAAGCGCAGCGTGCTCATTCCGGGGAATGAAAACTCAGGCTGTAGTTCACCGCCTTGGGCCCCGGATCGAGGATATCCAAGGCAATGTGGATCGGCGTTTGCGGTGGCATTTCGGCCTTGGCAAGGTCGTCGCTCAGGTATTCACCGGGTTTGAAGCGGCGGCTGGCGATCATTTTGCCGGTAAGGTCGGCGAAACGCAGTTCCAGCAGCGGGAAAGGTTGAGAGAACGGCGCGCGGTTGTAGAGGATTGCATCCACCACCAGCGCTCCGGCGAACTCAGGATGGCTACGCACCACCAGATTGCTGCTCTTGATCCGGTCGATGTCGACCTTGGAAGGTACGATGCAACCGATTTTAGGGCACAGTTGCTGAAAATACGGTCGGTACTGATCCTGGCGGGCCAGTTCCTCAAAGTGATAGGCGATGTATTGCCCGGCCAGTGCGGCACCCGCCAATACCACCAGCAAGCCCCAAAGCAAGCGCTTGCCCCACGGCGTACGGCGTTTTTGCCAGTCCAGTTGCAAGGGCTCGTCGACCAGATCCAGTAGAGCGTCTTCACGTACATCAGGTTCGTTGCGCGTGCGTTTGTCTATGCTGATCGGCGGTTCCAGCAGCTCGTCGTCTTCGTCATCGGTTGCTGACAGGCGCTCGTTCATCAGCGGCGGCTCATGCTCGTCGTCCAGCGCAAGCCTGAGCGGCGGCGTGTCATCCGGCTCATCGAGGTCGAGTGACAGTGAAGGCTCGGTACGTTCCGATTTAGACAGCTCGACGGGTTTCTCTGCGGCTTCAGCGGCGAGGGCTGAGCTCTCGGCACGTTCGGCAGCCGAGTCGCTGAACAGGCTGTCAGACCATTCGCCTTCTTCTGCGGCAGAGCTTTCGCGGCGAGCGCTCAGCAAACTGTCTTTGGATTTGTGCGGCTGGCCGAAACTTTTGCTGGGCTGGATTTCCAACTCTTCGAGCTTGGCCAGCTCTTCGTCCAAATCCAGATGGTCAAGGTCCAGCTCGGCGGCCTGCCAGTGCGCCTGGCTCATCGCCTTGGGTGTGGCAGGCGGCGCTATGATGGCCTCAGGTGCTGCAACAGCAGGCACCACGACGGCGGGCGGCTGCTCTTGTTCAGTGCTTTGGCTCAGCAGTTGCTGCGCGGCATTGAACACTTGCAGGCAGGCGCCACAGCGCACCACACCGCGGGCCATGCTCAATTGAGCATGGCTGACGCGGAAGCTGGTTTGGCAATGTGGGCACTGTGTTACGAAGCTATCGCTCATGCGGCCATCCGGATTAGGCAGGCGTGCATTCTAGCGCCGACGGCCGCTGATGCGCACCCAGCCATCGCGATTGGCGATTGGGTCGAGGTCGAAGTCTTTGGCGTAGGCCGCAGCGACTTCTTCGCCCTGTTCGGCGAGGATGCCCGACAGCGCCAGACGACCCCCCGGTTTAACCAGGCTCGACAGTTGTGGCGCCAGAGCGACCAGCGGGCCCGCGAGAATGTTGGCGACCACGACGTCGGCCTGAACCTGCGGCAAGTCTTCGGGCAGGTACAGAGGGAACAGTTCTTCGGCGATGTTGTTGCGCCCGGCGTTATCGCGCGAGGCTTCCAGCGCCTGCACGTCAATATCGGTACCGATGGCTTCTTTGGCACCCAGCAGCAGAGCGGCGATGGCCAGAATCCCCGAGCCGCAGCCGAAGTCCAGCACGTTGCAGTCCTTGAGGTCCTGACCGTCGAGCCATTCCAGGCACAGGGCGGTGGTCGGGTGGGTGCCGGTGCCAAAGGCCAGGCCCGGATCGAGCAGCAGATTCACTGCGTCCGGTTCTGGAGCTGCGTGCCAGCTTGGGACAATCCACAGGCGCTGGCCGAAGCGCATTGGGTGGAAGTTGTCCATCCAGCTGCGTTCCCAGTCCTGGTCTTCGATGACTTCGGCGTGATGCTCAGGCAGGGGCGAGCCGGTCAGCAGTTCCAGATGGGACAGTACCAGCTCAGCTTCAGTGCCGCCTTCGAACAGCGCCAGCAAATGGGTGTGCGACCACAGTGGCGTGGTGTTGAGTTCAGGTTCAAAGATCGGTTGATCTTCGGCGTCCATGAACGTAACCGAAACCGCACCGACTTCGAGGAACGCGTCTTCGTAGGTTTCGGCTTGTTCCGGGCTGATGGCGAGGCGTACTTGCAGCCAAGGCATGGCGGGCACCTTTGAAAAATAGGGGGTGTGCAACCGGTAGGGTTACGAGAAGCGCGCAAGTTTACGCGAGCGGGCTGGTGGGGGGTAATCAAAAACGATGAAAAGCCAAAGCCCCTCACCCTAACCCTCTCCCGGGGGGAGAGGGGACTGATCGCAGGAGAACTCAAGATCACCGCAAATCAGCTCCCT
>JAZKIA010000007.1:0-70437 GCA_040385125.1 Pseudomonadota bacterium | reverse complement strand
TCAGGGCCTTGATCAGGAAGTCACCGCTGGGCAGCGGCTTGATGTAGCTGTCTTCCTCGACATCGTGCTCATCTTCGATGTCGCCGACGATCTGTTCCAGAACGTCTTCAATCGTTACCAAACCCGCCACGCCGCCATATTCGTCAATGACGATGGCCATGTGGTTGTGGTTGGCGCGGAACTCACGCAACAACACGTTAAGGCGCTTGGACTCAGGGACAAAGGTCGCCGGACGCAGCAAATCCTTGATGTTGTACTTGTCGCCGTTCTCTTGAAGAATCAGCGGCAGCAGGTCTTTGGCCAAGAGGACGCCCAACACGTCATCGTGGCTTTCGCCAATCACCGGGTAGCGCGAGTGCGCGGCATCGATGATCGCCGGGAGAAATTCGCGGGGTGTCTGGGTCGCCTTGATGCTGATCATCTGCGAGCGCGGAACCATGATGTCCCGTACTTGCAGGTCAGCCACTTGAATGGCGCCTTCAACGATGGCCAGCGCTTCGCTGTCCAACAGTTTGTTCTGATGTGCTTCGCGCAGCAGCTCAAGCAGCTCCTGGCGGTTTTTCGGCTCATGGGCAAAGGCCTGGGTCAGTTTACCTAACCATGACTTTTGCCCGTTGCTCGATCGGTCTTCGCTCATAGCGATTTACTCGTATCCCTTGGTTGTTTCAGTGGGTGTTAATCAGTTTCGTCGTCTGCATACGGATCAGGATGACCCAGTTCTGCAAGCAACGTTCGTTCCAGCGCTTCCATTTCTTCAGCTTCTTCATCTTCTATATGGTCGTAACCCAGAAGATGCAAGCAGCCATGAATCACCAGGTGGGCCCAATGGGCCTCAAGGTTTTTACCTTGTTCAGCGGCTTCGCGTTCAACCACGGCCACGCAAATCACCAGATCGCCCAGTAACGGGATATCGAGGAATTCGTCGGGCACGTCAGCCGGGAAGGACAGTACGTTGGTCGCGTAGTCTTTCTGGCGCCAGGTGTGGTTCAGTTCGCGGCCTTCGGCTTCGTCCACCAGACGAATGGTCATCTCTGAATCGGCGGTACGCTGGCGCAGCGCCAGCTCGCACCATTGGCGGAACTGGGCTTCAGTGGGAGCGCTGGCCTCAGTGGCCAGTTGCAGGTCAAGCTCAAGCATCGCGGCGGTAATCCTTGGCGGCGGGCAGGGCGGCCAGCTTGTCTGCGGCTTCCTGTTCATAGCGCCCGTAGGCTTCAACGATGCGCTGCACCAGCGGATGGCGCACTACGTCCTTGGACTGGAAGTGCGTAAAGCTGATGCCCGGTACATCCTTGAGCACTTCAATGACGTGGTTCAGCCCGGATTTAGTGCCTTTTGGCAGGTCGATCTGGGTGATGTCACCGGTGATCACGGCGGTAGATCCGAAACCGATACGGGTCAGGAACATCTTCATTTGCTCAACGGTAGTGTTTTGGCTTTCGTCGAGAATAATGAAGCTGTTGTTCAGCGTACGGCCGCGCATGTAAGCCAGTGGCGCGACTTCGATAACCTGACGTTCGATCAGCTTGGCCACGTATTCGAAGCCCAGCATCTCGTACAGCGCGTCGTAGAGCGGGCGCAGATACGGGTCGATTTTCTGTGACAGGTCGCCGGGCAGGAAGCCGAGTTTTTCGCCTGCTTCAACTGCCGGACGTACCAGCAGGATGCGGCGAATCTGCTCGCGTTCCAGAGCGTCCACGGCACAGGCCACGGCCAGGTAGGTTTTACCCGTACCCGCTGGGCCAATCCCGAAGTTGATGTCGTTGCCCAGAATCTCTTTGACGTAGCGCTGCTGATTGATGCCGCGAGGGCGAATCATGCCCTTTTTGGTGCGCAGTGAGACGCTGGCTTCGGCCACAGGATTGCTGGCGAGGTCTTCGACGGCAGATTCCTGCAGGAACAGGTGCACCATGTCCGGCGAAAGCTCAGTGGCTTTGGTTTCGCGGTACAGGCGGCGCAGCAGGTTTTCTGCGGAGGAGGTCAGTTTGGGGTCGCCAATCAGTTCGAATTGATTGCCGCGATTGCGGATTTCGATCGTCAGGCGCTGTTCGATCAAGCGCAAATGCTCGTCGAATTGCCCGCACAGATTAGCGAAGCGCCGAGCCTCAAAAGGCTCGAGAAGAAAACGATGTGGTTCTATGGATGCGTTCAAGGTCGTATTTAGCCGCCCTTAGGCAATTAAGATGAAATGAAGGATAACGCTAGCAGGTCATGCGTGAAAGGACTTCGCTAAATGATCTGTGGGAGCGGGCTTGCTCGCGATGCGGTCTGCGCTATCGCGAGCAAGCTCGCTCCTACAGGGTGTGTGTTTATGGCAGCAACGAGCCCCGCAGTGAGTGCGGCTGGGCGGCATCGATATGGACATCGGCAAATTGACCGATCAACTGCGGGTTGTCGCAGCGGAAGTTGACGATGCGGTTGTTCTCGGTGCGGCCTTGCAGTTCGCCGGGATCTTTCTTCGAGTAGTCAGTGACCAAAATCCGCTGAGTGGAACCCACCATCTGTCGGCTGATCTCGAAGCCCTGCTGGTTGAGGCGATGTTGCAGCGCGTTCAGGCGCTCCTTCTTGCGCTCTTCAGGGGTGTCGTCGGCCAAGTCGGCCGCAGGCGTGCCGGGGCGCTGGCTGTAGACAAAGGAATACGAGAAGTCGAAACCGACGTCTTCGATCAGCTTCATGGTTTGTTCGAAGTCTTTCTCGGTTTCACCCGGGAAGCCGACGATAAAGTCAGAACTGATGCAGATGCCCGGCACAGCGGCGCGCAATTTACGCAGCTTGGACTTGTATTCCAGGGCCGTGTGATTGCGCTTCATCGCCGACAGAATGCGGTCCGAACCCGATTGCACCGGCAAGTGCAGGTGCTTCACCAACTCTGGTACTTCGGCGTGAGCCAGGATCAGGCTGTCGGAAAACTCCAGCGGGTGCGAGGTGGTGTAACGGATGCGTTCGATGCCATCAATTGCAGCCACCACTCGAATCAGCTCCGCGAGGTCGGCCAGGCGGCCACCTTCGGTCAGGCCGCGATAGCCGTTCACGTTTTGCCCGAGCAACGTCACTTCACGTACACCGTTCTCGGCCAAGTGAAGGACTTCGGCCAGCACGTCATCGAACGGGCGGCTGACTTCTTCGCCGCGGGTATAAGGCACCACGCAGAACGTGCAGTACTTGCTGCAACCTTCCATCACCGACACGTAAGCGCTTGGGCCGTCGATACGCGGTTCTGGCAGGTGGTCAAACTTTTCGATCTCGGGGAACGACACATCCACTTGCGGCAGCTTGGTGAGGCGTGCGGCGTCGATCATTTCAGGCAGGCGATGCAAGGTCTGCGGGCCGAATACCACGTCGACGTAAGGGGCGCGATCACGGATCGCTGCGCCTTCCTGGCTGGCTACGCAACCACCGACAGCAATCACCATATCGGGATTGGCCAGTTTCAGTTCACGCCAGCGGCCCAATTGCGAGTACACGCGGTCTTGAGCGCGTTCACGAATCGAACAGGTATTAAGCAGGATGACATCAGCGTCTTCGGCGCGCGCTGTGACCTCCAGGGCCTGATGTTCACCCAGCAGGTCGACCATGCGCGAGCTGTCGTACTCATTCATCTGGCAACCGTGGGTTTCGATGTAAAGCTTCTTGGCCATGGGTGTTCATCAAGTGATTCAAAGAACCGCGCATTATAGGGGGCATAGCCGTTGCTTCCTAGCGTTGTGCGCCTGACGGCTATGCTATAGTTCGCGCCCTCTTTTATACCTTCAGATGCTTACCCGCCCACCATGACCAAACGTGAAGCTCCAATCTACAAGGTGATTTTCCTTAACCAGGGCCAGGTGTTCGAAATGTACGCCAAGCAGATCTATCAAAGTGATCTGTGGGGCTTCCTGGAAGTAGAGGAATTCGTCTTCGGTGAGCGCACGCAAATGGTCGTCGACCCGAGCGAAGAAAAGCTCAAAGCCCAATTCGAAGGCGTGGTGCGCAGCTTTGTGCCGATGCACTCGATCGTGCGCATCGACGAAGTCGAACGCCTGGGCACCCCGAAAATCAGCGAAGCGCGTGGCGTCAGCAACGTGATGCCGTTTCCGTTTCCGATGCCGGAGAAGTAAGGCTCGATAGCTGTGAGCGTCGGATAAAACTTACATAACTTTAGTTATGTTCCGACGCTGTCAAAAGTTGAACTAAATATCAGTAAGAGTAAGGTTGGATTTTAAATCGTCGTGACAAGGCGTTAAGCCCATGTTGAAGCGGCCTGTCAACTCTTATACGGAATACATGCGCCGCTCTCTTGCCCCACTAACCACGAGTCGGGTAATTCCTTACTGCGGGATAACTTTTTTACTGGCATTGGCTGCTCATAACAAGGCCAGTGATGTGGCGTTGATCGCTTATGTACTGGCGATATTTTCGGTGCTGTCCGTAGTGACTTCCATGTCATTGGGGGCAACGGGGAATTTGATTGCCGAGTACTCGGCAGATACCCCGGGAAGGCGTCGTTTGTTTCAGGGCGGTTTTGGCGTTGCTTTGGTCATGGCTTTAGTCGCGCTGCTGGTGGGTTCTGTACTGGTATCTGTTGTTATCTATTTGCCGGGTGCGCAGATGGCGACCAGTAAAATTCATACGTTGGCCCTTATTTACACTGCGGCGATACCGTTGCTGGTTATCAACACATTCCTGCATTTTTTTCATGAGGCGAGTGGCGACGCAGCTGCGTGCTCGGCCATTAAGTCGAGCTCTACAGCGTTGGCGTGTATCTGCTTATGTATTGCGTATGGTACGAGTGACTCTGATAATTTTATTTATTGGGCTATGGGCTATTTCATATTTAGCGAAGCGGTATTGTTAGTGTGCCTTTTAGGGCTTTCATGGCGACGACAGCTTTGTTTCTCTCCGGTCTATTGCGAACGCACAGTACAAAACATTATTAAACTGGGGCTTCCGATAGCCTTCGGGGTAGCAGGTCAGAAGTTGTATTTCTATTTGCTGACCGAAAAGTTGGCGACATTAACGTCCGTGCTGGTCGCTCAGTTGTCGGTTTACATGTCGGTGATGGGATTGCTGATGATTCCCGTGGTTGCGTACTGCCAGGCACACAGTCTGTATATCAGTGGGCACGCTGAACAGCGCCGGGTCTCTTATGCAAAAGGGCAGGCAGGTTTGGGGGCGGGGGTTGTATTGATGCTTTGTATGCTGTTGTGGGTCGGGCCGCTGCTTTTTTTTTGGCTGGGTGGGAGCATTGTCACGTTTGATCGTGATGCGTTCGTATCAATGGCTTTTCTTCTTGCGAGCAGTGCGATTCTTTCTCTGAGTACCGCCCATTTGCGCGGGCTACGTGACGCCTTGGCGCCTCAGTTGATGATGAATGTGTTGATGTTGAGTGTGCTGGTTCCGATCATTTATTTTGCGGGTCTGGGCTCAGCCGATATCCACTTTTATCTCAGGCTCCAAAGTGGCGGTTTGCTTATGGGGTTTATTGCCCTGCAATTACGCATCAGGCACATGCACGCTAAAGCCGGTGTGACAGCGGCTACGGTGTGTCTGGATAAATAACTGAGCGGTACGGGGTTACGGCAACGGCGAAAACGGCGAGCGTCCGTCGGCTGATTGCAGTTCCAGCAGGTATTTGCGGAAGATTTGTCCCAGCACCTGGGTCGCAGTTTCGAGTTGGTCGCGGGGCATTTGCTCGGCTACCAGGTCGGCGGTGTCCAGTGCATCTTCGGCGCCGTTAACGGCGGCCATTTTCAGCACGATGTAGGCCTGAATGTTGTTGGCCGGTACGCCTTCGCCTTTGAAGAACATGGTGCCGAGCTGGAACTGAGCCATGGCATGGCCTTGTAACGAGGCTTGTTCGAAGTAGCTCAGGGCCTGGTTGAGGTCGCGGGGCGCATTTTTACCGTCGTAGTAGAACTCACCTAACTCGTATTCGGCTTCTGCATCCCCGTCTTTTGCCGCTTGCACGCACGCGGCAAGGGCCTCTGCCAGGTTTTCTGGCTGAGTATTGAGGGTGCAGCGCCCCATCGCTGGGATCAACAACGAATTACCGCCTGCCTGGACAAGGAGCGGTTGCAGGAGCAACAGGCAGCCCAGTGCAAGGGCGCGGCCGGTGCGGTTCATGAGAATCGACGTACCTCTGAAAGGCGGGCAAGCCCGGCCAAGGGATGTATAGGCGCGCATTATGAAATAAGCAGAGGCAACCTTACAAAGTCTTTACTCGTTTTTCTGCTGCGTGACCGTTATATCGATTGATTTAAGACGATTTTGGACGGGTGGTGTGAGAGATCCGTCAATTACTGGCATAAAAAACGGCAAGGGCCTTAAACCCTTGCCGTTTTGTGGGATCACTTCAGGGCGGCGAAGGCGCGTTCTGCAGCGTCCAGGGTCAGTTGCAACTCGGCTTCGCCGTGGGCGATCGAGGTGAAACCGGCTTCAAACGCACTTGGCGCCAGGTACACACCGCCTTCCAGCATCAGGTGGAAGAAGCGCTTGAACAGGTCCGCATCGCTGGCCATTACGTCGTCGAAGGTGACGATGTTATCGGCACCGCTGAAGTACAGGCCGAACATGCCGCCCGCTTGTGTGGTTACAAATGGAATGCCGGCTGCATCGGCCCGTTGTTGCAGGCCATCGAGCAGGCGTGTGGTGTAGTCGCTCAGCTCGGCATGGAAGCCTGGACGGCTGATCAGGCGCAAGGTGGTCAGGCCGGCGGCCATCGCCAGCGGGTTGCCGGACAAGGTGCCTGCTTGATACACCGGGCCCAGTGGCGCGATGCATTCCATGATTTCACGTTTGCCGCCAAAGCAGCCGACCGGCATGCCGCCGCCGATGATCTTGCCAAAGGTGCTCAGGTCTGGTGTCACGCTGTAGTGAGCCTGTGCGCCACCCAAGGCAACGCGGAAGCCAGTCATTACCTCGTCAAAAATCAGCACCGCGCCGTGTTTGTCACACAGATTGCGCAGGCCTTGCAGGAAGGCCGGAGCCGGTGGCACGCAGTTCATGTTGCCGGCAACCGGCTCGACGATGATGCAGGCCACGGTGTCGCCCACTTCACTGAGCAGTTGTTCTACCGCCTCGATGTCGTTGAACGTGGTGGTCAGGGTGTGTTTGGCGAAGTCAGCCGGAACCCCGCCCGAGCTTGGTACGCCCTGGGTCAGTGCGCCGGAGCCCGCCTTGACCAGCAGGCTGTCGGAGTGGCCGTGGTAGCAACCTTCGAATTTGAGGATGTTGTCGCGGCCGGTGAAACCACGCGCCAGACGAATGGCGCTCATGGTGGCTTCAGTGCCGGAGCTGACCATGCGCACCATTTCCATCGACGGCACGATGGCGCACACAAGGTCGGCCATCTCGGTTTCCATGGCGGTCGGGGCGCCGTACGACAGACCGTGCTCCAATTGCGCACGTACTGCATCCAGTACGTCCGGGTGGCTGTGGCCAAGAATCATCGGGCCCCACGAACCGACGTAATCCACGTAACGCTTGTCGTCTTCGTCAGTGACGTAGGCGCCTTCTGCGTGTTTGAAGAACAGCGGGGTGCCGCCCACGCTCTTGAACGCACGTACAGGCGAGTTCACGCCGCCGGGGATGTGTTTTTGTGCTTGGGCAAACAGGGTTTCGGAACGAGACATGGTGGGCTCTCTCAGAATCAGAATTCGGTAGTTAAATAGACAGCAGGGCGTTGAACGCACGAGCGCGGCGGGTGACTTCCTGGGCGTTGTCGGCGCCAAACAGGCCATGTACCACTGCCAGCAAATCGGCGCCGTGCTCAACCAGCGGTGCGGCGTTATCCAGGGTGATACCGCCAATCACACAAATCGGCAAATTGAGCCGGGTGCGGGCCTGGTCGATGAGGTCCAGGGTCGCAGTGGGTGCGCCGGGTTTGGTGCTGGAATTGAAGAAGCGACCAAAGGCGACATAGCTTGCGCCTTCCTTGGCCGCTTGTTCGGCCAGTTCAATCTGGCTGTGGCAAGTTGACCCGATGATGGCCTGGCGCCCCAGAAGGGCGCGGGCCGGGGTCAGCGGGCCATCGGTTTGCCCCAGGTGTACGCCGACGCCAAGACGTGCGGCCAGTTCGGCATCGTCATTGATGATCAGATGCGCCTTGTAGCGCTCGCACAGCCCGCGCAAAGCCTCGGCTTCACGCAGGCGTCGGGATTCATCGCTGCTTTTGTCGCGATATTGCAGCAGTGTCAGGCCGCCATCGAGGGCCGCCTCAACAAATGGCAGCAGTTTGCCGGCAAGCAGTTGGCTGTCAGTGATTGCATACAGACCACGCAGCTTCATAAGTCGAGCCTCATTCGTTACGAGCAGAAGTCCAGCGGCAAGCGGCGCGGCACAAATTGGCCCTGACCCAGTTGCTCGGCATCACGCAAGGTGCGCCACGTGTAATTGAGCGCAGTTTCTACCGCGCTGACCAGGTTCTCGCCGATGGCCAAGCGCCCGGCCAGGGTACTGGCCAAGGTGCAGCCCGAGCCGTGATAGCTGCCTGGCAAGCGATGACAGGTGAAGGTGTGGCGACTACCGTCGCGGCTGTACAAGCGGTTGTGGACTTCGTGTTCATCACCGTGACCGCCGGTGATCAGCAGGTGTTGGCAAAAAGGCAGGAGTTTTTCCGCACATTCGTCGGCACTGCCTTCGGGCAGTTCGGCCAGGATGCGGGCTTCGGGCAGGTTGGGGGTGGCAATGGTGGCCAGAGGCAGCAGGCGCTCGCGCATGGCGAAACCCACTTCATCCTTGCCCAATCGCCCGCCGCCGCCCGCACGCAGCACCGGGTCGCAGACCATTGGCAAGTGCGGGTGGGCTTGAAGCAGTTCGACAACCGTGTCGACCATTTCCAGTGAGCCGAGCATGCCCAGCTTGACGGCCGCAACGGTGGAGTCGCTGAGCACGGCATTGGCTTGAGCCAGTACCCACTCTCGATCCAGCACGCGGAAATCGCTGACATTGACGGTGTTCTGCACCGTCAGGGCGGTCACCACCGGAGCGGCGTGACAACCTTGAACCAGCAGGGCTTCAATATCTGCCTGCAAGCCGGCACCACCACTGGGGTCATGGCCGGAGAGACAGAGGACAACGGGGCGAGAACTGTAGATATTCATGGTGCGCGAGCTTACCACCAAACGGATTTTGCGGCGGCTTGGCCTGTGCAAAATTACAGGTCACTCTTAAGTTTTTAGAGGGCCCTGCAAAGCGATCTAAAAAATCATTTTTTTCTCTGTAATGCCCGTTCTAGAGCCTTTTCGTTGAAAATTTAAGTAGTGCGGATTTGCCATTAGTGGCTATGTTAAAGTGACGTCAAATTAATAACGGGCAATCCGGCTGACGTGGTCTCAAAGGGAATGGGGATTGCGCATGTTACCGGCGGGGCCATGTTGGGGCTGTATGCGCTATTTGTTGATGATGTTTTTGGGTTGGCTGCCGATGCTGGCCAGCGCAGTCGCTTTCGACGAAACCACGCAAAGCCTGCCTTTGGGCCGTGTGATGCAAGTCTTCGAGGACGCAGGCGGGCAGGCGACGCTGGCCGAGATCAGCGCGCACGACGACCTGTTCGTATCGCACAAGAAAGCCACGCTGAACGAGGGCTACTCACACTCGGTTTTCTGGCTAAAAGTGGATTTGCACTATCAGCCCAAAGACCCCAAGGCCCACCGTACCTGGCTGCTGGAACTGGCCTATCCGCCGCTGGATCACATTGAGCTGTATGTGGCAGACGACGCCGGTAACTATCAATTGGCCGAACGTACGGGCGATGCGTTGCCCTTCGACAGTCGCCAGATTAAAGAAAACAACTACCTGTTTGAGCTCAACTTCAGTCCTGGGCAACGTCAAACGGTGTATTTGCGTTTAGCCAGTCAAGGCTCGGTTCAGGCGCCCTTAACGCTGTGGTCAGCCCAGTCCTACCTTGAAGCACAACCTGAGCGTATTTATATCCTTGGCCTGATTTACGGTGTATTGCTGGGGATGCTGTTTTACAACCTGTTCATTTATATCAGCGTACGCGACACCAGCTACCTCTATTACATCTTCTATATCGCCTCATTCGGCCTGTACCAGCTGTCAGTCAATGGTGCGGCTGTGCAGTACTTCTGGCCGAACAACCCATGGTGGGCGAATGCCTCCACCCCCTTTTTGATTGGCGCATCAGCCTTCTTCGGTTGTCAGTTTGCCCGCTCCTTTCTACATACCGCCGCTCACAGTCGCTGGCTTGACCGTGGCCTGATGCTGCTGATGGCAGTGGGCGTACTGGTGATGGTGTTGGCGCTGACCACCAGCTATGCCGTGTCATTGCGTTTGGCCACAGGGCTGGCGCTGGCGTTTATCGTGACGATTTTTGTGGCCGGGGTTGTGGCCTGGGCCCGGGGGCTGCGGGTGGCACGCTACTTTGTGATCGCCTGGTCGGCCTTTTTACTGGGGGGGCTGGTCAACACATTGATGGTGCTGGGCTATTTGCCGAACGTGTTCCTGACCATGTACGCCAGCCAAATCGGCTCGGCAATTGAAGTGGGGCTGCTGTCCCTGGCCCTGGCGGACCGGATCAACGCCATGCGTGACCTGCAGGCGCGCACGTTGCAGGAGTCCGGTCAGAAACTGGCTGCGATGAACCAGCAACTGGCCCGTACCAACCAGCTTAAAGACGAGTTTCTGGCGACGGTCACCCATGAGTTGCGCACTCCCATGAATGGGGTGATTGGCTCTCTGGAACTGATCAAAACATTGGACATGAGCCCCGAACTCGAGCAGTACACCCAGACCGCCGCAGGCTCGGCGCGAGAAATGATGCACATGGTCAATGGCATTTTGTCCCTGACTGAGCTGCAAGCTGGCCGGCTTGAGGCGCGTTCCCTGCCGTTCAATTTGAGTGGGATGATGCGCGAGTTGCGGAACCAGTTCGGGCCACGTGCGCAAAGCCTGGGGCTGGAATTTTCGTATGAAGTGGCGCCGAACTTGCCTGATCAATGGATTGGCGATGCTGAGAAAATTCGCCAGTGCCTTGAGTGTTTGCTGGATAACGCCATCAAGTTCACCCGTGAAGGCGGCGTGATTTTACGCATCACTGGCAAAACCGCCGGGCCAGGACGTTGGGCGCTGGCTTTTAATGTGATCGACAGTGGCATTGGTTTTGTTCATCAGGAAGAGGCCGAGTTGTATCAGCACTTCTTTCAGGTCGATGGCTCCATGACCCGAGGCTATGGAGGTTTGGGCATTGGGCTGGCCATTTGTCGGCGCCTGGTCGAGTTGCTTGGGGGGCGCTTGACCCATCACTCGCAGCCGGGGCGGGGCTCACAATTCCAGCTGTTGCTGGAGCTTGAAGCTGCGCCTCAGAACCCGCCGCAGCCCGTGTCGACAGTGGCACACACGTTCAGCCGCGCGCCGAGCGAGTGCGTGGTTTTGTTAGTGGAAGACAGCAGTGCCAACCCCGAGGTGCTGCGCGGCATGCTGCTCAAGCTGGGTTATCGCGTGCTCCGTGTTGACAGTGGCCAGGCGGCGATTGAGGCGTTGCGCCGTGAGCGGGTGGACGCGGTGTTGATCGCGTGCCCGTTGATGCAGGTCATGGGTACATCGATGGGCAGTCAATTGTTGACGCTGGCGGCGTGTGCACAGTTGCCCATCGTGGCGCTGTTCGAGTCTGAAGCCGAGGCTCAAAAGGCCCGTGATCAGGTGGATGGCATCACCGATTGCCTGATCAAGCCGCTGCGGTTCGAAGACCTGGAGCGTACGCTGACCCAGCGTCTGCTAAGCGCACAAGGCAGCAAAAACGCCGAGTTTTAGCGTCTATGCCACTTGTCACAGTGGCGAGGCGTGCTTCACTGGCTCCATTGGCATGATCCACTGGAGCCCGCGCAATGAACCTGCATCAGTACGCTGAAACCCACGCCGTCACCAATCAGCCTCCGTCTCTGGATGGCACAAACCTGTACCGCATCGACCTGCCGTTGCAGCAGTGGAGCCAGCATTTCGGTGCGGGTTGGGCGCAGGCGCGGATCGAGCAGTACGGGGCACTGGCGGGTGGCCCATTGATGGCGGCGGGTTTTTTGGCCAACGAAAACAAGCCACAATTCGTCAGCCATGATCGTTTTGGTCATCGGATCGATCTGGTGGAGTTTCACCCGGCGTACCACGAGTTGATGCGCACCGCGATTGAACACGGCTTGCCATCCTTGCCCTGGACCGACCCGCAGCCCGGTGCCCATGTGGCGCGAGCCTCAATGACGTATCTGCACACTCAGGCCGAGGCTGGCAGTGGTTGCCCCTTGACCATGACCTTCGCCAGCGTCCCGGCGCTGCGCCTGCAACCGAACATTGCCGAGTTGTGGCTACCCAAGGTACTCGCCACCGAGTACGACCCACGTAATGTAGACATCAGCCAAAAAACGGGCGTGACTCTGGGCATGGCGATGACCGAGAAACAGGGTGGCACCGATGTGCGGGCCAACACCACTCGGGCCTATCCGGTCGGTGCTGGTGGTCCCGGGCAAGCCTATGAATTGCTGGGGCACAAATGGTTTTGCTCAGCCCCCATGTGTGATGGGTTTTTGACCCTGGCGCAAACCGACAAGGGTCTGACCTGTTTTTTACTGCCGCGCCATCGCCCGGACGGCAGCCGTAACGAGTTCTACATTCAGCGTCTGAAAAACAAACTGGGCAACAGCTCGAACGCCTCCAGCGAAGTCGAGTTTCGTGGCGCGTTGGCTTGGATGATCGGCGAAGAAGGGCGCGGAGTGCCGACGATTATTGAAATGGTCGCCATGACGCGTTTCGATTGCATGGTCGGTTCCAGCGCCTTGATGCGTCAGGCGCTGACCCAGGCCAGCCATCATTGCGCCCATCGTCTGGTCGGTGGCCGAGTGTTGGCCGAGCAGCCACTGATGCAAAATGTACTGGCCGATCTGGCGCTGGAAAGCGAAGCTGCGCTGGCCTTGAGCCTGCGTATGGGCCGTGCATTGGATCATCTGGATGATCCACAAGAGGCCCGGTTTTCGCGGTTGGTGACGGCGGTGGGCAAGTACTGGATCTGCAAACGGGCCCCGGCAATGATCAACGAAGCGGCCGAATGCATGGGCGGTGCGGGGTACGTCGAAGACAGCATCCTGCCGCGCCTTTATCGTGAGGCGCCGGTGAACTCAACGTGGGAAGGCTCCGGCAATGTGCAGTGCCTGGACGTACTGCGCGCTTTGTCCAAGGAGCCGGGTGTGCTCGATGCGCTGTTTGCCGAACTGGGCGACGGTCATGGTGACAAGCGACTGGGGCAGCACATAGTACTGCTTAAAAACGCATTCAAAGACACTGCGGACATTCAATACCGCGCCCGCCAACTGACCGAAGACATTGCTTTGGGCCTGCAGGCAAAACTGCTGCTGGAAGCGGGCAACAGCGATGTCAGCGACGCCTTTATCGCCAGTCGCCTGCAAGGCGGCAGCGGCCGGGCCTACGGCACCTTGCCCCGAGGCCTGAACATCGCCGCCATCGTCGCGCGCTCAACCCCGTCAATCTCCTGAAGCGTAACACTCTGTAGGAGCGAGCTTGCTCGCGATGGCATCGGCACGATGCCTCTGAGTGCCGCGTCGCCTGCATCGCGAGCAAGCTCGCTCCTACAGAGTCAGGGGGGGTGACAACACTCTGTGCTTTGCGCAGCGATGCAGGCAAGATAAAGGCCTGCCCGTTCAGAAGACAGGATGCTTACCGTGACCGATGCTTTTATTGTCGTTTCAACCGCTGAAGAGGCCGTCGATCGGCTTGCAGCCTTGCATGATCGCGCAACCACGGCATTGAGCCAGGCACTCAAGCGTTACCTCAAGGATCGAGTCGAACCCAGTGCGCAAGAGCGCGCCCTGTTCCGCTACCCGGAACTGCGCTTGACCAACACCATTCATGGCGAAATCCCGACCCTTACCCGGGCGTACGCCAAGGTCCAGTTGCCAGGCACTTACAGCGTCACCGTGACCCATCCCGCCGCGTTCCGTAACTACCTGCTGGAGCAGTTGGTGCCGCTGATGCGCGACTTCACGGTCGAGGTCGAAGTCGGCGTCAGCCAGCAAAATATTCCCTACCCGTATGTGGTTGAGCAGGGCGATGAACTCGCCGGCTCCGGTGTCACTGCCGCAGCCTTGGCGCGAGTGTTCCCGAGCACCGACCTGTCGGCGGCCACCGACGGCATTGCTGACGGCCTGTACGATTGGGCCAACACCGACCCGCTGCCGCTGGCGCTGTTCGATGCGGCGCGGGTCGACTTCTCGCTGCGTCGTCTGGTGCACTACACCGGCAGCGACTGGCGCCATGTGCAGCCATGGATTCTGCTGACCAACTATCACCGTTATGTCGACCAGTTCATCCTCCACGGCCTTGAGCAATTGCGCGATAACCCGCGCTTTGTGCGCATGGTGCTGCCGGGTAACGTGCTGATCGAAAAATCCATGGACTACGGCGAAGCTCAGGCCATTGCCGCTGGCGTGGTGTGGCACCGCTACCAAATGCCGGCGTATCACTTGCAGGCCGACGATGGCCACGGCGTGACATTGGTGAACATCGGCGTTGGCCCGTCCAACGCGAAAAACATCACCGATCACTTGGCCGTGTTGCGTCCGCATTGCTGGCTGATGATTGGTCACTGCGGCGGCTTGCGACAGTCGCAAACCATTGGCGACTACGTTCTGGCCCACGCCTACATGCGCCGCGACGGGATCCTCGACCGGGTAGTGCCGCCGAATATCCCAATCCCGGCGCTGGCGGAGGTTCAATTGGCGTTGCAGGAAGCTGCGGCACAAGTCACCGGCGAGCGCGGCGACGAACTGAAAAAACGCCTGCGTACCGGCACTGTGCTGACCTACGACGACCGTAACTGGGAACTGCGCTGGGCTCAGGAACGTCCGCTGATCAACCTGTCCCGTGCGGTAGCCGTAGACATGGAGAGCGGCACCATCGCCGCCCAGGGTTATCGCTTGCGTGTGCCTTATGGCACTTTGCTTTGCGTGTCAGACAAACCGTTGCACAGCGAAATCAAACTGCCGGGCTCGGCCAACGCGTTCTATGAGCGGGCGGTGAGCCAGCATTTGAAAATCGGCATTGCGGCCGTTGATTTGATGCGCAGCCAGCTCAACTCATTGCACTCACGCAAACTGCGCAGCTTCGACGAACCGCCGTTCCGTTGATCGGTGATGGTCATTTAGCGATCAGAGCACTAGCATTGTCAGCCCTGATCGTTAGATGTCCTTTTTGCCATGTCCCGTCCTGTTCGTCCCGCCCCACGCCGTCCGGCGTCTAAAAGCCCGAATCCTCAAGGTGCCAATCGCCGCGTGGCCAAGGCGCCGCCGTCTGAGCCCAAGCTGTTTTTGTTCAATAAACCGTTCGATGTGCTGACCCAGTTCAGTGACGAAGGCGGGCGGGCGACGCTCAAGGACTTTATCCCGATTCCGGGTATTTACCCGGCCGGGCGGCTGGATCGCGACAGTGAAGGTTTGCTGTTGCTGACCAATGATGGTCAGTTACAGGCGCGGATCGCTGACCCCAAGCACAAACTGCCCAAGACCTATTGGGTGCAAGTAGAAGGCGAGCCGACGCCAGAGCAACTGCAACAGTTGCGTGATGGCGTTGAGCTCAATGATGGCAAGACCTTGCCTGCCGAAGCGCGGGCGCTTGAAGAACCGCAGCTATGGCCGCGCAACCCACCTGTGCGGTTTCGTAAAAGCGTGCCCACAGCGTGGCTTGAACTGGTGATTCGCGAAGGGCGCAATCGTCAGGTGCGGCGCATGACGGCGGCGGTTGGCTTGCCAACCTTGCGTCTGGTGCGAGTGCGTATTGGCGACTGGACGATTGAAGGTCTGGAGCAGGGGCAATACAAGGAAGTCCCTGCACGCCTATAGCGTGCCAGACTCGATCAGACCGATCACCACGCTTTTGATGATAAACGCGGCAACACCCAGGCCCAGTACGAAAAACAGAATCATCGAGCCGAAGCGCCCGGCCTTGGACTTCTTCGCGAGATCCCAGACGATAAAAGCCATGAAAATGATCAGCACGCTGACCAGAATCGTCATCATCCACTCTTCAAGTACGGCAGGATCCATCACTGTTCTCCAGCATCATCGGGGGTAAAAACCGAAGGAGTATACGCCAAGGTCAGCGCCAAACCTGTGGGAGCCTGGCTTGCCGGCGATGGGTAAGCGGCTTCACGTACGCAAATGGGTCAGCGGTAGCTCGGTGCTGTTGAGCACCTGGTTGAGTACAAAGCTGGAACGCACGCTGGTCACGCCGTCGATGCGGGTCAGGTGTCCCAGCAGCAGCTTTTGGTAGTGATCCATGTCGGCGACCACTACTTTCAGTTGGTAGTCGGCGTCCATGCCGGTTACCAGGCTGCATTCCAGCACCTGTGGCAGGCTACGGATTGCGGCTTCGAAGTTCTCAAAACGCTCGGGAGTGTGTCGGTCCATGCCGATCAACACGTAAGCCGTGAGGCTTAAGCCCAGCAGTTTTCGATCAAGCAACGCCACCTGACGGGTGATATAGCCGTCATCTTCCAACTGTTTGACGCGCCGTGAGCACGGTGATGGGGACAGGCCAATGCGCTCGGCCAGCTCCTGATTCGAGATGCGCGCGTCACGCTGCAATTCCGCCAAAATGCTTAGGTCATACCGATCAAGTTTGCTCACGAAGACACCCTTTGTCATAACTATTGCGTGAAATTATCCGCTGGAAGGTAAAAATTGCGCAAGTAATGTTTTATTGAGCAATCTTCGCAATCGCCTGCTGCGCTCGCAGGCCTATTCTTATTACCAGAATCACTGCCCGGACATAGAGTCCACTGCGGCCCGCCGAATCAGGCCAGCCGCGGCCGCCAACCCCACAGGGTTGCCCCGGCCCCCGGGCTACGCACTGTCCAGAAGACGGAGCGAGGTGAGCCAACATCACAAGTGTTGAGCCAGGACGGAAAAATTCAAAGGGCGACCGACGGGTCGCCCTTTTTTATTGTCCGAAAATAAGTTGCGCAGCGGCTGGCCTTTTGCAGAACCGGCTCTCATATTCTCAGTCTTATATCTGTACGCCCTAACCCGCAGTGAGGAACAGCATGAAATCGCGCATCTGGCATTTGGCTACAGTTGGCGTGCTTTGTGTGAGTGTCAGCGGCCAGTTGTTGGCTGATGAACGAGGTGAGGGCAACCCTGCGCAAGCTCGACCCAATGGCGGTCAGCAACATGGCTCGCAAGGGCAAGGCGGTAATAATCAGCCGCGTGCGGAGCGCAATCAGGAGCGTTCGCCAACGCATCAAGACAATCAGTCGCGTCACGAGCGCAATCAGGCGTCTGAAAACCGCGGCCAGTCCGGGGCTGGGCAATGGGGTGCACGGCCGGATACTCAGAACCATGGTCAGGGCCGCCCTGCATCGCCGGGTAAGCAGATGACAATTCAGCCACGTCCTGACTCTGTGCAGCAAAGCCAACGACCAGAGCGTCGCCCGGACAACAACGGGCATTGGCAAAGTTCAGGCTCAAGACCTGGCCCCGGGTACTCGCACCCCAATGACAAGCGCTGGACGGGCCGCCCAAGCGGGCATGGCAATGGCTGGGGCTCGGGGCCACAATATCGGCCGGGCTACATTGTCGACCGGTTCCCTGGCAAACATTGGCAAGTACCGTATCGCGGGCAGAATTACTTCTTTTCAGGCGGCTACTGGTATCGCCCACAAGGACCACGTTACGTCGTGGTACGCCCACCCTATGGGATTCGTGTCGGGTATCTGCCGGATTACGCGCGGGAAGTCTGGATCGGCAGCACCTTGATGTTTCTGGCGGCGGGCGCGTATTACGCGTACCAGCCTGCGACCCAGGATTACATTGTGATGCCGCCTCCGACGAACCTTCCACAGCCCGCCCCGCAACCGGTGAGCAACGGTTATGACGTGGTGGCCTACCCGGTCAACGGCCAAAGCCCAGGGCAAATTGATCAGGATCGCTACGACTGCTACCGCTGGGCTGTCGACCAAAGTGGCTTTGACCCGGCTCAAGTCACCTACGCGCCGTCACCGGCCGTGGTTCAAACCTATCGTCAGGCACAGGGCAATTGCCTGGGCAGTCGTGGCTATCAGATCAGCTATTGAGTTGCGGAGCGTGATTTGACCACTTCCTGCGGGTCGGCGTGTACCAGCACTTCGGCTTGCGGGTAGACCTTTTTAATCGCCTCGGCGGCACGGTCGCTGAGGGCGTGGGCCACGGAGAGTGTCAACTCTCCCGGTAACTCCAAGTGCAATTGCACGTACCAGATGCTGCCCGAGATCCGTGTACGCAAGTCATGAGCACCCAGTACGCCGGGGACGCTGCAAGCCAAGGTCAGCATGTTTTGGCTGATATCAGCCGGTAACTCTTCGTCCATCAGTACCGAAAAACTCTCACGGGCGATCTGGATTGCGCTCCAGAGGATATACACCGCAATCCCCAGGCCAAACCAGGCATCCAACTGCGGCCATCCGAAGCTGGCCAGCACCAGTGCGACTAAAATGCTGCCGTTGAGCATCATGTCAGAGCGGTAATGCAGCGAATCGGCCCGCACCGCATTTGACCCGGTGGCCTTGACCACGCGGTGTTGCAGCACCAGCAATGCCGCAGTCATCAGCAGCGAAAATATGATCACGCCAATCCCGATCCACGGCGCACCTACCGGCTCCGGGTTTTTCAGGCGCTCCACTGCCTGAAAGGCAATCAGCACGGCACTCACCGCGATAAACAGCGCTTGCGCCATGCCCGCCAGTGACTCGGCCTTGCCGTGTCCGTAGCGATGATCTTCATCGGCGGGGCGCAACGCGTAATGCACTGCCAGCAGGTTGAGAAATGACGTCACGCCATCCAGCAACGAATCAGTCAGCCCCGCGAGCATGCTGATAGAGCCACTGAGCCACCAGGCGATGGCTTTGGTTACGATCAAAACACTCGCCACCGCGACCGACGCGCGGGTGGCCAGGCGTAACAAACGGGCGTGTTCCGGGCTGCTGGTCATCAACGTTCCTTGTCTCAGGCGGCTCAGGCTGCGGGCACTAAACCATACATCGCCAACTGCTGGGCGCTGCCCTTGTGCTGGATCAGGCGCGGGTCGTTCAGTGGGAAGCTGCGGCCCAGTTCGCTTTCAAGAATTGCCTGGAGCTTGCTGTTGTCCACTTTGCCATCAGCGTCGATGGCTTCACGCAGTTTCTCCGGAGCGATTTGCGCGGTTTTGCCCGGCGGGAAGTAAATCGCGCCAGTGGCGAAATCCACCCCGAAGGCGATCAACCCTGGAATGACATAAAACAGCAGCCCCACAGCATCCAGCACAACAATCATGGGATCGATCTTGCCGTCGATCTGACCGCGTCGATCGGGGAAGAAAATACTGCCGCAGGCAGTCAATTGGGTAAGCAGGGCCGCCACGACGACACCACCAATCAAACGGGAAGGCATACGCATATAAGAACCTCGAAGCAACTTAAAGAGTCGAAACCAACATTAAGACCACGCTTAATGCCGAACTGTTCGCCGTTATACTCGTCGCTCTGTTCTGGAGCCACCATGATTTCTTTGCCGATTGATGAAGTTTTACCCGCGCTGCGCCAGGCCTTGCGCGAGCGCCACGAAGCCGTGCTTGAAGCACCGCCCGGCGCCGGTAAAACCACCCGTGTTCCGCTGGCCCTGCTAAACGAGCCTTGGCTCGCGGGTCAAAAGATTCTGATGCTTGAACCCAGACGTCTGGCTGCCCGCGCGGCGGCAGAGCGTTTGGCCAGTGAACTGGGAGAAAAAGTCGGTGAAACCGTCGGCTATCGGATTCGGCTAGACAGCAAAGTCGGGCCCAACACCCGTATCGAGGTTGTCACCGAAGGCATCCTCACCCGGCGTTTGCAGCAAGATCCGGCGCTGGAAGGCGTGGGCTTGCTGATTTTCGATGAGTTCCATGAGCGTAGTCTGGATGCCGATCTGGCGCTGGCCTTGAGCCTCAATGGCCGCGAGCTGTTTCGTGATGAGCAGCCGCTGAAAATTTTGCTGATGTCGGCGACCCTTGAGGGTGAACGGCTGGCCAGTTTGCTCGACGACGCACCGATACTACGCAGCGAAGGCCGTATGTACCCGGTGGCGATGCGCTGGGGACGGCCTTTTGTACCCGGTGAGTTCATCGAGCCTCGGGTGGTGCAAGCGGTGCTCGATGCCATTGACGATGAAAGCGGGAGCCTGCTGGTGTTCTTGCCCGGTCAGGCGGAAATTCGTCGGGTCAATCAGCAACTGGCTGACGCGCTGGGTTCACGTAGCGACATCCTGCTGTGCCCGCTGCACGGTGAACTGGATTTGGCGGCTCAGCGTGCCGCTATCGAACCTGCACCCAGTGGCCTGCGCAAAGTGGTGCTGGCGACCAACATCGCTGAGACCAGCCTGACCATCGACGGCGTGCGGGTGGTGATTGATGCCGGACTGGCGCGAGTGCCGCGCTTTGATCCGGGCAGCGGCATGACCCGTCTCGACACACAGCGCATTTCTCGCGCCAGCGCTACCCAGCGCGCAGGTCGAGCCGGACGACTGGAGCCGGGCGTGTGCTATCGCCTGTGGTCAGAAGACCAGCACGCGCAACTGGCTGCGTATGGCAGTGCTGAAATCCTCCAGGCGGATCTGGCCGGTTTGGCGCTGCAGTTGGCACGTTGGGGCGTGGCCCCGCAAGAATTGATCTGGCTCGATGTGCCGCCGGCGGCAAGTTATGCACAGGCTCAGCAACTGCTTGAGCGTCTGGGCGCTTTGCGCGCTCAACCGACTCAGGAATGGAAACTCACGACCCACGGCGAAGCCATGGCCGAACTCCCGGCGCATCCGCGTATTGCCCATCTGCTGCTGCGAGGACAAGCATTGGGCCTGGCCGACATGGCCTGTGACGTGGCGGCGTTGTTGGGCGAGCGCGATATTCTGCGTGGCGCTGGCGCCGATGTGCACAGCCGCCTGGCCTTGCTCTCAGGCGAAAGCCGCGCCGCGCGAGGCGGGCAGGGCGGGGTGCAGCGCGCCAAACAGCTGGCTCGGCAATATCGCAGCAACCTGCGAGGCAAACCGACACAACCGGTGGCGGACCCTAATCATCCGCGCTGGCTCGGCGCCTTGCTGGCGCTGGCTTACCCTGACCGTATCGCCCAGCAACGCAAGCCTGGCGGGGCTGAGTATCGGCTGGCCAATGGTCGCGCGGCACTGTTCAGCGAGGTCGATGGGCTGATGAAACAGCCGTGGCTGGTGGTCGCCGACCTGGGCAGTCGTCAGGGGCAGCGCGAAGAGCGCATCTACCTGGCGGCCGAGTTTGATCCTGAGTTGCTGGATGGCGTACTGAGTGAACAAGTCAGCATCGTCGACCAGCTGGATTGGGACGAGCGCGAAGGCGTGTTGCGCGCAGAGCGTCAGCGCAAGGTCGGCGAGCTGGTATTGAGTCGCGAACCCCTGACCGGCCTCGATGAAACCGCGCGTACCCAGGCGCTTGTCAATCTGGTACGGCGCAAGGGCCTGGAGCTGCTGCCGTGGACACCAGAGTTGCGCCAGTGGCAGGCGCGCGTGGCGTTGCTGCGTCAGTTGGACCTGGAGGCGCAAGGGCAGAGTGAGTGGCCGGATGTGGGCGATGCGGCCTTATTGGGCGGGCTTGACGCGTGGCTGGCGCCGTACCTGGGCCGCGTCTCGCGGCTGAGTCACTTTGCCAATCTGGACTTGTCGAGCATCGTGCATAACTTGCTGAAGTGGCCTTTGCCTCAGCGTCTCGACGAACTGGCCCCGCACCACATTAAAGTCCCTTCGGGCTCCTCGGTGCGGCTGGACTACAGCGAGCACCCGCCGATATTGGCGGTGCGTCTGCAAGAGCTGTTTGGTCTGGCCGACACCCCGCGCATTGCCGGTGGGAGACAGGTGATCAAGCTGCACCTGCTGTCCCCCGCGCGGCGCCCGGTGCAGGTTACTCAAGACCTGGCCAACTTCTGGCGCAGCACTTATGCCGAAGTGAAAAAAGACCTCAAGGGTCGGTACCCCAAACACTACTGGCCCGATGACCCACTGGTGGCAGAGGCCACGGCAAGGATCAAACCGCGCAAGACCTGACGAACTCAATCCGCCGGCAACAAAATCCGCGCAATCACCGGCAAATGATCAGAAATAGTCAGTGTGTCTTCCTGACGTACATACCCTTCAATGCGTTTGAGCTTCGGGCTGTAGAACAGGTAATCGAGAGTGCGATCTGGGCCTTCGGCGTACGGATCGTTGGGGAAGTGGGTCAGCCACAGTTCACGGTCGATGCCGGTAGCTTCGGGGTTGCTGGGGATCATCGGGTATTTTTCCCACAGCTGATGCAGCTCACTGTCCGGCGAATAGCCCAGGCGCATGCGGGGCGGCAGGCGCAAGAACTGGCCAATTGGCAATAGATTGAAATCACCGCCGATCAACCACGGGGTGCCCAGGCCTTCAAATTTGTCGACCACTGCGGCGAGGGCCTGCATTTGCTGGCTCACGTTGCTGTTATCTGGTGTGGGCGCATCCAGTTGGGTATTGATGACGACCAATTGTCCACCGTCGTTGAGCGGCAGGTAATTGACCAGCAGTGCAGGTTTTGGCTGGAACTGGCGGCTGATGAAGTTGGCCTCGGCCACGGGTAATTGCAGGCGTTCGGCGTGTTCGATTTGATAGCGACTGAGGGTGACAAGTTTGTGCCCGACGCTACCGAAAATATGCCAGTCGGGTACGAAGTCGGCTTTCCAGGTAAACGCTTGGGTACTGCAGGGGTACAAGTCGATCAGTCGTTCTTGCAGCAAAGCCAGTTGGTCCTGGTAGCTGCTGTTCTTGGCGTTTTCGTCAACTTCTTGCAACAGCACCAGGTCGGGCTGCTCATCGCGAATCACCCGCGCCACTTCATCGAGGCTGAAGGCCATGTCTTCGCGGGTCGGTCGGGTGTCAGGCCCGCTGCCGTCGCTCAGGTTGTACCAGAACACATAACGCTTGCCAGCCAGGTACTGAACGTTCCAGGTCATGACCTTGAGCGCCTGGCCGGGCGTCAGCAAGGGGGCCGAGGTCGGACAACTGAGGTCCAGCACCTCTTTGGCATCGGGTCGCCACGTGACGCTGTAAATCAGGCTCGCCAACAGCGCTGCAAGCAGCAGCAAACCAAATACGGTGAGGCGCAGGAAACGTGGCATGGGCTCGGCTTTATGACGTAGCAGGAAGTGGCCGAGCATACCGGACAGCAGCACGCGAACCCAAGGTTCTATCGTTAGGATGTTGCTGTTATTTCGGGTCAGACGATTCGCTTATGAGCATGAACAGGCGGAACAGGACGACAGAAACAAACAGCTGTAAAAAGCTGTTGGCACTTGCGAGGGCCACGGAGAGCAGTGGGTTTTCATCTTTTGATATCAGAGAAAGGCTTAACTCCTTCAAAATCATCAGCGGCCCGAGAACAGCCAGGATGCAGACAAAAATCCGCCAGAAATGGCCTCGACTCAGGGCGAAGCTCGATTTCATGGCGGTTAAGGGTGCTTCTCCGCGTAATACCAATTGGTATTCGGAAAATGCCAGCACGACGGTCATAAAAATACCGGGTACGACAAACAGCGACAGCCCAAGCACGATCATCAGCGTACTGATCGCCGAGAGCAGGGCAAACCTGGGCCACAGGTTGATCGCCAGTGCCAGCAGGTCACGATTGCGCGGGCTTTCGCCTCGACTGCGGGCATCGAGAAACAAAATCAGGGCACCGGTGTACAGCGGGTATACCAGCAAACCGACAAGCAGGCCGTAACCGGCCGATGCATCGGGGCCTGCGGCGTTATCAACAAAGTGTTGCAGCACGGCTTCGAGAATAACCAGCGGCAAGCACAGCGCCACAATTTGACCCAAATTGCGCTGGAAGAAGTACAGGGAGTCGCGAATAACAGTCAACGGATTCATTGTTGGGCATCAGCAGTCAAAAGCGGTGCGTCACTTTAACCGATGAAGTGCGGGGGGGAGCAAATCTAAACGCTGCACTGGCGTGCGCTCGGCGGTTTATCCGCGCAAATCCTCGACAGGCTGGCATACTGCGCCCTTGTTTTTCAGTCGTGTGCCCGTTTGCCGGGCACCATGAGGTTTGCCGGTGAAAAGAATTGCGGTCTTCGCGGATGTGCAGAACCTCTATTACACGGTTCGCCAAGCCTATGGTTGTCATTTCAACTATGCGGCGTTGTGGGCTGACATCAGTCAGCGCGGCGAAATCGTAGAGGCCTACGCCTATGCGATTGACCGGGGTGACAGCAAGCAGCAGCAATTTCAACAGATCCTGCGCAACCTCGGCTTTACGGTAAAACTCAAACCTTACATCCAGCGCAGCGATGGCTCGGCCAAGGGCGATTGGGACGTGGGCATCACCATCGACATCATGGACTCGGCGGCCAATGTCGACGAAGTGGTATTGGCCTCGGGCGATGGCGATTTTGATCTGCTGCTCGAACGCATTGCCAGCAAGCACGGAGTTGAAACCGTGGCCTATGGCGTGCCCGGCCTGACTGCCAACTCATTGATTCGCGCTGCGGGTCGCTACGTGCCGATTGAAGGCCGCTTGCTGCTCAAGTAACCCCCCACTTTTTACAGGATTGATCAGGTTTGGAACGCATCGCGGTTATTGACTTTGAAACCACCGGCATCTCCCCGAGCAGCAGCTGCCGGGCGACAGAAATTGCGGTGGTGATTCTGGAGCAGGGGCGCATTGTCGAGCGTTACCAAAGCCTGATGAACGCAGGCGTGCGCGTACCGGGGTTTATCGAGCAACTGACCGGGATCAGCAACGCTATGCTGCGCACCGCGCCATCGGCCGAACAGGTGATGAACGAGGTCAATGAGTTCGTTGGCATCACCCCGTTGCTGGCGCATAACGCGGCATTCGACCAAAAATTCTGGGATTTTGAAATGGGCCGCATCAAGCGCACCCGTTTGCAGAACTTTGCCTGCTCGCTGCTGTTGGCGCGACGCTTGATGCCGGCGGCACCGAATCACAAGCTCGGCACCCTGACGACCTTTGCCAACTTGCCTCACACCGGCCAGGCTCACCGGGCGATGGCCGATGCTGAAATGGCCGCCAACCTGACGGCGCATTTGGCCCTTCAGTTACGTCAAAAACACGGCTTGAAAGAGCTGAATCATGACCTGCTGTGCAGCTTGCAGAAAGTCCCTGCGGCCAAAATCAACGAACACCTCAAGCGCTATCGCGGGTTTTAAACCCCGCTCAAAGGTCTCTGTAGGAGCGAGCTTGCTCGCGATGATCGCTAACGATAACGCGTGTGTTTACTGGATAAAGACAGCGGTTTTTAAACCATCGCGAGCAAGCTCGCTCCTACAGGTGTCTGAGCTGTCCGCCAGGATTTTGAAAAAGTGTACGGTCACTTTTCGTTTATTCTGTTACTTATTCTTTCAGCCCGTTTTGTCTAGACTCCTGAGTCCCCTGCCTCTGCCTTTGAGCCGCCTCATGCCTGCCGCACGTCGTTTTCCGCTACAACTGATCGGTGCTTTTTTTGCGTTGTATGTGATCTGGGGTTCGACCTATCTGGTGATCCGCATCGGGATTGAATCCTGGCCACCGTTGATGATGGCCGGCGTACGTTTCCTGGTGGCAGGCAGTTTGATGTACGCCTTTATGCGCTGGCGCGGGGCTCCGGCACCGACCTTGGTGCAGTGGCGCTCGGCCGCGATGATCGGGTTTTTACTGCTGGCGTGCGGTAACGGCGGTGTGACCCTGGCGGAACACTCGGGCGTGGCCTCAGGGGTTGCCGCGCTGGCCGTGGCCACGGTGCCGCTGTTCACGCTGCTGTTTGGCTACTTTTGGGGCGCGCGTAATACCCGTCTGGAGTGGGCCGGCATTCTGCTCGGGCTGATCGGCATCGGCATGCTTAACCTCGGCTCCAACCTGCAAGCGAGCCCGATGGGCGCCGCGATGATCCTGTTTGCGGCTGCCGCCTGGGCTTTTGGCTCGGTGTGGAGTCGACACTTGCCGCTACCAGCCGGGCCAATGGCCAGTGCTGCTGAGATGCTCGCCGCAGGCGTCGTGCTCTTGGCCGGCAGCCTGCTGAGCGGCGAGCGCATGACTCAAATGCCAACCGCTGCCGGCTGGGGGGCGTTGCTGTATTTGGTGTTCTTCGGTTCGATCATCGCCTTCAGCGCCTACATGTACCTGCTCAAAAACGTGCGCCCGGCAGCAGCGACCAGCTACGCCTACGTCAACCCGGCTGTGGCAGTGATGTTGGGCATCGCTTTTGCGGGCGAGAGCATCGGCGTCGAAGAGTGTCTGGCGATGGCGGTCATCATCAGCGCTGTGGTGTTGATCGGTTTGCCGCAGTGGCGCAAGAAGAAACCCGTCTGAATTAGGGTAAACTGCGCGCCATTGCAACTTATGCACCCCCGCGCTGACCTTTTTCGACGGTATCCCCATGACATTCGCCACCCTTGGCCTGATCGAACCCTTGCTGCGCGCCCTTGAGACGCTCGGCTACAAGACCCCAACCCCGGTTCAGGCCCAAGCGATTCCCGCAGTGCTGGCGGGTCGCGACCTGATGGCTGCCGCCCAGACCGGCACCGGCAAAACCGGCGGCTTCGCCCTGCCGCTGTTGCAGTCGCTGACCATGGAAGGCCCGAAAGTCGCCAGCAACTCAGTACGAGCACTGGTACTGGTGCCGACGCGCGAACTGGCTGAGCAGGTTCACGAAAGCATTCGTCAGTACGCCGAGCACCTGCCGTTGAGCACTTACGCGGTGTACGGCGGCGTCAGCATCAACCCGCAAATGATGAAAATGCGCAAAGGCGTTGATGTACTGGTCGCCACGCCGGGTCGCTTGTTGGATCTGTATCGCCAAAAGGCCATCAAGTTCAACCAGCTGCAAACCCTGATCCTCGACGAAGCCGATCGCATGCTCGACCTGGGCTTCAGCGAAGAGCTGCGCGATATCTACCGTGCCCTGCCGAAAAAGCGCCAGACCCTGCTGTTCTCGGCCACCTTCTCGGATGCCATTCGCTTGTTGGCCGAGCAGATGCTCGACAACCCGCTGAGCATTGAAGTCAACCCGCGCAACGTGGCCGCCAGCAGCGTCAAGCAATGGGTGATCCCGGTCGACAAAAAGCGCAAGGCGGAGCTGTTCCTGCACTTGCTGCGCACCCAACACTGGAAACAGGTATTGGTGTTCGCCAAGACCCGTAACGGTGTGGATGAGCTGGTCGGCAAGCTGCAAGGTCTGGGTATCAACGCTGACGGTATTCATGGCGACAAGCCACAGGCCACACGTCAACGTGCGCTGGACCGCTTCAAGGCCAGCGAAGTGCAGATTTTGGTAGCGACCGATGTAGCGGCCCGTGGTCTGGATATCGAAGACCTGCCGCTGGTGGTCAACTTCGACATGCCGATCGTGGCCGAAGACTACATCCACCGCATTGGCCGTACTGGCCGTGCCGGTCAGAAAGGCGAGGCGATTTCGCTGGTCTGTGCGGATGAAGTGAACATGCTGTCGGCAATTGAGATGCTGACCCGTCAGACCTTGGCGCGCCATGAAGAACAAGACTTCGAGCCGGAGCACCGCGTGCCGGAGACCGATGCTTCGGGCCAGGTGGTCAAAAAGCCGAAGAAGCCGAAAAAGCCGAAAACTTCAGGCGGTGGCGGCAAGCGCAACCTGGGCAAGTGGGTCGACAGCGGCGAAGCGGCACCGGTCGAACCATCGGTCAAGCCTGTGCGCAAAGTACCGGTGTTCAACACCGGCCCGCGCAAGCGCAAGCCTTAAGCTCTAAGCCAGCTTAAAACCCCCAACCCGGCGGCACGGCCACTGGCAAAACAGCCCGTGAGCAAGTAGCCGCCGGTGGGGGCTTCCCAATCGAGCATCTCGCCGGCGCAGAACACGCCCGGCAGTTGCTTGAGCATCAGGTTTTCATCCACAGCCTCGAATCGCACGCCACCTGCGCTGCTGATGGCTTCGTCCAGCGGGCGAGCCTTGATCAGTTTCAGCGGCAGGGCTTTGATGGCTTTGGCCAATAGCGCCGGGTCGGCAAAGTGTTCGGCTGAGGTCAGCTCACGCAACAACGCCGCTTTTACGCCATCCAGCCCCAGTTGGCTGTGCAAATGCTTGCTCATCGAACGCGAACCACGCGGCTTGGCCAGCGCGGCCGCAATTTTATCCACAGGCTTGTTCGGCAGCAGATCGATCAGGATCGTCGCTGCGCCCTGTTGGTTGATTGCCTCACGAATCGGCGCCGACCAGGCGTAAATCAAACTCCCTTCAATCCCGCTGGCGGTGATCACGCATTCGCCCAAGCGTGGGTTGCTGTGCTCCAGCGCAATGGCGATGTTTTTAAGGGGTGCGCCAGCGAATTTGTTGCGCAGCACCTCGCTCCATCCCTCGACATCAAAGCCGCAGTTGCTGGGTTGCAAGGGCGCCAGCTCGACACCACGTTCGGCCAGTAACGGCATCCAGGCACCGTCCGAGCCTAGCCGCGCCCAACTGCCACCGCCCAGCGCCAGTAATGCCGCGTCCGGCTTGAGGGTTTTTTCGCCTTCCGGGCTTTCGAACCGCAAAGCGCCGTCTGCTTGCCAGCCCGACCAGCGATGGCGGGTGTGGATAACTACACCAGATTCGCGCAAACGCTTGAGCCAGGCGCGCAGCAGCGGGGCGGCCTTCATATCGGTGGGGAACACGCGGCCAGAACTGCCGACAAAGGTTTCTATGCCCAAGTCGTGAATCCACTGGCACAAGGCGTCGGCATCGAACGCGCGCAGCAACGGTGCCATCTGTGGTGCCCGCTCGGCGTAGCGCGACAGAAAGGCCGGGTAGGCCTCGGAGTGGGTAATGTTCATACCACCAACGCCGGCCAGCAAAAACTTGCGGCCCACCGAAGGCATGCCATCGTACAGATCGACCCGCACACCCGCCTGGCTCAACACCTCGGCGGCCATCAGACCAGCCGGGCCACCGCCAATAATGGCAACGTGATGGGAAGGGGAGGAGGTGGGTTCAGTCATGACAAGGCTGCAAATCGGCGAAATAAGCTGCGCATTCTACCTGACTCACACGTTAAACCCTGTAGCCGCTGCCGCAGGCTGCGATGGGCTGCGCAGCGGCCCTGCTGTTTTTTGAATCGAAAGCGAAGGTCCTTCGGACCTTATCGCAGCCTGCGGCAGCGGCTACAGTCGATGTATTGTATCTGTACAAAAAACATACAGCGCTCTGCAGGCCTTACGCTTCGTGGCCTGCAAGGGCTTTCACTCAGGTTATCCACAGGCAGTTCCACAGGCATTGTGGGTAAAAAAGCACAGATTAATGACAGCCGGATGACAGCCAGACCTTCTGCGCGCTGTGATGCAAGATCCCGTGACGCCGTGCCAGCGCCTTGCGGTCCTTGCTGTAGCCGCCGCCAATCACCCCAACCACCGGAATATCGCGGCCCAGGCAATGACGCATCACGCTCTCGTCACGAGCGGCAACACCCGCATCGGTCAGCTTCAAGTAGCCCAAGGCATCGTCTTTATGCACATCCACGCCAGCGTCGTACAACACCAGATCCGGTTGGTACAGCGGCAGCAGGTAGTTCAGCGCCTCGTCGACCACTTGCAAATACGCGGCATCGCCCATACCCATCGGCAAGCCGATGTCCCAGTCGCTTTGCGCTTTGCGCGCCGGAAAGTTCTTTTCGCAATGCAGGGATACGGTAATGGCGTCAGGGGTGTGTTCAAGAATCCGCGCCGTACCATCGCCCTGATGCACATCGCAATCGAAAATCAGCACTCGGCTTACCCGGCCACTTTCCAGTAGATAGCGGCTGATTACCGCCAGATCATTGAAGATGCAAAAACCTGCGGGATGATCGTAGTGCGCGTGATGAGTGCCGCCCGCCAAGTGACAGGCCAGCCCGTGCTCAAGCGCTTGTTCGGCTGCCAATAATGAGCCGCCCACTGCACGAATAGTCCGGCGCGCCAGAGCTTCGCTCCAGGGCAAGCCCAAGCGTCGTTGATCCTCACGGGCCAGTTCGCCAGCCATGTAGCGCTCTATATAGCTGCGATCATGGGCAAGGGCGAGGATATCCACAGGGCACAATTGCGGACGCAACAACTCGGCATCATGGGTTAACCCCACTTCAACCAAGTGATCGCGCAGCAGGCGGAACTTATCCATCGGGAAGCGATGCTCTGCCGGGAACTCCGGGCTGTAGTCATCGTGGTAAATCAGCGGTACGGGCATAGGGATTTCACGTCGGAACGAGCGCTGGATATTAACAGCGCTGTACACTGATCAGCATGTGAAAAGCCTGGTAACAAATCGGAGGGGACGGATGGAGCAGATTGCTGAATTCGAAAGTGCCCGTTTGCGCTTGCGCCCTTGGCGTGACACGGATCTGCCCGAGTTCGCTGCGATGTGTGCCGACCCGCAAGTGATGCGTTATTTTCCGGCGCCCTTGAGCCGTCTTGAAAGTGCGACGTGGATTGGCAGGATGCGTGGACACTTTGCGGAGCATGGTTTCGGTTTTTGGGCTTTGGAGCGCAAGGACACGGGCGCCTTTATCGGTTGTGCCGGGTTGTTGAATGTCAGTTTTGAGGCGCCGTTCACTCCGGCGATCGAGATTGGCTGGCGGCTGGCTCCGGAGCATTGGGGCCTGGGTTACGCCAGTGAGGCGGCTTGGGCCGCGTTGCGTTGTGCTTTTGACCGATTGGCGTTGGATCAAGTGGTGTCGTTCACCAGTGGTCTGAATCTGCCATCGCAAAAGGTCATGCAAGCGATTGGCATGCAGCGCGATCTGGGCGGTGACTTTGAACACCCCAAGCTGCCTGAGGGCCATCCCTTAAGGTCGCATGCGCTGTACCGAATTACGCGGGCCCAATGGTTGGAAACCCTGCACGGATAAGCAGACCGTAGATTGATAGCGGCGTGAGCCGATTTTTTTGTTGACCGACGTAGCGAAGATTACGGCGGTATTGCTCTGTGTGAGGAGAATCTGAATGAGCCAAGTGTTGGATGATCTGGTCAATTTGCTGACCCTGGAACCGATCGAAGAGAACCTCTTTCGCGGCAGCAGTCAGGACTTGGGCTTTCGTCAGTTGTTCGGCGGTCAGGTGCTCGGGCAATCTTTGTCGGCCATGAGCCAGACTGTTGAAGACGCCCGCCACGTGCATTCGATGCATGGCTATTTCTTGCGCCCTGGCGATGCCAGTTTGCCGGTGGTGTATCAGGTTGACCGGGTGCGCGATGGCGGCAGCTTCAGCACGCGCCGGGTGACGGCGATCCAGAAGGGGCAGCCGATATTCACCAGTAGTGCTTCGTTTCAGTACGACGAGGATGGTTTTGAGCATCAAACCCCGATGCCTGAAGTCGTAGGGCCGGAAAACCTGCCCTCAGAACTGGAGATGATTCGCCAGCGCGCGCACCTGATTCCTGAATCTATGCGTGAAAAGTTGCTGTGCGCCAAACCCATCGAGTTTCGCCCGGTCATCGGTGAAGACCCGTTCAACCCTGCAATCTGTGACCCGATCAAGTACGTGTGGTTTCGCGCAGACGGCGCGCTGGCCGACACTCCAGCCCTGCATAAATACCTGTTGGCCTATGCCTCGGACTTCGGGCTGTTGACCACCTCATTGCTCCCCCACGGCAAAGGCGTGTGGCAAAAAGACATGCAGGTCGCCAGCCTCGATCATGCGCTGTGGTTCCACGCTGATCTGCGTGCCGATGACTGGTTGCTGTACGCCATGGACAGCCCCTGGGCCGGCAATTCCCGTGGGTACTCCCGTGGCAGCGTCTACAACCGCGCAGGCAAACTGGTAGCGTCGGTGACCCAGGAAGGTTTGATTCGTCATCGCAAGGACTGGGCATGAGCCTTAAGGATGTCAAACACTGGGTGTTCGACATGGACGGTACCCTGACCATCGCCGTGCATGACTTTTCGGCGATTCGCCGAGCGCTTGAAATCCCGGAAGAGGAAGACATCCTCACCCACCTCGCCGACTTGCCCGCTGATACATCAGCGGCCAAGCACGCGTGGTTGCTGGAGCACGAACGTGAGCTGGCGCTGGCGTCAACGCCTGCGCCCGGTGCGGTTGAATTGGTTCGCGAGCTGGCAGCTCGTGGTGTTCGTCTGGGTGTACTGACCCGCAATGCGCAAGAGCTGGCGCAGATCACCCTCAAGGCCATTGGCTTGGACGAATGCTTCGCCCCGCAAGATGTTTTGGGGCGCGATAATGCTGCACACAAACCTGATCCGGACGGCCTGTTGCAACTGGCACGGGCGTGGGGCGTTGAGCCGCAGAAGATGGTGATGGTGGGGGACTATTACTTTGATTTGGCTTGCGGCCGTGCTGCCGGCAGCAAAACCGTGCTGGTCAACGTGCCGCAAAACCCGTGGCCGGAACTGACCGACTGGCATGCTCAGGACTGTTTCGAGCTGCGCAAACTGCTCGCCTGATAGCTCGAACGGTACCTCTGTAGGAGCGAGCTTGCTCGCGATGCTCTTGAAAGCTTCGCGAGCAGGCTCGCTCCCACAATTATAGGTACTGACCTTAGAGCTTCGTCGCTGAAAACGTATCGCACTGGTTGATATTGCCCTGAGCAAAGCCGGTTTTGAACCATTTCACCCGTTGCGCCGAAGTGCCGTGGGTGAACGAGTCCGGCACTACGCGGCCCTGGCCTTGTTGCTGCAAACGATCATCGCCAATTGCGTTGGCCGCGGTCAGCGCCTCTTCGATATCACCGGGCTCCAGCCAGTCCAGGCGTTTTTGCGCATTATTTGCCCAAACCCCGGCCAGACAGTCAGCTTGCAGCTCCTGACGAACCAACAGCCCGCCATCACCCTCCATGCGCTTGCCCTGTTGACGGGCCATTTGCATTTTTGACGACACGCCCAGCAGCGTCTGCACGTGATGCCCGACTTCGTGAGCGATCACATACGCCTGCGCAAAGTCGCCGGCCGCCGAGAAGCGCTGAGCCATTTCCTGGAAGAAACTCATGTCCAGATAAACCTTTTGGTCCGCCGGGCAATAAAACGGCCCGCTGGCCGCTGAAGCGGAGCCGCAGGCCGAATTAACCTGACCGCGAAACAGCACCAGAGTCGGGTCTTTATAGTTGCGACCCGCCTGCTGAAAAACCTGACGCCAGGTGTCCTCGGTATCACCCAGAATCGCGCGCACAAATTCGGCCTGTTCATCGTTGGCTGGCGGTGCATGCCCGGCCTGTTGCGTGATCTGAGGCGAGGATTGCTCGGTGAGCTGGCCGCTCAACTGCCCCAGAATTTGCATAGGGTCCTGTCCGGTCAACAGCCCGAAGCCGACAATTACCACCACGGCCATCAGACTCAAGCCTTTGCCGCCGCCAATCCGCATCCCGCCGCCGCCCCCGGTGCTTTGATCGCGCACGTCTTCCACGTTGTCGCTACGTCGGCCTTTTTTCCAAAGCATGGAGCAATCCTCTGATAAAACCTGCTTATAAGTGTTGCTGCTGAGTAGGGGCTGCGCCAGCCCGGTCGTCAGACGCTTTTTCAATGGCAAAGGAGTATGGCACTTCGTGACGTGGGTTCGCAGAATCTGGCTACAGATAGCGTCGGTTGTTTGTAGGTGGGGGCTGACTGACGGGGATAGGGGGCGGGCCGTAGTGTGTGCTCTCTTCACATCCTGCTATGGAACGAGTCATGAATCATAAGCAACCTGCCCTAAACGGCGTTACATCTAATGAGTCTTCATTTGTTGAAGTGGTTGGGCTGATTGAAAATGCCCGTCAGCACACTGCCCGAGCGGTTAACACGGCACTGATTGATCTTTATTGGCGAGTGGGTGAGTACATAAGTCTGAAAACCAAAAGTGCTGGTTGGGGCAAGGGTACGGTGTGTGAACTGGCCACTTACATACAGTGTCGGCAACCCGGTATCAGAGGGTTTTCTCCGCAGAATATCTGGCGCATGCAGCAGTTTTTCGAGGCTTATCGAAATGTGCCAGAACTCTCAACACTGTTGAGAGAACTACCGTGGTCATCCAATCTCCATATTTTGACCCGCGCCAAACATCCTGACGAACGTGCGTTCTCTCGACCGAGACCACCGCAAGGCTCACGAAAATCCGGCGATTGGTGTATTGCTGTGTGCCAGCAAAGAGAATGAGGTGGTTGAGTATGCGTTGAATCGCTCCCTTTCGCCTGCCCTGATTGCCGAATATCAAACCCGTCTGCCAGACAAGCAACTGCTGCAAGCCAAGCTGCATGAGTTTTATCAGCAAAACGTTCCGCGTGAAGAGGTGTGACGCCGGACAATCCCCGCAGAGGCTCCGCTCGCTTAACTGAACAGCATTGTGCCCCGGCAGGCCCTTCTATTTAAAACGGTTTGAACCAGACAGTTAATATAGCTTGCAAGCATATGGAGCCACGCTCTAAATTATTTGAGCGCTGAGAACCCATGCATATCGCCCGTGTTGTGGGTATCTGAGCTGCGTTCAGTCCATTGCCCCACAACGAGGTGTTCAATGACATTGCCCACGCCACTTTCGGGCGTTAACCAGCCGCTCAAGGGTATTTTGCTGATTGTGACGGCCACTGCGCTGTTCTCCAGCCACGATGCACTGTCCAAATACCTCAGCGGCTTGTACCCCGTAGTGATGGTGGTATGGGCACGTTACTTTGTGCACACCTTATTGATGGCCGGGATTTTTCTGCCACAGTCCGGGCTTCGGGTCTTGCGCAGTAAGCGCCCGTTGCTCCAGGTGATGCGGGCGATATGCCTACTGGGCTCCGGGCTGTTTTTCACCTATGGATTACTGTTTATCCCGCTGGCTGAAAACACGGCAGTGAACTTTCTCGCGCCGTTGCTGGTGGCGGCCTTGTCGGGACCGTTGCTGGGCGAGCAGGTGACTCGGGGCCAATGGGTGGCGGTGATCTGCGGGTTTATCGGGGTGGTGATCATCATCCATCCCGGCGGTGAGTTATTTACCCCGGCGGTGCTGCTGCCGATGGCGGCGGCGCTGTGCTTCAGTTGCTATCAAATCCTCACGCGCAAACTCAGCCTGTACGACAGCCCAACCACCAGCAACTTTTTTGCCGGGCTATTCAATGCCTTGGTAATGAGTGCGCTGGTGCCGTTCTTCTGGCAAACACCGACGCTGGTACACGGTTTGGAAATGCTCGCGCTCGGTAGCCTGGGCATGACTGCGCACCTGCTGCTGACCCAGTCTTTCCGGTTGGCAGCCCCGGCGTTGCTGGCGCCTTTCAGTTATTGCCAAATCGTGTTTGCCGGGATTCTGGGGTGGTTGCTGTTCGACCACACCCCGGACCTGGCCTCGCGCATCGGCATTGCGATCATCTGTCTCAGCGGGCTGGCGGCCGCCTTGCAGCAGCGGCGTAAAGCGTCAGCCTGACGAGGTACGAAGGCTGCGTCACCGCCCTTGTGGGAGTGGGCAGCACCTACGGCCCAATCTTTTTACATCTGCGGGATTTTTCGCGGAGCCATGAAGTACATCCACACCAGCGCAATGAAGTACATCGCCGGAATCATGGTGAACAACAGGGTGTAATTATTATGGGTGACGGTCAGGACATAGCCCACAAACTGGGTCATAAACATCCCGCCGATGGCGGCGCACATGCCGCCAAAACCGAACACGGTGCCCATCATGTGTTTTGGCGTGTAGTCCATCACCATGCTCCACACGTTCGCCGTCCAGGCCTGATGCGCGCCGAGTGCCAAGGCGATTGCACCCACCGCTACCCACAGTTGGCTGGAACCTGCGGCAAACACCACGCCTATGATGCTGATGGCACACAACAGCATCGACACCAAACGCGCCTTGACCGCAGCCATGCCGCGTTTGATCAGCACCGAAGAGAGAATTCCGCCTCCCACGCTGCCGAAGTCGGCGGTGATGTAAATGATGATCAGCGGGATGCCCATCTGCGTCACGCTGATGCCCAGGTTGTATTGCTGGTTAAGGTAAGGCGGCAGCCAGTACAGGTAAAACCAGAACACGGGCGCAGTCATCGCGTAAGACAAGGCAAAGGCCCAAGTGCCCCGCATCTTGAGAATGGTGGCGAACGAAACGGGCTTTGACTCGGTGTCTGTCTCTTCCTGGATGTAATCCAGTTCCGCTTTGCTGACGGTTGGATGCTCTTCAGGGTTGTAGTACTTCAACCCCCAGAAAACCAGCCAAATACCGCCCAAGGCTGCCATGCACAAAAAAGCCGCCTGCCAGCCCCACACATGCAACACCAATGGCAGCAGCATTGGCGTGAACATGGCGCCGACGTTGGTCCCGGCGTTGAATATCCCGCTCGCTACCGCCCGCTCACTGGCGGGGAACCACAGGCGGGTGGTTTTCACACAGGCCGGGTAGTTGGCGGCTTCGGTCAGCCCAAGAATGAAGCGGCAGACCATGAAACCTGCGGCTGACGTGGCCAGGCCGTGCGCGCCTGTGGCCAGGCTCCACAGCAACACCGCGCAGAAGAACACGCGCTTGACCCCGACCCTGTCAATCAAGCGACCCTGCAGGACGAAACCAATGGCATAACCCACCTGAAACCAAAAGTTGATGTTGGCGTAATCCATCGCCGTCCAACTCATTTCTTTGGCCAGAATCGGTTGCATCACGCCCAGCGCGGCCCGGTCGATGAAGTTTAGAGTCGTGGCGAAAAAAACCAGCGCAAGCATGCTCCAACGGGTTTTACCAACCGCCAGGGTGCTACGAATTTTGCCGCCGATACCCGTATGAGACGCAGATTGATCGGGGGCCATGCGTACAGGTTGAGAAGGGATCATGTGGTTGTGTACCCGATCTTTGACTTGTTATGGGGTGTTCGATAATTGTGCGCAAAACTAACCATTTGGTACAGGCTGATTGCGGTTGCAACGCAAAAAATGCGCCTGTTGGCTAGAACGCAGTCAACGTAGAGGTACATTTGGCGACTTCCTTCGCTGAGCGGGGCGGCTCATAATCGCGGGCATCTCTATATGGCCGTGAGTCTTTAATGACCAAGACCCCAGACATCGACACCGACGCTCCCGGCCCGGTGGTCGAGCTGCGTAAAAGTCGCAAGAATAATCCTGAAAAGACGCGCGAAAATATCCTCCAGGAGGCATTGGTGGAGTTCGTGCAGCAAGGCTTGGCGGGCGCGCGAGTGGATGCAATTGCTGAACGCACCCGTACTTCCAAGCGCATGATCTATTACTACTTCACCAGTAAAGAGCAGCTCTATGTCGAGGTGCTGGAGAAACTCTACGGTGAAATTCGTGGTACCGAAAGTGACCTGAATCTGGCTGAACTTGAACCGGTGCAGGCGATTCGTCGGCTGGTGGAGTTCACCTTTGATCACCACGACCTGAATGCGGATTTTGTACGCATCGTCAGCATCGAAAATATCCACAAAGGCGAATACATCAAGCGTTCTGAATGTATCAAGGCGATGAACAACAACATTGTTCTGGTACTGAAAGACATCCTGCAACGTGGCGTCGAACAGAATGTTTTCCGCTCAGGACTGAATCCGCTGGATGTACACCTGCTGATCAGTTCTTTCTGCTTTTATCGTGTGTCGAACCGCTACACGGTGGGTGAGAGTTTTCAGGTCGACTTGTCGGATCCACAGATCAAGCAGCGTCAGCGCGAGATGATTTGCGATTCGGTGCTGCGCTACTTGCAGGCGTGATCTCGTCTTGCACGGCCAGGCAGGCTGCCAATCAACACTAATTTCAATTGAAAATCATTCGCGACAATAACTACTATGGCCGCCCCCTTTCATTCACGCTCCAGGGAGTCGGCTTGTCGGATATGGATCTCAAGGGTTTGTTCCTCAAACATGCCAGTACCCTGCGAGGGTATTTGGCGCGCAAGGTACGGGACCCTCAGCTAGTTGCCGATCTGGTGCAGGAAAGCTTCCTGCGCATGGCCGAGCGCGCGCGCCAGCAACCCATCGACAACACCCCCGGCTACCTCTATCGCACCGCTAGCAACTTGCTGATTGATCACATTCGTCAGGAAACGCGCCGCAAGACCGACTCTGTGCCCCACGAGGCGTTGGCGCAAATTGAGGATGAACTGGCAGGGCTAGAGGCCCAAGCAATGCTTGAACAGCAGCGTATGGCGTTAAAACGGGCGCTGTCTGAACTTCCGGAACGCACTCAGGAAATCTTTCGACTCAATCGTATCGAAGGCATGACCCACGCCGAAGTTGCCCGTCAGCTTGAGATTTCCGACAGTTCAGTGCAAAAGCATCTGTCGAAAGCACTGGCCCATGTGATGCAGCGCCTACAAGCTCCAGAGAAATAACCTTCATCTTGTAGATGAATAACTTACTGAGAATCGGCAGGTAAGACGTAACTGCTCTTATATAACGAGACATTGAGATTCATACGTGAATAGCCAATCCCCCGAACAGCAGATCATTACTGAGGCCGCCGCCGAGTGGGCGGTGCGCCTGCACGCGGGCGGATTGAGCGATGAGGCACAGGCACAACTGGCGCAATGGCTGGCTGGCGATGAGCGGCATGCCCCGGCCTTGCGGTTTGCCGAACAGACGTGGGCGGCGTTGGGGGGCTTGGCGCTAGATGCCGAGGTTGCCAGGTCGACAGCACCGCGCCAGCGCCCGCAAACTGTGCGGCCTGCTCCTGTGACGCGACGTCGTCGGCCATTGCGTTGGCTGGGGCGAGCGGCTGTCTTGTCGCTGGTGCTGACCATTGGCTGGGTCAGCGGGCCTGGCATGTTGGTGCAGATGCAAGCCGACTACCAAACCGGCACCGGCGAACTGCGCACTGTGCAACTGGGCGACGGCAGCTCGGTGGAGCTGGACGCCTCCAGTGCGATCCGGATTGATTTCGACACTCAAGAGCGGCGGGTCAATTTGCTGGCAGGCTCCGCCGTGTTTGATGTAGCGCCGATGGGCGATGCTGAAACTCGACCGTTTGTAGTACAGAGCGCCGGCGGACAGGCCAAAGCTCTAGGCACACAGTTTGTGGTGGGGCGTGACAGCAGCGACCAGGCTTGGGTTGGGGTATTGCAACACAGCGTTGCGGTCAGCCTGTCAGCGCCACCTGCTGAGCCTGGCGCGCTGCACGTTCTGGAGCAAGGCCAGAGTGCGCGTTACAGCCCGGAAACCGGAGTCCAGAGGCTGCCGGATTTCGATTTAAGTGCCGCCACCAGTTGGCGGCGCGGTGTGCTGATCTTTGATCGCCAGCCGCTGGCGCAAGTGATCGAGCAACTCAATCGCTATCGCTCCGGCCAAATTGTATTGGCCAATCCAGCCTTGGCCAGTCGTCAGGTCAGTGGTGTGTTTCGCCTCGACATGCTCGATGGCGCTTTGCCAACCCTTGTCAAGGAACTGCATGTCCAGCACGTCGAAGTGGCGGGTGTCAGTCTGGTGTACTAACACCGCCTGAAAAAAGAGCGCAAAAACATTTACTGACTTATTCCTGCTGGCGCGTCTTGCTATTGAGATTCATTCTCACAATGGGTCGACGCCAGGGGATAACAACAATGATGGTCAGTCAGCGTAAAGAGGGTCGGTTCGCAAGCCGGTTGGCCTTTGCAGTTCATGTCGCAGTTTTCGCACTGCTTACGGTACAAGCACCGGTGCAGGCAGCTGAAAAAGTCAGCGATGCCATCCAGCAAGTATTTATCGCGTTCCATATCCCGGCACAACCGCTGGACAAGGCGGTGCTGCAATTTGCCGAACAGGCCGGTTTGCAGGTGCTGTTTGACAGCCAAATGCTGCTAGGCCTGAAAGCCGTCACCCTCAACGGTGATTTTGGCGTGCAGGAAGGCCTGGCTCGCTTGCTGGGCAACAACCCGGTGGAGTACCGCTTCACTGGCGAGCGCCAAGTGACCCTGACTCGCGTCGACGCAACCCACAGCGGCGCCCTGGAGCTGGGCACCACCTCCGTTACGGCCAGCGAAGGCAACAGCGCAGACTGGGTGTATCAAACGCCGGCTTCAGTTGCGGTCATTGCCCGCGAACAAATCAACCAGCGCGCCCCGCGCCATGCCGCCGACATGCTGGAAGAAACCCCTGGTATCTACACCGCCGTGGACCAGCGCGACCCAGGCTTGTCGATCAACATTCGCGGCGTTCAGGACTACGGCCGAGTCAACATGAACGTCGACGGCATGCGCCAGAACTTCAACGTCAATGGCCACCAGCATCGCAACGGCGTGATGCTGATCGACCCAGAAATGATCTCCAGCATTGAAATCGACAAAGGCACCCAGTCCGGCATGGGCGGGGCAGCGGTACTGGGGGGTATCGCCACTTTCAGAACCCTTGAAGCCAGTGACTTCTTGAAAGATGGCAAAGAGTACGGCGGGCGTATCCGTGCAGGCAGTGGCATAGGTGAATTGGGCAACGGCACCTACTTCAACGGTAGCGGGGTGTTCGCGTTTGGCAATGACATCGGCGATGCCTTGTTTGCGGTCAGTGAGCGACATTTTGGTGATTACCGGAGTGGACGGCAGAACGCGGATAATTTAGGCACTCAAATTCGCAACAAAGATGTACGCCGCGAAGCCTGGAAAAGCTGGCTGACCAGTGAGGTGGGTGATACCGGCAGCGTCACTCGTTCGCAGATGGTAAAGCTCGGACTGAACCTGCCCAACGATCAGCGCGCGCAGTTCACTTACCTGGAAACCGACAGCGACAGCAATGACGCATGGACCTACTTCAATGCTCAGGGAGATGGTTACGACTACATTCGTCACAGCAAGAGCAACATCAATACTGGCAATCTGGCGCTGGATTACAGTTATAACCCGGATAACGAACTGATCGATTTCAAGAGCAAGTTCTATTACGTCAACACCCAGCTTGATCGGCGTAACGCGCCGCATAAGGCGTCGGCCAACAGTGGGAATGCGTTCGGAGGCTATGAAGACCATTATCGAACCAGTACCTGGGGATTGCAGGTACAGAACACCTCGCGCTTTGACTTCAGTCATTACGGACAATTGAGTTGGAGCTACGGTCTGGAGACGTATCAGGACATCCTGAAGTCGAAAAATAATTTGGTGCCTGCAGAGAATGAAAAAGAGTTGCCATGGGTAGAAGGAGCGGATCCGGAAGGCAAACGCACCATGGCCAGCCTGTTCAATAACATGCAGTACCAGTACAGCGACTGGCTGACACTGGATGCCGGATTGCGATATGACCGTTATCGGTTGGAAGGCAAGACAGGCATAAGCGTATGGGGGTATCCAGTTAGTCGAGTGGTTAATGGTGTGCCAATAGTTATGAGCAACGTGGTGCAAAGAATTGACCGTGTGTATGACACTGACCGCGAGCAAGGCCAGTTTTCACCCACCTTGGGTATCGGAATCAAGCCCGGGATTGATTGGTTGCAGCTCTATGCACGATGGGGTAAGGGTTGGCGGCCACCGGCAGTGACTGAAGTGTATATGACGGGTCGCCCACACGGAGGTAATGCCCCGGAGCGTGTGTACCCCAACCCACTCTTGAAAGCTGAGGAGTCTCGAGAGTGGGAGCTGGGAATTAATATCTTTAAAGAATCATTGTTGTTCGATAATGATCGGCTCGGAATGAAGGTTTCTTATTTCGATAACAGTATAAAGAACTTTTCTTTTTTGAATTATGCTGTTGCGCTTCCTGAGTCTTCACTTGGCGGCACTCTCGGGCGCTCTGCATATGTGAATGACTTGGCCGGCACGAAGTTCAGAGGGGTTGAGTATCAGCTGAATTACGACATGGGGCGGATGTACACCAATTTGAGTTATACCCATATGATTGGGAGTAATGAGTTTTGCGCCAGTGACTATTATATGGGGGGCGCAAAGAAAAATGGCAAGACTGTTCGCAGATGGCGTGAATCTTATGTTCGAGCTGACGGAAGTATCGGCAAACTTCCGCGTCGTGAGTTTGAGTGGGTTGATGATGTGGATGCCAACAACAAAGTTACATGTGGTCCAACCATGGGCAATGCTGCCTATATGCCTGCCGATCGTGGTTCTCTGACCGTGGGTGCGCGCTTTCTTGAGCGGCGGTTGGATTCGGGTGTGCGTTTACGTTACAGCCCTGGTAATGGAGAGCACCTTAATGAACATAATTACAGTGGCATCGAGCAGGCAGCTTGGCCTAAATACAGTGTGTATGACCTGTACGCGAGTTATTGGCCTACGGACGTTTTGAATATTACCTTGGTAGTAGAGAACGCGACCGATGAAGCATATTTTGTGGCAATGGGCGATGGGAATAATTTAAGCATGGCGCGAGGGCGGACGTTAAGCGGCATGCTTGAATATAAGTTTTAAGCGTCAGTGTTGGTGTTGTTTACCTGGTTTGCTCAGTGTCTGGGCAAAGTCGCACATCGTTGTGCGTCATTTAACTGAAACTCTATAAAGGTGTTGGGGAATGGCTATTTCAATTAGTTACAATTCGGTAGTGGGTTCTGATGCGATTCGAGATGTACTCAGTGATTGGTCGGTCGGGTTTAAAACAGCAGGTCACGGTACGGGTAATACAGGGGGCTTCAATACAGGGGGGCGGACAATGACGGGCGAGCAGTATGCTGCCCACGGAGCCAACAAGTCCGACTATGCCTTTATAGTCGGCAGCGACACCGACAACGGTTTGAACTATGTCTTCAGCCCTAGAGTTCCTTCCGGCGACAACATGAACCACTACCTGTGGGGCGAGTTGGATAACGTCACCTTGGGTACAGGGCTGTCCGGCGGTAAAGGCAGCGACTTCGGCCTGGATGACTACATCGCCTCTTTCAACGGCCTCGACCTCTCCGCCGCCAGCAATGCGGGTCGTGCCAACAACGAGGTACAGGACGTGATCTATGGCCTGATGAAAGGCGACGTGTCGGGGCTGGAAGGTGTTCTCAACAACCTGCTGGGGGAATTCGGCCTGTCCACTGACTCGACCTTCGACGAGTTGGCCGCTGCCGGTCTGGCTCAGGCCTATGCACCTGAGGCTGCCGATATTGGTTTGGTCGGCATACAAGACGCAACTCAAGACTGGGCAATGGCGGCCTGACACCTGCCAGGCAGGTGTGAACCCACTCCTGTGGGAGTCGGGCTTGCCCGCGATGGTATCGACACGGTCTGGCAGTAAGACCGGGTTGCTTGCATCGCAGGCAAGCCAGCTCTCACAGGCTTATCGGTTACCACTCTCGGAATTCTCTAATGCCCCGGCCCAACGCCCACGCCGCCAACGAAATGCTGACTGCCTTGACGGCCTACAAGCGTGCCTTTTTCAATATTGGCCTGTTCTCGGCGGTGATCAATTTGCTGATGCTGGCGCCTGCCTTGTACATGTTGCAGGTGTACGATCGGGTGCTGGCGTCGGGCAATCAAATGACCCTGTTGATGCTGACGCTGATGATCCTCGGTTTGTTTGGCTTGATGGGCGCGTTGGAATGGGTGCGCAGCCAAGTGGTGATCCGCCTCGGCACGCAAATGGACATGCGCCTGAACCAGCGGGTGTACGACGCAGCCTTTGAGGCGCAGTTGCGTACAGGCAACCCGGCGGCAGGGCAGGCGTTGAATGACTTGACCAGCTTGCGCCAGTTCGCCACCGGAAATGCATTGTTCGCGTTTTTCGATGCGCCTTGGTTTCCGGTGTATCTGCTGGTGATTTTTATGTTCAACCCGTGGCTGGGGTTGTTGGCCCTCGGCGGCGCCGTGGTGCTGATGCTTCTGGCGTGGGTCAATCAGCGGGTGTCGCAAGGCCCGCTCAAGGCGGCCAGCGAGCTGTCGGTCGAGGCCACCCGGCAAGCCAGCGCGCATTTGCGCAATGCCGAGGCCATCGAGGCGATGGGGATGCTCGACACTCTGCGCGGGCACTGGCTAGCACAGCACACGGCATTTTTGGTGCAACAGAATCTGGCCAGTGAAAAAACCGCCACCGTCAGCGCCTGGTCCAAAGGCGTGCGGCTGGCTCTGCAATCGTTGGTGCTCGGCTTGGGCGCATTGCTGGCGGTGCAAGGGCAAATCACCGCCGGCATGATGATCGCCGGCTCAATCCTGATGGGCCGCGTACTCAGCCCGATTGATCAGTTGATTGGTGTCTGGAAGCAATGGAGCTCGGCGCGCCTGGCTTATCAGCGCCTCGAAGCTTTGTTGCACGCGCATCCGCCACGCCCGGTGCGTATGGCATTACCCGCGCCGCGGGGCGAGTTGGCAGTGGAGCAACTGAGCGCCAGCGCCCCCGGTACTCGCCGTGCGACCTTAACCAACCTGAGTTTCAGCTTGCCTGCCGGTCACGTGCTGGGGGTGATTGGGCCGTCAGGTTGCGGCAAGTCGACCTTGGCGCGTTTGTTGGTGGGCGTGTGGCAACCCTTGGCGGGTAAAGTGCGGTTGGACGGGGCAGAGCTGTCGCAGTGGGACAAGCAGCAGATCGGCCCGCACCTGGGTTATTTGCCACAGGACATTCAACTGTTTGCCGGCACCCTTGCGCAAAACATCGCACGCTTCGCCGAGGTCGATGCCGACAAGGTGCTGGCGGCTGCGCAATTGGCGGGTGTGCATCAGATGATCCTGCAACTGCCTGAGGGCTACGACACCTGCCTCGGTGAAGGTGGTGCCGGGCTGTCTGGAGGGCAGAAACAACGCATCGGTCTGGCGCGAGCGCTGTATGGCTTGCCAGCGCTGATCGTGCTCGACGAACCGAATGCCAACCTGGATGAAGCGGGGGAGCAGGCGTTGCTGCAGGCGATTAGCCAACTCAAAAAACTCAAGCGCACCCTGATTGTGATTACGCACAAACCTAATGTGCTGAGCCTGACCGACCAACTGCTGATCCTGCGCGAAGGGCAACTGCAGGCCTTTGGCCCAACCGCCAAGGTGCTCGCGGCCCCGGTTTCACCCAAGCCGACACTGAATGTGAGCTATCGCCCCGCAACAGTTGAGGCGAACAAGGCATGAACCCTTTGAACGCTAAACGGGTCAACGTCGACAGCGGTCTAAGCGCCAACGTGCTGCAGCTGGATGACAGCCGCTATTCGCGGCTTGGCTGGCTGCTGATACTCGGCGGGTTTGTCGGCTTTCTAGGTTGGGCGGCCCTGGCGCCGCTGGACAAAGGCGTTGCGGTATCGGGCAAGGTGATAGTTTCGGGGCATCGCAAAGTGGTGCAACACCCCAGCGGCGGGATCATTGAACGCATCAATGTGCGCGATGGCGACAAGGTGCAGGCAGGCCAAGTGTTGATTCGCCTGAAAGAAACACCATTGCTCGGGCAGGCGCAGTCATTGCGTAGCCAGTTTTACGCTTCGCAGACCAGTGAAGCGAGACTTGATGCCGAGGCGGTTGGCGCGCCGAACGTGAGCTTCCCAGCCGGGCTGATGGCCGTCGAGTCTGAGCCTGAGGTGGCTGCCAACCTTGCCTTGCAACGGCAACTGTTCAGCAATCGGCGTCGGGCTTTGCTGCTGGATCAGCAGGGCATTGCGCAAGGCATCGCCGGCACAGAGGCGCAGTTACGTGGGGTGAGTGATTCACAGGCCAATAAGGTTTTGCAACGAACGGCTCTCGCCGAGCAGTTGCAAGGCCTGCGCGAATTGGCCCGCGAAGGTTATATCCCGCGTAATCGTTTGCTCGACAGCGAACGTGTATACGCCCAGGTGTTGGGCTCGATCAGCGAAGACTACGGCCGGATGGGCCAACTGCAGCGGCAAGTGCAGGAAATGCGCCTGAAAATTCGCCAACTGGCCGAGGAATATCAGAAGGACGTCCGTACCCAACTGGCCGACACCCGTGTGCGTACCGAAGACCTGCGCCATCGACTGGTCTCGGCCGAGTTTGAGCTGGCCAACAGCCAACTGCGCGCCTCGGTGGCAGGGATTGTGGTCGGTCTGGATGTATTCACTGAAGGCGGTGTAATCAAACCGGGGCAGGCGCTGCTGGAAATCGTGCCTCAGGGTGAGCCATTGCTGGTGGAAGCGCGGGTGCCGGTGGCCTTGGCAGACAAAGTCCACGCCGGGATGGCGGTGGAACTGATGTTCTCGGCCTTTAGCCAGAGCACCACACCGCGGGTCGCCGGCGAAGTGACGCTGGTGTCGGCGGATCGACAGGTCGATGAACGCACAGACGAGCCGTATTACACCTTGCGTGCCCAGGTCAGCGCAGAGGGCATGTCCCAGTTGGCGGGTTTGCAGATTCGCCCAGGAATGCCGGTCGAGGCATTTGTACGTACTGGCGAGCGCTCGATGCTCAACTATTTGTTTAAGCCGCTGCTCGACCGTACCCACATGGCATTGGTGGAGGAATGAGCATGAGTCGAGTGCCATTGGCTGTATTGATCGTGTGCGCGTTAATGGCGGGCCCGGCGCAGGCGTTGGGTTTGTTGCAGGTCTACGACATGGCCGTGAATAACGACCCGAGTTTCAGAGCTGCTATCGAAGAGCGCGCTGCGGGTGAAGAAAACCGTGTCCTTGGGCGTTCGGCGTTATTGCCGACCTTGTCGTGGAGCTACAACAACTCGCGCAATGAGTCTGAAGTAATGCAAGCCCGCAGCCGGACCGACCGCGCTTACAGCAGTTACGTGGCGACCCTGACCTTGCAGCAACCTTTGCTCGACTATGAGGCCTATGCCCGTTTCCGCCAGGGGGCGGCGCAAGCGTTGTTTGCCGACGAACGCTTTCGCAGCAAAAGCCAGTATCTGGCCGTACGGGTGTTGAGTGCCTACAGCCAGGCGTTGCTGGCGCAGGAGCGAATTGCACTGAGCCGCGCGCAAAAGCGAGCCTATGCCGAGCGCTTGCAACTCAATCAGCGCTTGCTCAAGGGCGGCGAGGGCACTCGTACCGATGTGCTGGAAACCCAGGCACGTTTAAGCCTTGCGGTGGCTGAAGCAATCGAAGCGCAAGACGTTCAGGACACGGCCTTGCGCGAGCTGGAGGCGATGCTGGGTGAGCCGTTGCAGATTGAACAGCTCGACCCGTTAATGCCGCACTTTACCCTCCAGCCGCTGGAGCCGCAGCATTTTGAAAGTTGGCGTGACTTGGCTCTGGCCAACAATCCAGAACTGGCCTCGCAGCACCATGCATTGTCCGCTGCCGAGTACGAAGTGGAGCGCCGGCGCGCCGGGCACCTGCCCAAACTCAGTGTTTATGCCAGCAGCCGGCAAGCCAGCTCTGATTCGCAAAGCACCTACAACCAGAAGTACGACACCCACAGCGTTGGGCTTGAGCTCAGCGTGCCGTTGTTGGCCGGGGGATCAGTGTCAGCGGCGACCCGGCAGGCGGCGCGGCAATTGTCTCAGGCGCAATACGAACTGGACGCGCAAACCGCGGCGACGTTGCTAGACCTGCGCAAGCAATACAACCTCAACAGCAGCGCTGGGGCCAAAGTGCGGGCGTATGAAATGGCCGTGGAGTCAGCGAGTGCGTTGGTGCAGGCGACGCAGAAAAGTGTGGCGGGGGGCGAGCGGGTCAACCTGGATGTGCTGGATGCCGAACAACAAGTGTTTAGCGCCAAACGAGATCTGGCTGAAGCGCGCTATACGTATTTGCTGGCGCGGTTGAAGCTCAAGTATTACGCCGGTGTCTTGAATGACGGGGATTTGCAGCAGATGGCGGGGTATTTTCGGGATCAGTAGAGCAAGCTCGCTCCTGTAGGAGCGAGCTTGCTCGCGATGCTTTTAAAGCAATTTACCGGCGAACCAGCAACACGCCCGATTCCATGTGGTGAGTCCACGGGAACTGGTCAAACACTGCGCAACGCTCGATACGGTGGGTATCGTGCAGTTGAGCGATGTTTTCGGCCAATGTCAGCGGATTACATGAAATGTACAGGATGTTGTCAAAACGGCGAGTCAGCTCGCAGGTGTCCGGGTCCATGCCCGCACGCGGCGGGTCGACGAAGACGCTGCCGAAGTCGTAGCTCTTCAGGTCAATGCCCTGCAAGCGACGGAACGGGCGCACTTCATTCAGCGCTTCGGTCAGCTCTTCTGCCGACAAACGCACCAGAGTGACGTTATCCACAGCGTTGTCGCTGAGGTTGTTCAGTGCGGCGTAGACCGAAGTCTTGCTGATTTCGGTGGCCAGCACTTTGCGAACTCGAGTCGCCAGCGGCAGGGTGAAGTTGCCGTTGCCGCAATACAGCTCCAGCAAATCATCCGAACGCTCGCCCAACGCCTCGTATGCCCAATTGAGCATCTTCTGGTTGACCGTGCCGTTTGGCTGGGTGAAAGCCCCTTCAGGCTGTTGGTAGGTGAAGGTACGCCCCGCGACTTCCAGCTTCTCGACCACATGATCGCGACCAATCACCACGCGTTTGCCTTTGGAGCGACCAATCACGCTGATCTCAAGGTCTTTGGCCAACTGCTCGGCAGCGGTCTGCCAATGCTCGTCCAGTGGGCGGTGGTAGCACAAAGTGACCATCGCATCGCCCGCCAGGGTGGTTTGGAACTCCACCTGGAACAGCTTGTGGCTCAGGGCTGAACTGGCTTTCCAGGCAGCCTTGAGCTGCGGCATCAGTTGATTGATGCGCAGGCTGGCAATCGGGAAGTCTTCGATCAGGATCGGCGTACGCTTGTCATCCGAAGAAAACATGGCGTAGTGGCGCTCGCCGCCTTCGCGCCACAGGCGGAATTCGGCGCGCAGACGGAAGTTTTTCAGCGGCGAATCGAATACCTGAGGTTCGGGCGCATCGAAGGGCGTCAATAACTCGCGCAGACGATTGGCCTTGGCCTCAAGCTCAACGGCGTAGGTAGCAGAATCAAACGGCAAAGCACTCATGCGTTAAACCAACCCAGCTTGACCACAAACAGAATCGACAGAATGATCAGCGGTGCATTCAGTTCGCGTACGCGGCCTGTCAGCAGTTTGATCACAGTCCAGGAAATAAAGCCGAAAGCAATGCCGTTGGCGATGGAATAGGTGAACGGCATGGCCAGCGCAGTGATAACCACTGGCGCGGCAACGGTGATGTCGTCCCATTCGATTTCAGCCAGGCCGCTCATCATCAGCACGGCGACGAACATCAGCGCAGGTGCAGTGGCGAAGGCCGGGACGCTGGCTGCCAATGGCGAGAAGAACAGCGCCAGCAGGAACATGATGCCGACCACAATGGCGGTCAAACCGGTACGGCCACCGGCGCTCACGCCTGCTGCCGACTCGATGTAGCTGGTGGTGGTCGAGGTGCCCAGCAGCGAACCGGCCATGGCTGCGGTGCTGTCGGCGATCAAGGCACGGCCCATTTTCGGCATGTGGCCGTCTTTACCCATCAGGCCGGCGCGCTTGGCCACACCGATCAGGGTGCCGGAGTTGTCGAACAGGTCAACGAACAGGAAGGCGAAGATCACACTGATCAGGCCGATATCCAGAGCGCCTTTGATGTCCAGTTGCAGGAAGGTCGGCGCCAGCGAAGGCGGCATCGACATCACGCCACCGAATTCGGTAACGCCCAAGGCAATAGACGCAAGCGTCACGGCGAGAATACCAATCAGCACTGCGCCACGCACTTTCAGGGCTTCAAGGGCCACGATCAGGGCAAAACCCAGGGAGGCGAGGATGACTTTGGGTTGGCTCAAATCGCCCATGCCGACCAGTGTGGCCTTGTTGCCCACCACGATACCGGCGTTACCCAGCGCGATCAGCGCCAGGAACAGGCCAATACCGGCGGCAATTGCCGAGCGCAGCGGCAGCGGGATGCTGTTGATGATCCATTCGCGGATGCGAAAGATCGACAACAGGAAGAACAGCACCGCTGAAATGAATACCGCACCCAGCGCGACTTGCCAGGTGTGGCCCATGTGCAGCACCACGGTATAGGTGAAGAAGGCGTTCAAGCCCATGCCCGGTGCCAGCGCGATCGGGTAGTTGGCGATAATGCCCATGGTCGCCGAACCAATGGCGGCTGCCAGGCAGGTGGCGACAAACAGGGCGCCTTTGTCCATCCCCGTTTCGCCGAGGATGCTCGGGTTTACGAAGAGAATGTAGGCCATCGCCAGGAAGGTCGTGATACCCGCAAGAATCTCGGTACGCACGTTGGTATTGTGTGCTTTGAGTTGAAACAGCCTTTCCAGCATGCCAGTCCCCGTGGCGCCACCGGGCGCCTTAATTAAATCGTTTTCAACAGCAAAGCACAGACGAGGAACGTCTGAGAATTTTCTGTCTGAAGGAAAAAGCCGCGCATCATACCAGCAGCTCGAACGTCTGGCTGCTTTGGTTGCCTTGCAAGACCATGTTTTGTAACGCAGAGGTGGCAGGCATACTGCGTGCCAGTTTTCGGGGGTACTTATGAAACGCACCATCCAATCTGTTTTTGTCTGTTTCGGCCTCTGTTTCAGTGCGGTGCTGAGCGCGGCCCCGGCGATGCCCTTGAGCCGCATCGAAATCCTCAAGGTAGCGTCTGTTTCCTGCGCCGTGGAGGATGTGTCGGATGGCCGCGAGCACACCAAGTGCGATCACAATGGCCCTGGCATTAAGGTTTATCTGTTGGAGCGTGGCTACGGCGGTCAACCGAATGTCACCCTTGATGGCAGTGAAGTGGACGGTGTTCGCACGCCTGTCTGTAATCAAGGCGAGGGATTGGTGACCTGTAATGGTGCCGGAACAACCGTGGGTTATGTGTATACCTTCGATTTGGGTAACAGCAATGGCGGCTGGTTCCAATTCAGTAACGCATCGCTGGTGCCGCCGCATCAGCGCTTCAATGTGCGTCTCTTTATAAAGTAGGCACGCAGCAGCGCTTGGGCTGACCTAAGCTGACAGAATATCTGTGCGAGAACGCCTATGACCTTTAGAGCCTTGATTCCTGTTGCTGAAGGTATCGATGACCTGCAAACCGTGACCTTGATCGATGTGCTGCGCCGCGCCGAGATCGAGGTGGTGGTCGCCAGCGTCGAGGGTCGACGCATGTTGACCTGCGCTCGCGGTACGCGCCTGACGGCCGACGGCATGCTGGTTGATTTGCTGGCGCAGCCTTTTGACTTGATCGCATTACCGGGAGGTGAAGTGGGCTGTCAGCACCTGGCGGCGCATCAGCCTCTGCAGCAAATGTTGGTGGATCAGGCCAGGGCCGGGCGCTTTTTTGCCGCGATTGGACACGCGCCGGCGCTGGTGCTGCAACCTGGCGGGGTGCTTAAACAACGGCGCATGACGTGCATGGCGGACGTCAGCGATCAATTGTCAGGGTGTAACTTCGTGGACTTGCCGGTGGTGGTCGATGGCAACTGCATCACCGCGCAAGGGTCGGATGCAGCCTTGGCGTTCGCCCTGACTCTGGTTGAGCAACTGTGCGGCAAAAGCCGGCGCAACGCGATCTTCCCTCTATAAACTGGATCGCGTTCCCCTGTAGGAGCGAGCTTGCTCGCGATTCAGGCGCGCGGTGTCTCAGGTAAAACGCGCTGATGCCATCGCGAGCAAGCCCGCTCCTACAGTTTTGGTTATGTGGTTGGCTTCTCTTCCACCATCCGGTCACGGTTGGCCAAGCCTGGGAACAGTTTTATCCACAGCCCGGTGACCACCAGCGTGCCGACCCCGCCTAACACTACGGCCGGTACGGTGCCCAGCCAATGAGCGGTGGCGCCGGATTCGAATTCGCCCAGTTGATTGGACGCGCCGATAAACAAACCGTTGACCGCGCTTACCCGTCCGCGCATTTCATCCGGGGTTTCCAATTGCACAAACGAAGCGCGGATCACCATGCTGATCATATCGGCCGCACCGAGGACCACCAGTACCGCCATCGAAAACCAGAACGACGTCGACAGCCCGAATGCAATGGTTGCGACGCCAAACACGCCTACGGCAGTGAACATGATGCGTCCGACCTTGCGCTCCACCGGGAATCTGGCCAGGTACAGTGACATCAGCAAAGCGCCAACGGCCGGTGCCGAACGCAACATGCCCAAGCCCCAAGGGCCGGTGAGCAGAATGTCTTTGGCAAACACCGGCAACAGCGCGGTGGCGCCGCCGAGCAGTACGGCAAACAGGTCGAGGGAGATGGCCCCGAGCACGTCCGGGCGACTGCGGATAAAACGAATGCCGCCCAGCAATGAGTCCAGCGTGGCCTTGCCCTTGTTCAGCGCCGTCTGACGTGCGGGTAGATTGCACATCAGCAGCGCGGCAATCAGGTACAGCGCAACGGCTGGGCCGTACACCCAAACGCTGCCAAGCGCATACAGCAAACCACCGAACGCCGGCGCAATAATTGTGGCCGACTGTTGCGCCGCCTGCGCGGCCGCCACCGCCCGCGGGAATAGCGTCGCGGGGACTATGGACGGCAACAGCGCCTGAGTACTCGGCATTTCGAATGAGCGAGCGGCGCCCAACAAAAACGCGAGGATAAAGATCATTTCGCGGGTGACGTGATCGGTTGCGCTGCTGATGGCCAGCGTCAACGCGATCATCGCTTGCAGCGACTGGCACAGCGCGGCCACTTTGCGCCGGTCGTAGCGGTCGGCTACATGCCCGGTGTGCAGCATAAACAGCACCCTAGGGGCGAACTCAATCAGCCCGACCCAGCCCAGGTCCATGACGTTACCCGTCAGTTGATACAGGTTCCAGCCGATCGCCACGGTCAGCATCTGAAACGCACTGGCGGTAAAAATACGCGCAAACCAGAAGGCGATAAACGGTCGGTGATGGCGTAACAACAACGGCGGGGTGGTCATCAGGAGGTCGCGATTGAGGGCATGAAGAGGGTTGAGATTAGCATCATTTTGTAACGACTGATGACTGGGTTGCGAACAAAAAATAACCGCCAAAAAGTCGATGATTTATCGCCTTTTTCAGATTGCATACGGTTCCTGCAACGGTCTATTTCAAGGCCTGGGACAACCTGCCACGCGACAACAAACCACATTAGCCACGCCGTAATATTGGACTACTCTTCCATCAATGCTTGATCCAGATCAAAGCCCTTGGTGGTTTATCTGGAGTGGCCAGACGGCCAAATCCCTTTGAGTCGTGGTTAGCAAGGCGAACGCTGATTCGCTATGGCCATTGCCCTCGGGGCAGTTGGGCCCCGGTGTCCTGCCGAGGTCCTGAACGACCTGATACCTGATAGAGGAAGGCTTATGTTCGGTTTGGAGGCTTTAGATCTCGCCCGAATTCAGTTTGCGTTTACCGTATCGTTCCACATTCTGTTTCCCGCCATCACCATCGGTCTCGCCAGTTATTTGATGGTGCTCGAGGGCATGTGGCTGAGAACTCGTGACGACACCTACCGCGATCTGTATCACTTTTGGTCGAAGATATTCGCAGTCAACTTCGGGATGGGCGTGGTCTCCGGTTTGGTCATGGCCTATCAGTTCGGTACGAACTGGTCGCGGTTCTCTGACTTTGCCGGTGCAGTTACCGGCCCACTGTTGACCTATGAAGTACTCACTGCATTCTTCCTTGAAGCCGGCTTTTTGGGCGTCATGTTGTTTGGCTGGAACCGCGTTGGTCGCGGGATGCACTTCTTCTCAACCGCGATGGTGGCCCTCGGCACACTGATTTCGACCTTCTGGATTCTGGCCTCCAACAGCTGGATGCAGACCCCGCAAGGCTACGAAATCATTGATGGTCGGGTGATCCCGGTGGACTGGCTGGCGGTGATTTTCAACCCGTCCTTCCCTTACCGTCTGGCGCACATGGCCACGGCAGCCTTTGTAGCTACCGCATTTTTTGTCGGTGCCTCGGCTGCCTGGCACTTGCTGCGCGGTCGCAACACCCCGGCCATTCGCCGCATGTTCTCGATGGCCATGTGGATGGCACTGGTGGTCGCTCCGGTACAAGCGCTGATCGGTGACGCACACGGCCTGAACACTCTTGAGCATCAACCGGTGAAAATCGCCGCGATCGAAGGGCACTGGGAAAACAAACCCGGTGAGCCGACGCCGCTGATCCTGTTCGGCATCCCGAACATGAAAACTGAAACCACTGACTACAAGATCGAAGTGCCGTATCTGGGCAGCCTGATTTTGACCCACAGCCTGGACAAACAAATCCCGGCCATGAAGGACTACCCGGCAGCGGACCGTCCGAACTCGACCATTGTGTTCTTCACCTTCCGCATCATGGTGGCGTTGGGCATGTTGATGATCTTCATCGGCCTGTGGAGTGTGTGGCTGCGTAAACGGGGCACCCTGTACGAGAACCGCTGGTTCTTGCGGCTGGTGCTGTGGATGGGACCGTCGGGCCTGATCGCAATTCTGGCGGGCTGGTTCACCACTGAAATTGGCCGTCAGCCGTGGGTGGTCTACGGGCTGATGCGCACTGCCGATGCTTCGTCCAACCACAGCGTTACGCAAATGAGCATCACGCTGGTCATGTTTGTAGTGGTGTACTTCTCACTGTTTGGTGTCGGTCTGGGTTACATGATGCGTCTGGTACGCAAAGGCCCGATTACCCATGAAGGTGACGGTCACACGTCCGGTGGTCCAGGTCAGCAGCGCACGCCTGCTCGCCCTCTGTCTGCTGCCGATGAAGGCACCGACGATGGCCACAACGACAGCCTGAAGAAGGGGAACTGAGTCATGGGTATTGATCTGCCACTTATCTGGGCAATCATCATCATCTTCGGGATCATGATGTACGTGGTCATGGACGGCTTCGATCTCGGGATCGGCATCCTCTTCCCGTTCATCAAGGGCGAGCAAGATCGCGATGTGATGATGAACACGGTTGCCCCTGTCTGGGACGGCAACGAAACCTGGCTGGTACTGGGCGGTGCGGCGCTGTTTGGTGCTTTTCCTCTGGCCTACGCAGTGGTGCTCTCGGCGCTGTATCTGCCACTGATACTCATGCTGGTTGGTTTGATCTTTCGCGGTGTGGCCTTTGAGTTCCGCTTCAAGGCCAAGGCGGATAAACGCCACATCTGGGACAAGGCGTTTATCGGCGGTTCGATTGCCGCGACATTCTTCCAGGGCGTGGCGCTGGGGGCTTTTATTGATGGCTTTCCGGTGGTCAACCGGCAGTACGCCGGCGGCGGTCTGGACTGGCTCTCGCCCTTCACCGTGTTCTGCGGGATCGCACTGATCGTGGCTTACGCCTTGCTCGGTTGCACGTGGTTGATCATGAAAACCGAAGGCCATTTGCAAGAGCGCATGCACAAGCTGGGTCGCCCATTGGCGCTGGCCGTGCTGGTACTGATGGGCATTGTCAGCCTGTGGACGCCGCTGGCGCATACCGACATCGCTGCCCGCTGGTTCACACTGCCGAATCTGTTCTGGTTCCTGCCAGTACCGATTCTGGTGTTGGTGACAATGTACGGTCTGCTCAAGGCGATAGCGCGCAACGCTCACTACACGCCGTTCCTGTTGACCCTGGTGCTGATCTTCCTGGGCTACAGCGGCTTGGGTATCAGCTTGTGGCCGAACATCATCCCGCCATCGATCTCGATCTGGGACGCGGCCGCACCGCCGCAAAGCCAGGGCTTTATGCTGGTTGGCACCTTGTTCATCATTCCGTTTATCCTCGGTTACACCTTCTGGAGCTATTACGTGTTCCGCGGCAAGGTGACCCACGAAGACGGTTATCACTAGTCGCAAGAGCTGCTGCGGCCTGAGGGCCGCAGCCTTTTCCTGGAGGAGCACCTGGGTATGGCTGACAAAGATTATCTACACGACGTGCAAGAGTGCGAAAAGAAGCCGCTGTGGCAACGCATTGGCTGGTTGCTGGTGATCTGGACTGCCAGCGTGGCGACACTGGGCGTGTTCGCCTGGCTGATCCGTCTATTCATGACCGCTGCGGGCATGAAAACCCATTGATGGTTACAAGCGCAAAGGTCTCTGTAGGAGCGAGCTTGCTCGCGATGGTCGTTAACGATAACGCGTGGGTTTGTTGGATAAACGCAGCGTTTTTGAAATCATCGCGAGCAAGCTCGCTCCTACAGGTTCAGAATTAGATCCTCCCCCCTGTTTACTTGCGCGCCTTGAGGATCACAAACTTAGGTGTGGCGGCCACTTGCTCGACACCGCGAAACAGTTTGGCCAGCTTGCTGTGGTAGCCCAAATGGCGGTTGCCGACGATGTACAGCGCACCACCGACCACCAGCGCGTCACGCGCTTGCTGGAACATGCGCCAGGCCAGAAAGTCACCGACTACTTGTTGCTGGTGAAATGGCGGATTGCACAGCACCACGTCCAGAGAGTCTGGCTCCTGGCCTGCCAGACCATCACCGGCCCGCACGATTACCTCCCGCTCACCCAGCGCCGCTTGCCAGTTTTCGCGTGCAGATTGCACGGCCATAAATGACTCATCGACCAGCGTGTATTGCGCGTCTGGGTTGTTCAGCGCACTGGCGATGGCCAGCACTCCATTGCCGCAGCCCAAGTCCGCAACCCGGGCCGCGCCCAGATTTTTCGGCAGGTGGGGTAGAAATGCACGGGTGCCAATGTCCAGCCCTTCACGGCAGAACACATTGGCGTGGTTGAGCAACTCGATGGCCGGCTCATCCAGGCTGTAGCGCGAAGGATAAGGCGAAGTAAAAGGCCCCTTGGCCTCTGGCGTGGCAATCAGCAGGCGGGCTTTTTTTACCGCCAGCGAAGCTTGCACCGGGCCGATATAGCGCTCCAGCAGATCGCCTGCGGCGCGCGGCAGGTGTTTGACCATTGCCCCCGCAATCACGCGCGCACCGGGTGCCAATTGACCTTGCAGACGGATCAATTGCTCCTCCAGCAGCGCCAGGGTCTTGGGTACGCGTATCAGCACGCAGTCGAAGGGGCCTTCCAGCGGCTCGCTGGCCGGGACGATGGCAACAGCATCGAAGGCGTGATGGTTGCGAACCAGATTCTTTTCCAGCGCTTGCATGGCCAGGAACGAGTCGCTGCTGCTAGTGACCTTCAGTGTGGTGACGAGGCTGATCGCCAGCGCCCCAAAACTGTCGTTAAGCACCAGCACGCGACTATTGGCAGGCAGTCCCTGTTCGGCCAAGTGGTTCAACATGTACTCATCCGCGGCATCAAAGGCCTGCAAAGGCTCATTCTGCTGCTCGGGTTGGCGGATCAGGTTGAGTTGGGCGAACGGGGTTTCTAGCACAGGCATTTATACAAACTCTGGGGGGGCGATGACGGTGTGGCCGGCAGCGCAATCTTTGGGTCTTACAGGAACAGAGGATTTTACGTTTAATTGCAACAGATTGCCTGATGCGTTTGTCTGGTCGAGCAGATCAGGGTTGCTTAAATCAGGCCAGACTTGGTTGCGATCACGACGGCAGAGGTTTTGTTGCAGGCCCCCATTTTTCGGATGGCACTGCTGATATGGAAGTTCACTGTGCGGGTGGTCAGGCTCAGGATCATCGCAATGTCGGAAGCGGTTTTTCCTTCGGCGGTCCATTTCAGCACCTCGACCTCCCGAATAGATAAATGGCAGATGTGATTGGAGATGCTCGTGCAGGGCAGATATTTAGTGATCATCGCACTGTGTAGCTGGTTGCACAGCCACAGCACATCGGCGGCTTTTTCGTTGAATTCATCCTGGGTAAGCGGCGTGTGATCTCTGGAAAGGCTCAGGATGCTCACGGCACCTTTGGCGTCATGCACCGATTGCGACCAGCCATACCTGAGCCCGGAGGTTTGTGCGGTTTCTAACAGCTCGGGTACTGCTTGAAACACCTGGTCGTCCCAAATAATGGGTTCGATCGACAGCTGGCAATGGTTGACGAGTGGGTCTTTGTGGGCGTGGCAGTGACTTTTGTAGCGCTCGATAAATTCATTCGGATAGTTACTTATTATCGATGCATCCAAATAAATTCCTTTTTGGTGAGGTTCCGTTCGGAAGAAGAAATGGGTGAATCCATGCTGTTGCACTTTATTAAGTGCGTAATCAAAGACATCACTTTCTGATTTGTCTGTAATGGATTGATTTTCGTAGAGTAAACCTAATGTTTTCATAGGGAGATCCTGAACCCCAAAATGCGATCCAATCGAGTAAGAGATAGTAGTTGATAGTTGTAGGATGTTTCCAATTATTTGTTGATTTTAATGTGAATTGCGTTAGGTAATATTTAGTGTAAAAGCTCCATGTATGCCTAACTTTGGTCGCAGTGATGAGTTCGAAGCTGCAGTCTTGGGGGTACTAATAAGTGATGGCTTTTTGTATACCATTGCTTGGGTATATACATAGAGTATTAACCATTTAGTGCAAAGAAAGTGGGGCGGCGGCAGGCATTGCGGGCGCTGACAGCAACAACCGGTTTTGCTGCGCTGCGCTTTGCGCGACACTAGGTCATTCGCCAATGGAGTGCACCATGACCGCCAGTGCAGAGAAATTTACCCGCCAGACTCTCCTTGATGTACAGCCGCTGACCCCAAGCCTGTTCACGCTGCGTACGACCCGTGACCCGGGGTTTCGCTTTCGTGCGGGCCAATTTGCTCGTCTGGGCGTGATCAAAGCCAATGGCAGCACTGTCTGGCGTGCTTACTCGATGGTGTCATCACCCCATGACGATTTTTTGGAGTTTTTTTCAATTGTGGTGCCTGGCGGGGAGTTCACCAGTGAGCTTAGCCGCCTGGAAGTCGGTGATACGTTGCTGGTCGAGCGCCAGGCATTCGGTTTTTTGACCCTGGATCGTTTTGTGGATGGACGAGATTTTTGGCTGCTGGCGACAGGGACGGGCATCGCGCCGTTTGTGTCGATCCTGCAAGACTTTGAGGTCTGGGAGAAATTTGAGCGCATTGTGTTGGTTTACAGCGTGCGTGAAGCGCAAGAACTTGCCTATCAGGATTTAATCGCCGGGCTAGGTGCGCGCGAATACCTTGCCGAATACGCACACAAATTAACCTACATACCCATCGTCACGCGTGAGACGGTCGCGGGGGCATTGAATGGGCGTATTACCACGCTGCTTGAAAGTGGCGAACTTGAACGGGTGGCGGGTATTGAACTGACCGCTGAGCACTCACGGGTAATGCTGTGCGGTAATCCACAAATGATAGATGACACGCGTCATTTATTAAAAGCGCGCGATATGCAACTCAGTTTGGCGCGAAGACCGGGGCAAGTAGCGGTCGAGAACTATTGGTGATGAAGTTTAAATGTCGTGTGTAATAAAAACGGCGCCTAAGGGCGCCGTTCTTTTAATCGCGACGGTTAAGGTCGATTGTTTTGCGCTTTGAGCAAGTCTCTGATTTCGCTCAGCAGTACTTCTTCCTGGGTCGGTACCGGCGGAGCACTTGGGGCAACGGCCTCTTCGCGCTTCAGGCGGTTGATTACCTTGACCGCCATAAAGATGGCAAACGCCACGATGATGAAGTCGATAACACTCTGGATAAACTTGCCATACGCCACCACCACTGCCGGCGCATCGCCAACAGCAGCCTTAAGCGTTATGGCCAGGTCGCTGAAGTCCACACCTCCGATCAACAAACCAATTGGCGGCATGATCACATCGCCGACAAAGGATGAAACGATCTTGCCGAATGCCGCGCCGATGATGATACCGACGGCCAGATCGACCACGTTACCTTTGACCGCGAAGGCCTTGAACTCGTTTATCATGCCCATAGGTTATTCCTTGTTACAGATGAGGTAGGTGTAACAGTGTAAATCAGCCTTGGGTATCTTGCCTGCCGGGCTGCTTTTTTGTTAATTGCAGGCGTTAATGCCCGCGTGGCTGGCCAATGACGAAATCCTTGTGTCGCTGTCGCGCTGAACAAAGCAGGGTGGGCTATCATCGGGTTTTTTCCGTGGAGTTCAGATGGCCAAGCCCAAGCGCATTTACGGCTGCACCGAGTGCGGCGCAACCTTTCCCAAGTGGGCCGGGCAGTGCGGCGAGTGCGGCGTCTGGAACACCTTGGTTGAAACCATTGTAGAAAGTGGCGCAGCCGCGCCTCCGAGCGGTCGTACCGGCTGGACCGGGCAACAGGCCCAACTCAAAACCCTGGCCGAAGTCAGCATCGAAGAAATCCCGCGCTTCTCCACTGCTTCCGGCGAACTGGATCGGGTGCTCGGTGGCGGTCTGGTAGACGGCTCGGTGGTGCTGATCGGCGGTGACCCCGGCATCGGCAAATCGACCATCCTTTTGCAAACGTTGTGTCATATGGCCACTCGCATGCCGGCGCTGTACGTCACCGGGGAAGAGTCCCAGCAGCAAGTGGCCATGCGCGCACGGCGTTTGGGCTTGCCGCAAGACCAGCTCAAGGTGATGACCGAAACCTGTATCGAAAGCATCATCGCCACCGCCAAGCTGGAAAAGCCCAAGGTCATGGTGATCGATTCGATCCAGACCATCTTCACTGAGCAACTGCAATCAGCGCCGGGCGGTGTTTCACAAGTACGCGAGAGTGCGGCGCTGCTGGTGCGTTACGCCAAACAGAGCGGCACCGCGATCTTCCTGGTTGGTCACGTGACCAAAGAGGGTGCGCTTGCCGGGCCACGGGTGCTGGAGCACATGGTCGACACCGTGCTGTATTTCGAGGGCGAGTCCGATGGGCGTTTACGCCTGCTGCGGGCGGTGAAAAACCGGTTTGGTGCAGTCAACGAACTGGGCGTGTTCGGCATGACCGACAAAGGCTTGAAAGAAGTCTCCAACCCATCAGCCATTTTTCTCACGCGTGCCCAGGAAGAAGTCCCGGGCAGCGTGGTCATGGCCACTTGGGAAGGCACGCGGCCGATGCTGGTTGAAGTTCAGGCGTTGGTGGATGACAGCCATATGTCCAACCCGCGCCGCGTGACGCTGGGGCTGGATCAAAATCGTCTGGCCATGCTGCTGGCGGTCCTGCATCGCCACGGCGGAATTCCGACCCACGATCAGGATGTATTCCTCAACGTTGTGGGCGGGGTCAAAGTGCTGGAAACCGCCTCCGACCTCGCGTTGATGGCGGCCGTGATGTCCAGTCTGCGTAACCGACCACTGCCCCACGACCTGTTGGTGTTCGGTGAAGTCGGCCTGTCGGGCGAAGTGCGGCCGGTACCCAGTGGCCAGGAACGTCTCAAAGAAGCGGCCAAGCACGGTTTTAAACGCGCCATCGTGCCCAAGGGCAACGCCCCGAAAGAGTCGCCGCCCGGTTTGAAAGTGATTGGCGTGACCCGTTTGGAACAGGCGCTGGATGCGTTGTTCGAGTAGTGTTTTAAATGTGTAAAAAAATCTGCATTGGTCAGTGTCTGTTTTGTCTACTAACGTCTGTTTTAGCCAGTATCTACTGAGTTTTTCCTGTAGAAAATAAGTGCTAAAAAATCTGCAAAAGAGCCCGGCTATGACAGACCTTGATGACTCCATCAGTTGGCTTGAGCCGCTGTTGTTCGATCCGATTCCCGCCGACATGGTGGAGATGGCGGATCAGATGCTGACGTTAAAAGGGCAACTGGCAGCTCTTTATCCTGTCGAGACGGCCGAGCGTGTTGGTCAGCTGTTACAACTGACCAACAGCTTTTACTCAAACCTGATCGAAGGGCAGTACACCGAGCCCAAGGTGATTGAGCAACAGGCTGCGCAAGATTGATGTCTCGGTCGGTCAGCACGATGCCCCGGCTTATCCAGTGGTACGCCCCATGCTGGAGCGGATGCAGGTCGTCTATGGACGACTTGCCGACCCGCGGTATCGACTGATCGCCACCTTGGCCTATCACCATCGCCTGGCGTGGGTGCATCCATTTCCTGATGGCAATGGCCGGGTGGTCAGGTTGATCACGCACCTGCAGTTATTGAAGTTGGGGTTGGCCTCGCCCTTGTGGTCGCTGGCCCGAGGATTGGCCCGCGAGCAAGAGGCGTATTACCAGCACTTGGCCCAGGCCGATCAGCACCGACAGGGTGATCTGGACGGGCGCGGTCAATTATCGTTAAAGGCCCTGCAAGCGTTCGTACGTTTTATGCTGCGCACCTGTATTGATCAAATGAGCTACATGCTTGAGGCGCTGGACCGTGATGTTCTGCGCGCACGGCTTGAGCGTGCTGTCGCATTCGATGAGCGGTTTATCGCCGCGGGGGTCAAGCCCGAGACCGCCCGCGCGCTGCATATCCTGATTACCCAAGGTGCAGTGCTGCGTAACGACTTCAAGGTGTACATGGGGCTCGGCGAAAGAACGGCAATTACCCAATTAAAGCAATTGGTGCAATTAGGTGTCGTCGATAGCCCATCACCCAAGTCGCGGCTTATACACCCGGGGTTCCCCGTGTGGTTTGCGCAACTGATCTTTGCGGATCTGCATCGGCGCTTTATCTAAGGATGCACAAAACCGCAAAAGAAGGCTCTAGATCAGCGTCAGGGGCTGGCCTTTAGAGCTGGGAGCGCTAAACTCCGGGGGCAATCCTTCTTGTCCAACTGGCCGGAATATAAAAATGAAGAATAATAATAGCCTGCTACGCCACATCCCGTGGCTGGTGCTGGCAATTGTAGGAGCCTGCGCCCTTGGCGTAGTGGCCTTGCGCCGCGGCGAGGCGATCAACGCCTTGTGGATTGTAGTGGCAGCTGTTGCCATCTATCTGGTTGCTTACCGTTATTACAGTTTGTTTATCGCCACCAAAGTGATGCAACTGGACCCGCGCCGTGCAACACCAGCGGTGGTCAATAACGACGGTCTGGACTACGTACCGACCAACAAACACATTCTCTTTGGTCACCACTTTGCCGCCATTGCCGGCGCCGGGCCGTTGGTCGGCCCCGTACTGGCAGCGCAAATGGGCTACCTGCCTGGTACGCTTTGGCTGATCGCCGGTGTGGTGCTGGCCGGTGCAGTACAAGACTTTATGGTCTTGTTCTTGTCTACACGTCGCAACGGTCGCTCCCTGGGCGACATGGTGCGCGAAGAAATGGGCAAGATCCCTGGCACCATCGCGCTGTTTGGCTGCTTCCTGATCATGATCATCATCCTCGCGGTGCTGGCGCTGATCGTGGTCAAGGCCCTGGCCGAAAGCCCGTGGGGCATGTTCACTGTGATGGCGACCATCCCGATTGCGATGTTCATGGGCATTTACATGCGCTACATCCGCCCGGGCCGCATCGGTGAAATCTCGATTGTCGGCGTACTGCTGTTGCTCGGCTCGATCTGGCTGGGGGGCCAGATTGCAGCCAGCCCAGAATGGGCGCCGATGTTCACCTTCACCGGTACGCAAATCACCTGGATGCTGATTGGCTACGGTTTTGTGGCAGCGGTATTGCCGGTGTGGCTGGTACTGGCACCGCGTGACTACCTGTCGACCTTCCTCAAAATCGGCACCATCGTGGCACTGGCGATCGGCATTCTGGTCACCATGCCGGAGCTGAAAATGCCTGCGGTGACGCAGTTCATCGATGGCAACGGCCCGGTCTGGAAAGGCGGCATGTTCCCGTTCCTGTTCATCACCATTGCGTGTGGTGCGGTATCGGGTTTCCACGCACTGATCGCTTCGGGCACCACGCCCAAATTGCTGGATAACGAAACCAACGCGCGCTACATCGGTTACGGCGGCATGTTGATGGAGTCCTTCGTGGCCATCATGGCGATGGTTGCCGCATCGGTGATCGAGCCGGGCGTGTACTTCGCCATGAACAGCCCGGCCGCCATTGTCGGTTCAGACGTGGTGAGCGTGGCTCAAACCATCTCCGGTTGGGGCTTTGCCATCACCCCGGACGCACTGACCGCACTGGCCAAGGACATCGGTGAAACCACCGTTCTGGCCCGCGCAGGTGGCGCACCGACCTTGGCCGTGGGTATCGCACAAATCCTGCACAGCGTGTTGCCGGGCGAAAACACCATGGCGTTCTGGTATCACTTCGCCATTTTGTTTGAAGCCTTGTTCATCCTGACCGCAGTTGATGCGGGTACGCGTGCGGGTCGTTTCATGCTGCAAGACCTGCTGGGCAGCTTTGTTCCTGCGCTTAAACGCACCGAGTCCTGGGGCGCCAACCTGTTGGCAACCGGTCTGTGTGTGGCGATGTGGGGTTACTTGCTGTACCAAGGCGTGATCGACCCACTGGGCGGGATCAACACCTTGTGGCCGTTGTTCGGTATCTCTAACCAGATGCTGGCAGGTATCGCGCTGATGCTGGCCACTGTTGTGCTGATCAAAATGAAGCGCCAGCGCTACATTTGGGTGACCATGCTGCCAGCGGTTTGGTTGCTGATCTGCACCACCGCAGCGGGCTTCATTAAACTGTTCGACGCCAACCCGGCGATCGGTTTCCTGGCCCTGGCTAACAAATACAGCACGGCACTGGACGCGGGCCAAGTGATTGCACCGGCGAAAAACATCGACCAGATGCAGCACGTCATCATCAACGCCTACACCAACGCTGGCCTGACGGTACTGTTCCTGTTTGTGGTGTTCAGCATCCTGTTCTTTGCGCTCAAAGTCGGCATTGCCGCCTGGGGCACTAAAGAGCGTACGGACAAAGAAGCACCGTTCCAGGCCATGCCGGATGCTTAACAGAGGATTGCAGATATGTTCAATGACCTGAGTCGCCTCGGTAAATACCTCGGTCAGGCCGCGCGCCTGATGGTCGGCATGCCCGACTACGACACCTACGTCGAGCATATGCAAACCAAACACCCGGACAAGCCGGTGATGAGCTACGAGGTGTTCTTTCGTGAACGCCAAGAGGCGCGTTACGGCGGCAAGGGCGGGCCTAAATGCTGTTAACCCGTTAAGTCTCCTGTAGGAGCGAGCTTGCTCGCGATAGCGTCATGTCAGTCAATCGTGAGGTTGAATGCCAGGACGGCTTCGCGAGCAAGCTCGCTCCTACAGTTGTTTTTGTGCTCCCATTTTTAAGGAGACGTCGCATGTCCTCCCCAATTCCCGTCACCATCCTCAGCGGCTTTTTGGGTGCTGGCAAAACCACCTTGCTGCGTTATTTGCTCAAGGCCGAGCACGGTTTGAAAATCGCCGTCATCGAAAACGAATTCAGTGACGCCGGGATCGACACCCAATTGCTCGGCGACGAGCCAGTGCAAGTCATGACCCTGGCCAATGGTTGCGTGTGCTGCACCATCCATACCGACCTGACCAAAGCGCTGTACCTGCTGCTTGAGCGGCTGGACAGCGGAGAAATCGCCTTCGACCGCCTGGTAATCGAATGCACCGGGCTGGCGGACCCGGCGCCCGTGGCGCAAACCTTCTTTATCGACGAAGAACTGCGCGAGCGTTACCTGCTGGACGGCATCATCACCCTGGTGGATGCCGCGCACGCTGACGTACACCTGAGTCAAACCATCGCCCAAGCGCAAATCGGCTTCGCTGACCGGCTGCTGGTGAGCAAGCGTGACCTGGTGGATGACGCCACGTTCGACGCGCTGTGTGAGCGCCTGACCCGCATCAACCGCCGAGCCCCGATTCGGGTGGTCGAACACGGCAAGATCGACCTGGCTGAACTGCTGGATGTGCGTGGTTTCAACCTGAACGCCGACCTGGGCGGTGGCTTGAGCTTGCGCCCGGTGCAGCCGGCGTCGTCGATTGACCGTATTTCCAGCCTGGTACTGCGCACCGACAAAGCGCTGGATATCGACAGCCTCAGCGCCTTCATGAACGAACTGCTGGAAGACCACGGCAAGCAACTGCTGCGCTACAAAGGCGTGCTCAACATTGCGGGCGAAGACCGGCGGCTGGTGTTTCAGGGCGTGCTCAAACTGTATGGCTTTGACTGGGACACCGAATGGGCTGAGGGTGAGTCGCGTGAAAGCGTGATGGTGTTTATTGCCGACGACCTGCCTGAAGCCAAGATTCGGGAGGGATTTGCCCGGCTCATGTAGGTTTCGCGCAACACCACCGATCTGTAGGAGCGAGCTTGCTCGCGATGCAAACAACGCGGTTTATCTGGAAAATCGCAGTGATCCAATCGCGAGCAAGCTCGCTCCTACAGGGGGTGTGGACGCTCACGGATATTAGGGATGTTTCGCACAGCTTTGCCAATTGCTGCACGATCACTACGGCGCCTATAGTCAGCGCTCGCCCAAAAGGGCGGCCGGGTTTGGCGACCTGGAGTTACCCAAGAGTACTGCCCAATTGCTAAATATGGCTGAGCGTGTATTTTGCTCGCTGTGCTTTATGGCAGTTGTACGTGGGAGATCTTCGGATCTGCCGGGGATTCTTGGGTACACCGGTTCGCCAACCCGCGTACAGCGGCCACCTGTTTTCGTTTGGCGACGAAAACAGATGGTTCAAACTCTATACCCAAGAGATTTACTTATGACTCATTCTCCCTACATACCGCTCACCGCAATCGACTGCCTCACCCCCGCCTTACTGATCGACCGCAACGTTCCCCTCGACGTATTGCACGCCAACGCCACCGCCCGTGTACTGGCCGTGACCCAGCTCATGGAAACCTTTTCCAGTCGTGACGTTCAAGAGGCGGACGCTGTTGACCTCAAACACCTGGCCACCACCGCCATGATCTTGCTGCGCGACGGATGCGACTTGCTGAACGTGCTGGGCTGGCGTTTGCAGCCCAGGTAAGGCTGCGATTGTTATGACGCTTATGGATGTGCGGGTTGCGCATGCAGCTCGACACCCATTGCGCGCATGACTTTCACCACGGTGTCGAAGCGAGGTTTGGCACCCGGGGCGAAAGCCTTGTACAGGCTGGCACGACCAAGGCCGGAGTCCTTGGCGATTTGAGCCATGCCCCGGGCTTTGGCTACATAACCCACAGCGCGAATCAGTTCATCGGTGTCACCGTCGGCAAGTACTTGAGACAGGTATTCGCTGACAGCCTCATCAGTGTCGAGCAACGCTGCCATGTCGAACGGAATAAGGGTGTTAGGCATATCAAATCTCCTTTGGCATGTGGTGTAAAACATGTGTTTTGTCTCCATACGGAGACAGTAGGCGAGACTACAGGGCTTTGTACCTTGTCAGCCGTTACATTCGTAGCAGTTGACGAGCACCGCGAGGCTACGTCCGAGGACGAAGGCCTCGCAAAGCCTGTATCCGCGGAGTACCGAAAAATCGAGTTGCCCGAGTTTACGGCTGCTACGCAGCCGGACGCGGCCTCGTTCTACTCGTCCGCTGCTACGTAATTCAGCTTCCCAAAAGTCGCCCACAAAAAAGCCCGGCTAATAAGCCGGGCTTCTTTTTCAGCTATTTACACTCAGTTGCCGTAAACAGGCAGCTTGGCGCAGATGGCTTTTACTTTTTCGCGAACAGCATCAATAACAGCTTCGTTGTTGATGTCAGCCAGGATGTCGCAGATCCAGGTGGCCAGTTCACGGCAGTCTTCTACTTTGAAGCCGCGAGTGGTAACAGCTGGGGTGCCGAAACGCAGACCCGAGGTCACGAACGGGGAGCGCGGATCGTTCGGTACGGAGTTTTTGTTGACGGTGATGAAGGCTTTGCCCAGTGCGGCGTCAGCGTCTTTACCCGAGATGTCTTGCTTGATCAGCGACAGCAGGAACAGGTGGTTTTCAGTACCGCCCGATACCACGTCAAAACCACGTTCGATAAAGACCGATGCCATGGCTTGAGCGTTTTTCACTACTTGTTGCTGGTAAGCCTTGAACTCTGGCTGCAGGGCTTCTTTGAAGCACACGGCCTTGGCGGCAATGACGTGCTCCAGTGGGCCGCCTTGCGAACCCGGGAATACGGCCGAGTTCAGCTTCTTCTCGATGTCAGCGTTGGCTTTGGCCAGGATCAGGCCGCCACGTGGACCGCGCAGGGTTTTGTGAGTGGTGGTGGTGACCACGTCAGCAAACGGAACCGGGTTCGGGTAAACGCCTGCAGCGACCAGACCGGCTACGTGAGCCATGTCGACGAACAGGTAAGCGCCAACCTTGTCAGCGATTGCACGGAAGCGTGGGAAGTCGAGGATCTGCGAGTAGGCAGAGAAACCGGCCACGATCATTTTTGGCTTGTGCTCAACCGCCAGGCGCTCGACTTCGTCGTAGTCGATCAGGCCGTTGGCATCGATACCGTATTGAACGGCGTTGTACAGCTTGCCGGAGGAGGAAACGCTGGCGCCGTGGGTCAAGTGACCGCCGTGGGCCAGGCTCATGCCCAGGATGGTGTCGCCAGCCGACAGCAGGGCCAGGTAAACGGCGCTGTTGGCCTGGGAGCCAGCGTGCGGCTGAACGTTGGCGTAATCGGCGCCGAACAGTTCTTTTGCACGGTCGATTGCCAGTTGCTCAACTACGTCGACGTATTCGCAGCCGCCGTAGTAACGCTTGCCTGGGTAACCTTCGGCGTATTTGTTGGTCAGCACCGAGCCTTGAGCTTCCATGACCGCAGGGCTGGTGTAGTTTTCCGAAGCGATCAGTTCAATGTGTTCTTCCTGGCGCTGAGCTTCTTGCTCCATGGCGGCAAAAAGGTCGGCGTCGTACTTGGCAATAGTCAAATCACGGCTGAACATGGCGGTCCTCAAGGATCGGGGGCAGAAAAGGAGGGCATTCTAACCCAATGGGTTTTATCTGGCATATGAAAGCGATTCACGGTTAGCAAGTGTCTGCTTCAAGCGTTTGCCACGTGTAGCTGCTTGGCAAACTGAAAGGCTGGCATTGGTCGGCCCAGCAGGTAGCCTTGCACTTCGTCGCAGCCGTGTTCACGCAGGAAATCAAGCTGCTCGCGGGTCTCGACGCCTTCAGCGATAACCGCGAGGTTCAGGCTGTGGGCCATTGCAATAATTGCCCGGGCAATTTGCGCGTCCTGCTCGCCTGACGGCAGGCCGTCGACAAAGGTGCGGTCAATTTTCAACACATCAATTGGGAATTGTTTGAGGTAGTTGAGCGACGAATACCCGGTGCCGAAATCGTCAACGGCAATGCTCAGACCGAGGTTTTTCAGGCTGACCAGACTCTGCAGGGCTTCGCTGACTTCGCGCATCAGGATACTTTCGGTCAGTTCAAGCTCCAGGCAGGCCGCAGGCAGGCCCGTGTCCTTGAGGATGCGAGCAATGCGTGTACCCAACTGGCCATCCGAAAACTGGCGCGCCGAGATGTTGACTGACACTTTGGGCACTCGCACTTTTTGCTGGTGCCAGTGCTTGAGTTGGCGGCAGGCTTCGGCCAGCACCCAGTCGCCGACGTCGACCACCAGGCCCAGTTCTTCGAGCACCGGAATAAAGTCGCCGGGCGGTACCAAGCCGCGCGTGGGGTGGTTCCAACGCAGCAGAGCTTCAACCCCGGTCAGGCGCTTGCCGTCACCACTGAATTGCGCTTGGTAATAAAGGATAAATTCATTTTGTTCCAGCGCGTGGCGCAGGTCGCTTTCCAGTTCGAGGCGCTCCAGAGCGCTGGCGTTCATGTCGGCCTGATAAAACTGGAAGTTGTTTTTACCGCGCTCCTTGGCGTGGTACATCGCGGTGTCGGCGTTTTTCATCAGTTGGCTGAGTTCGTTGCCGTCTTGCGGGCTCAGGGCGATGCCGATACTGGCGGTGACGAAAAACTCGCGGCTTTCGAGCACAAACGGTTTCACCAGGCTGGCGAGGATTTGCTCGGCCACATTGATGGCCCGGTTCAGGGCCTGTTGGCGGGTCGTGCGGGGTTGCAACAGGAGGGTGAATTCGTCACCGCCCATGCGTGCGACGGTGTCGTCATCAGAGACGCAGGCCAGCAGACGAATGGCCATGTTCTTGAGCATCCGGTCGCCAGCCGCGTGGCCCAATGAATCGTTAATCGGCTTGAAACGGTCAAGGTCGAGGAACATCAGCACCACCCACGACTTGTTGCGTTCAGCCTGTTGCAGCGCGGTATGCAGACGGTCCTGGAACAGCGTGCGGTTGGGCAGGTGGGTCAGGGAGTCGTAATAGGCCAGTCGGTGGATTCGCTGTTCGCTGGCCTTGCGTTCGCTGATGTCATTGAAAAAGCACACATAGCTGGCCAGATCGCCTTCGTCATCGAACACCGCCGTGATGCCGACCCACGCCGGGTAGTGCTCGCCATTACGCCGTTTTAGCCAGACTTCGCCCTCCCATGTGCCGTGCTGATGCAGTTGTTTGATCACATAATTGAGGTGCGCGCGCTGCTGCTCATTGACGGTCAGCATGCTAGGTAATTGGCCGAGCACTTGCACGACGGCATAACCGCTGACCTGACTAAAGGCCTCGTTGGCTTGAACGATATAACCGGCCGGGTCGGTGATCAGGATCGCCGAGGTGGAGTGCTCGAACACTGTGGCGGCCATACGCAGGTCTTTTTCAGCTCGGCGCTGGTGGCACTGAAGTTTCAGCAGGCCGATGATCGCCAGTAACGAAAACAGTACGCCGAGCAGGACCTTGCCAATCAGGCTGGGTAACAACCAGAGCGCTATAGCCAGCAGCAGTGACGCCAAGACGACCAACGCGCTTTTTGACCTGCCACGCACAGGTGAGCCAAGACATTGGCCGAGCGTACTGACGCGAGGTGGCGGGGTGACATTGGGCAAGCTGTGATCCCTGCGGTTAGGCGGCTACGGCGCGACACGCACAATAAGCCGGACGCCCAAAGGGCGGCTAGCATGCCTTGGGTTGTGGCAAAGTGCCAGCTCTCTGGTCTGCGCTGGTTTGCCCTGCACAGCGCATTAAGGTAGCTTTGCCGGTTATTCGAGCTCTTACACTCAGGCTTTTTCTGCGAGCAGGCATTGATCCAGATCAACTCCTGACTTTCTGCTATGGCCTGATCCGGGCAGCGCTCGGACCTTATTCATCAGTCACTGACCCTAGGTTCTCCATGGCTCAATACGTTTTCACCATGCATCGGCTGAGCAAAGTTGTTCCGCCGAAGCGGGAAATCCTGAAAA
>JAZKIA010000006.1:0-57028 GCA_040385125.1 Pseudomonadota bacterium | reverse complement strand
CGATCTGGCGAGCATTCTCGCCTAAATGGGTGTCCGGAATCATTAGACCACTACACTTGAACTGCTCCGGCCAACGGTGCACCTCATCCTACGGTTCGAGATTCACAGAGGCTTGTGTTGCGAGATCAGCCGATAACGGCGTAAGTGGTGGGGGGGCGATCGGAGCTGCTGTGCGGCGCTTGACTGCTCGGTCTTCCCTGCGCTTTTGCCGCCTTTTCTCGGCCTCAAATTCTTGCATTGGGTGCTTAACGAAATGCTGCTCATATGTCTTCAGCAGACCGGCCTCCTTACTCGCTTTTGCTTCGGCTAGCACATATTCAGCATCACGGAGCTGAATCACAAGCTTGCTGCTTTCTTCCTGCCTCGCGCTCACAAGGGCTATTGCTGTCTCCGAAAATCTACCACTCGTCCACAGCTCATAGCGCTGGGTCAGTGCTGTCCAATCCGAATGGTTTTTTGCGGCCCCTCTTAGGATAGGAATTCGCTTATCCAGCCATTTGATAACTTCGGCGTCGTCAAGGGTGCTAGCCGGATGGATACCTTTGCATTCTATGAAAATGACCTCATGATTTTTGCGTACCGCAAGAACGTCAATCTCGGCCTGTTTTCCCATAGGATCTTTCACAATCCTATTCATCTCTTGGTCGTACCCTGCGAACGTCGACCGAGAAATTTGAGCCACTGCGAATTCAAAGAGGCTTCCACGTAACGAATAGGACGCGCCCTCTATTCGTGATAGGTCGTTGAAGATTTTGTCCAATGCTGCGGGGCTTTCCGTTAGTTTGGCCGTATCGTTCAGAACATTGCATAGGTTTTTCAGCGCAGAGGCAACGTCGTGGCCAAACAGGCTTTCAGTGGTAGCCGGGATAACTCCTTCACCTTTCAGCAGGGCAAATGCCTCGGCTTGGTAAGCCTCAGCCACAAATATCTGAAGGCATTTGCCGACTTTAGGTAAGCTCCGAAGCGTGGTGCATTTGTGCAGGAACGCGCCTATATCGTCCGGTGAGATCCAGCCATTGAGGGCTATATCGCAGACTAAGAAGCCAGGTTTCAAGGTTGTGCTGGAATAGGTCCGCATTGGATGCAGGTAGGAGGGCCCAGCTAGATCCCAATTGAAGGTGCCGACTTTAGGTAACGTGTTGCGTCCCTCATCCTCTCTGGTCTCAACCGACTCATAGCTCACCATCCCAAGGTTTCTCGCCCAATCTTTGACAGCTAGGAGTGTGATCTTTTCTGCGATCAAGCGGCTTTTCATTTTCCCCCACATCGATGGCAGGTCTGAAACTTGCTCTATATCGCATCGCATGACGGAGATCTGCCCGCCTGGAAGATCTATTTCCTTCACTAGGGCAGCTTTGATCAGTCGTTCGAGCAGGCTTTCCGCTGAAATGTGTTTTTTCTGCGCTACGGGGGCGCCGCATGCGATGAGGAAGTGTGCCCGAGGCATCACGTTGTCCCGCAACTCAAGTGCCCGCAAAGCTAGATAATACGCACTTCGCGTTTTCTTCAGAGCTGCCATCAGGTTGTGGAAGAAGTACTGAGAGCCGTAGCTTTGTTCCAGGTAGACGAAGCGAGCGCGATGAGGGAAGACGATTTGGCTCAGCTTATTCACCCCATCACAGCCACGTTCAACGCGTTTTCTGGCAGCTGTTGGATTCAAGCCATACCTCTGCTCGAGCAGTTTCGATAAATCACTGCTCAGCATTGGTCCTTCACGCTTTAGGATGTCTGCGATAGGGCTGTCATTCATCATCGATACCTGAAATGTCACACAGCGCTATTTATACTACTTGTAAACAAGTGTCGGTCGGTATTTCGCGATTCTGCGCGCGAGCCCCGGAAAACAAGGGTCACAGCGTCTCAAAATGCCGTTTCCACCGAAAATGTCACAATAGGTCATTTCCTTATAATTAATTGATCCCACGTGTGTTGGCACCAGACTCCGCCACTTACCTTCCTGAGGGTTCGATTTGACCGGAAGCTATCCTCGAGTTTGCTAGCACATCAGGTATTGAGGCCATTGTCCTGCTTTAAGGCCTTAAGGAACCATGTTGGAGCTCCTGGTCCTCACGATCAAATATGTTTCCGGGAACGTCCTTCCAGAACTCCACGATGGCGTTTGAGATGCCTGCAGCGTCGCACGCTCACATGCTTATGATCGTAGGGTTTTTTAAGATCCGCATCTGGCCGTATGCGCCGGTAGGACTTTTGCCATTAGGCCGAATATGGTGAGGTTGCCCTATGCAGCTGAGTATATTTTGAGCCCAAAGGCAACGCCTTTGAGAAACGAGTGACCGTTCCGGCCGGAAGCTACCTGCCGAAGTGGAATGTAACGGAAGCTTTTGCGAGCTCCCGCTGACCCCGTCACCTTTTTTTCAGCTTGTGTTCGATGAGCCCAATTTCAGCTTTGATTGCAGTGATGGTGAGCTTTTGCGTCGCTGTGCTTTTGCCGATTCGGGTACCCTCGACTTCGCGCATACGAATTAGGGTGGAGGCGGCATCAAACAGCGTTGCGGGATGCTTCGGGGCTTTGCTGGAAAGGGGGGTTACGTTTGGGCTCATAGGTATTGCTTGAGATTGCGGAGCTGCTGCCGCATAGGTGGCAACCGGTTTAGTTACGCAAGACGGGATGCCCGGACGCATACTTACAAGGGAAGGTAATATGAAGCGATATGAAAAGTAATATTTCTGCCAAGCCCCCGGAGTCATTGGGTTTTGAAGGATAGAAATATAGCTTTTAAGAAAGGTAATACTATCGCCTTTATATCGCTCAAATATCGCTTTTCCCTAAAAACGCTGGAAGCATTGATTCATAAGGGCTGTGGCTGTTTTTAGAAAAGAATATTACTAATATTACTTTTTTACAGCCCCCCCACGGATTGTAGGAAATGCCGTCCGAAGTCGCAGGCGTCAAGGTTTTTGGGTTGCTGCGATTCGTAAGAAAAAGTCACAACAGCGATGACTTATTAAGGCGATCAACCAAACGCTTGCAAACGTCGACCATCGCAACTGAATCGTCATAGGTGATTTCTTGATCTAGCCGATGCACGGCTTCGTTACGGAGCTTTGATGTCCGTAGAAAGGCTCGGTACGTTGGCCCGTTGATGTAGCCTAGGTCGCGAACCTGGTCCAATTTCGAGCGCGGTGAAAGGATCTGACTTGAATCTATCCCTTCGCGGTTAAGCACCTCATTCAACGCACTTTCGACCTCCAGCCATGCTGCGATCATTCCTGCTCGAGGAGATACTGCTGCAATTTGGAGGGGAACTGAAATTTCTACTCGTGGTGAGTCCGGTTGTGCTTCGGGCGCGGGTGGAGCAGCGGGCAATTCTTCCTGTAGAGATTGCAAAGCCTCAGTTAGATCAACATGAAGCTCGCCATACTTAAAGCTCCGGATTTTCGGTATGAGTCCGAGGATGGGGCCTTTAAGAAGACAAATGACGGTCACTAGCGCTATAGGCCAAGCGGTTGCAGCTACGAGCGCAGAGGTAAATTGCAGCCAGTCCATGTCTCAATCCCTGTTGACTTAAGGCGTATGCTAAGGGGGAATCTTCGTAATCAGCTTGGGTAGGGAGAGGTGCCGCTATTCCTTGCCTCTGCCGCGCGCAACTCGAGCTGGAAGTACAAATAGGAACTGAGCCAGTGCCGTTGCAAACTCGATGGCCTTGCTTGCATCAGCCTCGTCGGGTAGCTCTGCTTCTTCATCTGCGTGGCGCTGATCGTTCGCATCAAGTCGTATTTCATGTGCCCAAGCAGCCATCTCAGTCGTGATCAGGTGCGTTGCGGATGCGGCATCTATGCGCTTATAAAGGCTCCCTTCCTTCAGTCCTTTTTCTTTGAGCATCGCGTCCACGGCCGATCCCGTTAGCATGACTGCTCCCGCCGGCGCATGAATACTTGCGATTGCCTGTTCTAAGAATGTCCGGGCCCGAACAGGAACCGCCTCATTTACATGCTGTTGGGCTGGCCAGGTATGAGTTATCTCTAGTGGCGGATGGCCGCTACGAGGCGCGGGAGCAACCGCCATCACAACACCGCCACACGTCGCGCATTGGTAGCAACGCCAAATACGATGGTTTTGGCCACGGTCATTTTTGGAGTCAGTGACATGCAAGCTGAAGAGATGCGGCTTGGCCACATTACAGTGCGGGCATCGCTCAAGTTCTAAAGTTGCTCCATGCTTCATTAGGCATTTCCTTGGTTACGCCAACTTTACGCCAGACGAAAAAAAAGTCCTTGATAATCAAGGACTTTTTTCATTGTGATGGTGCCCCGAGGGAGACTCGAACTCCCACTTCTTGCGAAAACGGATTTTGAATCCGCCGCGTCTACCAATTCCGCCATCAGGGCTCAATGGCGGCGAAGTATAGAGATGAGATTTAGGTCGGTCAACAACTTATTGGTCTATTTTTACTAAGTCCGTTAAACTCCCCGGCCCTGCTAGACGAAACCTATCATGCGCGTTGCTGACTTTACCTTCGAGCTCCCTGATTCACTCATCGCACGCCATCCTTTGGCGGAGCGCCGCAACAGTCGCCTGCTGACCCTGGATGGGGAGAGCGGAGCACTGGCACATCGTCAATTCACTGATTTGCTTGAGCATTTGCGCCCGGGCGATTTGATGGTGTTTAACAATACCCGGGTTATTCCGGCTCGCTTGTTTGGCCAAAAGGCCTCGGGCGGCAAGCTGGAAATTCTGGTTGAGCGTGTGCTCGACAGTCATCGGGTGCTGGCGCATGTGCGCTCCAGCAAGTCGCCAAAACCAGGGTCGAAGATTCTGATTGATGGCGGTGGTGAGGCCGAGATGCTGGCGCGCCACGATGCGTTGTTCGAGCTGGGCTTTGCCGAAGAGGTGTTGCCGCTGCTGGACCGTGTCGGGCATATGCCGTTGCCGCCTTATATCGACCGTCCGGACGAAGGTTCGGATCGCGAGCGCTATCAAACGGTCTATGCTCAGCGCCTCGGTGCGGTAGCTGCGCCTACGGCAGGGCTGCATTTTGATGAGCCGCTGATGCAGGCCATCGCCGCCAAGGGCGTTGAGACGGCGTTTGTGACGCTGCACGTCGGTGCGGGTACGTTCCAGCCAGTACGGGTTGAGCGTCTCGAAGATCACCACATGCACACCGAATGGCTGGAAGTCGGCCAGGATGTGGTCGACGCGGTGGCAGCTTGCCGTGCGCGTGGCGGGCGGGTGATTGCGGTGGGCACCACCAGCGTGCGTTCGCTGGAGAGTGCCGCGCGTGATGGCGTGCTCAAACCGTTCAGTGGCGATACCGACATTTTTATCTTCCCGGGCCGACCGTTTCATGTGGTCGATGCGCTGGTGACCAATTTCCATTTGCCGGAGTCCACGCTGTTGATGCTGGTTTCGGCGTTCGCTGGTTATCCCGAAACCATGGCGGCCTATAAGGCTGCGGTTGAGCATGGATACCGCTTCTTTAGTTACGGTGATGCAATGTTCATCACCCGCAATCCTGCGCCGACGGCTCCTGCCCCGGCCCCAGAGGATCAAGCATGAGCAACTGTCGTATGTCCTTCGAGCTACTGGCCACTGATGGCAAGGCTCGTCGCGGTCGCCTGACCTTCCCCCGTGGTGTGGTAGAAACCCCGGCGTTTATGCCGGTTGGTACCTACGGCACGGTCAAAGGCATGATGCCGCGCGATATCGTGGATACAGGCGCGCAGATGATTCTGGGCAACACCTTCCACCTGTGGCTGCGCCCTGGCACTGAAGTGATCAAGAAGCACGGCGACTTGCACGACTTCATGAAGTGGCAGGGCCCGATCCTGACTGACTCCGGTGGTTTTCAGGTGTTCAGCCTGGGCGCCATGCGCAAGATCAAAGAAGAAGGCGTGACCTTTGCTTCGCCGGTCGATGGCGCCAAGGTGTTCATGGGGCCGGAGGAGTCGATGCAGGTTCAGCGTGATCTGGGCTCTGACGTGGTGATGATTTTTGACGAGTGCACCCCGTACCCGGCGGATGAAGATGTCGCCCGTGTTTCGATGGAGCTGTCGCTGCGCTGGGCTCAGCGCTCGAAAAATGCCCACGGTGACAATACTGCGGCGTTGTTCGGTATTGTTCAGGGCGGCATGCACCAGAACCTGCGCGAGCGTTCACTGGAAGGTTTGAACAAGATCGGCTTTGACGGTCTGGCCATCGGCGGTTTGTCGGTAGGCGAGCCCAAGCATGAAATGATCAAGGTGCTGGATTACCTACCAGCGATGATGCCTGCTGACAAACCTCGTTACCTTATGGGGGTTGGCAAGCCGGAAGATCTCGTGGAGGGTGTGCGCCGCGGTGTGGACATGTTCGATTGCGTGATGCCAACCCGTAATGCCCGCAATGGGCATCTGTTCATCGATACAGGCGTGCTGAAGATCCGTAACGCGTTCCATCGCCATGATGATTCGCCGCTGGATCCCACCTGTGATTGCTACACCTGCCAGAACTTCTCCCGTGCTTATCTGCACCATCTGGACAAGTGTGGGGAAATGCTGGGTAGCATGTTGAATACCATCCACAATTTGCGTCACTACCAAGTCCTGATGGCTGGTTTGCGCGAGGCTATTCAACAGGGTACATTGGCCGCCTTCGTCGATGCCTTCTATGCCAAGCGCGGGCTTCCTGTGCCGCCCTTGGACTGAGTTTTCCGACCCTAAGATTCACTATTTGCAACTGGAGTGCTAAATGAGCTTTTTTATCTCTAACGCCATGGCTGACGCCGCTGCGCCTGCTGCTGCCGGTCCTATGGGCGGTGGTTTCGAGTGGATTTTCCTGGTCGGCTTCCTGGTCATCTTCTACCTGATGATCTGGCGTCCACAGGCCAAGCGCGCCAAAGAGCAGAAAGCCCTGTTGGGTAACCTGCAAAAAGGTGACGAAGTTGTAACGACTGGCGGCATCGCCGGCAAGATCACCAAAGTGTCTGATGCCTTTGTTGTGATCGAAGTGTCTGACACTGTTGAGCTGAAAATTCAGAAGGGCTCGATTGCAGCCACGTTGCCTAAAGGCACGCTGAAAGCGATCTGAAGTTTCAACTTTTAACAATCGACGGGGCGCGCAAGGCGCCCCGCGTTCTAAGCGGGCGGCGTGATTGATGCTGAACAAATACCCTCTGTGGAAATACATTCTGATCCTGGCGGTGCTGGCGATCGGTTTTATTTATTCTGCTCCCAATCTTTACCCTGATGACCCGGCGATCCAGGTTTCGGGTGCGAGCACGGCTCTGCAGGTCACTCAAGCTGATCTGGATCGTGCGAGCAAGGCGCTCACTGATGCGGGCATTGCTGTTAAAGGCGCCACTGTGGCCGAAAACGGCAAGGGCGGCTTGTTGCGTCTGGTCAAGAAAGACGATCAGCTCCCAGCCAAAGATGTCGTGCGCAAGGCTTTGGGTGACGACTATGTCGTAGCGCTCAACCTGGCACAGACCACGCCGCAATGGTTGCGTAGTCTGGGTGCTCACCCAATGAAATTGGGTCTGGACTTGTCGGGTGGTGTGCACTTCCTGCTGGAAGTGGACATGGACAAGGCCGTCGATGCACGCATGAAGGTCTACGAAAGCGACGTTAAAAGCCTGTTGCGTAAAGACAAGGTTCGCTATCGCAGTCTGCCGCAGCTTAACGGCGCCATTCAGTTGGGCTTCACTGATGAAGCAACCCGTGAACAGGCGCGTAGTCTGATTCGCAAAAGCTTCAATGATTTCGACATAACGACTGCCGACCTTAACGGTCAGCCGGTCCTGCGTCTGGCGATGACCCCGGCCAAGCTGGCGGAAATCCGTGAGTATTCCATCAAGCAAAACCTGACAACGGTCCGTAACCGGGTCAATGAGTTGGGTGTTGCCGAGCCGTTGGTTCAGCGTCAGGGTGCCAACCGCATCGTGGTTGAACTGCCAGGCGTACAAGACACCGCCGAAGCCAAGCGTATCCTGGGCAAGACGGCCAACCTTGAGTTCCGTCTGGCGGCAGAGCCGGGCGCTTCTAAAGCAACCTCTGAAACATTCGAGTTCCGTGAAGGTAATCGTCCTACTGCGCAAATCGAGCGCGGTCTGATCATTACCGGTGACCAGGTGACCGATGCTCAGGCGGGCTTTGACGAGCAGGGTCGTCCACAGGTGAACATCAAGCTTGATGGTCACGGTGGCGAGCTGATGAGCCGTTCGACTCGCAGCAACGTCGGTCGCAGCATGGCGGTAATCTTCATCGAGCAGAAGCCGGTGACGACTTACACCAAGCAAATGGTCGGTGGCGTCGAGAAAGAAGTACCGGTTCAGACGTTTAAAGAAGAGAAGAAAATCATCAGCCTGGCGACCATTCAGTCGCCGCTGGGCAGTCAGTTCCGTATTACGGGCCTGAACGGCCAGGGCGAGGCTTCCGAGCTGGCTCTGCTGTTGCGTGCCGGTGGTCTGGCGGCGCCAATGTATTTCGCTGAAGAGCGCACTATTGGCCCGAGCCTGGGTGCTGACAACATTGTCAAAGGTATCGATGCTTCGCTGTGGGGCATGCTGTTCGTGTCGCTGTTCATCATCGCCATCTACCGTTTCTTCGGTGTGATCGCGACGGTGGCGCTGGGCGTGAACATGGTGTTGTTGCTGGCGCTAATGTCGTTGCTGGGTGCGACCCTGACTCTGCCAGGTATTGCCGGTATCGTTCTGACGATGGGTATGGCGGTTGATGCCAACGTACTGATCTTCTCGCGGATTCGTGAAGAAATCGCTGCGGGCATGAGCGTACAGCGGGCTATCAATGAAGGCTTCAGTCGCGCATTTACGGCGATTGTCGACTCCAACCTGACAACACTGTTGGTCGGCGGGATTCTCTTTGCCATGGGTACCGGGCCGGTTAAAGGCTTCGCGGTGACCATGTCCCTCGGGATCTTTACCTCGATGTTCACGGCCATCATGGTGACCCGCGCAATGGTCAACCTGATCTTTGGCGGGCGTGACTTCAAGAAGTTGTGGATTTAAGGGGCTGCCATGTTACGTACAATCAACTTCATGGGCGTTCGCAACATTGCGTTCGGCGTCACTGTACTGCTTACCGTGCTGGCCTTGTTCAGCATGTTCCACAAAGGCATGAACTACGGCCTGGACTTCACCGGCGGTACGCTTATTGAGCTGACCTACGAGAAGCCGGCGGACCTGACCAAGGTGCGTACAGAGCTGGCTTCGGCTGGTTTCAACGATGCTGTCGTGCAGAGCTTTGGTGCTACGACCGACTTGCTGGTGCGCATGCCGGGTGATGATCCGATGCTGGGCAACCGGGTTGCGGCTGCGCTGGGTCAGGCGGATACCACCAACCCTGCGGTCATCAAGCGCGTTGAGTTCGTGGGCCCGCAAGTGGGTGAAGAGTTGCGCGATCAAGGCGGCCTCGGCATGCTGATGGCGCTGGGCGGCATCATGCTTTACCTGGCGTTCCGCTTTCAGTGGAAGTTTGCGGTCGGCGCTATCGCGTCTTTGGTGCACGACGTAATCGTGACCATGGGTGTGCTGTCGTTCTTCCAGATCACCTTCGACCTGACGGTGTTGGCGGCGGTGCTGGCGATCATCGGTTACTCGCTCAACGATACTATCGTGGTGTTTGACCGGGTGCGAGAGAACTTCCGGGTGCTGCGCAAGGCCAGTCTGATCGACAACATCAACATCTCGACCACGCAAACCTTGCTGCGGACGATGGCGACGTCGATCTCCACCTTGCTCGCTATCATGGCGTTGCTGGTTTTCGGTGGCGATAACCTGTGGGGCTTCTCGATTGCCCTGTTTGTCGGTGTGTTGGCGGGTACTTACTCGTCGATCTACATCGCGAACGTGGTGCTGATCTGGCTGAATCTGAGCAGTGAGGATTTGATTCCTCCTGTTGTGACCGACAAGGAGATTGACGACCGTCCATAACGGTTCGTTATCTCTGGGGTGTCACCTAAAAGGCGCGAGTATTGAACTCGCGCCTTTTTTTGTGCTCCAAGGCTAGGATTGATGTGGGACTGTTCCCATATGTGTGGGTCTGGAGGTTCAAGTGAACAAGTCTTTGCTAGTGGGAGCTGTATTGGGTGCTGTCGGTGTAACTGCCGGGGGTGCTTTTGCCACCTATAGCTTGGTTAAAGGCCCTGAGTCTGCGCAGGTGCTGGCAGTTCAGCCGGTCACGCAACAGATCAAGACTCCGCGTGAAGTGTGCAAGGACGTGACTGTGACGCGTCAGGCGCCGGTCAAGGATCAGCATCAAATCGTCGGCAGCGTGATTGGTGCGGTGGCGGGCGGCTTGCTCGGTAATCAGATCGGTGGTGGCAGCGGCAAGAAAATTGCGACCGTGGCCGGTGCTGTCGGTGGTGGCTATGCCGGTAACAAGGTGCAGGAAGGCATGCAGAATCGTGATACTTACACCACGACCCAGACACGTTGCAACACGGTCAACGACATCAGTGACAAGGTTGTCGGCTATGACGTGCGTTACTCGCTGGATGGCAAGGAAGGTAAAGTGCGGATGGATCGCGAGCCGGGCAATGAAATTGCAGTCGATAAGCAGGGCAAGCTGATTCTGAATTAAGGCTCCCCTAAGGTCGGTGCCCTCTAAGTGTGGAGGCGAGCCTGCTCGCGAAGCTTTCAAGAGCATAGCGATTGTCTTGGGTATCGCTAACGACCTTCGCGAGCAGGCTCGCTCCCACAGAGGTGCTGCAGCATTAGCCATAAAAAAAGCACCCCGAGGGGTGCTTTTTTTGTCTGCGGGTTTCGCTTAGCGTTTCAGCGAAGCCGGCAGGTGAGGCTGGATTGCTGTCAGAACAGCTTTGAAGCACTTGGTGTTGCCGGCAACGATATGGCCTTTTTCAAGGAAATCGTGGCTGCCGGTAAAGTCGCTGACGAGGCCGCCAGCTTCCTGGATCAACAGTGCGCCTGCTGCCATGTCCCATTCGGACAGGCCCGACTCCCAGAATGCGTCATAACGACCGGCGGCAACATAAGCCAAGTCCAGGCTGGCAGCACCTGCGCGGCGGATGCCGGCAGTCTGACCTACCAGGCTGCGGAACATACCCAGGTAGTTGTCCAGGTTGTCCATTTGGTTGTCGCGGAATGGGAAGCCGGTACCCAGCAGGGCGCCCTCAAGGCTGGTGCGACCGCTGACGCGCAGACGGCGACCGTTCAATTGGGCGCCACGGCCACGGCTGGCGGTGAACTCTTCCTGGCGAACCGGGTCCAGAACCACTGCGTGCTCAAGGCGGCCACGGTATTTGCAGGCGATGCTCACTGCGAAGTGTGGAACGCCACGCAGGAAGTTGGTGGTGCCATCCAGCGGATCAATGATCCACAGGTAGTCTGTACCTTCGCCGCTGCCAGGGTGCATACCGGTTTCTTCACCGAGGATGCCGTGCGTCGGGTAGGCCTTGCGCAAGGCGTCGATGATTTTCTGTTCAGCAGCACGATCGACTTCAGAGACGTAATCCTTGGCGTCTTTTTCGTCGACCTTGATGGTATCCAGGCGCTCGATGGAGCGGAAGATCAATTCACTGGCGCTGCGGGCGGCGCGCAGCGCGATATTCAGCATGGGCTGCATGGACGTTTCACCTAGGTCGTTAAAGAAAGCCGAATATTCTATCAGAAAAGTTCGGTAGATGAAGGTTTGCATTAGCTTTCGTAGCTTATGGCGTTTTGCTTAGGTAAGATTTGCTCCCTTTTGCTGGTCTGTGAGCGCTTCCTTTGCTGCCTAATATTCGTGTCGTTCTGGTCAATACCAGTCATCCCGGGAACATCGGTGGTGCTGCACGTGCCATGAAGAACATGGGATTGTCGCGGCTGGTCCTGGTGGAGCCCCGGTTGTTTCCGCACCATGAGGCCGATGCGCGAGCGTCGGGGGCGGGTGATATTCTTGAAAATGCTCAGGTCGTCGCCACGCTGGAAGATGCCCTGGTGGGCTGCAATTTGGTCCTGGGTACCAGTGCGCGTGATCGCCGTATTCCCTGGCCGCTGCTGGACCCTCGCGAATGCGGGCAAAAAGTGGTCGAGGAGGCGGGTCAGGGCGCTGAAATCGCTCTGGTGTTTGGTCGTGAAGACTCCGGCCTGACCAATGATGAGTTGCAGCGCTGTCACTTCCACGTTCATATTCCGTCGGACCCCGAGTTCAGCTCCTTGAATTTGGGTGCGGCCGTGCAGGTGTTGAGTTACGAGATTCGTATGTCCTGGCTCGCAGCTCAGGGGCAGCCGAGTAAAATCGAAAAAGATGAAGTGGCCTCCACTAAAAGTGGCGAACTGGCGACCATGGATGAGCTTGAGCGTTTCTACGAGCATCTGGAGCAGACGCTGGTGGCGATCGAGTTTCTTGATCCGGAAAAACCGCGTCATCTAATGGCGCGCTTGCGTCGACTGTATGGGCGCAGCGCTGTCAGCCGTGCAGAAATGAACATTTTGCGTGGCATTCTCACCGAAACCCAAAAAGCAGCCCGTGGCGAGCTGCTCAAACGCAAGGATTAATGATGTTCGAGCGTCTGCGTGAAGATATTCAGAGTGTGTTTCATCGTGATCCTGCTGCGCGCAACGCTTTTGAGGTGTTGACCTGTTACCCAGGGATGCATGCGATCTGGATTCACCGTCTTTCGGCGCTGTTATGGGGGGCGGGCTGGAAATGGCTGGCTCGCGTGGTGTCGAACTTTGGTCGCTGGCTGACCGGGATCGAGATCCATCCGGGTGCCAAGGTGGGGCGTCGCTTCTTTATTGATCACGGCATGGGCATCGTTATTGGTGAAACCGCTGAAATCGGTGATGACGTGACCCTGTACCAGGGGGTGACGCTGGGCGGTACAAGCTGGAACAAGGGCAAGCGCCATCCGACCCTGGAAAATGGTGTTGTAGTAGGTGCGGGGGCCAAGGTATTGGGGCCGTTCACGGTGGGTGCGGGCGCCAAGGTCGGGTCTAATGCGGTTGTGACCAAGGCTGTGCCGGCTGGGGCAACCGTGGTCGGTATTCCGGGGCGCATCATTGCCAAAAGCGATGATGAGGCCGAAGCCAAGCGTAAGGCGATGGCCGAGAAGATAGGCTTTGATGCCTACGGTGTGGGTGAGGACATGCCGGACCCGGTGGCGCGTGCCATTGGTCAGTTGCTTGATCACCTGCAGGCAGTGGACGGCAAGCTTGACGGGATGTGCGGTGCGCTCAAGGAGTTGGGCAGTACCTATTGCGCCAAAGACTTGCCTGAGCTGCGCGAAGAAGACTTTGCCTGCGTCAAGGATGAGGACGAAAGCAAGACGGTTTGAGCTGTTACCTCTTTTTCTTGCTGTGGCTGAGAAATTGTGGGAGCTGGCTTGCCAGCGATGCGGGCTATGCGGTGTGTCAGGTTCGCCATCGTAGATGCCATCGCGGGCAAGCCCGACTCCCACAGTGGATGGGCTTGCCGGTAAGGTGTGTGCCATTGCCGCAGACCCTGCTACAATGCGCGCGCTCTTTTGCGGGTAATCCCGACTAAGGTACTAGGTCTAATAGTTGACTTAAATAGTCGGGAATAGCATACTCGCCCTCATTCCGTATTCCGTGGTACCTGTCCATGAGACTGACTACAAAAGGCCGTTACGCCGTAACTGCAATGCTTGATTTAGCGTTGCACGCACAGCACGGGCCGGTGTCCCTGGCCGATATTTCCGAGCGCCAAGGCATCTCTTTATCCTACCTTGAGCAACTGTTCGCCAAGTTGCGCCGCAGCAGCCTGGTTTCCAGTGTGCGTGGCCCTGGCGGCGGCTATCAGCTGTCGCGCGACATGCAGGGAATCCAGGTTGCTCAGGTCATTGATGCAGTGAACGAGTCGGTCGATGCAACGCGTTGCCAGGGGCTTGGCGACTGCCATGCCGGCGACACGTGCCTGACCCACCATTTGTGGTGCGACCTAAGCCTGCAAATCCACGATTTTCTCAGCGGTATCAGCTTGGCTGATCTTGTCACTCGCCGTGAGGTACAAGAAGTAGCCCAGCGTCAGGATCAGCGCCGCTGTAATGGCAAGGCGCCGCACCTGGATAAGATCGAAGCGTCCGCCGTCGACTGATTGCATAAATACGACGGTGCGCCAGCCAGCCTGATTTAGGAGATAGTCCATGAAATTGCCGATTTACCTTGATTACTCAGCCACCACCCCGGTTGATCCGCGTGTTGCTCAAAAAATGAGCGACTGCTTGCTGGTTGACGGGAACTTCGGTAACCCGGCTTCCCGTTCTCACGTGTTTGGCTGGAAAGCTGAAGAAGCGGTCGAGAATGGTCGTCGTCAGGTTGCTGATCTGGTTAACGCCGATCCGCGTGAAATTGTCTGGACCTCTGGTGCTACCGAGGCCAATAACCTGGCAATCAAAGGTGCTGCGCATTTCTATGCCACCAAGGGCAAGCACCTGATCACCGACAAGATCGAACACAAGGCCGTTCTCGACACCATGCGTCAGCTGGAGCGCGAAGGCTTTGAAGTGACCTACATCGAGCCGGGCGAAGACGGCCTGGTGACGCCAGCAATGGTTGAAGCGGCTATGCGCGACGACACCATTCTGGTTTCGATCATGCACGTGAACAACGAAATCGGCACCATTAACGATATCGCTGCCATTGGTGAGCTGACTCGCTCGCGCGGCGTGTTGTTCCATGTTGATGCGGCGCAGTCCACTGGCAAGGTTGAAATCGACCTGGCCAAGCTGAAAGTTGATCTGATGTCCTTCTCGGCTCACAAGACTTACGGCCCTAAAGGCATCGGCGCACTGTACGTTAGCCGCAAGCCTCGTGTGCGTATCGAAGCGGCCATGCACGGCGGCGGTCACGAACGCGGCATGCGTTCGGGTACTTTGGCTACCCACCAGATCGTGGGCATGGGCGAAGCATTTCAGATCGCCAAAGAAGAAATGGCAGCTGAAAACGTCCGTATCAAAGCCTTGAGCGATCGCTTCTTCAAGCAGGTTGAACACCTTGAAGAGCTGTACATCAACGGCAGCATGATCGCTCGCGTCCCGCACAACCTGAACCTGAGCTTCAACTACGTTGAAGGCGAGTCGCTGATCATGGCGCTCAAGGATCTGGCAGTGTCGTCGGGTTCGGCTTGCACCTCGGCTTCCCTTGAGCCGTCCTACGTACTGCGCGCCCTGGGCCGCAATGACGAATTGGCGCACAGCTCGATTCGTTTCACGTTTGGTCGTTTCACCACTGAAGACGAAATCGATTACGCCGCGCAGAAGGTTTGCGAGGCTGTTACCAAGCTGCGCGCTCTGTCGCCGCTGTGGGACATGTACAAAGACGGCATCGACATTTCGAAAATCGAATGGGCGGCGCACTAACAATTTAAGTTGCCGCAAGTAGCCGCTGTAAATGCAGCGAATAGCAGCTTTTACAGCGGCTCAAGAGCAACTCTCTGATGAGTGAGGATTAGTACCATGGCTTACAGCGAAAAGGTCATCGACCACTACGAAAACCCGCGCAACGTCGGCAAGATGGACGCGGAAGACCCGGATGTCGGCACTGGCATGGTTGGCGCGCCAGCGTGCGGCGACGTGATGCGTTTGCAGATCAAGGTTAACGAGCAGGGCATCATTGAAGATGCCAAGTTCAAGACCTACGGTTGTGGTTCGGCAATCGCTTCCAGCTCCTTGGCTACCGAGTGGATGAAAGGCAAGACTCTGGATGAAGCAGAGACCATCAAGAACACTCAGTTGGCTGAAGAATTGGCTTTGCCTCCGGTAAAAATTCACTGTTCGGTACTCGCTGAAGACGCCATCAAGGCTGCTGTTCGCGATTACAAGCAGAAGAAAGGTTTGATCTGATCCATGTGCTCGCTGCCAGAAACGGCGTGAGCGTGGTGATGATACTGGCGATACGTAAGGAGTCCTGATGGCTATCAGCATGACAGAAGCGGCGGCTCGGCATATTCGCCGTTCCCTTGATGGGCGCGGCAAAGGCCAGGGTATTCGTCTGGGTGTTCGCACTACAGGCTGTTCCGGCCTTGCTTATGTGATGGAGTTTGTTGATGAGGTCAACGGTGAAGATCTGATCTTCGAAAGCCACGGCGAAAAAGTGATCATTGATCCTAAAAGCCTGACCTACCTCGACGGCACCGAACTCGACTTCACGAAGGAAGGTTTGAACGAAGGCTTCAAGTTCAATAATCCTAACGTGCGCGGTGAATGTGGCTGCGGCGAAAGCTTCAATATCTGAGGCTTCTCGTGGGTACTCCTTGTCATTTCGCATTATTTGAACTGCAGCCGAGCTTCACGCTGGATCTCGAGCAGTTGGCTACGCGCTATCGTGAGTTGGCGCGTGGTGTTCATCCAGACCGATTTGCTGACGCTTCCGAGCGTGAGCAGCGACTGGCGCTAGAGCAATCCGCTAGCCTCAACGAGGCCTACCAGACTCTCAAAAGCCCACCCAAGCGCGCGCGTTACCTGCTTGCGATGAATGGGCGTGAGATGCCGCTGGAGGTCACGGTGCATGATCCCGAGTTTCTGATGCAGCAGATGCAATGGCGCGAAGAACTTGAAGATCTGCATGACAGCGCCGATATGGCGGGTATTGCTGCATTCAAGCGTCGGCTTAAGGTCGCTCAGGATGAGCTGAACGACAGCTTCGCTGCTTGCTGGGATGATGCTGCGCAACGTGAGCAGGCCGAACGCCTGATGCGGCGCATGCAGTTCCTCGACAAGCTCACTTACGAAGTGCGCCAGTTAGAAGAGCGCCTCGACGATTAACTCCGTGCGTCCTTGATTGCACGCCTGATTACAGATAAGTCCTGATTACGATGGCCCTACTGCAGATCGCCGAACCCGGCCAAAGTCCTCAACCGCACCAGCGTCGTCTGGCTGTGGGGATCGACTTGGGTACTACCAATTCGCTGGTTGCTGCGTTGCGCAGCGGCCTTTCCGAGCCTCTGGCTGATGCGGATGGCAAAGTCATTTTGCCCTCCGCTGTGCGCTATCACGCTGACCGCGTTGAAGTGGGTGAGTCGGCGCGTCTGGCGGCTTCCAGCGATCCTTTCAATACCGTGCTTTCGGTCAAACGCTTGATGGGTCGTGGTCTGTCCGACGTCAAGCAATTGGGCGAGCAACTGCCTTACCGCTTTGTGGGTGGTGAGTCGCATATGCCGTTTATTGATACCGTGCAGGGCCCTAAAAGCCCGGTAGAGGTGTCAGCCGACATTTTGAAAGTGCTGCGCGAGCGTGCTGAAAGGACCTTGGGCGGTGAGTTGGTGGGGGCGGTGATTACCGTTCCGGCTTATTTCGATGACGCACAGCGTCAGGCGACCAAGGATGCGGCCCGGCTTGCAGGGTTGAACGTATTGCGTCTGTTGAATGAACCAACGGCAGCGGCGGTGGCTTATGGCCTCGATCAGCATGCTGAGGGTGTTGTCGCGATCTATGATCTGGGCGGCGGTACGTTCGACATCTCTATCCTGCGTTTGACCGGTGGTGTGTTTGAAGTATTGGCGACGGGCGGCGACAGTGCGCTCGGTGGTGATGACTTTGACCATGCGATTGCCAGCTGGATCGTTGAGCAGGCGGGTTTGTCCGCTGATCTTGATCCGGGTACTCAGCGCAAGCTGCTGCAAATGGCGTGTTCGGCCAAAGAAGCACTCACCAGCGCGGCTTCTGTGCCTGTTGCTTATGGCGACTGGAGTGCAGAACTGACGCGCGAAGCCTTTGATGCGCTTATCGAGCCAATGGTTGCTCGCAGTCTCAAGGCTTGTCGTCGTGCTGTGCGTGATTCCAATGTTGAGCTTGAAGAGGTTCATGCGGTAGTGATGGTCGGTGGTTCGACCCGCGTACCGCGTGTTCGCGAAGCCGTTGCGCAGATGTTCGGTCGCCAGCCGCTGACCGATATCGATCCTGATCAGGTGGTCGCCATTGGTGCGGCGATTCAGGCCGATACTTTGGCGGGTAACAAGCGTGAGGGCGGCGAATTGCTGCTGCTGGACGTGATTCCGTTGTCGCTCGGTCTTGAGACCATGGGCGGGCTGATGGAAAAAGTCATTCCGCGCAATACCACGATTCCCGTCGCTCGCGCACAGGACTTCACCACCTACAAAGATGGCCAGACGGCCATGATGATTCATGTGCTGCAAGGTGAGCGTGAGCTGATCAGCGATTGCCGTTCCCTTGCGCGCTTTGAACTGCGCGGTATTCCGCCGATGGTTGCCGGTGCCGCGAAAATTCGCGTGACCTTCCAGGTGGATGCGGATGGTTTGCTTAATGTGTCGGCCCGTGAATTGGGGTCGGGCGTTGAGGCAAATATTCAGGTTAAGCCGTCCTACGGTCTGACCGATGGTGAAATCGCCAAAATGCTCAAGGATTCGTTCCAGCACGCCAGTGACGACAAGGTCGCGCGCGTATTGCGTGAGCAGCAAGTGGATGCCCAACGCCTGATTGAGGCGGTACAAGCGGCCCTGGCGGTCGATGGCGAGCGCTTGCTGGACGCTGAAGAGCGCATGGTCATTGAGCTGCAAATGCAGGAATTGTCTGAATTGATGAAAGGCACCGATGGTTATGCCATCGAGCAACAGACCAAGCGTTTGTCGCAAGTGACCGATGCCTTTGCTGCCCGCCGCATGGACTTGACAGTCAAGGCTGCTCTGGCCGGGCGCAACCTGAATGAAATCGAGGAATAACTGATGCCGCAGATCATTTTTCTACCGCACGCCGAGCATTGCCCGGACGGTATGGTTGTAGAGGCTGAGACCGGTAAAACCCTTCTCGAAGTTGCTCATGACAACCACATCGAGATCGAAAGCGCTTGTGGTGGCGTCTGTGCCTGCACCACGTGTCACTGTGTGATTCGCGAAGGTTTTGACTCGCTGAATGAAGCTGACGAGCTGGAAGAAGACTACCTCGATCGGGCCTGGGGGTTGGAAGCGACCTCGCGCCTGAGCTGTCAGACCGTTGTCGGCACTGAAGACATCACAGTCGAAATTCCGAAGTACTCACTCAACCATGCTGCCGAAGCGCCGCACTGATTCCAGGAGCTGTCATGGGTCTTAAATGGGTTGATGTACAAGAAATCGCTATCCAGTTGGCTGAGTCCAAGCCGGAAGTTGATCCGAAAGCACTTAATTTCGTCGACCTACGCAAGTGGGTGATGGAATTACCTGAATTTGACGATTTGCCTGACCGTAGTGGGGAAAAAATTCTTGAGGCAATTCAGGCACTCTGGATCGAAGAGTTGGACTGACCCACGCAGCAGGTTATGCAATACCCAAGAACCCGCGTATAATTCGCGGGTTTAATTTTTCGCTTAAATCACTGTTTCTGGAGTTACACCATGGCTGTTCAACGTACTTTCTCCATCATCAAGCCTGACGCTGTTGCAAAAAACGTCATCGGCGAGATCACCACTCGTTTCGAAAAAGCCGGCCTGAAGGTTGTAGCTTCGAAACTCAAGCAACTGTCCAAAGCTGAAGCTGAAGGCTTCTACGCTGAGCACAGCGCTCGTGGTTTCTTCGGCGACCTGGTTGCCTTCATGATCTCCGGTCCTGTTGTTGTTCAGGTTCTGGAAGGCGAAAACGCTATCGCTCTGAACCGTGAGCTGATGGGCGCTACCAACCCTAAAGAAGCTGCTGCCGGCACCATCCGTGCTGACTTCGCTGAATCCATCGACGCCAACGCTGTACACGGTTCGGACTCCGAAGCCGCCGCTGCTCGCGAAATCTCGTACTTTTTCGCTGCTACTGAAGTAACCGCTCGCTAAGCATTGGCTTAAAGAGTGAGGGTGAATCCATGACTACATCGACTGTTAAAACCAACCTGCTGGGTCTGACCCAGCCGGAAATGGAGAAATTCTTCGACTCAATCGGGGAGAAGCGTTTCCGTGCCGGTCAGGTCATGAAGTGGATTCACCACTTTGGCGTCGATGATTTCGACGCCATGACTAACGTCAGCAAGGTCTTGCGCGACAAGCTCAAGGCTATTGCTGAGGTTCGTGCGCCTGAAGTCGTCAGCGAGGACATTTCCACCGATGGCACCCGTAAATGGGTGGTGCGTGTGGCGTCCGGTAGCTGCGTCGAGACCGTATACATTCCCCAGGGCAAACGTGGCACTTTGTGCGTTTCGTCCCAGGCTGGCTGTGCCCTGGATTGCAGTTTCTGCTCCACTGGCAAGCAAGGCTTCAATAGCAACCTCACCGCCGCCGAAGTTATTGGTCAGGTGTGGATTGCCAACAAATCCTTTGGCAGCGTCCCGGCAACCGTCGACCGTGCCATCACCAACGTGGTGATGATGGGCATGGGTGAGCCGCTGCTGAACTTTGACAACGTGATTGCCGCCATGCATCTGATGATGGATGACCTGGGGTATGGCATTTCCAAGCGCCGGGTGACCTTGTCGACCTCGGGCGTGGTGCCGATGATTGATGAGCTGGCCAAGCACATCGACGTATCGCTTGCGTTGTCGCTGCACGCACCGAATGACGAATTGCGCAGTCAATTGGTGCCGATCAACAAGAAGTACCCGCTCAAAATGCTGCTTGAGTCCTGCCGTCGCTACATGGCGACCCTGGGCGAGAAGCGCGTCTTGACCGTTGAGTACACGATGCTCAAGGACGTGAATGACCATGTTGATCACGCCCGTGAAATGATCGAGCTGCTTAAAGATACGCCGTGCAAGATCAACCTGATCCCGTTTAACCCGTTCCCGCATTCGGGCTATGAGCGTCCAAGCAACAACACCATTCGTCGTTTCCAGGAGCTGCTGCAGCAGGCCGGTTACAACGTGACAGTGCGCACCACTCGCGGCGAAGACATCGACGCGGCGTGCGGACAACTGGTAGGACAGGTTGATGACCGGACTCGTCGCAGCGAGCGCCATCTCGCATCGATTGAGGCTGACATAGCGCAAAACGCTGCATCTGCGCCCTGAGAGAGGCCACCCATGATCTTGCGCGCCGCGCTTTCTGTCGTGTTGGTCAGCCTTTTGGCTGGCTGTATTTCATCGGGCGGTTCAAGCCCGATGAGCACCGACAAAGGGCGTGATGAAGCGCGCGAGGCCTATGTTCAGTTGGGCCTTGGGTATCTTCAACAGGGGATGACCGAGCAGGCGAAGGTCCCCTTGACCAAAGCCCTTGCGCTCGACAAGTCGGACCCGGACGCCAACGCCGCGCTGGCTTTGGTGTTTCAGTCTGAGATGGAATATGGGTTGGCCGAGCAGGCTTACCGCACTGCGCTAAGCAAGCGCCCGGCCGATGCGCGCATCCTTAACAACTACGGCAGTTTCCTTTTCGAGCAACAGCGCTATCAGGAGGCATACGCCCAGTTTCAAAAGGCGGCAGCAGATAGTCTTTACCCTCAGCGCTCCCGTATTTATGAGAATCTGGGTATGACCGCGCTCAAGTTGGGGCAGCGTGATACAGGTCGTCAGGAGCTCGAAAAAGCCCTGCGTTTGAACCGCCAGCAACCGCGTGCGTTGCTTGAAATGGCTGAGTTGTCTTACGAAGACAGGCATTATGTGCCAGCACGTGACTTTTACGATCGTTTTAGCCTGCTTAGCGGGCAAAATGCACGTAGTCTATTGCTCGGTGCGCGACTGGCGAGTGTTTTCGACGACCGCACCTCAACTGCCAACTATGGCCAGCAACTAAAACGACTCTATCCCGGCACGCCGGAATATCAGCAATACCTGTCGGAGCAATGATGAAAGCGGCGCAACCCGAAGTTCTAGCAGCGACTCGTGTCAATCCCGGTGAGACCTTGCGTCAGGCCCGTGAGAACAATGGATGGACGTTGGCTGAAGTTGCCTTGAAACTCAATCTCACGGTCAGCTCCTTGAGCAACCTTGAGGCCGGGGCGTTCGATAAACTGCCAGGCCATACCTTTGCCCGCGGCTATATCCGCGCCTATGCCAAATTGCTTGGTATGGATCAGACCAGCCTGGTGCATGAGTTTGATTTGTACACAGGGACTGATGCCAACGGCAGCAGCGTACACAGCCTTGGCCGAATTGAAGAACCTGTACGTGTTTCCCACACCATTTTGCGTGTTGTCAGCTTGTTGCTGCTGGCTGCCGTGCTCGGTGGCGGCTTTATCTGGTGGCAGGATCAAACCTCCATGCGCGCCAAGGATCTGATTGGCCTGACCCCAGAGCATGTCGAAGTAGAAGGGGCTGACGGCACGACTCAGATCCATCCTATCGACGAACCGGAAGATCAAGCGGTGGTCGTAGCGACAGAAGGTGCAGAGCCTGTAGTGGCAGACCCAGCTTCAGAGGCGGCCGGGACAACGGTGCTGCCGCTGCCAGTTGCACCCGTAACAGCCCCGTTGGCGCCTGTAGTGCCTGCGGCCGCCGCACAACCTGCGGTCACGCCGACTGCGCCAACCCCGGTCGCAGCTCCAGTAGCTGTAGTGCCACCCGCGGCACCGGTTGCGGCCACCACGGCGCCAGTCGCTGGTGCGGGCAAAGTGGCTGTGCAGTACACCGCTGATTGCTGGACTCAGGTAACCGACAGTACGGGTAAAGTGCTGTTTGGTGGCCTGAAGCGCAAAGGCGAGAGCCTTGACGTGAGCGGCAAGCCTCCACTGACCCTGCGCTTGGGCTTTGCTCGTGGCGCACAGGTGACCTACAACGGTCAGCCTGTGGATGTAGCTCCTTTCACCAGTGGCGAGACTGCTCGCCTGAAGTTAGGTCAATAAGTCATGCACGGCGAATCACCAATCAAACGTCGAGAATCGCGTAAAATCTGGGTCGGCTCGGTGCCGGTAGGTGGCGATGCCCCTATCGCGGTACAGAGCATGACCAACAGCGACACCAATGATGTCGCCGCGACCGTTGCACAAATCAATCGTCTAGAGGCCGCTGGCGTCGATATCGTGCGCATTTCCGTGCCTGATATGGACGCAGCAGAAGCCTTTGGCCGGATCAAGCAGTTGGTCAAAGTGCCACTGGTTGCCGACATCCACTTTGATTACCGCATCGCTCTGCGCGTGGCGGAGTTGGGTGTGGACTGCCTGCGGATCAACCCGGGCAACATCGGCCGTGAAGACCGTGTACGTGCGGTAGTGGATGCCGCACGTGATCGCGGGATTCCGATCCGGATCGGCGTTAACGCCGGCTCCCTCGAAAAAGACCTGCAAAAGAAGTACGGCGAACCGACGCCAGCTGCGCTGGTCGAGTCGGCATTGCGCCACGTTGAGCATCTTGAACGCCTGAATTTCAAGGACTTCAAGGTCAGCGTAAAGGCTTCGGACGTGTTCATGGCCGTTGAAGCCTACCGCTTGCTGGCCAAGGAAATCGTCCAGCCACTGCATTTGGGTATTACTGAAGCGGGTGGATTGCGCTCGGGCACAGTGAAATCTGCCGTGGGCCTAGGTATGCTGCTTGCCGACGGAATTGGCGATACTATTCGCATCTCGTTGGCGGCAGACCCGGTCGAGGAAGTAAAAGTCGGTTACGACATCCTCAAATCCCTGCGCCTGCGCTCGCGAGGCATCAACTTTATCGCGTGCCCAAGCTGCTCTCGGCAAAACTTCGATGTGGTGAAAACCATGAACGAACTCGAAGAGCGGCTTGAAGACTTGCTGGTGCCGTTGGATGTTGCGGTGATTGGTTGTGTGGTCAACGGCCCTGGCGAAGCCAAAGAGGCCCACGTAGGTCTCACAGGTGGTACGCCCAACCTGATTTACATCGATGGCAAGCCGTCGCAGAAACTGACGAATGACAACCTGGTGGATGAGCTGGAAAGGCTGATCCGGCGGAAGGCGGCCGAAAAGGTCGAAGCTGACGCTGCAGTTATCGCGCGCGGCTAATCAAACGAATAAAGGATTTTTTGTGAGCAAGTCTTTGCAAGCCATTCGTGGCATGAACGACATCCTGCCGGAGCAGACGCCCTTGTGGCGCTTTTTCGAAGCCAAGGTTTCGCGTTTGCTGGATAACTACGGTTACAAGCAAATCCGCATGCCTATTGTCGAGTTCACTGAGCTGTTCAAGCGCTCCATCGGTGAAGTAACGGACATCGTCGAAAAAGAAATGTACACCTTCGAAGACCGCAACGGCGACTCGCTGACGCTACGTCCTGAAGGCACTGCTGCGTGCGTGCGTGCAGTACTTGAGCACGGCATTACCGGCGGTGGCCAGGTACAAAAACTGTGGTACATCGGTCCGATGTTCCGCCACGAACGCCCGCAAAAAGGCCGCTATCGCCAGTTTCATCAAATTGGCGTTGAAGTGTTCAACCTTGATGGTCCGGACATCGACGCCGAGCTGATCGTGCTGACCTGGCGCCTGTGGGGCGAACTGGGCATCCGTGATGCGGTCAAACTCGAAATCAACAGCCTCGGCACCAGCGAGGCGCGTGGTCGTTATCGTGAGGCGTTGGTCGAATACCTGTCCTCGCGTCTGAGCGAGCTTGACGAAGACAGCCAGCGTCGCTTGAAATCCAATCCGTTGCGCGTGCTCGACACCAAAAATGCCGATACTCAGGCAGTTTTGGTTGATGCACCGAAGCTGGTGGACTATCTCGACGAAGAGTCCCGCCTGCACTTTGAGGGCCTCAAGGCTCGCCTGGATGCTGCCGGTATTCCTTACGTGATCAACCCCAAGCTGGTTCGCGGGCTCGATTACTACAGCAAAACCGTATTTGAGTGGGTTACCGACAAACTCGGCGCTCAGGGCACCGTGTGTGCCGGTGGCCGTTATGACGGTCTGGTTGAGCAAATGGGTGGCAAACCCACCCCGGGCGTTGGTTTCGCAATGGGTATCGAGCGTTTGATCCTGCTGCTCGAAACCCTGGAGCAAATCCCGGAAGAAATCGCGCGTCAGGTTGATGTTTACCTGTGTGCTTTCGGTGAAGCTGCTGAACTGGCCGCTTTGGCGTTGAGCGAACGTGTTCGTGATCAACTGCCGAACCTGCGCCTGCAAATCAATGCCGGTGCTGGCAGCTTCAAAAGCCAGTTCAAAAAGGCCGACAAGAGCGGTGCACTGTATGCACTGATCCTGGGCGACGACGAATTGGCCCAGCAAGTGGTAGGTGTCAAACCTCTGCGTGGTCAGGGCGAACAACAAACTATTGCCTGGGATGCTCTTTGCGAGCACTTGGCCACCTGCGTCGTGCAGGGTTGAAGCTGAAAACAGCCGATTTATCGAATAAGGAGTGTTGGGGTGTCGAGTAACGATGATGATCAGCTGGGCGAGTTGAAAGACTGGTGGCAGCGCAACGGCAAACCCCTGGTCACTGGTGGCCTGTTGGCGCTGGTGGTGGTGTTCGGCTGGCAGGCTTGGCACAAATATCAGAGCAATCAGTCGCAGGGTGCGTCGATTCTCTACCAACAACTGCTTGAAGCCACGCTCACGCCCGACGGTCAGCCAGACACGGCCCGTGTGGCCGATTTGGCTAACAAGTTGAAAAACGAATACGCCGGTTCGGCCTACGCGCAATTTGGCGGTCTGTTTGTTGCCAAGGTGGCAGTGGACACCGGCAAGCTCGATGACGCTGCCAGCGAACTGAAAGTGATTGTTGAAAAGCCTGCCAGCGTCACCTTGGGTGAAGTGGCACGCCAGCGTTTGGCTCAGGTTTTGGCCGCACAAGGCAAAGTCGATGACGCCTTGAAGCTGCTCGAAGGTGACTCGGACAAAGCATTCCAGGCCAGCCGTGAAGAGCTGAAGGGCGATCTGCTGGTTCAGCAGGGCCGTACTGAAGACGCACGTGCCGCCTACGAAAAAGCCAAGGCTGCTCTGTCGGATGAGGCAGCGGTCGGTGGCTTACAAATCAAGCTCGACGACCTGGCCAAAGGGGATGCGTGAAGTGATGCGTTGGAAACAGGCGGCATTGCTGGCTCTGGTCATTTTGGCCGCGGGTTGCAGCAGCAACAGCAAAAAAGAATTGCCACCGGCTGAGCTGACCGACTTCAAAGAAGAAGTCGTTTTGCAAAAGCAGTGGGATCGCTCGATTGGCGACGGTCAGGGCGAAACCTACAACATGCTGGTTCCAGCAGTTGAAGGTAATAGCATCTACGCGGCAGACGTGACCGGTGTCGTAATGTCTCTGGACCGCATGAACGGTGACGTTCAGTGGAGCCAAGACCTTGAGCTGCCTGTTTCTGGCGCAGTTGGCGTGGGCTATGGCCTGGTCATGCTGGGCACCTTGCAAGGTGATGTGGTCGCCCTCGACGCCAGCACCGGCGAAGAAAAATGGCGCTCTCGCGTTAACAGCGAAGTGCTTGCTCCACCTGTAACCAACGGCGACATCGTTGTGGTACAGACCCAGGATGATCGGCTGGTCGGCCTGGAAGCTTCAACGGGTAATCAGCGCTGGGTCTACGACAGCACGCCGGGTGTTCTGACCTTGCGTGGGACGGGGGCTCCACTGGTGACCAATCATCTGGCAATTGCAGGTCTTTCGACCGGTAAAGTGGTTGCCCTTGATACTCGCAACGGCGTGCCGGTGTGGGAGCAACGCGTTGCAATCCCTCAAGGCCGTTCGGAGCTTGAGCGTATTGTTGATATCGACGGTGGCCTGCTGATGTCTGGCGGTACGCTGTATGTGGCCAGTTATCAGGGCCGCATGGCAGCACTTGAAATGGACTCAGGTCGCGTGCTCTGGCAGCGCGATGCTTCCAGCTATGCAGGTGTCGCTCAAGGTTTTGGCAGCGTCTACGTCAGCCTGGCGTCCGGCACTGTTGAAGGCGTTGACGAACGTTCGACCACCGCACTGTGGAGCAACGATGCTCTGGCTCGCCGTCAATTGTCGGCACCAGAAGTGTTCTCCAGCTATGTGGCAGTCGGTGACATGGAAGGCTATCTGCATCTGCTAAGCCAGGTAGATGGTCGCTTTGTAGGCCGTACTCGCATTGACAGTGACGGTCTTCGGGCGCGTCCGCTGGTGGTCGGTGACATGATTTACGTGTTTGGTAACAGCGGCAAGCTGGAAGCCCTGACCATCAAGTAAGAACTATGCTGGACCTATAGGTAGGAGCGAGCTTGCTCGCGATGGATGTCAACGATACGCGTGCCATCTGGATAAGCGCGGTGCTGTGACGTTCTTCGCGAGCAAGCTCGCTCCTACACGAGCACCAGCCGCTGCCTTGCAGCGGCTTTTGTATTTTCTGAAATAACGAAGTGGAGAGCCGCATGGTTCCCGTAATCGCCCTGGTGGGCCGACCTAACGTCGGCAAGTCCACCTTGTTCAACCGCCTGACCAGGACTCGCGACGCCATCGTCGGCGACTTGTCCGGTCTGACCCGTGATCGCCAATACGGTGAGGCCAAGTGGCAAGGGCGTTCCTACATTTTGGTCGACACCGGCGGTATCTCCGGTGACGAGCACGGTATGGACGAAAAGATGGCCGAGCAGTCGCTGCTGGCTATCGAAGAAGCTGACGTCGTTCTGTTCCTGGTAGATGCAAAAGCGGGTTTCACTGCCGCTGACCAGATGATCGGCGAGCACCTTCGCAAACGTAACAAGCGCTCCTACGTAGTTGCCAACAAGGTCGACAACATCGACCCGGACATGGCTCGCGCGGAATTTGCACCGCTGGGTATGGGCGACGCGATTCCTATCGCCGGTGCTCATGGCCGTGGCATCACTCAGATGCTGGAAATTGCCCTGAGCAACTTCCCGCGTGACGAAGAAGAGCCTGAAGGCGAAGAAGAAATCGTTCTCGAAGGTGAGGAAGCCAAGCGCATTCCTGGCCCTAGCGAAAAAGACGGTATCAAAATCGCCATCATTGGTCGTCCAAACGTTGGTAAATCGACGCTGGTCAACCGCATGCTCGGTGAAGATCGGGTTATCGTCTACGACCAGCCAGGCACCACGCGCGACAGTATCTACATCCCGTTTGAGCGTAACGACGAGAAGTACACGCTGATTGACACCGCTGGTGTACGCAAGCGCGGCAAGATCCACGAAGAAGTTGAAAAATTCTCCGTGGTCAAAACCCTGCAAGCGATCAAAGACGCCAACGTGGTGATCTTTGTGATGGACGCCCGCGAAGGCGTGGTTGATCACGACCTTAACCTGTTGGGCTTTGCGCTGGAGGCTGGTCGGGCTCTGGTTATCGCGATCAACAAGTGGGACGGCATGACCCCAAGCGAGCGCGAGTTCGTGAAAGTCGAATTGACGCGTCGTCTGTTCTTCGTCGACTTCGCGGACATCCACTTCATCTCGGCTCTGCACGGCACTGGCGTAGGTAACTTGTACCAGTCGGTGCAGAACTCCTTCAAGTCAGCGGTTACTCGCTGGCCGACCAACCGCCTGACCCAGATCCTTGAAGATGCGGTTGGCGAGCACGCGCCACCGATGGTTAATAACCGTCGGATCAAGCTGCGTTATGCCCACTTGGGTGGCGCTAACCCGCCGATTATCGTGATTCACGGTAACCAGGTTGAGAAGGTTCCGAAGTCTTACGTCCGTTATCTCGAGAACACCTACCGTCGTGTCTTGAAGCTGGTCGGTACGCCGATCCGCATCGAGTTCAAAGGTGGCGAGAACCCGTACGAAGCCAACAAGAACTCGCTGACCGACCGTCAGGTCAACAAGAAACGCCGCATGATGTCGCACCACAAGAAAGCCGAGAAAAAGCGTAAAGACAAACGCTGATAGCGGAACGTCTTGTCGTACCGAGAAAGGGCCTTAACCGGCCCTTTTTCGTGTCTGGCGTTTGGGCTATTCTCGCTAGGTCCTGCGCCGTAGTCAGAGCCGGGAACACCACAGGGAACGGCCATGATTACCAGCAAGTTGCCGAATGTCGGCACCACCATTTTCACGCGCATGTCGCAGCTCGCGACCGAAACCGGCGCACTCAACTTGTCGCAGGGGTTCCCTGATTTCGATGGCCCGCAAGCGTTGCGTGATGCCGTAGGCAAACATATTGCCAGTGGCCACAACCAATATTCGCCCATGACCGGTTTGCCTGCCTTGCGCCAGCAAGTCGCGGCGAAAATCACCCGTAGCTACAACGTGCAGGTGGATGCCGATACCGAGGTGACGATTACCCCTGGTGCGACACAGGCCATCTTCTGTGCGATTCAGGCGGTGATCCATGCTGGTGATGAAGTCATCGTCTTTGACCCGTGCTACGACAGCTACGAACCTTCGGTTGAGCTGGCGGGCGGTCGTTGTGTGCATGTGCAATTGGGGCTGGACGACTTCTCGATTGATTGGCAAAAACTCGAAGATGCGCTGAGCCCGCGTACCCGAATGATCATTCTCAACAGTCCGCATAACCCAAGCGGTGCCCTGATTACCCGGGCCGAGCTGGATCAGTTGGCCAGGCTGATTGCCGATCGCGACATTTACCTGATCAGCGATGAGGTATATGAGCATCTGGTGTACGACGGTGTGTCCCACGTCAGTGTTCTGTCCCACCCCGAGTTGTATTCTCGAGCCTTCGTTGTCAGCTCTTTCGGCAAGACGTATCACGTCACTGGCTGGAAAACCGGTTACGTCGTCGCTCCACCGGCCCTGACCGCCGAATTGCGCAAGGTTCACCAGTACGTGAGCTTTTGCGGCGTGACACCGTTGCAGTATGCGTTGGCCGATTTTATGGCAACGCACCCGGAGCACGTTGAAGAGTTACCTGCGTTTTACCAGGCCAAGCGTGATCTGTTTTGTGATTTGCTAAGCCCATCGCGTTTCAGTTTCAAACCGGTGGCCGGGACTTATTTCCAGTTGGTTGATTACTCCCTTATTCGTCCGGACCTCAATGATGTCGACATGGCCGTGTGGATGACCCGCGAACATGGCGTTGCGACTATCCCGGTTTCGGTGTTCTACCAGACCCCGCCTGAAGGGCAGCGGCTGGTTCGCCTGTGTTTTGCCAAACGCGAGGAGACGCTGCGTGAAGCAGCAGAAAAACTATGCGTGATCTAAGTGATTTACCTGATTTAACAGTAGCGTTGGTCCAGACCACGCTGGCCTGGCATGATCCCCAGGCCAACTTCGAGCATTTTGATGCGCTCCTCGAGCAGGCCCAAGGTGCAGATCTGGTGGTCTTGCCCGAGATGTTCACCACCGGTTTCAGCATGGACTCCAAGAACCTTGCCGAGCCTGAAAATGGCCCCGCCAGCAAGTGGTTGGTAGCTCAGGCCCAAAAGCTCAATGCGGTGGTTACTGGTAGCGTGATCGTACAGGCGGCTGACGGCAGTCATCGCAACCGGCTGTTGTGGGCACGTCCTGATGGCGAAGTGCTGCACTATGACAAGCGTCACTTGTTTCGGATGGCGGGTGAGCACGAGCACTACACGCCGGGCGAGCGACAAGTTCAGTTCGAAGTGAAAGGCTGGCGCATTCGTCCGCTGATTTGCTACGACTTGCGTTTTCCGGTGTGGAGCAGTGATCCGCACGACACTGATTTGTTGCTGTACACAGCTAACTGGCCGGGTGCGCGTCGTCTGCACTGGAACCGGTTGTTGCCGGCTCGGGCGATTGAAAACCTGTGTTACGTCGCGGCGGTTAACCGGGTGGGCACTGATGGCAAAGGCTTTGCCTATACCGGCGACAGTCATGTTCTGGATTTTCAGGGCGAATCGCTGCTCAGCGCAGGCGAGGCCGACGGCGTATTCAAGGTGTGCCTGAATGCAGGCGAACTGGCTGCTTATCGCGAACGTTTTCCGGCCTACCTGGATGCGGACAGCTTTGAGTTGCATTAAAAATGCATACACCGTCCCGCAGGAACAACTGTCTGATGCTTTCTTGAGGAGATCTCAAGCCTGTACAGTTTCACTGTGGGAGTCTGGCTTGCCAGCGATAGCATCACCGCGATTAATCAAGCAGATCGCATTGCCTGCATCGCTGGCAAGCCAGACTCCCACAGGTGTTGAGCTGTGCCCCTTCAGATGCACAAAAAGCCCCCAAGGCTTTCACCTTGGGGGCTTTTGCGTTTCACCCTGGACGTTTACGCCGCTTTGGTTTCAGCTTCGCTCAGGGAGCGGTTCAGGGCGCTGAACAGGGCCTTGAAGCTGGCAGTGGTGATGTTTTCATCGATACCCACGCCATGTACTGCGCGCTCACCGTTCACTCGCAGTTCAATGTAGGCCGCAGCCTTGGCATTGGTGCCTGCGCCGATGGCATGTTCGTTGTAGTCCATGATCTCAGCCTGGACCGGCAGGCCTGCTACCAGTGCTTCCAGTGCGCCATTGCCCTTGCCGTTCCAGCGCAGATTGGTTTCGCCATCACCCTTGGCTGACACTTCAACTTCTACTGCGCTATGGCCGTTCTCTTCCTGCAAGCGATGGCTGACCAGCGCGTAAGGGGTGTTGGCCTGCAAGTATTCTGTGTGCAGCAAGCTGTGGATTTGTTGGGCGGTCATTTCCAGGCCCAAGCGGTCAGTTTCGCGCTGAACCACTTGGCTGAACTCGATCTGCATCCGACGTGGCAAGTTGATGCCGTACTCCTGTTCCAGCAGGTAGGCGATCCCGCCCTTGCCGGACTGGCTGTTAACCCGAATTACGGCTTCGTAGCTGCGGCCAATGTCAGCCGGGTCGATCGGCAAGTACGGTACTTCCCACAAAGCGTCTGGTTTTTGCTGGGTAAAGCCTTTGCGGATTGCGTCCTGGTGCGAGCCAGAGAAGGCGGTGTGAACCAGATCGCCAACATACGGGTGACGTGGGTGAACCGGGATCTGGTTGCACTCTTCGACGACCTTGCGCACGCCGTCGATGTCGGAGAAGTCCAATTGTGGGTCCAGGCCCTGGGTGTACATGTTCAGTGCTACGGTTACCAGGTCAACGTTACCGGTGCGTTCACCGTTACCAAACAGGCAGCCTTCAACGCGATCGGCACCGGCCATCAGGCCCAGTTCGGTGGCAGCAACGCCAGTACCGCGGTCGTTGTGGGTGTGCAGGCTGATGATGACGCTGTCGCGGCGATTGATATGGCGACCGAACCACTCGATCTGGTCGGCATAGATGTTCGGCGTTGCGCACTCAACGGTGGCTGGCAAGTTGAGGATCATCTTGTGCTCAGGCGTCGGGTTCCAGACCTCGATCACCGCGTCACACACTTCCTTGGCGAACTCCAGTTCGGTCGCGCTGAAGGTCTCTGGCGAGTACTCGAACGTCCACTGGGTTTCTGGCTGTTGAGCTGCGTATTTGACGAACAGTTTGGCCGCGCTCACGGCAATTTCCTTGATCCCGTCCTTGTCCTGATTGAACACAATGCGGCGGAAGGCAGGGCAGGTGGCGTTGTACAAGTGAACGATGGCTTTCTTTGCCCCGCGCAACGACTCAAAGGTTCGGGCGATCAAGTCTTCGCGGCCCTGGGTCAGCACCTGAATGGTGGTGTCGTCCGGGATGTGGCCTTCTTCGATCAAGCTGCGCACGAAGTCGAAGTCTGTTTGCGAGGCTGCCGGGAACGATGCTTCGATTTCCTTCACGCCCACGCTCACCAGCGTCTTCCAGAAGCGCAGCTTCTTTACCGCATCCATCGGCTCGATCAGCGACTGGTTGCCGTCGCGCAAATCGGAGCTGCACCAGATTGGTGCGCTAGTGATGGTTTTCGAAGGCCAGGTGCGGTCAGGCAAATCAATGACCGGGAAGGCGCGGTATTTGGAGGACGGGTTTTTGAGCATGGTCATCAGGCAATCCTTATTGTGCGAGCCGGTGATCAAGCAGCGGCTAGCCGAAAAATACAAAGCAGGGGAGACGAGGCACCGCGATTAGCTTTGCAGTCGTGCGCTGACGAGGCAAAGGCTGCGATGTTGTCGGAGCAGGATGAGGGTGTGAGGTGTTTTCATGACTTCAACCCTAACCATTGGATTGGAAGATGGCAAGCAGCCAAAAAACATTGAGAGAAGTGCTCGAATACAGCATTTTATTGATATTTTATTGCTGTATTTTTATATAAATGCCGTAATTATTGCGATGCTGGTGTGTCGGGTATTCATTTGATGCTGCATTGACGTCGACCCAGAACGCCTGGGCCGGCGTCTGTTTTGTCAGGGTGCAAAGGCACCAATGAAAATCGCCGGGTCGACCCGTGCGTCATTCAAGCTGATGTTCCAGTGCATATGCGGGCCGGTGGCGCGACCAGTCGAGCCGACTTTGCCGACCACAGCTCCGCGCGCCAATTGCTGGCCAACCTGGGTGTCGATTTTCGACATGTGGCAGAACATGCTGATAAAGCCCTGGCCGTGATCGACGAATACCGTGTTGCCATTGAAGAAGTAGTTGCCGATCAGGATCACTTTGCCCGCCGCCGGGGTTTTGATCGGTGTGCCAGCAGGCACGGCGAAGTCCAGGCCTGCATGCGGGTTGCGTTCTTCGCCATTGAAGAAGCGGCGCACACCGAACTTGCTCGACAGCGGCCCGTTGACTGGCTTGTCCAGTATCAGGTTACTCGGGGTGTTGGGGCTGAAGGTGCGGTACGCCTTGATCTGTACCGCCAGCTCACTTTCGATGCGCTTGAGGTCTGCCGGGTTAGGGTTTACCTGGCGCTGGTTCTTCAGTGTGATGCGCTGTTCCGGGTACTTTTTGCTGCCTACGGTGAAGTTCAGCGTGCGGCCATTCGCAGTGATCTGCTGGCTTCCTGGTTTGACCGTCAAGGGGATACCGACAATCGCTCGCCAAGTGTCTTGTTCTTTGATCACCAGCACCGGCTTGCCGTCATAGGTGGCTTTGGGCGCCTGCACACCTGTACCCAGCTCAATCACGGCGACGCCACCGGGCACTGGTTTGTTCAGCAGGCGGGTGATGTAGCTGTCAGCCGCGTGTGCGTTGAAGGTCAGGCAAAGTAAAAACAGTGCAAAGAAAAAACGCGGCATCAGCTTATCCAAAAAAGAGATCAATCCAGCAACGAAAGGGTGACAGGTGTCAGGTGGTTATCTTCGACTCGAACTTGCAACTCACCTTCTCCTAGGCGGGCTTTCAGACGCTGGCCCGTGTGGGTTTGTTCCGCGCTACGAATGGCATTGCCGCGTTCGTCGAGCAGGATGCTGTAACCCCGGCCCAGCGTGGCCAGTGGGCTGACCACGTGCAGGGTTTGCATTTCGCTTTGCAACTGCAGGCGACGGGCTTTGAGCCCTTCGCGCATGGCTCGTGGCAAGCGTTCGGCAAGGCTGTCCAGACGCTGGCGCAATAACGCCAGTTGGCGCCCTGGGTGCTGGCCCGCAAGGCGGGTTTCGAGGCGGATCAAGCGCTCGCGACGGGTATTGAGGCTGCGCTCAAAGGCGCGGCGCATCCGCATGTCCAGATCATCCAGACGTTGAGCTTGCTGGCGCAGGCGCTCACCGGGGTGGCGCAGGCGGCGGGCGAGGCCGTCGAGGCGCAGGCGGTCGCGCATCAGTCGGTCGCGGATACGCATCACCAGGCGCCGATGCAGGCTTTCGATACGGTGTTGCAGGTCACTGGAGTCGGGCGCCAGCAGCTCGGCGGCAGCCGACGGCGTAGGGGCGCGCACGTCAGCCACGAAGTCGCTGATAGAAACATCAGTTTCATGGCCTACCGCACTCACAATCGGTGTGACGCACGCGTCTACAGCACGGGCTACAGCCTCTTCGTTAAAGCACCACAAATCTTCTAGCGAGCCGCCACCACGCGCGAGGATCAGCGCGTCAAACCCACGTGCGTCGGCCAGTTTCAGGGCTCGCACAATTTGCGCGGTAGCTTCGCGGCCCTGAACGGCGGTGGGGATTAACGTCAGTTCAACTTGCGGTGCGCGGCGGCGAAATACGCTGATAATGTCGCGAATGACAGCGCCTGTCGGCGAACTGATAATACCAATGCGCTGCGGATGGGCGGGCAGAGCGACCTTGCGTTCGGCGCTGAACAGACCTTCGGCACTGAGCTTTTCTTTTAGCGCATCAAAGGCCAGGCGCAGCGCGCCATCGCCGGCGGGCTCCACTGTGTCGAGGATCAGTTGGTAGTCGCCACGGCCTTCAAACAGCGAAACCTTGCCGCGTACTTTGACTGCCAAGCCATCTTTGAGGGCTTGGCGCACGCGCGCCGCATTGTTGCGAAACAGCGCGCAACGCACTTGTGCACCGCTGTCCTTGAGGGTGAAGTACACGTGGCCAGAGGCTGGTCGGGCGAGGTTGGATATTTCACCTTCCACCCAGATGTTGCTGAACACGTCTTCGAGCAACACCCGCGCACGGCCGTTGAGCTGGCTGACGGTCAGGACTTCTCGGTCGAGGTTGAGTCGTGCAAAAGGGTCTTTAATCATGCTGGGCATCATAAGGGCGGATTGTTTTGACTGCACCTGCTGGTTAAAGTCAGCGCACTAAAAACAAGGAAGTACAGCAATGGATTTGCCCTTTACTGGCAGTGAGTGGGTGTTGATTGAGCTGGGTATCGCCCTGGCTTATATCGTGTTTGGAGTGGCAGGTTTTGGCACGGCGCTGGTGGCCGGGCCGATTCTGATCCTGTGCTTGCCGCTGTCGAAAATTATCCCGCTGCTGGTGCTGCTGGATTTTGTCGCGGCTTTTGGCAATTGGTTACCGGCCCGACGTGATGTCGCACGTCCCGAGCTGCTGCGACTGCTGCCGTGCATGGCGTTGGGGTGCATCGTCGGCGTAGTGTTTTTGCTGAACCTCAAGTCCGATCTGTTGTTGCTGTTAATGGGCCTGTTTATCAGCGCTTATGCGCTTTATAGCCTGGCAGTCAAGGTTCGACCGGCTCAGGTCGCTGCTGGCTGGGCTATTCCCACTGGCGTGGTAGGCGGTCTGTTTGGCGCATTGTTTGGCAGTGGCGGTTTTTTGTATGCCCTTTACCTGAATGCGCGACTGCCCAAAGAGGCAGCACGCGCGACGCAAGGCGCGCTGATCAGTTGCAGCACGGTGGTACGCTTGAGCCTGTTTGTGATCGCGGGGGTATATGCTGACGGCGCGCTGTTGCTGCTGGCCCTCTGTCTGTTACCGGCGATGGTCGTGGGGCTGTGGATTGGCCGCCGCTTAACCCACAAATTGTCACGTGAAGCGTTTATAAGTCTAGTCACGTGGCTAGTGCTCGCCAGCGGCATCGCCTTGATTGCACGTTATTTGAGCGCTTGACCTCGTGGGGTGAGGCTTTAAGCTGCGCACCAAATTTGAACGCATAAACCTTGTAGCTGCTGCCGCAGGCGGCGATGGGTTGCGTAGCGGCCCTGTTTTTAATCGACAGTGAAGGTTCTTTGGCCCTTATCGCAGCCTGTGGCCGCGGCTACAGGCTCAACGTCCGTTTCCTCCTACATGTGCCGTACCCATGAATTCGCAAAGCATTATTGTTCCTAAAATATCGACCCTGCCGGTTCATGAACCGCGTGCCCGGGCCATCGTGCGCTGGCTGGTACGCAAGAACATTGTTGAAGAGCAACTGACCACTTGTGGTCGAACCGGTAATGGCATGGCCTACGCGATTGCTCCGGGCGCCGCCGCCGTGGTGTTGCATCCCGAGGCGCTGCCCTTTGGTGAGCCGGTCAATGGTCTGGAAATTGTCACCAAGCGCTGCATCTACACCCCGGCCAAGGGGTTCCTCGAAGAAGCGGGCTGCGCCGAATGCCGCAAGGAAGTCGGCGAAGCGCTGTTTGACAGCCTCGAAGATTGGATGCCGGGCCGTACTGATAACTTCACCTGCCCGCTGTGCAGCCATGAAGATGACATCAACGGCTTTTTGTTTTTGCAGCCGTGTGCGTTTTCCAATCTGGGCTTTATCTTCAATAACTGGGCAGAAGCGGGTTTCAAGCAGAGCTTTCTTGACGAATTCGCCGATTGGCTCGATCAGCCGGTAGCGTGGGTCAAAGTTGAGTTGTGACGTATCGCGAAAAATCTGTAGGGGCGAGCTTGCTCGCGATTCAGGCGCCAAGGTTCATCATTCAGACCGGGTCGGTGCCATCGCGAGCAGGCTCGCTCCCACAAGGGGGCAGGGAAAACTGCCTTTCGGGTCAATAAATGCTTAGCCCTTAGCACAAAAGTCTCTAAAGGTTTCCGTTGAGAGACGCAGGTGTTTTGAGTACAATGGCGCGCTTCCATTTTCCCGCTCGGGAGCCCCAGCGATGCTGCGTATCAGCCAAGAAGCACTCACATTCGATGACATCCTTCTCGTCCCCGGTTATTCCGAGGTTCTCCCGAACGAAGTCAATCTAAAGACTCGTTTGACCCGTGGCATTGAACTGAATATTCCGCTGGTTTCCGCCGCAATGGACACCGTTACTGAAGCCCGTCTGGCAATTGCCATGGCTCAGGAAGGCGGCATCGGTATCATCCACAAGAACATGACCATCGAGCAGCAAGCTCACGAAGTTCGCAAGGTCAAGCGTTACGAAGCCGGCGTAGTTAAAGAGCCCATCACCATCGAGGCTGACGCCACGGTACGTGAACTGTTCGACCTGACCCGCCAGCACAACATCTCCGGCGTACCTGTACTGCACAATGGCGACCTGGTCGGCATCGTGACGTCCCGTGACGTGCGTTTCGAAAACCGTCTGGAAGCCACTGTTCGTGAAGTGATGACGCCTAAAGAGCGTCTGGTCACGGTCAAGGAAGGCGCCGACAAGGACGAAGCCCGCGAGCTGTTGCACAAGCACCGCATCGAGCGCGTACTGATCGTCGACGACAAATTCGCCCTCAAAGGCATGATGACCGTCAACGACATCGAAAAAGCCAAGGCATACCCGCTGGCCAGCAAGGACGATCAAGGTCGTCTGCGCGTTGGCGCAGCAGTGGGCACTGGCAAAGACACCGCTGATCGCGTTGCAGCTCTGGTAGCCGCTGGTGTTGACGTGGTGGTGGTCGACACTGCTCACGGTCACTCCAAAGGCGTGATCGACCGCGTTCGTTGGGTCAAGCAGAACTTCCCTGAAGTGCAAGTGATTGGCGGCAACATCGCCACTGGCGCTGCTGCTTTGGCACTGGCTGAAGCCGGCGCTGACGCAGTTAAAGTCGGTATCGGCCCAGGCTCGATCTGCACCACGCGCATTGTTGCCGGTGTTGGCGTTCCGCAAATCAGCGCGATTGCCAATGTGGCCGCAGCCCTTGAAGGCACGGGCGTACCGTTGATCGCTGACGGCGGCATCCGTTTCTCGGGTGACTTGTCCAAAGCCATCGTCGCTGGTGCATCCTGCGTGATGATGGGTTCGATGTTTGCCGGTACTGAAGAAGCGCCAGGCGAGATCGAGTTGTACCAGGGCCGTTCATACAAGGCCTACCGCGGCATGGGTTCGCTGGGTGCGATGTCGCAATCCCAGGGTTCCTCCGATCGTTACTTCCAGGACTCCTCCGCGGGTGCCGAGAAGCTGGTACCGGAAGGTATCGAAGGTCGCGTGGCGTACAAAGGCGCGCTGACGGCGATCATTCACCAACTGATGGGCGGTCTGCGTTCTTCGATGGGTTACACCGGCTGTGCCGACATCGAACAAATGCGCACCAAACCCGAGTTTGTGCGTATCACTGGCGCTGGTATGGCTGAATCCCACGTCCACGACGTGCAGATCACCAAAGAAGCTCCAAACTATCGCGTAAGTTGATAGTGATCGCACCCAGGCGCAATCTGGGTGCGATACGAATTAAATCACCGGGGCTGTTTTCTTCAGCCCCGTGTCGTTTCTGAAATTAATCGAGATTTTGTCATGGCCCTCGACATCCACGCTCACCGTATTCTGATCCTGGACTTCGGTTCCCAGTACACCCAGCTGATCGCTCGTCGCGTTCGTGAAATCGGCGTTTACTGCGAACTGCACCCGTTCGACATGGATGACGCAGCGATTCGCGAATTCGCACCTAAAGGCATCATCCTCGCCGGTGGTCCGGAATCCGTGCACGAAGCTGGCAGCCCGCGCGCGCCACAAGCTGTATTTGACCTGGGCGTACCGGTCTTCGGTATCTGCTACGGCATGCAGACCATGGCTGAACAGCTGGGTGGCAAGGTTGAAGGTTCCGAGCTGCGTGAGTTCGGTTATGCCCGTGTAGACGTGGTCGGCAAAAGCCGCCTGCTCGACGGCATCGAAGACCACGTTGACGCTGACGGCCTGTTTGGCCTGGACGTGTGGATGAGCCACGGTGACAAAGTCACCAGAATGCCATCCGACTTCAACATTCTGGCCAGCACCCCAAGCTGCCCGATTGCCGGCATGTACAACGATGCCCGCGGCTACTACGGCGTGCAGTTCCACCCGGAAGTGACCCACACCAAGCAGGGCGGTCGCATCCTGTCGCGCTTTATCCTCGACATCTGCGGCTGTGAAGCGCTGTGGACACCGTCGAAAATCGCTGAAGACGCTATTGCCAACATCCGCGCTCAGGTTGGCACCGACAACGTATTGCTGGGTCTGTCCGGCGGCGTTGACTCCTCGGTAGTGGCGGCCTTGCTGCACAAGGCCATCGGCGACCAGTTGACCTGCGTATTCGTGGACAACGGCCTGCTGCGCCTGCACGAAGGTGAGCAAGTGATGGCCATGTTCGCTGAGAACATGGGCGTTAAAGTGATTCGCGCCAATGCGGCGGACCAGTTTCTGAACAATCTGGCTGGCGAAAGCGACCCAGAGAAGAAGCGCAAGATCATCGGCCGTACCTTCATCGACGTGTTCGATGCCGAATCCTGCAAGCTGGACAACATCAAGTACCTGGCTCAGGGCACTATCTACCCGGACGTAATCGAGTCGGCTGGCGCCAAAAGCGGCAAGGCTCACGTCATCAAGTCGCACCACAACGTGGGCGGCCTGCCGGAAGAAATGAACCTCAAGCTGGTTGAACCGCTGCGTGAGTTGTTCAAGGACGAAGTCCGTCGACTGGGTCTGGAACTTGGCCTGCCGTACGACATGGTCTACCGTCACCCGTTCCCGGGCCCGGGTCTGGGCGTGCGCATCCTGGGTGAAGTGAAGAAGGAATACGCCGACATCCTGCGTCGTGCTGACCACATCTTCATCGAAGAACTGCGCAAGGCCGACTGGTACCACAAGGTCAGCCAGGCATTCGTCGTGTTCCAGCCAGTGAAATCGGTTGGCGTTGTAGGCGATGGCCGTCGTTACGCTTGGGTAGTTGCCCTGCGTGCCGTAGAAACCATCGACTTCATGACCGCACGTTGGGCGCACCTGCCTTACGAGCTGCTTGAAACCGTGAGCGGCCGGATCATCAACGAAATCGAAGGCATCTCCCGCGTTACTTACGACGTGTCGAGCAAGCCACCGGCAACGATTGAGTGGGAATAAGTCTGGCCGGGTAACCGGACAGGTTTAAAAAAAGGCGGTCGACATTCAATGTCGACCGCCTTTTTTGTTTCTGCGGAATCAGCGCCGCGCCACATCCGAAAAGTAGAACTTGTCCAAGGTATGCCGTGACTCGGTGTACTCAAACTGCCGGCCGTCCTGCAAAAACGTCTGGTTGCTCACCACGATCACATGGCTCTGACCGTCCAGGTCCAGATGCTGCTGGTCGTCCTTGCTACGCGGTACGGCTTCGATGGTGCGTTGGGCGTAGCTGATTTGCAGGTTCAGGGTTTGCTCGATGTAGGCATAAATCGAGTGCTGGGCAATCTCCTGGTCGAGCCCAGGTATCAAATCGTTCACGAAATGGTTGATGTCCAGAATCACCCGTTTGCCATCAATGCGCCGCACCCGTTTGATCCGGGTAATCAGGCTGCCCGCTTCGGCATCGATGTTTGCGCATAACGGCCCTTCAAGCGGGAACTGGCTGAACTCAACCACCTCGGTGTGCACATCATTTCCCAGACGCGGGTAAGTTTCCTGAAAGCTGACGATGCCGCCCAGCTGAAACTCAATCGGGCTGGAGGACAGCACAAAGGTGCCTTTGCCATGGATTTTTTGCGCAAAGCCGCGTTCCTGAAGCTGCTCAATCGCCTTGCGCACGGTGCCGCGGCTGGCCTCGTAACGGATCATTAGTTCGGTTTCAGACGGCAAGCGCGCACCTCGCGCCAGGCGCTCAGTGGTGATGCTGGCAAGCAGATCGGTGTAGATCTGGTTGTATTTAGTCATGGCGATGGTTCTATGCCGTTGCAGATTCAGGGGCCGAACCTTAAGGGCAGGGGGTAGGCAGCGCAAGCCCTGTGGGACTGTCTGCGTTCTTAAGATATTTCGCACGCGAGCATCAGAAGCTGCTGATTGCAGTCATTGATAGCTATTGCAGAGTAAAGCAATAAACAAATAGTTAGCTCGTCTGTACCAGCTGTTGATTTAACTCGTACAGACGAGTACGTTTGCTTACGCGCTCAATCACAACGACGCGCCATAACAATAATTCCAAGCGGAAGACGACGCATGAGCCACGATTATTCAAAGATCGCCCGCGAGTTGCTGCACAGCCTCGGTGGCGCCGAAAACGTTGAGCAGGCGGCGCATTGCGTGACACGTCTGCGCATTGCGCTCAAAGATCCAAGCCTGGTCGACAGCGCCACCCTCAACCAGATTGACCTGGTCAAAGGCTCGTTCTTTACCGGCGGCCTGTACCAGGTAGTGATTGGCCCCGGTGAAGTGGAGAAGGTCTACGCCGCACTGCGCGAACAGACCGGGCTCGCCGCGTCGACCATTGCTGACGTCAAGCAGAAGGGTGCCGACAAGGCCAACGCGATGCAGCGTCTGGTGCGGGTGTTCTCGGATGTGTTTATGCCGATCCTGCCCGCGCTGATCATTGCCGGCTTGCTGATGGGGATAAACAACCTGCTCGGCGCCAAAGGCATGTTCATTGCTGACAAAACCCTGCTCGACGCTTATCCGTCGCTGGACGGTGTGTGGAGCCTGATCAACCTGATGGCCAACACTTCGTTTGTATTTCTCCCGGCTCTGGTCGGCTGGTCGGCGGCCAAGCGTTTTGGCGGCAGTGAAATTCTCGGCATCGTGTTGGGGTTGATGCTGGTACACCCCGATCTGCTCAATGCCTGGAACTACGGCAAGGCTGTGGCCGGGCTCGACGGCCAAAGCCTGCCGTACTTCGACATTTTGGGCGTGTTCCAGATTGAAAAGGTCGGTTACCAGGGGCAAATCCTGCCGATCCTGATGGCAGCTTACGTCATGAGTGTGATCGAGAAATGGCTGCGGGCGCGGGTGCCGAATGCCATTCAATTATTGGTTGTACCGATTACCACCATCGTCATCACTGGCGTGCTGGCGCTGGCAATCATTGGTCCTGTTACCCGCCACCTGGGCATTCTGATCACCGAAGGCGTGGTCATGCTGTTTGATATGGCGCCGATGGTCGGCGGGATGATTTTTGGCCTGCTGTATGCGCCGCTGGTGATTACTGGCATGCACCACATGTTTCTCGCCGTCGACTTGCAGCTTATTGCTACTCAGGGCGGCACCTTTATCTGGCCGATGATCGTCATGTCCAACCTGGCCCAGGGCAGCGCTGCGTTGGGTGTGTTCTACATGAGCCGTAATGTGCGCGAACGCAGCATGGCTTCTACCTCGGCAGTTTCGGCGTATTTCGGGATCACTGAGCCAGCAATGTTCGGGATCAACCTGCGCTACAAGTTTCCGTTTTATGCGGCCCTGATTGGCTCGGCGCTGGGCAGCATTTTTCTGTCGCTGAACAAGGTTCAGGCCTCGGCAATTGGTGTCGGCGGACTGCCGGGTTTTATCTCGATCATTCCGCAGTACATCCCGATGTTCGTGATCGGAATGCTGGTCGCCATCGTTGTGCCGTTTGTACTGACCTGCGCCCTGAGCCTGAAAATCATCCGCCCTGGTTATCGCGTTGCGTGATAAGCCCTTTTTCCTGTAGCCGCTGCCGCAGGCTGCGATGGGTTGCGTAGCGACCCCTTTGTGAAGGTTCTTCGAACCTTATCGCAGCCTGCGGCAGCGGCTACAAAGACCTTTGAACAGGAGTCTACATGCACGACTGGCAGCGTTCGGTGATCTACCAGATCTACCCCAAAAGTTTTCACAGCCATGCGGGCAATGCCACCGGGGATCTGCTGGGGGTGGTCGACAAACTTGATTACCTGCAATGGCTGGGCGTTGACTACCTGTGGCTGACGCCGTTTTTACGCTCACCGCAACGCGACAACGGTTATGACATCAGCGATTACTACGCCATCGACCCGAGTTACGGCAGCATGGCCGACTGCGAGTTGCTGATCCGCGAGGCGCAAGTGCGCGGGATCAAGCTGATGCTCGACATTGTGGTCAATCACACTTCGATTGAGCATGAGTGGTTCCAACAGGCGCGCAGCAGTCTCGATAACCCGTACCGCGACTTTTATATCTGGCGTGATCAGCCGAACAACTGGCAGTCCAAGTTCGGCGGTTCAGCCTGGGAGTACGAGGCGCAAACCGGCCAGTATTACCTGCACCTGTTTGATCACACCCAGGCCGACCTGAATTGGGATAACCCCAAGGTTCGTGCTGAAGTTTACAAGTTGATGTGCTTTTGGCGGGACAAGGGCGTAGGTGGTTTTCGACTCGACGTGATCAACCTGATCTCCAAGCCCGCCGACTTTGCGGAAGACAGCAGCGATGGCCGGCGTTTTTACACCGATGGTCCCAACGTGCATGAGTACCTGCAAGAAATGCATCGCGAAGTGTTCGCCGGACATGATCTGGTCAGCGTCGGTGAAATGTCGTCCACCCGCCTTGAGCACTGTATTCGCTACTCCAGCCCGCACAGCAAAGAGCTGTCGATGACCTTCAACTTTCATCACCTGAAAGTGGATTACCCTAACATGCAGAAGTGGGTGCGCGCTGATTTCGATTTTCTCGAACTCAAGCGTATTTTCTCGGACTGGCAAGTGGGCATGCAGGCGGGTGGCGGTTGGAACGCCTTGTTCTGGTGTAACCACGACCAGCCGCGTGCAGTGTCGCGCTTTGCTGATGACGGCGAGTACCGCGTGGTCTCGGCCAAGATGCTGGCCACCGCGCTGCATTGCCTGCAGGGCACGCCGTATGTGTATCAGGGCGAAGAGATCGGGATGACCAATCCGGGGTTCGAGCGCATTGAGCAGTACCGAGATGTCGAGACCTTGAATATCTATCGCCTCAAACGCGAAGCGGGTGAATCGGAAGCCGATTGCATGGCCGCGATCATGCAAAAGTCGCGGGATAACAGCCGTACACCGATGCAATGGAATCGCCAGGCCAATGCGGGTTTCAGTACGGCTGAACCGTGGATTGGTATCCCTGAAAACGCGCTGACCCTCAACGTTGAAAGTCAGTTGGATGATCCTGAGTCGGTGCTGCATCACTACCGTCGCCTGATCGCGTTGCGCCGCGAAGAGCCGTTGCTGCAACACGGCGAATATCGCCCGTTGCTGGCGGATCACCCTCAGGTTTGGGCGTATTTGCGTCAGGGAGAGGACGAGTGCTTGCTGGTGATCAACAACTTTTATGGCTCGGTCTGCGAGATCGAGTTGCCCGAAGGGGTGATCAGTGACGGTATGGCGCAGCGCTTGCTGATCAGCAACTACGACGATTGCCCGTTGCGTACGCGATTTATCAGGTTACGCCCCTACGAGTCCTTCTCCCTGTACCTCAAAACCTGAAACAGCTGATTTCGGTGTGGGAGCGGGCTTGCTCGCGATGGCATCACCCGCTGAAACAGATACACCGAGTTGCTGGCATCGCGATGCAAGCCGGCTCTCACAAAAGCCGCACGCGCTTTACCTCAATAAAAATAAAAAAGGCAACGTATGAAAACCTCACTTAACCGCAGCATCATCACCGCTTGTTTGTGCCTGTTGGCGCCCCTTTCAGCCAACGCGCTGGAGTTTGCCGGTTACTTGCGCAGTGGCGTGGGCAACTCGCTCAACGGAGGCACGCAATCGTGTTTCAAGCTGCCCGGTGCCGAGTCCAAATACCGGCTGGGCAACGAGTGCGAGCAGTACGCGGAGCTGGAACTGCGTCAGGATCTGTTCACCCTCGACGATGGCTCGGTGCTCAGCGTCGATGGCATGGCTTCGCTGTATAACAAATACAACCGCCAACTCACGTTTCAGGGCGACAACGGCTCGGCGCGCCTGCCGCAGCTGTATGCGCAGTGGTCCAACCTGCCAAGCCTCAATGGCGGTTCGCTGTGGGCCGGGCGGCGTTACTACAAGCGTAACGACATCCATATTTCTGACTTCTACTACTGGAACCAGAGCGCCACTGGCGGCGGGATCGAAGACGTGCAGATAGGTGGCTTGAAATACAGCTACGCCCTGTCGCGCAAAGACAGCCTGTATCAGGAAGATTACGTGACCCGTCACGATTTTAACGTGGCCGGTTTCAACACCAACCCCGGCGGCGCGCTGGAGTTCGGTTTGACTTACCTCGACAAGCCGGACCGCACTGACGCCCACAGTGGCTGGGCGATCACCGCGCAACATGTGCAAAGTGAGTTCCTGGGCGGCAAGAACAAGTTTGCCGTGCAGTACGGCGAGGGCTCGGGCACTGGGCTCGGTTATACCGGCAATACTCAACTGGATAACAGCAGCAAACGCTATCGGGTGGTGGAGTTCTTTGACTGGCAAGTGAGCCCGCGTTTCGGTGGTCAAGTTGAGGCGGTGTATCAAAAGGATTTTCGGCCGAACGGAGGCAATCAGGACTGGATCTCTCTTGGTGTGCGGCCTGCCTATGCCATCACAGAGCAGTTCAAGCTGGTCACCGAGCTGGGCCACGATCAGGTCAAGGCCACCGGCGGTACGCGCAAGTTGAGCAAGTTCACCTTCGCCCCGACCTGGTCGCCTAAGGGCCCGGATTTCTGGGCGCGCCCTGAGGTGCGTTTGTATTACACCTATGCCACCTGGAACGCAGCAGCCCAGCGCGCTGCCAACGAACTGGACAAAGGCTCGGCTCTGTCAGATACCGGCGCCTTTGGCACGGCCCGCAACGGCTCAAACGTCGGCTTGCAAGTCGAGTACTGGTGGAAGTAAGTGAGCTGTCGGGGCTCGCGCTCCATCGGCATTTAACCGAATCAATCGCAGGTGAAGTCATGGTCACAACCCCTCAACTGGAACTGCTGGCGCCGCTGGCCGGTGTGTTGATACCGCTCGATCAAGTGCCGGACCCGGTGTTCGCCAACCGTTTGATTGGCGACGGACTGTGCATCGACCCCACGTCGCAGGTGCTGTGCGCGCCGCTGGCCGGGGTGGTCAGCAACTTGCAGCACACCGGCCACGCCATCAGCATCACCCACGACAGCGGTGTGCAGGTGTTGCTGCATATCGGCCTGGACACTGTGAGTCTGGGAGGAAAGGGTTTTACTGCTCTGGTCGAAGAGGGACAGCAGGTAGTGGCAGGGCAGGCGCTGATTGAGTTCGATGCGGACTATATCGCCCTGCATGCCCGCAGTCTGTTGACACTGATGCTGGTGGTCAGTGGCGAGGGTTTTACCTCATTGACGTCGGGCCGCTATGGGGTTGAGTGCGCTCAGCCGTTGTTGCGTTTGCAACTGAGTGAAACCCGGGCTGTGGCAGAGGATCAATCCGCTACCGCGCAGTTTTCAGCGCCGCAGTTATTACCCAACGCCAATGGCCTGCACGCTCGTCCCGCCGCTGTGTTGGCCCAGGCTGCGAAAGGTTTTGCCGCGACGATTCACCTGCACACGCAACAGAGCAGCGCCAATGCCAAGTCATTGGTGGCGATCATGGCTTTGCAGACAATGCACGGTGACAGTGTTTATCTGCGCGCTGCGGGCGCTGATGCCGAGCAAGCCCTAAAGGTTTTGTCTGAGCTGCTGGCGTCTGGCTGCGGCGAAAGTATTGCGGTTGTTCAGGTGCCACAGCCGGTTGCGGCACCCGAGCAAGCAGCCAGTGATGTATTGCGCGGAGTCTCTGCGTCACCGGGCTCGGTCTTCGGTCATGTGGTTCAGTTGACTGAAAGTGCGCTGCAAATGACGGAGTTTGCAGCGGACTCGGTCATAGAGTGCGAGCGTTTAAAACAGGGTTTGGCAGATGCCACAACCGCGCTGCAACGCGTGTGCGATAACGCTCCCGGCAAGGCTCAGGCCGAGATTTTCAAGGCCCACCAGGAACTGCTGGAAGATCCGGGGTTGCTGGAGCAAGCCTTTGCTCTGATCGAACAGGGCAAGAGCGCAGCTTTCGCCTGGCAGAGTGCCACGCAGGCAACCTCGCAACTGTTCAAAGGCTTGGGCAGTCGCTTGTTGGCCGAGCGTGCGCTGGACCTCGAGGACGTTGGTCAACGGGTACTCAAGTTGATACTCGGGGTGCAGGACAGCGCACTGGTATTGCCCGATAACGCCATTTTGATTGCCGAGCAACTGACGCCTTCACAGACCGCTGCGCTGGATACCCGCAAAGTAATGGGCTTTGTCACCGTTGGCGGTGGTGCCACCAGCCATGTTGCGATTCTGGCCCGAGCGTTGGGCTTGCCGGCGATTTGCGGGGTGTCTCCCGGCGTTCTGACATTGACCAATGGCACGCCAGTATTGCTTGATGCTGACCGGGGCGAGCTGCATCTTCAGCCGGATGCCGCGCAAATTGAGCGGTTCAAGGTTCAGCGCACACAGCAACGCGAGCGCCAGCAGCGGGATCTGCAACACGCTGCCCAAGCGGCGCGTACCCGTGATGGCCAGCGGATTGAAGTCAGTGCCAATATCGCATCTCTGGCAGAAGCCGAGCAGGCCATAAAGCTGGGGGCCGAAGGTGTCGGGTTGCTGCGCTCGGAGTTTTTGTATCTGGAGCGCAACAGCGCCCCGAGTCACGCGGAACAGGTCGAGACTTACAACGCCATCGCCCGTACCGTAGGTGCCGGGCACAATCTGGTGGTGCGCACCCTGGATGTGGGCGGAGACAAACCGCTGGCCTATGTGCCGATGGAGAGTGAGGCCAACCCGTTTTTGGGTATGCGCGGGATTCGCTTGTGCCTGGAGCGCCCGCAGCTGTTGCGCGAACAGTTCAGCGCGATTTTGGCCAGCGCCGACCTGACGCGCTTGCACATCATGTTGCCGATGGTCACCCAGCTGTCTGAGTTGCGCTTGGCCCGTCAGTTGCTACAAGAACAGGCGCAGCAGTTGGGGCTCAAGCAACTGCCGAAATTGGGCATCATGATTGAAGTGCCAGCTGCCGCCTTGATGGCTGACCTGTTTGCCCCTGAAGTGGACTTCTTCTCGATAGGCACCAACGACCTGACTCAGTACACCTTGGCGATGGACCGTGATCACCCGCAGCTGGCCAGTCAGGCCGACAGCTTTCACCCGGCGGTACTGCGTCTGATCGCCACGACCGTCAAGGCCGCCCACGCCCACGGCAAGTGGGTTGGGGTGTGCGGCGCACTTGCCTCCGAAACGCTGGCGGTGCCGTTGTTGCTGGGGTTGGGGGTTGATGAGTTGTCGGTGAGCGTACCGTTGATTCCCTCGATCAAGGCGCGGGTCCGCGAGTTGGACTTCAAGGCGTGCCAGACCTTGGCGCAGCAGGTGCTGGGCCTTGAAAGCGCCGAGCAGGTGCGTGCCGCTTTACAGCCCCTGCAGCAACCCATGACCGTATTGGAGTACTGAATATGTTCGATAAGGTGCAGAACGCATTTTGGAAAGCCCTGACCCCGGATCTGGTCGCGGATGAGCCTGGCCCGTTGGCATCGATCCTGGATCAAGCGGTATTGGTTGCCCTTGGCGGTGCCGACAATCTCAAGTCTGAACAACGGGTGGCCCTGACCCGCATCCGTGTCGAACTCAACGACGTCACCCGCATGAGTCCGCAAGCCCTGCGTGAGGCAGGTGTGCCGGGGGTGATGGCGCTGACAGGCGGGGTGGTGCATTTGGTGGTGGGGTTGTTGTAGGAGCGGGCTTGCTCGCGATTCAGGCTACGTGAGAGGTCTGCAAAAACGCGGTGATACTATCGCGAGCAAGCTCGCTCCTACAGATTCTATGGTCGCTTCGCCACCTCGGCCTTACTGTTTCTCAACTGCGGGTGTATCGTATTCGCCTTTTGCGGGCCCAAGGCCCGCACCGGATACGAGAGGTAGTTGAGTCCATGTCCTTTACCCGTCGACAAATACTCGGTGGTTTGGCCGGCTTGGTAGTGGTGGGTGTTGGCGCAGGAGGCGCTTCGCGTTACTGGCTGGGCAAGATGGCTGATGCCGATGCAGGTCACGATTACGAGCTGATTGCCGCCCCGTTGGACGTTGAGCTGGTGCCCGGTCACAAGACCGAAGCCTGGGCCTTTGGCCCTTCGGCACCTGGGACGGAGTTGCGGGTGCGTCAGGGCGAGTGGCTGCGGGTGCGCTTTATCAACCACCTGCCGGTCGCGACCACCATTCACTGGCACGGTATCCGTCTGCCGCTGGAAATGGACGGCGTGCCTTATGTGTCGCAATTGCCGGTTTTGCCCGGTGAATACTTCGACTACAAATTCCGTGTGCCAGATGCGGGCAGCTATTGGTATCACCCGCACGTCAACAGCAGCGAAGAGCTGGGTCGTGGCCTGGTCGGGCCACTGATCGTTGAGGAGCGTGAACCTACCGGGTTCAAGCACGAACGCACCTTGAGCATCAAAAACTGGCACGTGGATCAAGAGGGCGGTTTTCTGCCGTTCAGCATCACCCGCGAAGCCGCACGTGGCGGTACGGCAGGACGCTTGTCGACGATCAACGGCAATCACGTACCGACCATTGATTTGCCTGCCGGGCAGATCACCCGCGTGCGGATTCTTAACCTCGACAACACCCTGACCTACCGCCTGAACATTCCAGGGGTTGAGGCCAACATCTACGCGCTGGACGGCAATCCTATTGAGCCGAGACCGCTGGGCAAGGATTACTGGCTTGGTCCGGGCATGCGTATTTGCCTGGCGATCAAGGCCCCGGCTGCTGGCGAAGAACTGTCGCTACGTGACGGCCCGGTGCGTTTGGGCACATTGCGTTCGGTCGCTAATCACGACGCGCCGAGCGAATGGCCACCGGCGCTGCCCGCCAACCCGGTGGCTGAGCCCGATGTAGCGAATGCCGAGAAGATCAACTTCAACTTTGAGTGGGTCGGTTCGGTATCCGAGAACCTGGGCTCGGACCGGCCACCAAGCCTGTGGCAGATCAACGGGGTGGCCTGGGACATCAAGGACAAGACCTGCGCTGACCGGCCAATCGCCAAACTCAAGCTGGGCCAGAGCTATATCTTCGAATTGAAGAACATGACCCAGTATCAGCATCCGATCCATTTGCATGGCATGAGCTTCAAGGTGCTGGCGTCCAATCGGAAAAAAATCATCCCGTACTTCACCGACACTTACCTGCTGGGCAAAAACGAGCGTGCCCGGGTGGCGCTGGTGGCGGATAATCCCGGCGTGTGGATGTTCCACTGCCATGTGATTGACCACATGGAAACCGGCCTGATGGCCGCTATTGAGGTTTCCTGATGCGACAAGGGCGTCAACCCCAGATCATCGACCGCAGCCGCGATCAAGACTATATGCGTGAAGCACTGGCGCTGGCCGCACAAGGCGCTGCGCTGGGCGAAGTGCCGGTGGGCGCGGTGCTGGTGCAAAACGGTGAAATTATTGGCCGTGGCTTTAATTGCCCGATCAGCGGCAGCGACCCTAGTGCCCACGCGGAGATGGTTGCCATCCGTGCTGCGGCCACTGCCGCCAGCAACTATCGGCTACCGGGAAGCACGCTGTACGTGACTCTGGAGCCTTGCAGCATGTGCGCCGGCCTGATCGTGCATTCGCGGGTGGCGCGAGTGGTCTACGGCGCGCTGGAGCCCAAGGCCGGGATTGTGCAAAGCCAGGGGCAGTTTTTCACCCAGGGCTTTTTGAATCACCGGGTGCTGTTTGAAGGCGGGGTGCTGGCTGAAGAGTGCGGGGCCATCCTCAGCGAGTTCTTCAAAGCCCGAAGAGCCAAACCTTAAAGTCTCCGTAGGAGCGAGCTTGCTCGCGATAGCATCGACGCGTTTATTTGCAAAACCGCGCCGTCTGCATCGCGAGCAAGCTCGCTCCTACGGGATTGGGTCGGTTCTTATTTCTTCGCGACGATCACTGCACGCATCGGTGCCGGCAAGCCTTCGATGGTCTTGCTATGGTCGTTCGGGTCGAGGTAGTCGCTCAGGGACTGGAATTTCATCCATTCAGTCGCGCGTTGTTCTTCCACGGTGGTGACGCTCACGTCGACACAGCGCACATCGCTGAATCCGGCACGGCGCAGCCAGCGTTCCAGCGCCGGAATCGAGGGCAAGAACCACACGTTGCGCATCTGCGCGTAGCGGTCTTCAGGCACCAGCACCTGATTGACGTCACCTTCAATCACCAGGGTTTCCAGTACCAGTTCGCCGCCTTTGACCAGGCAGTCTTTGAGCGCCAGCAAATGCTCAATGGGCGAGCGGCGATGGTAAAACACGCCCATGGAAAAGACCGTGTCGAAGCCTTCCAGATTGGGTGGCAAGTCTTCAAACGGGAAGGGCAGGTGCCAGACTGACTCTTGTTGCAAAAAGCGTTGCACGGCCTGGAACTGGCAGAAGAACAGCCAGTTTGGGTCGACTCCGATCACGCTGTGCGCGCCAGCGCCGAGCATGCGCCACATGTAATAGCCGTTGCCGCAACCGACATCGAGGATGCGTTTGCCCTGCAAGTCGATATGCGGCGCGACGCGCGACCATTTCCAGTCCGAGTGCCATTCGGTGTCGACATGTACCCCGAACAGGTCGAACGGGCCTTTGCGCCACGGCGACAAGCCCATCAGCGCCTGACGCATTTGCACGCGGGTTTCGTCGTCGCAATCGGTGTCCAAGGTCAGGCCGTCAAGCAGGTCGATCTCGGTCGGCAGCACATTGGGAAGCGCATTCAGCGCACTTTGCCAGCGTTCCAGATCGCCGTGGCCTTTCTCCATTTTGGTGTCGAGCTGCGCTTGCAGGGTGTTGGCCCATTCAGCTAATGGAGTACCGGCCAGACGCCGGGCAAGAGGGGAAAGATCAATCATGGCAAGGCAATCAACGAGGCAAAGTTAAGACACTGGAACCATGGCACGACTGTCGAGAACCCGGCGGCCAGCAGGCGCTCGCGGTGTTCTTCGAGGCTGTCGGGCTTCATGACGTTTTCGATGGCGCTACGCTTTTGTGCGATTTCGAGGTCGCTGTAGCCGTTGGCGCGTTTGAACGCCACGTGCAGGTCGGTGAGCAGCGCGTGTTCTTCAGGGTCGCTGAAACGCAGCTTCTCGGAGAGGATCAAGGCACCGCCGGGCAGCAACGACTGGCGGATCCGGCTCAGCAACGCGAGGCGTTCTTCTGGGGCGATAAATTGCAGGGTGAAGTTCAATGCCACTACGGAGGCAGGCTCAAACTGCAGCGCCAAAATGTCGCCTTCGATGACTTCAACCGGCAACAACTCCTGGAACATCGAGTTCTGCCCGTTGAGGTATTCGCGGCAGCGCTCGACCATCGCAGCCGAGTTGTCCACCGCAATCACCTTGCAGCCTTCGCTGCGTACATGCCGGCGCAGCGCCTGAGTGACCGCGCCCAGCGAGCTGCCCAGGTCGTACAGCACACTGTTGGGTTGGGCGAACTGGGCGGCAAGCACGCCGAGGTTTTCGACAATGGTCGGGTAGCCGGGTACCGAGCGCTTGATCATGTCCGGGAACACCCGCACCACGTCTTCGTTAAAGGCGAAGTCCGGCACCTGGGCCAGGGGCTGGGCGAAAATACGGTCGGGTTCTTTGCTCACGGCGGTTCCGGCGATGGAAATTTCAAAAGGGGCAGCATTTTAGCCAAGTTGGCGCCGGGATGCGCGGTCTGTCTGATAAACCGTTCAGCGCTTGCTCTGACTGAACGCCGACGCGGCAATGCCCCATTGACCGAGCCAGTAACTGAGAATGATCAGGTAGGGGGCCGCAGTGAACTTAAGCACGAAACGGTCGATGCCAATCAGGCTGTCCGAGACTACAAACGCCAAGGCACCTGCTGCAGCCAGCCAGGCTGAGCACTTGGGTACGTTGCTACCCAGCCGGGCCAGGGCGCGCCAGAGCATCGCGCTGATGGCCAGGGCGTAGACGCCGACGGGCAGCAACAAGTCGCCGAGGCCATGGGCGGCCATCACGCTGAATAAGCTGCCCCCGGCAAGCAATGCCAGCACCAATGGCAACAGGGCCGCGCGGCGGCAGTCCACCAGGTAGGCCTTGAGGTAAGCCAGATGGGCGAACAAAAATGCGCCCAGACCGAACACAAATAGATCCGCAGGCCATGCCAGAAGAATGTCCCCGAGCAGGGAAAACAGTAGCCCCAGGCTGATCCAGCGTCGATAAGGGCTGGGCGGCGCATCTTGCAGCCAGCCGAGCAAGGCCAGCACCGGCACTGGCTTGCTCAGTAAACACAGCAGCGTGGCGTTCAGGCTTAGCCCATAAACGTAGGCCGCAGCGCCCATCACGGCAAGAATCAGCCAGCCCATGTCAGTTCACCGTGATTGGACAGTCGAAGGTTTGTGCCGGCTCGGCTTCGGGTTCCCACGGTTGCTGATAGGTCAGGCGCAGACGTCCGTTACCAGCGGCAAACGCCTGGAAACGCCAGGTGGATTGCCCGCCGCTGCCCAGTAATTGACCATTGTCGCTACTGCTGTAGACCTCCGGGCCGAGGCTGTGCAGTACGCCGCCTGCGGAGTCCTGAATTGCCCAGCGGTAACCGGTGGTGGGGTTGCTGGGCAGTGACACGATCAGGTTTTGTCCGGTGTGCAGCTGCATCGGGCAGTCACTTTGTTGTTCCACGGTCACGTTGTGCGCAGGCTGTTGAGCGCAGGCAGTCAGCAGGCTGAGGCTGAGCAGGGGAATAAGGCGAGCGAGGGACATTGAAGGCTCCTGTCAGACAAACACAAGAACGCAGCATAACTCATGATTGGCGCTGCGCCATTTGTCGACGGCCTTCGGTGCCGCTCAATAACAGAATGTGGCGTGGGGTGGGGAGATCTCGAAGTCGCCGCACACTTCCAGGCATTCGCCCGTATGGTCGAGGCTGTCCAAGGTAAAGAGGCGAGCGCTGTAGCAGCTCTCGATAACGCTTAGGTGCAGGGTTCCCATGGTGGCCTGGTTCAAGTGATAAAGCGCCTGCCCATTCACTTCGACGCATTCGATGTAAGACATGGCCCGAACCGGCCCTTGGCCCTGATCCTCGGCTTTAAACAGGTAAATGCCGGACTGGATATCGACGGCCAGGGTAAAGCTGATGGCACGGTAGTTTTTCGCACCGAAGTCGCCTGATTCGGCAGTGATCACAATTTTTTTGTGGCTGCTGGCAAAGGTCATTTCCTGAGCGACGAACACCTCGCGATCAAGCAGGTCCGCTTTGAGCTCGCCGCTGGTTCTGAGATTGGATTTGCCAAGACCATAATCCATTGGCCACAACACTTCAGGGTTCTCAAACGCTGGATGATGAAGGGACATGGTTGTTTCCTTGCGCAACTCTGTGGGCATGGGGCCTATTAACGGCGCGAAACGTACAGGTGTCTACTGTCAGAAATGACAGGATGAGAAGGTTAATACCGATCTGTAGGAGCGAGCTTGCTCGCGATGGTCGCTAACGATAACGCGTGTTTGAAAGCATCGCGAGCAAGCTCGCTCCTACAGTAAGTAGTTGTTTTAGAACAATACTTTGGCCACGTCGGTGAAGCGTTTGGCAAAGTGTACGGTGATGCCTTCTTTTAAATAGTCGGGCAGTTCTTCAAAGTTGCCGCGGTTGGACTCTGGAAGGATCAGCTCGTGAATCTTTTGTCGCCGCGCCGCAATCACCTTCTCGCGGACACCGCCAATGGGCAACACATGCCCGGTCAATGTCAGTTCGCCGGTCATGGCGATGCCCTTTTTCGGTGCCTGGTTGCGCGCCAGTGACAGCAGGGCGCTGGCCATTGTCACACCGGCACTCGGGCCGTCTTTGGGAGTGGCACCTTCAGGCACGTGTACGTGTACAAAAGCTTCATCGAAGAAGCGCGGGTCGCCGCCAAACTGCTTGAGGTTGGCGCTGACATAGCTGTAGGCGATTTCGGCAGATTCTTTCATCACCTCGCCCAGTTGCCCGGTCAGCTTGAAGCCGCGATTGAGCGTGTGAATCCGTGTCGCTTCAATCGGCAACGTCGCGCCGCCCATGCTGGTCCAGGCCAGACCGGTAATCACTCCGGTGCCGCTGATTACCTGTTCGTTACGGAACACCGGCATACCCAGTGACGCCTCAAGGTCTTTGGGCCCAATCTTGATCACCGACTTGGGGTCGTCCAGTAACTTGACCACCGCTTTTCGCACCAGTTTGCCCAGTTGCTTCTCAAGCTGGCGAACCCCTGCTTCACGGGCATAACCGTCGATTACTGCGCGCAGGGCGCTGTCGTTGATGCTCAGGCTGCCTTTGGAGACGCCGGCTTTTTCCAGTTGCTTGGGCCACAGGTGGCGCTTGGCAATCGCGACTTTCTCTTCGGTGATGTAACCCGAGAGGCGGATCACTTCCATCCGGTCGAGCAACGGCCCTGGGATCGAGTCCAGAGTGTTGGCGGTGCACACAAACAGTACTTTCGACAGGTCCAGGCGCAGGTCCAGGTAATGGTCGAGGAAGTCGACATTCTGTTCTGGGTCCAGGGTTTCAAGCAGCGCCGAGGCCGGGTCGCCCTGGAAGCTTTGGCCCATTTTGTCGATCTCGTCGAGCATGATCACTGGGTTCATCACTTCGACGTCTTTGAGCGCCTGCACCAGCTTGCCCGGCTGGGCGCCGATGTAGGTACGACGATGGCCTTTGATCTCGGCTTCGTCGCGCATGCCGCCGACACTGAAACGGTAAAACGGGCGACCCAGCGACTCGGCAATCGATTTGCCGACACTGGTCTTGCCCACGCCCGGCGGCCCCACCAACAGCACAATCGAACCACTCACCGAACCTTTGTAGGCACCCACGGCGAGGAACTCGAGGATGCGACTTTTTATGTCATCGAGCCCTGCATGGTGGGCGTCGAGTACTTTGCGAGCGTGTTTAAGGTCGAGCTTGTCTTGCCCCAAAACACCCCACGGCACCGACGACGCCCAGTCCAGGTAATTACGGGTTACGGCATATTCAGGCGATCCGGTTTCGAGGATCGACAGTTTGTTCATTTCTTCATCGATGCGCTTGCGCGCCTGGGCGGGCAGGGTTTTGCCCTCCAGACGTTGCTGGAACTGTTCGATATCGGCGCTGCGATCATCCTTGGTCAGCCCCAGTTCTTGCTGGATCACCTTGAGTTGTTCCTTGAGGAAAAACTCGCGCTGGTGCTCGCCGATCTTGAGATTGACCTCAGCCGAGATCTCTTTTTGCAGGCGTGCGACTTCGACTTCCTTGCGCAGCATCGGCAAGACTTTTTCCATGCGCTTGAGCATTGGCACGCAGTCGAGCACTTCTTGCAGCTCATTGCCGGTGGCCGAGGTCAGCGCTGCGGCAAAGTCGGTAAGCGGCGACGGGTCGTTGGGGCTGAAGCGATTGAGGTAGTTTTTCAGTTCTTCGCTGTACAGCGGATTCAGCGGCAGCAGCTCTTTGATCGCATTGATCAGCGCCATGCCGTACGCCTTCACCTCATCGCTCGGCTGCTTTGATTCTTGCGGGTATTCGACCTCCACCAGATATGGCGGACGGTGATGTTTGAGCCAGGTGCTGATGCGCACGCGAGTCAGGCCCTGAGCCACGAACTGCAACTTGCCGTTTTCGCGGCTGGCGTGATGCACCTTCACCAGCGTGCCGTATTGCGGCAGGCTGTTGGTGTCGAAGTGGCGGGGATCATCGGGCGGCGTGTCGACAAAAAATAGCGCCAGCGAGTGATGGGGCGACTTGCTGACCAGGTCGAGGGTTTCGGCCCACGGTTCTTCATTGACGATCACCGGCAGTACTTGCGCCGGGAAGAACGGCCGATTGTGAATCGGGATGATGTACACCTTGTCCGGCAGATTCTGACTTGGCAACGCCAACTCAGTCCCGCCAGTGTGTTCCGTTTCTGTGTGCTCTACATCGGTGAAGTCATTCGTGTTATCCGGAATCTCTTGCTGGTCGCTCATGGGGCACCTGCACAATTGGGTATGAGTCTTAGATGGGGCGCGGTGGCAGTGGTTTCAATGGTGAAGTGATTTTCATCAAAAAGAGCTGTTCACCTAACGCTGTAGGAGCGAGCTTGCTCGCGATAGCATCAACGCGTTTTACCTGAGGCTCCGCGCTTAGGGCTGTGTCGGCATTGACACGGTAAGAGGCGTTTCTACAAACAGTTACGGAAGCCTCCTACATCTCATCCCAGCTCTATCCATTAGCGTTGATTCCTCATTTCAGAGGAATCATGGATGTCCGCCAACCACCGTTTCAGCCTGACTGCC
>JAZKIA010000005.1:0-39340 GCA_040385125.1 Pseudomonadota bacterium | reverse complement strand
TTTGAGCGGTGCAAGCACCTGTAGGAGCGAGCTTGCTCGCGATTGCATCACCGCGTGTGTGCAGATAAACCGCGTCGTCTGCATCGCGAGCAGGTTTTGGGTTACCTGATTTTGAGCGGTGCAAGCACCTGTAGGAGCGAGCTTGCTCGCGATTGCATCACCGCGCTTGTGCAGACACACCGCGTCGTTTGCATCGCGAGCAAGCTCGCTCCTACAGCGATTGCATCACCGCGCTTGTGCAGACACGCCGCGTCGTTTGCATCGCGAGCAAGCTCGCTCCTACAGCGATTGCATCGCTGCGTTTGAGCAGATACACCGCGTTGTTTGTATCGCGAGCAGGCTCGCTCCCACAGGGGGGGGGCGCAGTTTTAGATATGCGGTTTTTCATAGGCGTTGAGCTGTTCGATAAACCGCCAATGGCTGCGTTTGTCAAAACCCATCATGCGTTTGAGGCGGATGTCCCACCGCATGTGGTGGTTGGCGATCCACGGCAGGGCGAACAGGTGGGCACCACGCCACGGGATAAACGGGTTGCGCCGCAAGCTGGCGTAGATTTCTACTCGGTGGCTAGGCCGCAGGCTCGGGCACCGGGCGTGGAAACCCGAGGTGTCTGCCACGACCAAGGTGTTGGCCGGGACCGAAAAACGCCGGGGCGCCGGCAAGCCCAGTTCCGCCAACTCATGTTCATGAATCCGGAACGAACCTTCACGGTGCATTTGCTCACTCGAGCTGGCCGCACCCAGGCTCTGACGATATTCCCAGGCAAGACGCTCGGGCGTCAGACGATGAGAACCCGGCACGTAGCTGAAGGGCCCCTGATCATCAGCCACGTCATCCAGAAATAACCACGCTTTGGCCGTCGGGTGGAAGGTGTCTGCATGCAGTCGGGTCTGTGGGTCGTCATTGGCGTTGGCCCCATCAATTACGATCGACTGCAGTTGATAGGTGATGCCCCCCGTGTTGGACGAGGCATACGAAATCAGATCACGCACGCCGCGGTCAGCGATAAAAGCCGCGCTGGCAGGGTTCTGGGCCAGTACGTCTTGGTCCAGGCTCACGCGACGGGTCACGGCTTTGCCCTGGCGCATTTCCCAACCCGTGCTGCGCAAGTCACCCAGTTCGGCACGCAGGGCCGCAAACTGTTCGGGCGGCAGGGCGTTTTCTCGCACGAAGAAACCTTGCGCTTCGAAGCTCGCCAATTCGGCCGGGTCCAGTCGCGACGCCAGCGCCCGACGACGCATGGCCGCCACTTTCATCGCCAATTGGCGACGCTGTACATGCAAACCCATGGCGTTGAGCCGGGCATTGCCCAGCACCGGGTTGTTCTCAAACGATTTGGCGTGGGTCAGCAGTTGCAGGCAGTGCCAAGGCAATGCGGCATAGCGCCCCAGATCCTTCAATGACGTTGGCATGAACTAATCCTTTGGCGGAACCGATGCTCGGGAAATACCAAGCAGGGTCCGGGTGTAGTTGAGCAGCGGCAGTAAACGCGGGTGCTGCATCAGGCGCGGTGGGCGAGGGGTCGACAGGCTTTTGAGGGCATGCCACGCATCGCAGGGCAAAGCGGTTTGCGGGTCGGCATAGCGCGCATAGCGCAACAGGGCACCGGCTACCAACTCGTCCAGGGTCAGACGCCGGGTCCGGCGAGCAAACGGCTGGTGGTCCTGGGTCAGGCCCCATCCAGCATAAAACGGTGTGCCATAGGTCACGACGAGCAAGCCACGAAGCAAGGCTTCAAAGCCCGACGTCGAGCTGATGGTGTGTACTTCGTCGACGTGTGCATAGAGCCGGGCGATGTCGGCTCCGGGCAGTACTTGGTCGGCCAGCCCTAGCAGCATCGCGTCGGTCATGCCGCCATGGCGTTTGCCGGCTTCCACGTCCGGGTGCGGTTTGTAGACGATCCACGCGTCGGGGGCGCTGCTGCGCACTTGCCTGAGCAGCGCCAGGTTGTCGTGCAAGGTGCTGACACTGCACCGCAGCGAGGCGTCGTCTTCCACTTGGCCAGGCACCAGAATTCGCCGCTGGCCGGGACGTGCCCGCACACGGTTATCAACGTCGCTCTTGAGGTTGTACTTGCTGGTGTCCAGCGCAACGATGCGCTCGCGCAAACGGGCCGCTTCGGCCAGTAGCGCAGGCTCAAAACTGCTGTGCTCGAGCAGGGTTTCCAGATCGGACGGGGTGCTGACATCAAAATGGATGCCGCTGCGGTCAAGCACCAGCGACAACGCCGGGGCGTTGTGCGCGCCCAGCCCGTTGGAGCGCAGAAAACCATCTTCCACTCGCCACACCGGGACGTTCGCAGCTTTTGCGCGCGCCTTGAGGTCGGTCGGTTCGCGGGCGGCCCATACCAGCAAAGTACCGCGCCGGGCGGCGACGTCGGTCAGCAGCGTGGGGCTGTCTTCGGCAAAGGTCAGTTGGCCCCAGCGGCTGCTGAAAAAACGCCGCAGGTTGTGCTGTTTGTGACGCTTGACCCCGAGCACCGTGAGGTTTTCAGCAAACTCGGTATCCTGCGCTTTTTGCCGGGCCAGTTGATGGGCCACGGTCAGGGCATCGGTCGGCAGGTTGGTGAGCGGGTCGACGTAGCGGCAGTAACGCAAGTAGGCCGCAGCCACCAGTTGCACCAGATCCGGGCGTGCCTGGCGCCGGGGGATGGGCATGCGGTCGTCCGTCAGGCCCCAGCCCGCATAGAAGGGCAGGCCAAAACAGGTCACAGGCACGCCTTGAATCAAGGCTTCCAGCCCGGCCTGGCTGGTGCCGATGTAAACCCGCCGCGCACGCCGTGCCAACGAAGCCCAAGACACCGGCCGACTTTCCAGGCCCACGCCACGCGCAGTCGCGGCAGCAAGCAGGCAACTGGGCTTTTGCCCGCCTACGCAGTCCGGGTGAATGCGCACGCGCACTTCCGCGTCCGGGTTTTCCGCAATGGCAGTGTCGAGCATCCGCACGTAATCGGCTTCGCACAGACCGCCGCCGGGAATCGAGTAATCGCCAGCGGTTTGGTCCACCACCAACACCAAGGGCCGCTCGCGCCCCAGTGGGTCGGCCGGGTCGAGGTCGGGGGCGTTGTTGTATTTGCCGATGCCGGTGCGGCGCATCAAAGCGATCAATTGCCGGGCGCTGTCCAGTTCATCCGGGCGCAAGCAGCTCGGGTCTTGCAGAATGTTTTCCAGCAGCGAAGGGCGGTCGGCCAGGTAGTGAATGCCCACTGGGTCCACGACCATCGACATTGGTGTATCACCTTCAATGCCCAGCGAAGACGAACGCAAAAAGCCATCTTCCAGGGCGATGTAGGTCAAGCCCCAACGCTGGCACAGCACTCGCGCGTGGGCCGAAGACTGCTTGTAGCCAATCCCGGCAATGGCTTTCAGGCCTTTGGGCGCGCGTTGTCCACGTTGCCACAGCCAGAACGGCTCGCCTTCGGGGCCGAGAAATTGCGGCAGATGCAGCACCTTCCACGCGACCCACTGCGACATGATGCCGATCCAGCCGGGGCCTTCAACCAAGGGCTGCAGTTGGATGACCGGTGTGTCGAGGCCGTTCACGAAGCAGACTCCACGCAGCGGCGCATGCTGCGCACCGGCGGCCACGGCACCCAGCGCCGGCGCAGCAGGCTAAAACCGTTTTGCAGGTACAGATGGCGCGCGCGGTCATTGCCCAGTGGCACTTCCAGGTACACGCACTTGAAGTCATGGGCTGTTGCCCGTTCGCTGCACGCCTGCAGCAGTGCGGTGGCAATGCCGTGATTGCGCGCCGACTTGCTCACCCGCAAGCCGTACAGCAAAAACGGATAACGCCACTCGCGCCATTCGCTCAAACAGAACGCGGCAAACCGCAGCCTGCCGCTGAGCCAGCCAAATTCACGGATAAAAGGTAGCGAGCGCAGGGCAAACGGGCCGCGCAGGTGATGTTTAAACGCGGCGTAACCCACCGGCTGTCCGTCTTCGAAGGCCAGCAATACGCGGTCCCAGTGAATGCTGCTGCCCAGCAAGCGCTGGCGGCAGGCAGAGTTGCCGATGATAAACGCCAGAGAGCCCCGTCCGTCCGTCACCAGGCGTGACAGCTTGGGATCGGCGCGCAGGTCTGGCGTCAGGTTAGAACCCAGCACAATAGCAACCATGGCCTTACGCCACTCCGCCGACAGGGCTTTCGCTTTGGGTTTGAGCGGCACAGGCCACCAGGTGGCTGGACAGCGCATCGACCCGGATCGGGCTCGGGGTGACGCTGTGCTGGCGGCGGTTGGACCAGATCAAGTAATCGGTATCACCCGCCGGCTCGCCAACGGCCTGATACACGTTCGGCAGGATCGGCACATGGTCGCCAAAGAAACACAGCAGCGCTTCGTTGGGACGCTCAAGCAGACTGTTGCGCAGCTTGCCGAGCATTTGGTCGGCATTGGCAAGATGGCGTACATAGGGGGCCAGATCGTCCATGCCTTGCAACAGCGGGCGGTCGAACCAGGTTGGCAATTGCGCAGCGTCCACCTGCTCCAAATGCAGCGGGCCATGGTTTTCCATGGTCACGGCGTGAATAAACAGCGGCTGGGTGCGGGCTGGGTCGTGCAGCAGCTCATGGATCTTGTCCGCCACCGCGCAATCGCCAATAAACGGCCCGGCTTTCTGTGTGTCGTTAAAGCTGCGCACATCGATAAATTCGTCGAAACCCAGCGCTGGCAACACCTGGTGACGGCCATAAAAACTGCCGTCGAAGGGGTGAATGCACACTGTGCGGTAGCCTTGCGCCTTGAGGTGGCTGGCGATGCTCGGCAACCCCTGGCGCGCCAGTACGCGGTACGGGTTAAAGCGGTGTACGCCCAAGCGCTCGCCGGGGATGCCGGTCAGGTAGGCGAATTCGGTACGCACGGTATTCGCGCCCCACGCGGCCACGTGCAGCTTGCCACGGGCCAGGGCTTCGCCCGCAAGGCGGTCGTACTCACTGAGCACCTGGGGTTTGATACCCGGCCACAGCTCACGTACATCAAAAAACGATTCGCTCTGCACTGACACCAGGTCGGGCATCGGCGCCGCCGGGGCGGGCGTGTTGTCTGGGCTGAACGGTGACGCCAGCGTCGCCGGGTCGACAGGCGCACGGGCCGCCCAAAAATAACGCCACAGGCTGGCGGCCAAGCCCCAGCGCAGCAGGTCGGCTTGCGCATCAAAGGTCGGCACGCTGTGGCGGTGGCCCAGCTTCAACAGGATCGCCCCGGCCAACCCAAGCCACAGCGCATCCAGCCGACCACCGGCTACTTGCGCCTCAAAGGTCAGCCCCGCCCACAGGTAAATGACAAAACCTGTGGCCAGCAACGCGGCCTTGGCGATGCCGAAAAATGGCAGGTACAGGCGTGGGAAGCGCACAGCGTCGCTGAAATACTCGAAGTCGGCACACACAAACGGCTCGCGCAGGGAGTGGTACTTGGTATTGCTGACCATCACGATCAGCAGCCACAGCAACACCACATTGATCCCGCTGAACAGCGGGCGCGCGGTCAAACCGTAGAGCAACGCCAGGCTCACGCACCAGGCCCCGGCATGCAACAACCAGCAACTCAAGGGCCGACGCAGGTGAGGGCGTGGAACCAGCAAGCGTTCAAGTAAAACGGTGATCAGCAGGCCGACAACACCTACGTGCAGGATGGAAAACTCACTCACTGTAATTCAGACCACGCAAAATAAACGAAGAAAGGCGCTGCGGCATCACCCCCAGCAACCAGGTGCCAAGGTTCAGCGGAAACGGGAAACTGATGCGCGCCTGATTCGCCGCCAGGCCGCGCTTGATGCGTTTGGCGGCTTTTTCAGCGGTCCATAAAAAGGGCTTGGGGCCGGGCATTTCAAAGCACATTTTCGATTCGACGTAACCGGGCAAGATCACATTGACCTTCACCCCTTGCGGCGCGAGCCAGTCGCGAATGGCCTCGCCATACACCCGGATCGCCGCCTTGCTTGCGCTGTAGGTCGGTGTCACCGGCAAGCCGCGCCACCCGGCCAGCGAACTGAACAGTGCAATCTGCCCATGGCCTCTGGCACGCATGGCCGGCAAGGCGGCTTCCACGGTGGCGAAAGCCGCCATCACGTTGATGTCCAGCAAGGCGCGGGTATCGTCCCATTGCTCGCCCTGGCCCTGGGGGCCGATGTCGATATTGATTCCGGCCCCAACCACCACCAGGTCCGGTTGCTCGGCATCACTGATGCGCCGCACCATGGCCCGCAGCGCGTCAATATCGCGCACGTCAATCGGTTCCAGCAACACGCGAGCCCCGAGGGCGCGGCATTCCTCGGCCATGGCTTCCAGGCGATCCAGGCGGCGGCCTTGCAGGATCAAGGTCACGCCCGGCGCGGCATACGCGGGGGCTAGCGCACCGCCAATCCCGCCAGTGGCGCCGGTGATAAAAATACAGCGGGGCGTAGAGCGTTGGGTCATAGGAAGTTTTCAATTCTTGATGTTTTTGCCATCAGCACGGCCAGGCAATTGTTCACGGCCATATCGATGCCGCAGCCGGTGTAAAAGCCGCCATTGATCTGCGTGGTGTGAATCACCGTGTTGCGAAAGTGATGAAACAGGGCCATGTCCGGTTCGACCGGGTGCGTCCAGAAATCGTCAAGGCTACCGGGGTGTGTCAGGCCGGGCAGGGCGTAAATCGGCTTGGCCAACACAAAGGTCGGGCGCTTGTGCAGCAGTGCCGAAGCCCCGGCCGTGCTGTTGACCGTGATCATCCCGGCAATGTGCGACAACAGCGTCGGCATATGGCCATCGTCGAGAAAGTCCACCCGGTCGGCCACGTCGTAGCGTTTGGCCAGGCTCTTGGTGATGTGCTTATAGTTCACCAGCCCCGGCGTCAGCGGGTGATCCTTGATCAGCAACCGTGCGGCGCCCGGCGCATGAGCGGCAAACGAGGCCATCACATGGTCGATGACTTCGACCATATTGTTGAACGGCGAGTGATCCTTGATTTGCGAATCACTGTCCAATTGCAGCGGTAGCAAGAAGGTCGGGTTACGTTCGCGAGCGACTTCGCTCACCCGCGCATCGTCGTGACGCCCCGCAAACAGCAGGCGCACGCCACGGCGAATAAAGCCTGTGTACTCAGTAGCCGCCGTGAAGGGCGCATGGGTACGGTAGTGGGCAAAGAACAGTTTGTTCAGCGCGCCGGCGCTGTGATACAGCACATCGTGGGTGGCGCGGGTTACAAACGACAGTTTGAACGCCGCGCCATTGTCATAGCTTGGGATGGACTTGCCGACGTCGCGATACCAGTCCGGGTCGCGGGGCAGGCGTGAGTTGTTATTGACCCCGTCACGCTCCAGCGTGATCCAGTAGGGGCGAAAGTAACCTTCCTCAAACACATGCACCCTAATGCCCAGGCGTCGAGCCAGCGCCACAGCCGGGCGATGCACTGGGCGGCAGTCACCGAACAGCACCAGGTCAGTGACCTCCAGCTGATTGAAATAGTGGCTGTAAAATCCTTCGAGCTCTACCGGGCGCGACGAACAAAAAGTGCGTGAGCCCCGGCTGTACAGAACATCGCCGACATTAAAATTGACGCACTGCACCCGTTGGCCGATGCCGCGCAGGGCCTTGGCCAGACGCGCAAAGAACGGGGAACTGACGCCTTGTAGAAACAAAAAACTGCGCGAAGCGGGGGCAAGTGAACGATTCGGTCCCCGCGCGTTCAGTTTCTCAGGCGAAACCTGCCCAACAAACTGCTCAAGCGCTGTATCAAATCCTGCCATTTGGTGGTCGCTCCAGGCAGCGGTAAGGCATGCCAGTTTTGAAGTTCGTAAAGCGCCTGCTCGGCGGTGGTAAAGCGATCAGTGATGCGGCTGACGTAGGTGGGGTACAGCAGCAATGTTCCCGCCACCAGTTGGTCAAGGCTTAATAGACGCGCGCGTCGGGCCTGCACATTCGGGTGCAGGTCTTCGTCACGGGTCAACCCCCAGCCAGCGTAAAACGGCTGGCCGTAGGTGGTCACCGGAACGCCGCGCAGCAAGGCCTCAAAGCCAGACTGGGAGGTGAGTACATGCACTTCATCCACGCTTTCGAGTAACTGTTGCAAGGGCGTATTGCCGATCACCTCGTCACACCAATTCACCGTTTGCGCCTCGTCAGGGCCGCGGGCGCGGGTGCCGGCCAACACTTCAGGGTGCGGCTTGTACAACACCCAGGCGTGGGGGTTACGTTCACGCACCGCCTGCAGCAACTGCAGGTTGCTGCGGATGCGATTGGCCCCAAAACGAATCGACGCGTCGTCTTCTACCTGCCCCGTGACCAAAATCACCTGCTGCGCCTCAGCGGGTCGCAGCCACGGGTCACCGGGCAAGTTGTATTTGGTCACGCCCGTGCGGCAAATCAGCTCGCGCAGTGCGTGTGCCCGTGCCAGCAGCGCGGCATCAAAGGGATCATCGAGCAAGATACGTTCCAGCCGCGACGGACGGGTGGCATCGTAGTAGATGCCCAGGTCATCCACCACCCACGACAGTGGTCGTGCCTTGCCTGCACCGAGGCCGACCGAGCGCAGAAAACCGTCTTCGACTCGGCTCACGGCCTGCGGGTGCGTCTTAAGATCGGCGTCGTGCTTACAGCCCCAAGACACTGTTGGCAGACGTGGGTCTAGTGCGTGTTTAGGTTTGACGAAGCGAGTCGTCGAACCACTAAAAAACAGTTTTGTCAGAGGTTTTTTCCAGCGGCTGAAACCGAGCATTTGCACTGCCACCGGCAACGCACTGCGATGGCGGCGTTGCAGCCCCAGCCACAGCATCAGCACCTCCGGGGTGCATGGCCGCCCGGTTTCGGGGCTGACATAACGCGGGTAGCGCACCAGGCTGGCGTGAACCAGTTGTGCCAAGCTAACTGGCTGGCGCCGTGACGGGGCCGGCAAACGGTCCTGCGTCAGGCCCCAGCCGGCATAAAACGGCATGCCCCAAGTATGTACCGGCACATTCCACAGCAAGGCGTCGAAGCCCAGTTGCGAGGTCATCACATACACGGCCCGCAGGCGCGGCAGCAACTCGGCCGGGTGAACATTGCGCGCCAGTACCTGCACCCGTGGGTGAGTGGCCAGCGCCGTCAGGTCAAAATGCCCGCGTTTGCGGCCCGCGACCACATCCGGGTGCACTTTAAGCACTACGGTGCTGGTGGGGTAGCGCGTCAGCGCCGCCTCCAGCATCGCGCGGAAATCCTCCGGGCTGGCGCCTTGCAGCGAAGCATCGCCAAAGGTCTGGTCGGCCAGCAACACGCAATCATCCGGCAGCTCGGGGTGCTCGATCCGCGCGTCGTTGTACTTGGACACACGCTGCTGCTGCCACAACGCTTGCAACGCTACGGCGCGCTCGGTGTCGGCAGGGCTTAGTGGAGCGCCAATCAACAGCTCCAGGCGCGAAGGCGCACTGGCGTCGTAATAGACCCCCACGTCATCGACGATCAACGACAGCGGCGGCTCATCGGCGCCCAACCCCACGGAGCGCAAAAAACCGTCTTCCAGCGTAAGGAGCGGCACATTGGCCTGTGCCGCCGCGGCCATGGCCTTGAAGGCACTCGGTTTGCGGCCCCAGGCCATGACGTAATCGGCTTTATTCGTCTCGGCCACAGTGCCGTTATGCAGCGCGTAATCGGGCAGCAGCGACGGCAGGGTAGGGATGCACTGGGCGCCTTTAGAAAGGATCAACAAGCGCGGGAGGGGAGTCGCTTCTTCCATAAACCTGGAGCAAAAATCCGTTTGAGTAGCGTGCGGTAGAAGACACCGACCCAAGGTCGACGACAGAAGAAAATACGCACGGATGTTAATACAAATTAACAGTGCAAGATCGGATATTTATCTGGTGTAAATAGGAAATTTCCTAAAGATTGAACGACAAAATGATTCCAAATAGCCTTTAGTGGCCAATTAGGCTCAGGAGGTAGTCGTACTTCTGACGCAGCACCGGCATGCGTTGCTTCTCTTGGTACTCGGCAATGGTTTCTGGGCGCAGGCAGTGGAACAGAGCGTTGAGCAAAAACATGTAGTGCAGATTGCGCAACGCCTCTTCAGGGTCGAACTGCTCCGGTAGTGCTTGGCGATAAGCGTCCACAAATTGCTGTTTAGCCTTGAGAAACATCGGCATCTCCTTTCGTCGGAACAACGCCCCCAGGTACGCCCCACCGTCGAATCCCACGCGGCCAACCTTAACCTCACTCCAGTCGATCAGCAGCAGTTGGCCCTTGTCGACAAACAGGTTCTTTTGCAGGTAATCCATATGGCTAATGCATTTGGGGCTACGGCGCGCGGCGCGGCCCAGCCGGGCCAGCAGCGGGGTGAAGGCCTTGAATTGCTCTGCCAAGCCGCTAAAGCGCTCATCGTGCAGCCCGAGCCGTTCAAGTTGGGGCAGGCAGCGGGCAAAGTTGAAGCGCGGGCGCAGCGCAAACCACGGCCGGTAAAAATCCATGCTCCAGAATAGCGGCGCCTTGTGCGCAGGTTGCTGGCTCAAATAACCCTGGCTCAGGGCTTCCTGCTCGGCAATCCCCCGTGCCAGTTGCGGCGCGATATCCAGCATGCGCGGCGGCTTGCCGCGCACAAAATCAGTAAAAATCAGGCTTTCCCAAGGCGTTTCAATCACCCCGATACAGGCCGGGTACTGAAACTGCGTGCTGGCACTCAGCATGTCCGGGTGGCGGTAAAAGCGTGCTTCCTGGCTGCCCAAAAAAGCTACCTTGCGGATGGACTTTTCTACCAGTTCTACGGTCTGACCCGTACACGGATCTGTCACTTGATGGTGGCGCACGTAGTTGACGAACGAAGCGTTGGAGTCCAGATCCTGGCTGGTGATTGTCAGTGCGTGCTCGCGCCATTGCGGCAACAGCGCGCGCAAGTGGTCGTGCAACTGACCGTGCTGCCAGCGGTAAAGCGTTCTGCGGCCTTGCAGGGAGAGTAAATCCAGATTCATGACTTCAACTTAGGCAGTGCCGTATGTCCGACTTATTACGGTATTGGTAACAATATGCTGATTGATAGAGAACACAGGCACAACGAAAAGTTTACTCGCGTGCCCGTGGTAATGGTTCGGGGTCGCATTAAAGCAATAAAACAGACGAGCGATTGGCAATCGACGTTTGCTTAATGTTACAAAAACCTTAAAATTCGCCGTCCCTCCCATCACGTTGTTTTCAAGGACGAAAGTCAAAAAGATGAATCACCTCGCTATCGCTAAAGAAGCCCTTATCGCGCAAGCGCAAGCCGTCACCCAGATGGCAGACCGCCTCAATGATGAATTTCAGAGCGCTGTCGAGCTGTTGCTTAGCTGCAGGGGTCGCACCGTGGTCTGTGGCATGGGCAAGTCGGGCCTGATCGGGAAAAAAATGGTCGCGACCTTCGCGTCCACCGGCACCCCGAGCTTCTTCCTGCACCCGGCCGAAGCCTTCCACGGCGACCTGGGCATGCTCAAGCCGATCGACGTGTTGATTCTGATCAGCTACAGCGGTGAAACCGAAGAACTGATCAAGCTGATCCCGAGCCTGAAATCCTTCGGCAATAAAATCATCGCCATGACCGGCAATGGCAAATCGACCTTGGCCAAGCACGCTGACATTTGGCTCGACATCGGCGTTGAGCGCGAAGTGTGCCCCAACAACCTGGCCCCGACCACCTCGACCTTGGCCACCATGGCCATGGGCGATGCACTGGCCGTTGCGATCATCGAAGCTATTCAATTCAAACCGATGGACTTCGCCCGCTACCATCCGGGCGGCAGCTTGGGGCGTAAATTGCTGACCCGCGTGAGCGACGTAATGCACAGCCCGGCGCCAGTCGTCACCCCGACCACCAGCTTTCACGACTGCCTGCTGGTCATGACCCAAAGCCGTATGGGCCTGACCGTGGTCATGGACAACGACGTGCTGGTGGGCATTGTCACCGATGGCGACTTGCGCCGTGCGTTATTGCAGGACCAAGGTGTAATCCACACTACCGTGGAGCACTTTATGACCCGCGACCCGCACACCATCAAAGACGACTCGCAACTGTCCGAAGCCGAAGCCTACATGCTCGACCACAAAATCCGCGCCTTGGCCGTCACCAACCAAGCCAATGCGGTTGTGGGCGTGGTCGAGATTTTCGACTGACCCATCGCAGCCTCTCTGCCTACAGAAACCAGACCTGTCTGGGGGCTGTGTGGGCGCAGGCTGGCTAAAGGTCTCTGTAGGAGCGAGCTTGCTCGCGATGGCCGCTAACAATGACGCGTGTGTTTGATGGATAAACGCAGCAATTTTGAAACCATCGCGAGCAAGCTCGCTCCTACAGGTTTTGAATACCGCCCACAACAAATAAAAAACGCGCCTGCTGTCACCCAGGCGCGTACTGCATCAGCGCATCGCCAAACCGTCCAGCGACTTGTCGACAAACACCTTGGCCAGCTCCACCAAGTGCATGACCGACATCATCAGATCGCGCGGTTGCCCGCTTAAACCATTCCCCGCCTCATGTGGCTGTATCCACGTGCGTAGGAGCGAGCTTGCTCGCGATGGGATCAACGCGTTTTTGCTGACATGCAGCGTCGTCTGAATCGCGAGCAAGCTAGCTCCTACAGGGGGTGGCAGCCGTACAAACTTGGAAACCGGCGCACTCGAAGGTGCCCTGCGCACGGCCACCATAAAGCGCAGGCCAAAAAAAGCGCCTCGCGGAGGTGGCGCTTTGCGCCAAGTTTGCAAGTCGGGCTACTAAACCCAACCGCTGTGTTTACAGCGATGGGCCGAGACGGCTGATTTTTAGCGGGTGTGACACTGGTCTAACGGCTGGCAAATACCCCGTAGGAGCTGCCGAGGAACGACGGCTGCGATCTTTTCGTCAAAAACACCGCAAAGGCTGGTTTTACGGCTGCTGCGCAACCGGACGCGGCCTCGTTCTACGAAGAGCGAAGACCTCACAATGCTGGCCACAAAAAATAAAAAACGCGCCTGCTGTCAATCAGGCGCGTACTGCATCAGCGCATCGCCAAACCGTCCAGCGACTTGTCGACATACGCCTTGGCCAGCTCCACCAAGTGCATGACCGACATCATCAGATCACGCGGTTGCCCGCTCAAGCCATTCCCCGCCTCACTCGCCGAAGCACCCGCGCAGCGCAACAAGTCTGACGCCTGGGCCAAAGCCGCTTCGAAATTGACACTGTCGCAGATGGCATACGTGGCTGTGTCCACGTGCCGAATGGGCTTATGGTCTTGCAGGTAATAATTGAGGGCGCGATCTGCGGCGGCACGGTCCAGCGACTGTGAATCGCACTGTGCAGCATCATCTTGCAGGGTGAAAGAGGGTGGATCGGGGACTAACTTTTTCATGGTGAAACTCCGGAAACATTTAAGGAGCTGTCACCTGTCGCGACTAAACGAGTGGGTGGCAGCCGTACGCAGGTTAGTCGACCGGTGCTTCCGAACCCGGCGCGCCCGCGGGCGCCCTGCGCACGGCCACCATAAAAGCTGAGGCCGAAAAAAAACGCCTCACTGAAGGTGGCGCTTTGCGCCGGAAAGCATACCGGGCGACTAAACCCGATCACTGATATGCAGTGACCGGCCGAGACTATGCCCCGATTTGGGCTGGCGCAAGCGAACGGGATTTTCTAGGAAGTTTCGTCACAAGGAAAGGGATGCGTCGTACGAAATGGCTGATTTTTAGGGTGTGTGGCTCATCCCCATAAAAAAACGGGGCTTACTAGAAGCCCCGTTTTTATTCAGCACACAGCAACCTTCGGTTTACTGCGCCATCTTCGCCATCACCTGCGCATAACCTGCCGCCGTACCCAATACCGCGTCCTTGCCCTGAGCAAACAGAATACTGTCTGCCACTTCACGGAAGGCACCGGTACCGCCTGCTGCTGTCAGCACATGAGTTGCTGCTGCTTGCACGTACACCGGGGCATCCGCGACGGCAAACGACAGTGCGCATGCCGCGAAGGCGGGCAGGTCGATGCAGTCGTCGCCGATGCAGGCTGTTTGCGCTGCACTGACACCGGCTTCGGCCATCAGCTGATTGCACGCGGCCAGCTTGTCTTTCACCCCAAACTGACACAGGGTGATGCCCAAATCCGCGACACGCTTGCGCAAGGTGGCCGAATCGCGACCTGACAACACAGCCACGCGCACGCCGTTTTCTTCCAGCAGGCGCATGCCCATGCCATCACGCACATGAAAGCGCTTCAGGCATTCGCCAGTGGCGTCGTAGTAGATGCCGCCATCTGTCAGCACGCCGTCTACATCGGTGATCACCAGACGAATGTCGTTCAGCGTGGTGCGAGGGGTAGGTGCTTGGCCGCTCATCAGTGCGCGCACTTGCTCCAGGCACTCAGGCGTATCAACCCCCGGCCCGGTTGGCTCAACCACATACGCCCGAATGCAAACGCCGGCCGCCATCAAGCGCAATTGCTCTAGCTTTTCGGCGTTTTCCAGCATGGCTGGCTGCAGATTGCTGTAGTCAGCCAACACGTCGCGGCGATAACCGTACACACCGACATGCTTGAGGTAGTCAGCGGCTTCGCCGTCCCGTGGGTACGGGATCGGTGAGCGGCTGAAGTACAGCGCGTTGCCGTTATGGGCCAACACCACTTTCACGGTGTTGGGGTTGGCGGCTTCGTGAGCATCGATCACATGGCACAGCGTACCGACCTTGACCTGCGCATCTGCCAGCATGCCGGCAGCGAGGGTGTCGATATCTGCGGGTCGAACCATAGGCTCGTCACCTTGCAGGTTTATGTAAATGTCTGCATCGACCTGCGTCATGACTTCGGCCAAGCGATCAGTCCCCGACGGATGATCCGGCGAAGTCATGATGCATTGCCCACCAAACGCCCGCACGGCTTGCGCCACACGCTCGTCATCGGTCGCGACCACCACCACATCGGCGTGTGCCACTTGCAGCGCGCGTTCGTACACGTGCTGTACCATCGGTTTGCCGCAGATATCCGCCAGCGGCTTACCCGGCAGACGAGTCGAGCCATAGCGGGCCGGAATAACAATCGCAACCCGTTGTTCTGTACGTGCCATGTTCAGAATCCTTGCTTCAAAAGACGCCGTTTCAGCCGATGTTCAGTGCTGGGAACGACTTGACCAGATCATCCAGTGCCTTGATCTGTGCCAGGAACGGCTCCAGTTGATCCAGTGGCAGCGCGCTTGGGCCGTCGCACTTGGCTTGATCCGGGTTCGGGTGAGCTTCCAGGAACAGACCGGCCAGGCCAACCGCCATACCCGCGCGTGCCAGTTCAACCACTTGCTGACGGCGACCACCGGAAGCCGCGCCCGATGGGTCGCGCTGTTGCAGGGCGTGGGTCACGTCGAAAATGATCGGCAGATCGTCGCAGGTGCGCTTCATCACGCCAAAGCCGAGCATGTCGACCACCAGGTTGTCGTAACCCAGGCACGTACCACGGTCACACAGGATCAACTGGTCGTTACCGGCTTCCTTGAACTTGTGCACGATGTTCTGCATCTGCGACGGGCTCAGGAACTGAGGCTTTTTGATGTTGACTGGTTTGCCAGTCTTGGCCAGTGCTACGACCAGATCAGTCTGACGGGCCAAAAACGCAGGCAGTTGCAACACGTCAGCCACTTCGGCGACAGGTGCGCACTGATAAATTTCGTGAATATCGGTAATCACCGGCACGCCGAAAGCTGCTTTAACGTCCTGGAAAATACGCAGGCCTTCTTCCATGCCTGGGCCACGGTACGAGTGAATGGACGAACGGTTAGCCTTGTCGAAGCTCGCCTTGAACACATACGGAATGCCCAGTTTGCTGGTCACACGCACGTATTCTTCGCAGGCACGCATGGCCAGGTCGCGCGATTCCAGTACGTTGATGCCGCCGAACAGGACGAAAGGGGCGTTGTTGGAGCATTCGATGGTGGGGGTGATTTTGATCATGGTCATAAACCTGCTTTGAAAAATATGAGAAAAGGGGGCGTTAATGTGTACCGCATGCATCGACATGCTGCTGGTCTGAAGGGTGGCTCAGCCTGCTTGAATCGAGATGATAATGCCACTAGCGGGATAATCAGATAGATTTTTCAGGGGCGGCTAGGGGGGAGCAATTGGTTGAGCAATCTACCCAAGCGAATACCCGCAGCCGTAAGACGTGCCTTCACGACAGGTATTGAATTCTGTCGATAATCATTGGTTAGCGTAATGCTCTCCTTGCTTTGGGCGATTTTCTTGTTGTCGTGATAAATGAAATTGCGGGCAATATCGTGGCTTTCCATCGCCCATTGCTCAGGAGAGCCTTGCTGGATATTAGTTAACGTTGGGTCGTTCATAAGCGAATGGGCGAGAGTTTCGGGGTTTTGCTTGAGTGATCGAACAAGGATCGTGTCCCAGATCTTATGCAGGGTCCAGGTACGCTTGCCCCAATGAGCGTGCATTTGTCCTGTTTGTTCGATTGCATGCAGGGGCTGATGAATATCACCGACAAAGTGCACAAGAAACTTCAGTGCGCGAAGTCGTTCAAGGGGAGCGGCATTCGGGTTAGCAAGTAGTTCACTCGAACGGTCAATCCCATAGATGACGCACCGTGTTTTTCGATTGCAGTCACGAACAGGCTTGTAGTACTTGGCTTTGAAGGGGATGCGTACCGCGTGACTCAGCAGTCCAGGCTCACTACCGCGGATGTTGTCAGCCCACGATGCGATGTCTGCCAGATGTTTATGGCCTTCAAGTGCCAGTAGCTGCTGGACTTGAGCTTTCGTAGTAGAGGTGAGTTCGGCCTCGGCAATGATAGCAACTGTGCGGTGTCCTTCGTTTCCCCATGCGAAAGTAACCGCTGAAAACGTTGTCGCGATGAGAAAAATGAGTGGCTTCGCCCAATACATGATGGCTCCTGTGGCGATGTCTGTAACTGGCGCGAAAACGCCAATAGGGTCTGATTATCTACCAGTATGTGAAAATATGGTGATAGTATCGAAACCTTTTAGGTTGCCCTAAATGCTGTCACTGTACGAGGAGATTTTAGTGGGTAATATAAAATCAGACTCGGTATTTTATGCAGGGCGGTAGTTTTTTTATTGTTGGGAAGCGGTAAAAATTTTAAGGGATGTGTGGGTTATATGCAGAATAAGTCGTTGAAAATCGCAGTGTGTGCAATTTGTCGTAATGAAGTTGATTATATAGAAGAGTGGCTGTCCTTTTATAAGATTGCTGGATTTGATTCGGTTTATATTTACGATAACGTAAGTGATGATGGTAGCTCCGAATTACTAAGCGCTCTAGACGCTGCAGGCCAAGTCACGCGAATTCACTGGCCTCGTAAAGAGGGGGTGCCGCCACAACGTGATGCGTACGGCGACTTTTTGCATCGATTTGCACATAGCTATGATTACGTACTTGTCTGTGATCTTGATGAGTTTTTAGTTGTAGGCGAGGGGGGGGTTAAATCACTCATTAATGCTGCTGAGGCCAAGCACGGAGAGGTGGGAGCCATTAGTTTTCCCTGGTTAATGTTCGGCTCTGGCGGTGCTGAAGACAAGCAGGAAGGTTTAGTGATTGAGCGTTTTACCCAGTGCGAACCGAAAGTGGTAAGAACGGTAAAAACTCTTTATTGTAGTCGTAATACTTATAATATGCGCACTCATGTGTGTGATTTAATTAACGGAGTGTACCTCGATAATCGGCTCGAGTTGGCGAAGTGGGATAGCAAGATGCCAATCAAATTAAAGAGTGCGACATCGGGCAAGGCGGTAATGCATCATTACTACACGAAGTCAAAGTTTGAGTGGGTTCGGCGACGCAATCAGCCCAAGGCTGATCGGGCAAAAATAGAGTTGAAGAACATTGCGGAATTTGAGAAGTTTCATTCGCTGAGTCATGAGGTTTTTTCGGCAAAAGAAAGAGCTCCAGAAGTAAGGGTTGTGATGGCTGAGATGAAAAGTGCACGCCATAAGTTGGAGCTAGCTTGCACTTCTGCAGAAATTAAATTGTTAGCCATTAATAATGATTGGTTGTTTGGGGTTGTTAAGGGTGTAAGTAGTGAAGGTCCGTTGGTTATTCGTTTTGGTGGAGATGCAGGGCAGGAAACGCTCATTTATAGCAAACCGATCTCCAAAACAGTGCATGGTTTTTGTGTGAAGACCAAGTGGCGTAATTACTATGCTTCGGAATTTACGATGTCTGTAATTGGAGCCCCCGGTACTCAAGTTTTTTCTGGTGAGGACTTCCCCTCTGTTGTGACCTCGCTTGAGTTGATGAATCAGTACATGCCGCGAGCGGAGGAGCATATACTTTCCATCTTTCTCAACTTTTTACGTGAGCGTCCATCTGCTGCGTTAATGGCGGTTATTCTAAAAGTTGAATTCCGGGCAAATCGAGATTTTAATAAATTCTGTTTGTCGTTAAAAAAGTACTTGGAAGACGGTGATAAACTAGATTTTATCGAGAGTTTTAACGCTTTGGCCGAGACATCGAAATCGTTTGTCATGGATGCCAAAGGTGCGTTTATTAAAGCACTGCTTGCGTAATGCAAGGCTCGTAAGCAAATGGTAGGTGAGGCCAGATAACTGGGGCACCTACCATTGACTAATCGTGCTATCGCGCCTGTATCACAGAGCGAGACTAATTATTCGCCTGACGACATGCGTTCCCAAGGAGCAGGTTGAGGAAGTCGAGTATTGAAGAACTGCTGCGTTTTCACTTTGTAGTCGTTGTCTTCGGCGCTTCCATTGCCGTCGTTAAAGCACAGCAGTTTGTACTTGAAAATGTCCTTGGATGTTACCGCGTTTACATTGTTTGGGCGCACAATCAAGCCTGGAGCATCTGCTTTTACGGCCTGCCCGGAAGCGAATGCGAAGTGGTGATAAAGGAAAGATGTCAGATTGATGTCTTCTTCGCTGCGCCTCTTGGCGTTGCGGGTCTTGGCGAAAGCCCAAGGATATTTAGTTTCAATATTGCTGAGTACTGATTTTTTCAGGCAGTACGGTACATGGCGATGAAGACTGCGGGGCTGGTAGTTAGGGAAGTCCCTCGCTAGCAATTCGCGCGAGTTTTGGGCGGCAATCAGATAGTCGGGTGCTTCTGGGGGAGGGTTTTCACTAACCATGCCATAGGGTTCAAAATAGGCCATAGAGCGCCCTGTTTCGTCAAAAAAGTCTGATGGAAGGCACGGTTGGCTCAGAATAAAATCATCATTTAGATAAATAAAGTGCTCGCTGAGTGTGTCTATGCGATGTAAGCATGCTTCAATTGCGTGAGAGTTAAACGTTGGCAATGCTTCGCTATCGGGGAAAATGCTTTCGTGCTTAACCCATACAATACGCTCGACGTTATCTAACCACTTTGGTTGGCTGCAATTAGATACGATATAAATTTTATTGAGCCATGGCGCATACTTGTTTAGTGAGCGTAGAGAGTAGCGAAGTTCATCATTGCTGGTGTAACGATCGGGGTCAAATGCTTCTTCTGGGAAACTTTCGATCCAAAGTTGTTGCCAGTCTTGATCGGCATGATTAACCCACGTGTAGACAGCGTCGATAGGTGGGTTCACGCTTGTCTTCGGGGCAGCATTGTAAATGGTGTCAAAATCGCTAATAGGAAATCGACGAACCCACGCGCGGTTAGATCGAATGGTGGCCTCACCAGTTGGTGATAAATCGTATAGGTAGAAGTGTAAAATATACAAATCTCCCAAGGGGTTGCATAACTCAACGACAAAGTCAGGGCGCGAGTTTAGTGCGCGACAAATAGCGTTAGTGTCGAACTTTCCTCCGGCGGGACAAGTTACGCTAACACCTCCACCCAGAGTATAAATAGTTACGTTGGTAGGTGTGCACTCTCTCAGACCTGCGATAAAGCCAATCAGGCCATTTAAGTAACCGCTCCAAATAACAAGGCTGTTGGGGTCTTGACCGTCTTCGGCACCAATACCAGCTTTAAGATTTTTTCGGATATAGTTGACCATCCCCATTCGATTGATTTCAAGTAAATCGACAGAAGGGGCGGAAGTTGCCGACGACACTGAGGTGCTAGCAGTTTTGTCCAAAGCAACAGCAGGAGCGTTCTTGAACACTCGTTTGCGGAACATGTCGTAGAAGAACATGTTTGGGTTGTAAATTAATTTCTTTATTTTTTTGAGTTTAACTCTTTGTTTAATCATTTAGCAGAAACCTCAGGCGTCGCTTAAGCGTGTCATACCGGTCTATGTGGCCGGGTTTGTTTTCAAATAGAGCTGAATAGTCTTGATGTTTTTTCTGGGTTTTTCTACACCGGAGTAGAGGATCTTCCAGTAATGTAGGTGATTCCGAAGTGGTATATTCACATGGTTGGTGTGGTTTGATAAAGCGAATAAAATTATCAAATCTTGCGAGATAATAGCGACTGGCTCTGGGCTTTTCGTGATGCAGGTGATAAGCGAAATCTTTTTCCAGAAAAACTGGCAAGCTTAATCTGCCAAGTGCTCGCCTGAATCCAATGGCAAACAGTGGCGATCGCGCAGGATTGTTATCGAGGATGTTGGCACAAGGGATTAAGCGCTGGTAGTGATTTGCTAGGCGCATCATGAAGTCAAAGTCCTCGTAACCATGGCCTGTATACGATTCGTCGAAACAACCGATTGTCAGGTAATCAGCTGAGCGCATGACCGTAATTGATGACGGGCTCGCGAGGTGTAGAAATTCTTTGCGTGAGAAGGCGAAAAAACTGTTGGCGAGTTTCTGTGGATCGGTTCTACCTGTCGTCAAATCCCGACTGCCACGGGGTGTCAGGTATATACATGGCAAGAAATAAAATGACTGGTACTTATTAAACACCCTTCGCTGATACTTGTGTAGTAGATTAATATCTGGCCAGATATCAACATCAAGTAGCACGAGATAGCTGGTAGTGACACTGTAAAAAGCTTTGTTTCGAAGTCGGGAAGTATTTACTGGGCCATCATAGTGCTTTCCACTGACCAGCGTCGCACAGGTATATCGTTTTAATGTTGTTGAAAGGGATTTGTCTGCCAGCGTGCCTCGATCATTGTGACCGAAGATCAGTTTAAGACCGGTGTTTTCGGCTGCTATGCACAGGCGTTGAGCCTTACGTATGAGATCATGCGGCCGCTGAGAGAAATCCAGTGGTACGATGGCCGTCAAGTCACTTTTGAGCATGGCGCTATTCATATGTTGAGGAGGGGGTGAACAGGTTTGACCTATAAAAAATGGGCCGTAGCGAGTTGAGTGATGCAATCTACATAAAACGCACGTTGATATAAACCTTGTAATCGGATAAAAAACTCAGCTATAAAAGTGTGCGTGTGAGCCTTCAATATTTTTACCGCAGATGAGTACGATGCAGAGCATTGCGTCGGATGAGTCCATTTTCATGAAGGGGGCAGTAATTACTTTCATGTGTAAGGTTTAAGTAGGTTAATCGGTATTGGCGCCTTTCGTCAAGGTTGCCGATCTAATAAATGTATATAAAGAGAGGTCTTTTGTCGGTGACAATTTACCTGCATCAACCCATGGTGAATTTCTCACTTTGATTGCTGAAGTAGTTCGTAAAGTTTGGGTTTTGGGTGATTTGAACGTAAAAATAAAGCCACAGCCCTGGATAAAACATAACTCTCTTGAGTGTTGCTTGGTTGTGCAAGGCTATTGCTATTTAAATTGGCTGGAAACATGTGTCCTGTTGCAGTTTAAAACAGATCTAAAATTGTTTTGCGCGACACAATATTTATCAGTGATCTTCTTTTACGGGTCAATATTACATCAACCTAACATTGATTAAGCGTCTTTAAAAGTGGTTTGAAGTATTCGTCAATTATTGATCATTCGAGGTGCTGGCTCCAGAAATAGATCGGGGCGCAGCATCCGATATCAAATTTCGGGTTGGAATGTAGGCTTCGTGGTGCACTTATCTAAATATTCAGCATGGGTGGAGGACATCTATTTTGTCGTGAGTCAACCGTTTAGTACATGTGAGCTAGGTATTGCATCAAATCGGAAAGCCTTTTTCAGTTTTTCCTAGAAATCGTTTTTTAATTTTCTGGGTGTAGTAAAAGTGTCACGCTGGTTTGTTAGTCTGATTACAGTCAAGGAGGAAAGTATGACTATTCTGTTTTGTACAGTTGTTATATTTATAATCTTATCCCTGCTGGGTTGGTATCGGAGTCTCTCCGGGGAGGAGGTCTAGCGCACCACCAGCTCTACGGTGGTGCGCTTTTCTTTATGTGTTCATGATGCTTTCTATTTCTATCCTGAGTTTTCTGCTGTGTGAGGTAGGGCCAGAAAAATTTTCGAATCGGGTTATATCGTTGTTGGATTCTGCAAGTTGGCCGAGTGCCAGGCGCGCTTTCGCTAGCTGAATCCAACCATCGCGATTGGGGCGTAAATCTCTTCGGGCGAGGAAATTCTCCCATGCAGCAATGGCTTTGGCCCATTGCTTGGTCTTGGATAATAGTAGCGCGTGTTCTTGTAGGAGTGTGCGCTGGTCGGCCGCACTTTCTGCGTTAATCAATGAATCCTCCGCTGATGACAGCTTTCCGCCTTTACGTTGTGATCGTGCTAGTTTAAGCCATTCATCGGCAGTCAGCGGGGCCAGATTGTGAGCGCGAGTGATCAGATTTTCAGCGGATTTCCAGTGTTCGGCGGCGTAGGCAATTAGGCCAGATATTAGACACAGGTGTTCAGGAATATCACTGTTTTGGTTCTTGCTAATGACTTTCCATGCTTCGTCAGGGGCCCCAATGTGATGGTGTGCCTCAGCCATGCGAACCAGCACCTTGATAGTTTTGTCCTTTTGCGAGACCAACTCCCAAAGGTGAAGTGCTCCGTGCCAGTCACAAAGTTGAGTCGCGATCTCTGCGCGTTGCATCAAACAGTGAAAGGATGAGCGATTACTGAATAGCTCTAGGGTTTCCCGCAATTGTTCTGAGCTGCCTTTGATTCTGCAATACTGCATGATCAGCGCTGCATGGTTATCCGAAAGAAGTTCAGTATTGAGTTGGTTGAAATTTAAAAGATCGTGCCCTGCTAAGGTGTCGGTGTCATTGCGCGAGAGGGCAATTGCCAGCTTTTCAGTTTGGAATTCTGGCGAGGTAATTGGATTACTCAGCTTGCTGATCCATTCATAAGCGGAGTCCAGGTCTTCTAGTTCTCTATAAGCGCGTGCCAAGTTATATGCAGCAGTGTCGGGGTCTGCACCGTAATGCGTTAGCTTGCTCCAAGCCTTGATTGAAAGCTTCCAGTTGCGTGTGCGTGTAGAGTTACTCGCACAATCGACGAGCGCCGAGACAAGGTGCTTTTGTGATATGTTGCTAGTGGTCAACTCTTCGATGGCGACAAGTGTACGCTGGCAATTACTGATCTTGCTATAGTTGAAGGTGCGCTGGATCCGTTGTAGGTAAACGTCTTTGGGTTTGCAGTCCCGGGAAATATAATAGTCCAGTTCTACTAGAAGTCCATCGAGGCTCTCGCAAACGGGGCCGAACCCATCCTGTACGTAGTCAAAGTATCCTGGGCGGTAAGTATGCCCACCATTAATTACTTCGTTGGAGTCGAACTGAAAATATAAGATGCTACGTTTCATGTAAGCAAAGTCAAATCCTACAGACGAGTAGTCTGTCAGCATTAGCGTTGCGTTTGCAAAAACGGTCTGGATTGATTCTTTCGAAGGTGTAATTACTGTTATATGTGGTGGTAGATTGAGCTCTGCTATGTATTCCACGAGATTTGCGTGTGGGTAAAGAGCTATCTTATAACCTAACTCTAGAGCTGCTTTGCGTAGCAGTTCGGAGTTTAGTACCCCTGACCAACTGTGCGCAAAGTTACTATGTTTGAATTCTTCATTATATTCACGTTGGTTGGCTACCCCTGTTAGTTTTCCCATCAGGCTGTTGCGCCAAGTAGGCATGATTAGAATGGTTTTTTGATTGGGTAATTGTAGATCGTTTAAGTGATCATGGCGGGGTAGCCCGGTTAGAACTACTTCTTTACCTGAAAATTTGTAGGGGCCATCTTCACTAATCGACAGTGACTCCGATACAGTTGTAGTCACGAAGCAATCAATATGCTTGCTGTTTAGCCAGTGTGACAAATCGTGAGAGATCACTCCGTGCTGCAAAAAGGTAAACTTGTATTTGATCAGATCGCCGAATAGTTTTTTTTCTAGATCCGCAAAAATATACTGATCGCAATGTGATGAAATGAATTGCTCCGCATTGAGCATAGCAATTTTGTGCTCGGAAGAGCCAAACTCCAGGAGATTAAATCCTTCTTTTTCCAGTCTATCCCAGTCTTTGGAGTACTTGCCTAGAATGAAGTAAATATAGGGTTTGTTGATTCTCTTGGCGTATCGGTAGAGATGCTCGGCATTATCATCAGCTTGGGTGTCTCGATCCATGAAGAGCCAACAGTTTCCGAACTTACGACGCGCTTCAGGCTGCTGTGCTAACTGGCGAAGCATGACTGTTTCGTTATCGAGTTGTGCTTCATCGATGACGGTGGTATTGAAAGCTTTGTGGATTTCACGACTAGTTACGCCGTTGCGATACTGCTTATTGCGCAAAGTAATTCGTGTTTCTCTATTACAGGTTCGCATGGTAAGTTGATTGGTATCGCCGATACGTAGCCAAACAATTCGCTCATTAATGAACGGCTTGCCAAAAAATGTGTGGGTACGTGTTTTTGCATAAACAGGAATGGAGAAATCTCCGTCCCATTTGAACTCTTCATCAGTATCGTTTTTTTCTGAAAAATACCGAATTTTTACAAGGTCTTTGATAGTATCAACATCATCAATATAAGCGATATTGAAGTCCGGAGAGTAGTTTTTAAATAGAGCGAGCATTCCACGTTTCTGAAAGAACCAAGTGCCACCGAGCTCAAATGACATGATTGTGCTGACAGAGATATGTGTGAAAATTTCCTCGATTAGGTCTTGATAGATCTTGAGCGAAGTTTCATCAAGGCTATAAATGTCTGCATCTTTACGCAGAATGCGACTAAGATGCCAGATCAGATCGTATAGTACAACTCGTTGAATATACTCTTTGACATGGCCATGGCGGTCTATACATTTCTTGATTAAGCCCAGTGAGCCTAAGCGTAATTGATGATCATAGCGCCCTGGATGTTTCCAGCCGGTATCTAGGGTAGAAGTGCCGTCATCTCGTTTACGATAATAGTATTTAGCGGTCTGTAGATAAGCCATGTAGCCATCGTCAACATCTAGGAGGTAGGAGTTGATGAAGTCGCTATCTTCAAAGCCTGGCTTGATATCATGATTGAAACGTAAGTTTTTATCTAGTAACCGGCTGCGCTTGAATAATACAGCATTTACATTCAGGCAGATGTGTTTGCCGGGAGTTGCAATGGGTATAACAATGTTGCCTTTTGCGAAGCGGAATCGTAATGGGTGGGTGTCGCTGAATTGTTCTTTGTCATCGAAGTAGAAAACGAAATTTGCACATAGAGCTTTCAATGGCTGGTGATTGGCGTTGATGCGAATTTGCTCGTCACAGGCCTCAAAATAGTTGTGTGAAACAAAGTCGTCCATGTCAATGAAAGTTACCCATTCATTGCGGGCATGGGTGAGGCCGTTGTTGCGCGCAGCCCCTTGCCCTGCATTACTCTGGTATATGTAGCGAATATTGGCTGGGTATTTTTCAATCCATTTGGCGACTTTTCGTGCAGTACCGTCAACCGAGCCATCGTCAACAATGACAATGTCAATATTTTTTTCAAACGAAAGTGTTTGATTAACAAGGCTGTTGAAATAGTCGTCAATGTAGCGCTCGACGTTGTAGGCAGCCGTAACGATAGAGTAACTGGAATACCCTTTTATTAAAGGTAGAGTCTGGCTATTCCCCGCAGTTTGGATAACTGCAACGTTTGGCTCAGTCTTGACTTTCGAGAAAAAATTCTTTATAGAAAACAGCGTGTTCATTGGTCCTTTCCATGGCGAAGCCATTAATGTTGATGCCTAAGTCCAGATTCGGATTTAAGTAAAAATGGGCTTTTCGTTATTGGGTGATTCCCGGCGCTCGACCCCGAACCGTTGTCGGTACGATTGGCGATATAACTTTTTGCCACTCGTAAATGGCTGCGCTGGTCACATAAGTTGTGCTGTTTAAACTGTTGCATCTGGCTGCCGGTGAGGAAGGTGATGTTGACTAGGTGTGGCGCCATTACTGGGCCGTCCGCCTGGTTAACGGCATCGAGCAGGGTCACTGGGCCTTGCAGGGTGCTGCAGCACCCTGGAGTTTTAAGCTGGGTGCCGCCGGTGGACAGCGGGGAAAACAATGCGGAGCCTTCCGGGGCGTTGCCAGTAATCAGAACGCTCAGGGTATCGCCGGGCATCAGGCGCGCCGACGGCGCCGTAGGCTTGGCAATGCTCGCTTGCATCGGGCGCACGGCATCGCGCATGTAAGGGGCGATGCCGTTGATCTCGACCAGTTTGTAGGTCGTGTTCTCAGATTCGATAGCACCCTTGTACGAGCCTGCGCCCGACGCGACGCCGCCGCAGCCCGCCAGCCCGAGGACCGCCAGGGCTACTGCTGCCAGTTTCAGATTGAATGTGTGGGCGACAACAAGGGCTCGAGCTTCGCGCCGTACTAGGGCGAAGATCATCGATTTTTGAATCAGGAGCGAGGAGCAAGGCTTCAAGATACTTACCGCAAAGCGAAGCAGCGCGCCTAAGCACGCCGGGGAATTCATTTTCAGGAAATGCCAAAAAACCGCGCGGTAAGCCGGAGATTCGATAGTCTTCCATGTTATAGGGCGAGAAGGTTAATCGTTGCGCGGTATAAGCGTCAATGAAGAAACGATCTAGGATGTAGGACAATTCCTATTTTTTGTAGGACGGATTCTAAAGTTTAAACAAATATTTTTACGAATGGTTAAGGAGTTTCAATGGGTTACAGGTGGTATCAAATAGCCACTTTTCGACAGTTGACGAGGTTGTTTTTTCGAAAAAATTAGTTTTCGTGTGCGGCCACCTGTTGAAAATCTGCTAGGGCGACAGGGAAGTCGTTGTAAACCTAGATCTAATCCGGATGCCTGTAGAGCCCGCTGCCATGAACGGCCGGACTGGCAAAGCGATACGAACTTCCTGATGAGTCTTGGGGGGTAGTTACAGAGCCCTTCTTCGAAACCCGCTGCGTTGGGCCTGACACGAGCAGATGAGTGCTTGGTGGTGCTCTCTGGGAGCTCTCCAGGTGCTGCTTGCCTGAGCACTTTACGCTACCAGTCGAGCGCAGGAGGTGCCGTTGCGTCTGCTGGGCAGTTATCGTGGTTACGTGATGACCGCTGATTATGCGGGTTACGACGTGTTGGCGCTGCAGCTCGGTGTTGAGCAATTGGCATGCATGGCCCATGCGCGGTGTAAGTTCGCAGATGCGCAAAAGGTGCAGCCCAAGGGTAAGGCCGGGCGAGCGGATATCGCTCTGGTGATGATCAACAAGTTGTATGGTATCGAACGTTAACTTAAGGACGTTAGCGATAAACAGCGATTTATCGGTCGTCAGGAAATGAGCCTGCGAATCCTAGCTCAGTTGAAAAGCTGACTGGGTATAACCCGGTCTCAGGTGACGTCACAAAGCGCACTGGGCAAGGGTGTTAATTATCTGGCCAGCAACTGGAGCTGGCTGGAACGTTACGTGGAGGCCGGTTTTTACCGATCGGCAACATCCAGGCGGAGTGCGCAATAACCCCCTTTTTCATCGGGCACAAGGCATGGCTGTTCAGTGACGCGCCCAATGGGGTGCCAGCGGGTACGAAGATCTACAGCTTGGTCGAAACGGCCAAGAGCCCTATACGTGGCTACGCCACGCACTGGAGCGCCTGCCGTATGTACAGTCACCTGAAGACGATGAGGTCTTGTGACGGCTTTGACCACTTAGGGAGGTCTTTTTTAGAGCTCCCTAAGTGGCCTGTAAGCAATGCAGTGATGAGCTGGGGTATGGCTATGTTGCTTGTGATGTTGGGTCTTTTAAAGGTTTCACCAGCAACTTGAGGCTTTTATGGAAAAGTGGGCCGTGATATTTCTCTATAAATAGAAATCGAAAGCTTCTGAGTAAAGGTTTTTTGGCGTCATTAAAATACTGGTAAGGCGAGTTGATGAGTTTTTTGTTGAGTTTATATTTTTTATAGGCGGACTCTTCAAGCCGGGTTTTAGGCGTGTTTCCCGTCTTGAGGTGCTGGTCTATGGTGCTGCTTTTTGGTTTTTCTGGTGTGTTGGCTGGTTTTTTAATGGCTACAATATTGTCTTTGGTTGCTTGGGCTGGGGCGCTAACCGGCGTGTGAAATATATTGTATTTCGCGGCGAGATATGAGCTTTTAAAATATGCTCTATCGGATTTTGATGGGGTCACATCTATGTGGAAGTCGCCAATGTTTATGCGCTTGGGCAGGATGTTTTTATAGGCGTGTGACTTTCTGTCGCCAAAGTCTCTGATGATAGAGTCGGCGAGGAAGTAGGAGTATTTTTTATTTGCCAGCCAACCGACAAATTTAAATACCAAGTCCGAAGATGTTGTCGATGGCAGGTTTAGCTTGATTGCCTCAAGTGCGAGATCAAGGTTTTCTGCTTTTGTGGCTAGCCCTGTAGAGTGGCTATAAAAAGAATTGCCCACGGTGTAAGTGTCTTTGTTGTGCATGAGGCTTAACAGTCCAACGCCACTGTTGTAGCAGATGACCGCGCTGCTTAAATCTATAAGTGCGTGTACGTTGTCTGAAGAGTCGCAGACTATTACATTCTTGTTAGGGAATGACATGGTGGTGGATGAAAGTGGATGAGGCTTAATAAAGGCGACAGTGTTGTCGTCAATTTTTTCGCAAATGGCGAGTACGCTTTCATAGTAGTCGCTATAACTAATATGGCCTTCTGTGTAGCGTGTTACTGCCATGTCGTCATGAAGCTGCAGGGGTATGAATATGCTCTTTTCGGCTAATGCCGATACCAGGGCATACTTGTCGTGTGTTTCCTTGTAGCCTGCTAGTTTTTCTAGGGTTTTACTGCCGGCTCGAATCTCATCGATAATGGCGGATGTTTCTGTGAGCTCAGTGGGTGTCGGTGTCCACTGGAGGTAAACTTCATTTTTGTAATCAGAGTCGTTATAGGCGACCTCGGGTGCATAGTACCAGCTGCCTGGTAATGCTCCTCTTTCGACGACAATGGTCGGAACGCCCGATTTTTTTGCAAGTTCGTAGTAGGGGCGAATGGCTTCATGGGATTTCATGTAAGGGTTGAAAATGCACACGGCGTCATAGGCGCGATGTTCTATTTTGTCGACAACATTTTCAGGAACTTGTTCGCCAGGCAGCAGTACGTCGATTGAGTAGCCCGCGGATCGTAACGGCAGAAAGTACTCGTATTGATCTTTGTGCTTCAGAAGTACAAGTGCTTTTTTGTCGCGAGCAATCCAGTCTTGGTTCAATAGCTTCCAAGGTGACTGGGTGATTTTATCAAGCTCGATATTGAAATTGCTTCGCTTCCAGTCGTTGTTCGATACCCAGTCACTAACCGTGGGTTTGTCATGGTGTAAGTGAACGACTTTCAGGCCTAAAAGTTCGGCGGGCGCAGATAAGACTTCAAAGAGTCTTCTATAACCTTTGTATTCTTTTAGGTCGGTGTAGTATGCATCGCGCATTGGACCATAAAAGTCTTTGTCAAATTGCGCAGGCAGTGGGAGATGCTTGCTGATGAGTGCGTATCTGATCAGGAACTCAAAATCCTCAGAGCCATGTCCTCTGAATGTTTCATTGTATCCGCCGATGTATTCGAAGTAGTCCTTTCGGATAAGGAATACATTACTGTAGGGTGCTACAAAATCTACGTGTTGCCTTCTCCAGGATGCCAATGCTCTATGAGCGATCTGCTCCATACGAAGTGAAATATCCGATGCTTTCAGCTCCTGGTCGTCATCTTCGCCTGTAATATACTTTGTAGAGTCATCCGTAAGGTGGTAGACAGGCATGTTTAGCATCCTGTCCCAGTACTGGTCCAGCTGTTCTATATTTGCGGCATGGGCTAGTTTTGAAAAGAAGTCTGAAGTCCAAAAACAATCAATGTCATTGAAAAAAATCAAGGGTGTTTTGACATATTCTAAACTGGCATTTCGTGCAATCGCAGGGGAAAAAGTGCCCGTGTCTTCTACGAAGTTGTATTCAAATCCATGCTCATTGCAGATGTCTTGAATTTTAGCGCTGTATTCTTCAGGAGAGCCGAAATCTATCACGACAACTTTTGGGAGTGGGTTGTAGTATGTGCCGGTTAGTGCTAGGCGCTCAAGAACCCAAGGGTTGTAATCTCGAGCTCTGATGCCGAATACTAGGGTGATGTCATCGTGTGAATAGATCATGCTCTCTCCTTGATAAGGGATTCTATTGCGCGTTCGGTAGCGCGCGTCAGTCAATACAGTAAATAACTTTTTAAATCGTATGGCACTGTTTTGTATGCTTTGTTTTTTTGTTCGTTTTTTAGAGGTAGCGTATACAAAACAGTGTTGATGTGACGATTGGTTAATTGCTGCCGAGCGAGCGTCCTAAGATCATAGTCTGCACGACAGGGGAGATGATTTTTTGCCACTCATACACGGCCGCATTGGTGACATAGATAGTGTCATCCGGTTTGATTACAATCTGTCGTGCGTAAAAAATCGCAGCTGGGTCACGCATGTCTAGTCGTAGCACGGTAGGTTTGGTGTTGGCACCATTACCCATACGGAATACAAAAACGCCTTCGGGGTTGGCGCTGGCTTCTCGCAGGCCGCCGACACTGCCCAGCGCATCAAGCAGGCTGGTGTTTTGTGAGGGCATGTCTTTCAGGCCAGGTTCTTGTACTGCGCCCATGGCGACAAAGCGCTGGCGTGCACGGTCCAATACTACTTCCGAGTTGGGGCGCAGCAGCATGTTGTTGCCGGCCAGAATGTCTTCGTAGTTGAACTGTTGCACCTGGCTGCCGGTGCGTACAGTGACGTTGACCAGATGCGGCTCCAGCAGAGGGCCGCCGGCCTGGTTAACAGCATCGAGCAGGGTCAATGGGCCTTGCAGGGTGCTGAAGCGCCCAGGAGATTTGACTGCGCCCGCGACCAGCACCGAGCCCGACAGGTCGCCGACCAGTTCAACGTGGGTTTGCACGTCGGTGGTGACGCCTTTGAGCTGTTTGATGATCATGCGCTCAACCTGGTTGAGGGTCATGCCCGCGACAAACTGCCGGCCAACGTAAGGCAGGGAGATCATGCCCTGATCGTCGATCCGGGTTTTAAGCTGGGTGCCGCCGGTGGAGAGTGGAGCGAACAGCGCCGAGCCCTCTGGTGCGTTGTCTGTAATAAGCACGCTCAGGATATCGCCAGGCATCAGCCGCGCCGTCGGCGCCGTCGGCTTGGCAATGCTCGCTTGCATCGGTCGTATGGCACCGCGCATGTAAGGGGCGATGGTGTTGGCGTTGATCTCGACCAGATTGTAGGTCGTGTTCTCGGTTTCGATAGCACCCTTGTACGGGCCTGCGCCCGATACGACGCCGCCACAGCCCGCCAGCCCGAGAATCGCTAGGGCTACTGCGGCCAGTTTCAGATTGAATGTATGGGAGACAACAAGGGATTTAATCACGGTGATCCTCGATCGAAGCCAGGATGAAGCGAGTTATGCCGTACAGCATCAGCAGGCCAAGGAAGATGGTTGCCAGGTTGTACAAGCGCTCTGGGTACAGCGCCAATTGGGGAGTGTTCGGGCTTACGACAGTCACCAGCGTGCGGATTTTTTTGCTGGCTTCAACGCGCGCATTATCCAGAGCGGCGATTGCAGTTTTATAACTGGCTTCGGCAATACCGGCGTCCAGGGTCAGTTGTTGGAAGGCCGAGGCCACCACGTTCAACTGGGAGCCGTCCGTTGAGGAGACCAGCAGGCGCTTTTCTTTGCTCAGTTGCTGAGTAATGGCGGTGACCTTTTGCTTTTGCTGTTTCACTTGCGGTGAGTCGACGCGCAACTTGAACTGCATTTCGGTCAGTACGGCCTGCTCTCGGGTGTGCTGGCCTTCGAGGTCGGCAATGATAATGGCGCGGCTTTGTGCAGTGTTTGCACCGTCCAGTACCTTGTTGTCGTTCTGGAAGTCGATCAGTTCAGCCTTGCGATCAGCGTAATGAGTGCGGGCAGTGGCCAGCTCACCTTTGGCGAAGGTCATTTGCTCGCGGGCAATGCTGTGGCTGACTTCGTTGACGAAGTGCTCGCTGGCGTCAAGGATGGTGCGCAGCATTTGCTCTGACAGCTCAGGGGTAAAGGCTTGCACTTCGACCCGTAATAGACCGGTAGTTTCGTCGTAGTGGGCCGAGACCATGCGCTGGTAGTACTTGAGCAGGTCTTCGCGCTGGGCGTCTTTGTCGAGCCAGAAGAACATGTCACTGCGTTGGGCTGCGTATTGCTCGACCCAGTGCAGGCGGTCTTCCAGCAGCAGCATCATGTCCATGGAGCTGATGTATTCACGCAGGTAGAGGGTCTCTTCCCGCGAGGCCGGGTTGGTGCCGGTGAGCAAGGTCGCGAGGCCGGGCATCGCGGCGGCCTGATTGCCGCCGTCCTGACGAACCACCACCTGGGCACTGCTGACATAACGATCAGTGGCGAAGACGCCGAAGTAGATGGCCGCCAGAACCATTGGCAAGACCACCAGGCCGATGGCCAGGCGCCAGCGCTTGAATTTACCCTTGCTGCTCATATGTGATGCATCCTTGAAGTCGTACCGTACTGCTGTGTTTAAGAGGTGTTGAATCAGGTGTTGTAAGCCTTGATGCCTTCGGCGACGTCGTCGTAAACCTGGATGCCGCCATCGCGTACCAGCAGCACGATGTCGCAGAGCTTTTCGACTTCGGTCATGTTGTGGGTCACCAGTACGACTTTTGACTGCTGCAGTTTCTGCTTGAACACTTCGGCGCACTTGCGCTTGAAATGCGCGTCACCCACCGACATTACTTCGTCGATCAGGTAGTAATCAAAGTCAAAGGCCATGCTCAGGCCGAAGGCCAGGCGTGAGCGCATACCGGATGAATAGGTTTTGATCGGTTCGTCAATCCAGTCGCCGATTTCGGCAAAGTCCTGTACGTAGCGAACCTTCTCGCGCATATCGTCACCGACGGCACCGTAGACGCGGCAGACAAACTTGATGTTGTCGCGGCCGGTCATGCTGCCTTGAAAACCGCCCGCCAAACCGACTGGCCAGGAAATACTCTTGTCGGTGACTACGGAGCCGGAGTCGGGAATATCAGCTGCGCCCAGCAGGCGCATCAAGGTGGACTTGCCCGCGCCGTTGCGCCCGATCAGGCCGATATTCTTGCCCGGTGGAATCGACAACGACAGGTTGCGGAACACATACCGACGGCCCTTGGGCGTCAGGTAGGATTTGGTAACGTTTCTAAGCTCAAACACGTTGGGCTGTACTCATCCGTTCTTCGTGGAAATCAGGTGCAAGCGGCGCGCGCGGTAGCTACCCAGGGCAATAAACAGCAGCACCACGGTGAACGTGGCCACGTAGCCTTCGGACACACCATCCACTGGAATATAGTGAGGCAGGACTTCGGCGCGGATCAGTTCAACAAGGTGCAGGAACGGGTTGAGCAGCAGCAGCGGCATCATCGTCTGGGGCAGATAAGAGGCGGGAATCAGTACGCCGGAAATAAAGTACAGCGGGAAAAAGGCCATCCGAATGACCGTTTTCAGGCTGGGCAGGGCATGGGTGATCAGTGCCAGCACCATGCCCAGGCCAAATGCAAACAGCAGGCCCAGGATCAGGGTTGTTACCCACATCAGCGGGTTAGCCACTTTCATGTCGAAGCCGTACCACGCGAAACCAAACACCAGAATGGCGTACACCACGGCGCTGATGCAGGTTTCTACCAGTACCCGAGCGACATAGGTGTCGAGGGGTTTGATTTGCTTGTAGCCAAACAATGAGCGGTTTTCCCGCAGGCTGTCCATTAGGCGCAAAGCGGTGTTGCGGTAGAGCAAGAAGGGCGCCATGCCTACCAATACAAATACCGGGTATTCAACGTCTGCGACGGTACGCCCGCGAATCAAGGCGAATAAAATGGAGAATATAAGCAAGTGACAGATCGGTTCGATCAATGTCCATACCGCGCCCATGCGACGGTCACCAAAACGGGCTCGAGCTTCGCGCAGCATCAGGGCGAAGATGACCGATTTTTGAATCTGGAACGAGGAACGAGGCTTCAAGATATTTACCGCAAATCGAAGCAGCACGCCTGAGCGCGCCGGGAAATTCATTTTCAGGAAATGCCAGAACCCCGCGCGGTAGTCGGGTATTCGATAGTCTTCCATGTTCTAGGGCGGGAGGTTAATCGTTGCGCGGCCTAAGCGTCAATGAAGAAACGTTCTTGTCTGTAGGGCGAGTCTTGCTTTTTATGGGGGAATCCGAGGCTTTAAAAGGAGGCGGCTTGTCAGGGTTTAAGGAATTTCAAGGGGTTGCAAACGGTGTCAAAAAGCCACTCGCGGGTGTGAGCCGAGGGTGGGTTTTTTTTCGAAATCAGTGCGTTTAAGGGGCCGTCTTTTGAAAACCTGCTATGGCGGTGGGGCTGTCGTGGCAAATATGGACCTCACGTGTGGGGCGAGCCTGCTCGTGATGGTATCGCTGCGGTGTACCTGGTTGACCGCAGCGTCTGCATCGCGAGCAAGCTCGCTCCTACAGAGGCTGCCTGCTGCGTCGAGAGGTACGCTCTCAGCTAAGCGCCGGGTACTCTTCCACACGGTCAGGCCAAGGGCTGAGCACTTCGAAGCCGGTTTCCGTTACGGCCACCATGTGTTCCCACTGGGCGGACAATGACAGGTCTTTGGTGACTACTGTCCATTCGTCGGCAAGTGTTTTTACGTGGCGCTTGCCGGCGTTGAGCATGGGTTCGATGGTGAAGATCATGCCGGTTTTGAGTTTCAGGCCCTGGCCGGGGTAGCCGTAGTGCAGGACTTGCGGCTCATCGTGGTAGACCTTGCCGATGCCGTGGCCGCAGTACTCGCGCACCACGCTATAGCCTTGTTGTTCGGCAACCGTTTGAATGGCATGGCCAATGTCTCCCAGCGTCGCGCCGGGGCGAACCACGCGAATGCCGGCGCACATGGCGTCGTAGGTGGTTTTTACCAAGTGCCGCGCTTGCGGGCTGGGCTCGCCGACGAAGTACATGCGGCTGGTGTCGCCATACCAACCATCCTTGACCACGGCGATGTCGATGTTGACGATGTCGCCATCCTGCAGAACCCGGCCCGACGGAATGCCATGGCACACCACTTCATTGACCGACGCACACACGGTTTTGGGGAAGCCGTGATAGCCGACGTTGCCGGGGATGGCCTTTTGTACATTGACGATGTAGTCGTGGCAGATCTGATCGAGTTGGTCGGTGGTGACGCCGGCCTTTACGTGCGGGGTGATCATGGCCAGTACTTCAGCGGCCAGCATGCCCGCGACCTTGGACTGGGCGATTTGCGCAGGGCTGTTGATGACGACACTGGATCTCATGGGTTAACTCCCGATGCAGTTTGCGCGTCCTGCGCGACGGTGGCGCGCTCACACAGTTGTTTCAAATCAAGGCCACCTGCCAGTTCGGCACCAATCAGCACGCGGCAGATCTGGTTGTGGTCCAGGTTGGGGTGCAGCTCGGTCAACATGCCGATGCGCATCCAGTGCTCGGCCTGTGCGTTGATCGAGCGACTCAGTGCGTTGCTGGCAACCCGCAGGTTTTCATGCAGGTGGTCTGAAATCTTTACGATGCCCATGCGGCTATCCGATATGAAATGTATATGAAACGTATGCTACGTGAGCGGGGCGACAGACCGCAACCTTGAGGTTTGCAAGGTTTTGGCTGTGCGAACAAGAATAAAGGCAGGTGGGACGGGATGCGTCCTACATAAAAACTGATATCGCTTAACTAGCCTGCGGTCTTTGAGCTCAGGAGTAGTAGCAATGGCGAGTCACGGTTATATGAGCATTACGGGCAAAACCCAGGGTTTGATCTCAGCGGGCTGTTCAACTCAGGAGTCCATAGGCAATAAGTGTCAGACTGACCACCGTGATGAAATCATGGTGCTGTCTTTTACCCACACGCTGTTGAATATCGGCAACCTCGATCGCGCGACTCATCAACCCATCTCTATTGTCAAAAATATCGATAAGTCTACTGCCTTGCTGGCGCAAGCGGCTACAGCAGCTGGGACGAAGATAAATGAAGTCTGTTAGTCCACAAAAACCATTAGTCGAAGATGGGTTGCGGCAACTTAATCAAGCAGCCAGTTATCTGGCTAATCAGGCCTGCACCGTTAGCGTGCAACGGATTAAAGATGCGACCTTGCGCCTGCAATTTAACAGGGAAATTGCGTATTACGCCCGGGGTCTTGTCAAGGATGTTCAGCACGGTAAAAAAAGCCTTGAGCAAGGGTTGGAAGATATAAAGAAAGAACAGAATGGGTTGGTGAGCCACACACTGTTGGATAAGGCTCTTTTGGGAGTGGGGATGGCCGCTGGTGGGTTACAGGTCGCAACAGGGGGTGGCGTCTGTTATGTGTCGGCGGGTGCGTTGTGCTTTGGTTTTGGGGCTCCATTGATACTGCATGGCGGCAATAATATTTACGAGAATGGTCGTAATTTATGGGCGGGACATTCAGATGCTCAAGGGCCGATTAGAAAGGTCTATCACGCAGTAGCCATTGTTAGTGGAGGCACGGAGCGTGAAGGTAATATTGCGTATGGAGTGGCGGACTTGGCAGGGTCTGTCTTTGGTGCTGGGCGGTTGGTTTTAAAACCTGAAGCGTGGCGGTTATTCAGGTATGTTCGAGCGGATTATCTGCGTGGCTATCAAACAGCAACGGTGGGCGGCACGGCTGTGGGTTTGGCCTCGGATGGGATAACGGTAAAAAGTATCCGCGAGCAGTGGGGCAATGAGCGTGAATGATTTCCTACTCTACACAGGGTTTGTTTTTTTAAGCGTGTTGTTTTATCTCCCGTCTTTTTGGGTAAGGTTCGCTTGGTCTGGAGGCGGGATCAGCCTCGCAAGGTTTCTGCTGGTGGCGGGCTACAATTGTTTTTTTATAGTGCTTCATGTTGATTTTGCCAAGACTGGCCAGATTCCTTTTGTAGGTGTTTACAATAATTTGGCAATGCAGTGGTTTTCATTTTTCATAGTACTTGCCTATGTGTTTTCAATGCCGGGTGCCAAGAAGAAGGTGTGTTGGTTGGCGCGGTATAAAAGTTAATGTGCGGGTTGTTATTGGGTGTGAGTGACGTGTTAAATAACATGGAGAGTAATTTAATCTCGGGCGTAAATTTTACTGGTTTGCGTGCTCGCTCATGGTTTTGCCGTGCCCTATAAACGTGAATGATTTACTACTCCACAAGAGAGCGGTGCAAAACCTGTGGGAGTCTGGCTTGCCAGCGATGCGGGCGACTCGGTGTAGCAGCTTAAATCGCAGTGATGCCATCGCTGGCAACCCAGGCTCCCACACCTCTTTCTTGCGGGCATTTAATGTTTACCCAGCCCATGCCTAAAGGTTTAAAACGCTGCATTTAACAAACATGGTCTACCGTGTGAGGCTGCGGGTTCTTTGTTGATTGCGGTTGTGGGTATGGGCTTTGTGCAGCTAAGCAGGGTTGTTCGCAGGTTGTCGCCGGGCTTGGTGCCTTGTCGATTTTCTGTCCTGTGTGCCCCCGATCTCTGTGCCCTCCCTTCAAAACTGGCTTTCTGGGCCTTGTATCACTGCCGCCATGCGCGCCCACCGGATTCTCGTTTTTTCTATTAAACCTTGAGCGCCTGTGCGCCTGTCTGATACGAATTTGCGAGTGTTCCCCATGAGTGCCATCACCCCGTTTGCCCCGCTGCAAGAAGCCCTGGATTTTCTGGAATTGAACCCGGATGTCGAGATGTTTGAGCTGTTTATCCTCGATAACAATGGCGTGCCCCGAGGCAAGTTGTTACACCGTGACGAGTTGCTGGCGGTGTATGAAAGCGGCCGGCCATTACCGAGCACGATTTTGGGGCTGAGCATTAATGGCGATGATGTGGAAAACACCGGGTTGGTGTGGGACGTGGGTGATATTGACTGCCGGGCGTATCCCATCAGCGGCAGTTTGCAGCGTATGCCGTGGCGTTTGATGCCGATGGCGGCGGTGCAAGTCAGCATGCACCCGCAGCAGGGCATGCCTGCGACCGTGGCGGACCCCCGGCATTTGTTGGCCAAGGTAATCGATGGGCTCAAGGCTGACGGGTATTACCCGGTCATGGCGGCAGAGCTGGAGTTTTATTTGCTCGATCAGCAGCGCGACAGCAACGGCCGACCGCAGCCGGCGCGCGATGCCGATGGTCAGCGTCCTCGGGCAACTCAGGTCTACGGTCTGCGCGAGCTGGAGCAAATCGAACCGTTTTTGGCGGATCTGTACAGCGCCTGCAAGTTGCAAGGTATTCCCGCCCGCACGGCGATTTCCGAATACGCGCCAGGGCAGGTGGAAATTACCCTTGAGCACCGCAGCGACGCGTTGCAGGCGATGGACGAAGCGGTGCGTTACAAGCGGTTGGTCAAGGGCGTGGCGCACAAACACGGGATGGTTGCCTGCTTTATGGCCAAGCCGTTTGATGATTTGGCCGGCACCGGCATGCATATGCATGTCAGCCTGGCCGATAAGGACGGCAACAATCTGTTCGCCAGCGAGGCGCCGGATGGCACGCCACTGCTCAGGCAAGCGGTGGGCGGGATGCTCGCTACGTTGCTCGATTCGTTGTTGATGTTTTGCCCGAATGCCAACTCCTACCGTCGCTTTCAGAGCAACAGCTATGCACCGCTGGCCGCGACTTGGGGCGTGGACAATCGCACGGTGAGCTTGCGGGTGCCGGGTGGCCCGGCGTTTTCGCGGCATATCGAACACCGTATTTGTGGTGCGGATGCCAACCCGTATCTGGCCGCTGCGGCGATTTTGGCCGGGATTCATCGTGGCATTCGTGAACAGCTTGATCCGGGGGCGCCGATTGAAGGTAATGGCTACGCCCAGGCCACAGAAATGCTGCCTACTGACTGGCTGACCACTTTGCGCGCGCTGGAAGGCTCTGAGTGGGCAAAAGAAGCGTTTGGGTCCGAGTTTTTGAAAGTGTACCTGGCGGTGAAAAACGCCGAGTACCGACAGTTTATGGGCGAGGTCGGGGAGCAGGATTGGCGCTGGTACTTGCAGCAGGCGTGAGGTGGGGGGCTGGATTGCTCAGATCCCCTGTAGGAGTCGAGCTTGCTCGCGATGGCATCACCGCGTTTTTGCAGGCATACCGAGTGGCTGGATCGCTCAGGTCCTCTGTAGGAGTCGAGCTTGCTCGCGATGGCATCACCGTGTTTTTGCAGGCATACCGCGACCCCTTGATCGCGAGCAAGCTCGCTCCTACAGATGTGTGAACGCCTCAATTCCTCTG
>JAZKIA010000004.1:0-5049 GCA_040385125.1 Pseudomonadota bacterium | reverse complement strand
AAACCGGCTATCGCCAGGCCCAAGGCGACAGCGACCAGCCAACCCTGAGCAGCGGCCACTTTCTGACGATCAGCGAGCATCCGAATGCGGCGTGGAATACTCGCTGGCTGCTGACTCAGGTTCACCACCGGGGCAAGCAACCGCAAGTGCTGGAAGAACAAGGCCACAGCCAACAGATGACAGCCCCGGACGGCTTTACTCAGGGTTACCGCAACACCTTTCACGTCACCCCGGAAGAAGTGACCTACCGCCCGCAGCAGGTTTTCGCCAAACCGCGGATTCTTGGCAGCCAGACCGCCCGTGTAACCGGGCCTGTGGGCGAAGAAATCCATTGCGATGCATTTGGCAGGGTTTGTATTTTATTTAATTGGGATCGCAGCGGGATCACCGACGATCAAAGCAGTTGCTGGGTGCGCGTGTCATCAAGCTGGGCCGGGGATAGCTATGGCAGCGTGACCATTCCGCGCGTCGGGATGGAAGTGCTGGTGACCTATCTGGACGGCGATCCGGACAAGCCGATCATCTCTGGTTGCCTGGTCAACAGCCTCAACCCGGCGCCCATCGCGCTGCCCGCGAACAAAACCCAAAGCGTATTTCGCAGCCGCAGCACACCGGGTGGTGGCGGCTACAACGAACTGCGCATCGAAGACCGCAAAGGTCAGGAACTGATCTACCTCCACGCCCAGCGCGACCTGGAGCAACACGTCGAAAACGACAGCCGCTTACAAGTGGATGGCGAGTACCAGGCCAACATTACCGGCAACAGCGTGACGGTGCTCGAAGCCGAAGATCAGCGCACCGTCAGCCTCGACCGCAAGGTGCAACTCAAGTCCAGCGATCACCTGCAAGTCGCTGCCAGCAGCCACATCTGCGTTGGCGAGGCGCTGGTGGCCGAAGCCGGGCTGGAAGTCCACCTCAAGGCCGGCACTCGGGTGGTACTCGACGCTGGTGCCAGCATCACTCTGATGGCCGGCGGGCAACACATCGTGATCAGCGCGGCGGGTATTTTCAGCAGCAGCCCGATTGTGCTCGGCGGCGCGCCGGTGCCAGGGACGCCGGCGAGTCCGTTGTTGCCGGGCGAATCCGAGCGCTTGCTTGCGCCACAAACCTTGCCTGCAGACCTCGCTATTTATCAGCCGCCACTGATGAACTTGCCACGCGGTCCGGGCATGGATTTTTGCCCGCTGTGCGAGGCCTGTGAAAACGGCGTGTGCTTGCCTGAAGGAGTGCTGTGATGAGCCCTGTATCACCCCGCCAATGGATGGACGAGCAACACCGTCAAGGCCATGAACTGTGTCTGATTCTGGACTCGCTGGGCGAGATAGAGATCCGGCAGACGCTGCTCAATGGTCGACCGCTCGACCGCTCGACCGCTATGCCAGCGTCTACAGCCAAACGCCGGTGGCCAAATTGGCCAATGCCGGGCCGTACCTGATTTTGATCGACAGGGCTGACACCGAACATCTGAACGCACTGCTGGACGCACCCGAGCGCAACTGGGGCTGGTTGGCCAGTATTGCTCAAGGTGATTTGCCAGCGTTACTGCAGCATTGGCGCGAGCGCTTTTTGATCGGTACACGGCCCAATCAGGCGCTGTACCGTTTTCACGACAATCGAGTGCTGAGCCGTGTGCTCGAGCATCTCGCGCCAGACGCATTCGCTCCCTACCTGGGCCCAGCTATAAGCCTGTGCTACTGGCAGGGCGAACACTGGGCCGTCATCGACAACCCGGCGCCGGGCGAATACCCGTTGCCTGATGAGCCTGAATGGTTGCAGGTACCCGCGCCGCGCCGTCACCGCGAGCCAATCCTTGTAAGCAATGCCCATCGTTATTTACTGGACAACCATTACGACGTTCTTCTGCGATTGGCCAGGCATCGACGGCCTGTTGCGTGGTTGCACGCCCAATGGGCACAGGCCGAACAGTGGGGGTGGCTGGAGCAAGAGCAACTGCAGTTTCTAGTGGTACACAGCCTGCAATTCCCCCACTTCGCGCTCCCTGCAGCGTGGGACCCGCAGCCCAATGAAACGCCTCACATGCACTTCGAAAGGGTTAGCCAGATGGCGGCATTCTGGCAAGGCGAGGGTGTTTTGTGAGGGGCGTATTAAAGGGCTTTGCACTAGCTGTCGGCAGTGCTTGGTTGGCGGGCTGTTCGCTTGGCAAGTCAGAGACGTTTACCTTTACCGCCGAGTTGCCTCCGAATGTTTATTACCGTGCTTCTGCTGTTTATATCCCGGCCAAGGGTGAGACCTGTACGGTGCCTGGAGGCAAGAATACATGGGTTGGATTTAATCGACATTGGCGCAAGGAGTACAAACCTGATTCGAAGATAGCGCTTTATCGAACTGTTGGTGGTTGTCCGTTGGTGATTAGCCATATCAGGCTGGATATTAATGCTGTTTATGGGGCGGGCTGGAGTGATCAGGGAGGGGATAGCGCCGGGGTGGCCATTCGTGAAGAACTGCCTGTTGAATATAAAGAACATTTTGACGACGCCGGCGTAAGCACTTTTTATGGGCAATGCCAGTGGTTGTTTCGTACGTCGGGTAAAACTCGTGTTCTTAGAAAAATTCTTGATTGTAAAGATACCAATGCCGAGGGGGTATTAACTCGCGGTCGTCCTGTCGCTGGTTATACGCTGGATCAACTACCGGGCAAAACGGTGAAGATGAAAATAAAGTTATTGGAGGAAGAAAGACCCTATAAGCGAGAAACTTGGGTGAAGGTGCCTGGTGGTTGGAAACGCTGCATGGGGAAAGGTTTTGAAGATCAGTACGCCTTTTGTAGGGGTAATTATAATAACTTTAGCAGTTTTATGATGCCCGACGGCAAGCAGTGCACTATTTATCCGGGCTGTACGGAATAAGGGGTTCTGTTAGTGAATAGATTACTTAATGCTCTGGCGATATTTTGTTGTGCGCTTGGTAGTACGGGCTGTTCGTCGGGCAAGTCAGAGACGTTCACCTTTACTGCCGAGTTGCCTCCGAATTTTTATTACCGTGCTTCTGCTGTTTATATCCCGGCCAAGGGTGAGACGTGCAGGGTGCCCGGAGGCAAGAACACATGGGTCGGATTTAATCGGCATTGGCGCAAGGATTACAAACCGGATTCGACGATAGAGCTCTATCGCACGGTAAGTGGCTGCCCGTTGGTGATTAGCCATTTACGCCTGCAAATTTACGCCACTTACGGCACTGATCGGGGCGACTTCGGGATGGACAGAGCAGGTTTGGCTGTTCGCGAAGAGCTGCCACTTGAATATATAGAGGATTTTAACAACGCTGGCGAAAGCACTTTTTATGGGCAATGCCAGTGGCTGTTTCGTACATCGGGGTCACGGCGGCGAATAGTGAAAATTCTTGATTGCAAAGACACGGATGCCAAGGGAGCGTTAACTCGCGGTCGTCCTGTCGCCGGTTATACCCTTGATCAACTGCCGGGTAAAACGGTGAAGATGAAAATAAAATTATTGGAGGAAGAAAGACCCTATAAGCGAGAAACTTGGGTGAAAGTACCTGGTGGTTGGAAGCGCTGCATGGGGAAAGGCTTTGAGGATCAGTATGGCTTCTGTAGAGGCAATGATAAGGACTTTAGCAGTTTTATAATGCCTGATGAAACTCAGTGTACTATTTATCCTGGCTGTACAGAATAAAGGAATTGATAAATGAATAAGCCTAACAGTTCTAAAAATATTAATTTAAAAGGTCGGATGTTCTCGTGCCCTGCGCAAGGTAAACATACCAGTTTTCAATTGGTAGATGAGTTCGGTTCGGGGGCGCCTTACGCGGGATTGGCCTATGAGGTTGTTGATCATGAGGGATTGGAGTATAGCGGTTTTTTGGATTCGGCTGGAGTGGGGCGCGTCAGGAACCACTGTGCGGGGTCCATTGCACTGACGATGATGTCTCTGTATCAGGGCGTAAAAGATTACTATTTTGACCTTTTAACGCGTGAACACTATCCCCTTAAGATTACCGCGCTTCAAGTCAGGGCTGAACACACCCGATACGCAAATAAAGACGGCTCACGAACTGAAAACAAACCGACTCCCACCAACGCCAAAGACGAATACTATCAGGTTGAAGTTCGGCACTTGGTTAAGCATGTTTCGCACTTGCCGCCGAAAGTTTCACGGCACTTTCCACTGGATGTGGGTGTTCGTCGCATGATGTGGCCGCGTGGCGAATTGGGTGTGTGTCTGGCACCTGAGCGCCATACCGTACTGGAAGTTCGCCCGCTACGTGCTTTGCGGCCCATGCTGTCGCCCGATCCAGCCTTTTGCGCGCTTAACCTGTATCAGTTGGCCTTGATGGCGACGTTGAGCTATTGCCCTTTTGGTCAGGACCCTGACGAGCAACCTGTCACCACGCCAACGGTCAGCTTTACGCAGGAACCGAGTGTGGGTAACTGGTTTGGCGACAAGCTCGCCACGTTCAAGGAAAACTGGCAGGTCAACCCCGAGCAAACCGAGCCTTATTACCCGTTGTATGAAGAGGTGCCGTACTCCAGACGCCTGGAGATCGTGCCCTTTGATCCGGTGTTATACCCGGTCAATAACCCTCTGCTAGGGCCAGACCAGGAGAACCCGGCCAACATTCATTTTCTTGACGATACCAAGGAAGGGGCCGAAGGCACTGATACCCAGGCCTTTGTCACCCATAACGATGAGGTTGTTTTGATCGCCATTCGCGGCACCAGCGCCGGGGCGGATTTTTTGCGCGATGCTGATGCCCTTCAAGTGCCTTTTGAGGAAGGAGAGGGCAAAGTGCACCGTGGTTTTTATGAAGCCGCCACACAGGCTTATGACTTTGCCACGGCTTACCTCGACAAATTCCACGACGGACAAAAAATCCTGGTCTGCGGTCACAGCCTTGGCGGCGCAATCGCGTTAATTCTTTCTCAAATTCTGCGCTGCAGGCGTGGTTTTGACTACGACGTCCTGCTCTACACCTACGGCGCCCCTCGTGCTGGCGATGCCACGTTTGTCAGCGCCGCGCAGTCGCTGGTGCATCACCGAACAGTCAATCACAACGACCCGATCCCCAGCG
>JAZKIA010000003.1:0-102390 GCA_040385125.1 Pseudomonadota bacterium | reverse complement strand
CCCGATTGAGGTGTCCAAAATCATTAGGCCACTTCAAGCTCGCTCCTACAGAGGGCTGGGTGCCTGGCCAGCGCGCATATCAGAAACCTGCCCCTGATTGCCTGCATCGCGAGCAAGCTCGCGCCTACCGATTAAACGTCGTCACGCACCAAGCGCTGGGACAGTTCGTCCATCAGTTTTTGCTCGCGCTTATCGTCCAATTTGCGGGCTTCGTCAGCGTAGCGCTGGACCAACTTGCGCAGCCCCTCGACTCGAGCATAGGCCTGCTGCCAGGTTTCACGGGCTTTATTGAGGTTATTTTCGTGCCACACCAGACTTTGGCGCTGTTGGCCAACGGCGGTTTCGAGCTGGTTGAGAAAGTACTGGTAGTTGCGCAACCATTGCCCCGTCACGCCTTGGCTGCCGCGCTCGACCCATTGCGCCTGGTACTCGCCACGGAAGTTTTCGAGGTCGCCCAATTTGCTGTTGGCCAAGTTGACCTGGCCCTGAAAGTGGCCCAAGCGCTGGGCAGCCGCTTTTTCGGTCTTTTCAGCCATGTCGACCACTGGCGCCAGACGCGCCGCCCTTCCTCCGCTGGCCATGGTCGCTTAACCGCCCTCTGCCGGAGCGAAGAGCGAACCCAGATGGCCGCCACTCTCGGCCATGCTGATATTGTCGTTCAGGCCCTGACGCAGGTACGCCACCATCGCCGGTTGCAAGGCAATCGCGGTGTCGGTTTCACGGTCGCCACCCGCCACGTAGGCGCCGACGCTGATCAAGTCCCGCGCTTGCTGGAAGCGCGACCACAACTGTTTGAACTGCTGGGCACGGCGCATATGTTCTGGACTGACCACCGACGGCATCACCCGGCTGATGGACGCTTCGATGTCGATGGCCGGGTAATGGCCCTCTTCGGCCAAGCGCCGGGACAATACAATGTGGCCATCAAGCACGCCCCGCGCCGAGTCGGCAATCGGGTCTTGCTGGTCATCGCCTTCAGACAGGACGGTGTAAAACGCGGTGATCGAGCCACCCCCGGCCTCGGCATTACCCGCGCGCTCCACCAACTTGGGCAGCTTGGCGAAGACCGAGGGCGGATAACCCTTGGTCGCCGGCGGCTCGCCAATGGCCAAGGCGATTTCCCGCTGGGCCTGGGCGAATCGGGTCAGCGAGTCCATCAGCAGCAGGACATTTTTGCCCTTGTCGCGAAAATATTCGGCAATCCGTGTGCAGTACATGGCAGCGCGCAACCGCATCAGCGGCGCGTCATCGGCAGGCGATGCCACCACCACCGAGCGTTTGAGGCCCTCGGCGCCAAGGCTGTGCTCAATGAACTCCTTGACCTCGCGGCCCCGCTCGCCGATCAGGCCAACCACGATAATGTCGGCTTCGGTGAAGCGAGTCATCATGCCCAGCAGCACACTTTTACCGACGCCAGTACCGGCAAACAGCCCCAGACGCTGGCCACGGCCAACCGTCAAAAGCCCGTTGATACTGCGAATACCCACGTCCAACGGCACGCTGATGGGGTCGCGCTTGAGCGGGTTGATGGTCGGGCCGTCCATCGGCACCCAGTCTTCAGCCTTCATCCCGCCCTTGCCGTCCAGCGCCCGACCGGCACCATCCAGTACCCGACCGAGCATACTCATGCCCATCGGCAAGCGCCCGGTATCGGCCAAGGGCACTACCCGCGCCCCTGGCGCGATCCCGGCCACGCTGCCCACCGGCATCAGAAAGATTTTGCTGCCGGAAAAACCCATTACTTCGGCTTCGACTTCTACCGGGTGGAAGCTGTCGTCGTTGATCACCAGGCAGCGGCTGCCCATGGCGGCGCGCAGGCCCTCGGCTTCGAGGGTCAGACCGACCATGCGCAACAGACGACCTTCGACCACCGGCTGCGCAGCCAACGACACCGCCGGGGCATAGGCGCCCAGGCGCTTGGCAAAGCTGGTGCGCTTAAGGTGCATCAGGCAGATCCAGATCAATGTCCAGATCCGCCGCTGCCGGGTGCAGAGACTGTTCGTGCAGTTGGTCGAACAACTGGTTCATGGCCAACTTGATCCGGGTTTCGATGCTGGCATCGATCCGACTGTGTTCGGTTTCAATTCGGCAACCACCGGGCAACAGACTGTCGTCTTCGGTAATCCGCCAGTGCTCGTCGTGGCGATCGCGCAGGGCTTTGATTTGATCGAAATCCTGCGGATTGATGAACAGCCGAATATTTTCGGCGCCCATCGGCAGCAGTTTGAGCCCCTCGCGCAGTACCTGCACGATGTGCGTCGAGTCGGTTTTCAGCTCGCGCTGAATCACTTGTCGGGTCATGTGCTCAACCAGCCCGACCATGGCTTTTTCCAGCTGCATGTCCTGCTCGGCCAGCGGCGCCAACAAGCTGCTCATCAGGCGTTCAAGGCTGGCAACTTTGGCGCTCAGGGCCACTTCGGCTTCCTGGCGCACCTTGAGCTGGGTGCTGTGAAAACCTTCCTTTTCGCCCGTGGCAAAGCCTTCGTTGTAAGCCTCCTGACGAATGCTTTCGAGCTCTTCAAGAGTCAGGGGCTGGACTTCTTCCAGCGGCACTTCTTCCATCTCGACCGGCGGCACTTCTTCCATCTCGACCGGCGGTTCTTCTACCGGCTCGGGCTCAGGCTCAGGTGTTTCACTCCACGGATCAAAGCTGGGCAGCCCCCATACGTCGAAGGCACCGACATCCTTGGCGCGGATCACATCTCCAGGCGACTCACCATTGCTCACTTAGATCATCTCTTCGCCGCCCTTCCCACCGAGAACGATTTCTCCGGCTTCGGCCATACGGCGGGCAATGGTGAGGATTTCTTTCTGCGCGGTTTCGACATCGCTGACGCGCACCGGGCCTTTGGCTTCCAGGTCGTCACGCAGCAATTCGGCGGCACGCTTGGACATGTTTTTGAAGATTTTTTCCTGCACGTTTTCGTCGGAGCCCTTGAGCGCCAGCACCAGCACGTCCGAAGACACTTCGCGCAGCAAGGCTTGAATTCCGCGGTCGTCGACATCCGCAAGGTTGTTGAACACGAACATCAGGTCTTCGATCTGGCCGGACAGGTCTTCGTCAACTTCACGAATCGAGTCCATCAGTTGGCCTTCCATCGAGCTGTCGAGGAAGTTCATGATGTCGGCCGCGCGCTTGATCCCGCCCAGCGAGGTACGCGCTGCGTTGGAGTTGCCGGAGAACTGCTTCTCAAGAATCTGGTTCAGTTCTTTAAGCGCCGCCGGTTGTACGGTGTTGAGCGACGAAACGCGCAGGATGATGTCCAGCCGCGCCTTGTGATCAAAGTGGCCAAGCACTTCACCGGCCTGATCCGGGTCGAGGTAGGCCACTACGATGGCTTGAATTTGCGGGTGCTCGAAGCGAATCACATCCGCCACCGCACGCGGCTCCATCCATTTAAGGCTGTCGAGGCCGCTGGTGTTGCCGCCCAGCAGAATGCGGTCAATCAGGCCGTTGGCCTTGTCTTCGCCCAGGGCCTGGGTGAGCATTTTGCGGATATAGCCGTCCGAGCCCACGCCGAGGCTGGTCTGGTCGCCGACGATTTCGACGAACTCGCTCATCACCTGCTCAACCTGCTCACGGTGTACGTTACGCATTTGCGCCATCGCCACGCCGACCCGCTGAACTTCTTTGGGCCCCATGTGCCGCAGCACTTGGGCCGCATCGGTTTCACCGAGCGACAGCAGCAAAATCGCCGCTTTGTCGACTCGGCTCAGCTTGAGGTTCGCAGCAGCTCGGTTGTCACTCATCAGCGTTGATCCACTCTTTCACGACCTGAGCCACGCGGCCCGGGTCTTCTGCTACCAGACTCTTGATTGCGTTCAACTGCGCGTCATAGCCTTCGCTTGGGCTAGGCAGCAGAATACTTTGCGGGCCGCCGAGGCTGACCCGGTCGTTGGCCAACTCGCCATCCAGACCGCCCAGGCCGCCCATTTCGGCGTCGTTGCCAAGCCCTGCCATTTCTTTGTTGCGGCCCTGCCCGCTGATGTTGTTGAGCACCGGGCGCAGCACACCAAACACCAGCACCAGGATAAACAGCACGCCCAGCACTTGCTTGACCACATCCCAGAACCAGGGCTGCGAATAAAACGGGATCTCGGCAATCACTTCACCGCGTTCGACCGAGAACGGCACGTTGATCACGCTGACGCTGTCACCGCGACTGGCGTCAAAACCAACGGCGTCCTGCACCAAACGGGTAAAGCGCGCCAGTTGATCTGTGCTCCACGGTGCGCGGGTGATTTCACCGCTGGCCGGGTTGATGTTGACCTGATCATCGATTACCACCGCCACCGACAGGCGATTGACTCGACCCTGTTGCTGCTTGGTGTGGCTGATGGAGCGGTCCAGCTCAAAGTTGCGGGTCGATTGCGAACGCTTGTCGGCCGGGTACGGGGCCAGCATCGGCTGACCAGTAACCGGGTCCATGATTTGTTGGCCGTTGGCATCGAGCAAGGGCTGACCCGGCTGGATCATGCCTGCGGCGGCTGCGCCCTGCCCGGCTTGCTGTGGGGCGGTCGCCGGGCTCGGTGGCTGATTGCTCAATGCCCCCGGTACGCCTTGCGGGCCATTGCTGGCAGTGCGTTGCTCGCTGGTCGACTGCTCGCTGCGCAGGGCCGGCTGATCGGGGTTGAACTGTTCGGAGGTGGACTCCACCGCACTGAAATCCACATCGGCCGAGACTTCGGCCTTGTAGCGGTCATTGCCCAGCACCGGCTGCAGAATGTTGTGCACACGCTGGGTGAGCATGCTTTCCATGCGGCGGCTGTAGTCGAATTGCTTGCCGGCCATGGTCAGTGCGGAGTTTTCCGCCTGATCCGAGAGCAAATTGCCTTTCTGGTCGACCACGGTGATCTGCGACTTGCTCAACTCCGGCACGCTGGTGGCCACCAGATTGACAATCGCCAGCACCTGGCCCGGCTCCAGTGAACGCCCGGCGTACAGCTCAACCAGCACCGAGGCGCTGGGGCGGCGTTCGTCGCGCACAAACACGGAGCTTTTCGGGATCGCGAGGTGAACCCGAGCGCCCTTGACGTTGTTGAGGCTGGAAATGGTGCGCGCCAGCTCGCCTTCCAGACCACGGCGATAACGCGTGGCTTCCATAAACTGGCTGGTGCCCAGCCCCTGATCTTTATCGAGGATTTCAAAACCGATGTTGCTGTCAGTCGGCGTGACCCCGGCGGCGGCCAGCTTGAGGCGTGCGCGGGCCACGTCATCGGCCTTGACCAGCAAGGCGCCCGAGTTGGGCTCAACGGTGTAGGCAATATCGGCGGTGGCCAGGGTGTCCATCACCTGCTTGGCGTCCATACCGGCCAGGCTGCCGTACAACGGCCGGTAATCGGGCTGTTGCGACCACAAGACCACAGCGAAACCAATCGCCACGCTCGCAGCCAGACCGACCATGAGGCCGACCTGACGCAACATGGTCATCCCGGCCAGATTATCCAGAAAGGACAAGCCGAACAGCGGTTTTGCGCCGCCAGGGCCTGGGTTGGCCGGAGCGTTATCCGGGAGTGCATCTGCCATGACTTAATATCGCCCTTAAACCGGCATCTGCATGATGTCTTGGTACGCCTGAACCAGTTTGTTACGCACTTGGGTCAATGCCTGAAAGGAAACACTGGCTTTTTGCGATGCGATCATCACATCGGTCAGATCAACCCCGCTTTTACCGATCTCGAACGCCGTCGACAGCTGGCTCGACGCCTGCTGTGTTTCGCTGACCTTGTTGATCGCATTGCCGAGCATGTCGGAGAAGCTGCTGGCACCCGCTTCGGGAACTTGCACAGCCGACTTCGGCTGGGCCATCGCGTCCATTTGCATGGCCCGCATGTCCAACATCAATCGATTAAATTCAATACCTTGGCTCATGGACAACTGCCTCCGACGACCCGCATTTTTTTGACACTTTCATACCGTTAACAGTGATGTAGCAACAAGGGTGCCAGCTCTTCGCTATTTACGCAGATTAAACATTACAAATCGTCGCAGACTGAAAAATCAAAAGACCCTCACCCTAACCCTCTCCCAGAGGGAGAGGGGACTGACTGGGGGATATTGAGGATCTGTAACACCCGGCCAGTGAAGTTTTGAATCCATATTCGGCCCTGTATTTCAGGGCGCAGACTATCGATAAACACCACCAATCAGCTCCCTCTCCCTCCGGGAGAGGGTTGGGGTGAGGGTCTTAGCTCGAAGCAAACAAATACGCTTCAACATCCATCCCCGCATCACGCATCTGCGCCAGCTTGTAGCGCAGGGTGCGCGGGCTGATGCCCAAGCGCTCAGAGGCTTCCTTGCGCCGGCCACGCTCGGCGCGCAAGGTGTCGATGATCATCTGAAACTCACGGCGGCGCAGGTCATCACCCAGAGCACCTGACGACTCACTGGTTTCGTCTGGCGCCCGGGCCAGCGGCGCGCATGCCACTGGCCCGGCCAGGCAAAAGTCGGCCGCTTCGATCATCCCGCCATGCTGCAGGATCAGTGCCCGCTGAATCGCATTGTCCAACTCGCGCACGTTGCCCGGCCACGGGTAGCCGATCAGGCACGCCCTGGCCTGCGGCGAGAAACGCACCGCTGTGTGTTTCATTTTGCTGATGTATTTGGCCAGCAGCCGTTCAGCCAACGGCAGGATGTCGGCGGTACGCTCACGCAACGGACGCCAGGCCAACGGGAACACCGACAACCGGTAATACAAGTCTTCACGGAAGCGCCCCGCCGCCACTTCGCCCGCCAGGTCGCGGTTGGTGGTAGCGACCACACGAATATCGAGCACGATCGGCTTGCGCCCACCCACTCGCTCCACTTCGCGCTCCTGCAGTACCCGCAGCAGTTTGGCCTGCAAGCCCAGCGGCATTTCGGAAATCTCATCCAGCAACAGGGTGCCGCCGTCCGCCTGCTCAAACTTGCCCGCCTGCGCCGCAATGGCGCCAGTGAACGCACCTTTTTCATGACCAAACAGAGTGGCTTCGAGCATGTTGTCGGGGATTGCCGCGCAGTTGATCGCCACAAACGGCTGATCAACCCGGTGCGAATGTTGGTGGATATAACGCGCCAACACCTCTTTGCCGGTGCCCGACTCGCCAGAGATCAACACCGTTGAATCACTGCGCGCTACCCGCGCCGCCAGCTCCAACAACTGCGCACTGGCCGGCTCAACCGCTACCGGGCCCTGGCTGTCAGCCACACCCAGACTGCCCAGCGCATGGCGGGCTACCAAGTCGAGCAAGGCCTTGGGCTCAAACGGTTTGACCAGATAATCCGCTGCGCCTTGGCGCATGGCATCTACCGCGCGCTCAACGGCGCCGTGGGCAGTCATCAGCAACACCGGCAATTGCGGCTGACTCGCGCGCAAGCGGCTGAGCAACTGATGGCCGTCCATGCCCGGCATGTTGACGTCACTGATCACCAGGCTGAACGGCTCAACCGCCACCACTTGTAGCGCCTCTTCAGCACAAGCCACGGCATGAAAGTCGTGACCGGCGAGCAACAGGGTGTCGGCCAAGGCTTCGCGCAGGGCGCGGTCGTCTTCAACCAACAACACTTTGATTTTCATCGCCATCAGCTGGCCTCCGCCATGTCTGCAATCAGCGGCAAGCTGAGCACGGCACACGTGCCGCGCCCCAGCCGCGAATGTAAGCGCAGTTGACCCTGATGCGCCCGCACCACGGCATTGACCACCGCCAACCCGAGCCCGGTGCCGGTGGTCTTGGTGGTGAAAAATGGCTCCCCCAGACGCGCCAGCACCTTGGGTTCGATGCCGCTGCCGCTGTCACTCACGCATAAACGCAACTGGTTGTCGCGAGCGTACAGATGCACCTTGAGCCGCACCTGCGGCGTCCCCGCTTGCAGGGCGTTTTCGATCAAATTGAGCAGCGCGCCGACCAGCGTGTCGCGATTGCACAGCAGTTGACCGCCATACACATCGCACTGCCAGCGGATGGCAACGTCCTGCACGTGGGTTTGTGCTGCCGCTTGCAGCGCCTGCATCAAATCCTTGGGGCTAACCCGGTCGGTCAGCGGCAGCTCACCTCGGGCAAACACCAGCATGTCGCGCACTTGGTGCTCCAGCTCGTGCAGTCGCTCTTTCAGGCGCCCGGCAAAGCGCTGCTGGGTTTCCACCGGCAACACTTGATCGGTCAAGTGACTGGCATAGATCAAGGCCGCCGACAGCGGGGTCCGAATCTGGTGGGCCAGGGAGGCGACCATGCGCCCCAGTGACGACAGGCGCTCATGGCGGGCCAGTTGGTCTTGCAGACGCCGGGTTTCTGTCAGGTCGTTGAGCAACACCAACTGCCCCGGCTCGGCATCCAGCGAACGGGTGGCAATCGACAACCGACGGCCGTCCTTGAGCGAGACCTCGTGACCGTCGTCTTCACGAGGGGCAAAGCAGCGAGCAATCACATGACGCCACAGCTCGCCTTCCAACGGCAGCCCCAGCAACTCGCTGGCCGCTGGATTGGCCTCGCGCACCCGTCCGCGGTCATCAATCACGATGACCCCGCCAGGCAACAGATCAAGGAGGTTTTGCAAGCGATTGGCTAGCCGCTCCTTCTCCGCCAGCTCGGCCATGCGCTGCGCACTGACCAGCGCCAGCTCACCTTTAAGCTCAGAGACCCGAGCTTCTAGCAGGCTGTAGTGATCAGGGATCGAGGACAGTTGGGCGGCGTGCGACATGGTGGGTTCTCGCTTGGCTGACCGTCATAAAACGGTTCGTTAAGCCAGACGAAGCAATACCCGTGCCCATCTCTGCAGAACAGCGCCAACCCTGTAGGAGCGAGCTTGCTCGCGATGAAATCGCCCGATTTATCAGATAGAACGCGGCGCCTGAATCGCGAGCAAGCTCGCTCCTACAGATTAACCTTTAAGCCAGGCGTCAATCTTCTGCCTGTTCTTCCCCTTCACGACGGCTCATGCCGTACTTGCGCATTTTTTCAACCAGGGTCGTGCGGCGGATGCGCAGGCGCTCTGCCGCGCGCGCCACGATACCATTGGCGTCGTCCAGCGCTTGCTGGATCAGACCTTGCTCCAGACCACCCAGGTAATCCTTGAGGTCAAGGCCCTCGGGCGGCAGCATCGCGGTCGCGGTGAAGTCTGGAGTGGCGCTGTTGATCGCTACACGCTCCTCCATGTCGCTGAACATACTGTCGACCAGTTGCTCGTCTTCTTCGTCCACGTAGCGGAACTTCTTCGGCAACTCGGCAACGCCGATGACGCCATACGGGTGCATGATCGCCATGCGCTCGACCAGGTTGGCCAGCTCACGGACATTGCCCGGCCAGGCGTGACGGCACAGGGACATGATCGCCCCCGAATTGAAGCGGATCGACCCGCGCTTTTCGTGCTCCATGCGCGAAATCAGCTCGTTCATCAGCAACGGAATGTCTTCAACCCGCTCGCGCAGGGGCGCCATTTCAATTGGGAATACGTTGAGGCGGTAGTACAAGTCTTCGCGGAAGGCGCCGACTTCAATCATGCTTTCGAGGTTTTTGTGGGTGGCGGCAATGATTCGCACATCAGCGCTCTGGGTCTTGTTGCTGCCCACCCGTTCGAACGTGCGCTCCTGCAATACGCGCAACAACTTGACCTGCATCGGCAGCGGCATATCGCCAATTTCATCGAGAAACAGCGTACCGCCGTTGGCCAGCTCAAAGCGCCCCGCACGGCTGGTGATCGCACCTGTGAAAGCGCCCTTTTCATGCCCGAACAGCTCGCTTTCGAGCAGTTCAGCCGGGATCGCACCACAGTTGACTGGCACAAACGGCGCGTCGCGGCGCTTGGAGTGGTAATGCAGATTACGCGCGACCACTTCCTTGCCTGTCCCGGACTCACCGAGGATCAACACACTGGCATCGGTGTCGGCCACTTGCTGCATCATCTGGCGCACGTGCTGAATCGCACGACTGGTGCCGACCAGGCTGCGGAACAGGTTGGGCTCACGGTGACGGCCGCGTTCGCGGGCGTGATCGTACATCTCGCGATACACCTGCGCACGGTGCAGGGAATCAAGCAATTTGCTGTAGCTGGGGGGCATTTCGAGGCTGGACAGCACGCGACGGCGCTGGTCTTCAGGTAGGTCAGTTGAAGAAATATCACCCAAAAGCATAATGGGCAGGAACTCATCCCACGCAGCGAGTGTCTTAAGCAAGCCAGAAAGACCGCCTGCAGTACTCACAGCGCCTACAAGCACACAGAGGACTTCGCGACTGGATGACAACGAGCTGACAGCCTGCTGCCATTGATGGCTGGCACTGGCTAGATTTTCCTCGCCGAGGAAATTTAAAATCACCGCCAGGTCGCGGCAACGGACGCTATCGTCATCGATCAGCAGAATTTTGGTTTCACGCCACATGCAATAGCAACTTCCCTAGTCAGCTCAGTGCTCCGGATTGGCTGAAGCACACTAGTCGCCCTAACCCTGTTGGATATGTAAGACGACTGAAATCAGAATACTTCACTAGTTAAGTCAAAAAACCGTGCATAGTCAAATTTATGGCGCTTTAAAACGCGATTAACCACATCTTTTTTAAGCCTTAACCAAAGAGATGGTAAACCTTTGAGGCATTTTTTGCTTGCTTGATCTGCCCCATTTGCTCGACGAGCAACTGGCGCTCATCGGTCGCAGCCTCCAGCAGCATGCGATACACCACCAACAACCCCTCCAGATTTTCGCGCAGCACCGCCTCGTCGACCGGCTTCTCATCCAGCACACTTTCGACACACACCCGGCACGCCGAGTCCAACTGACCAATGGCATCCCAATTACGCTCAGCCAGGGCATCGATCAGTGCTTCACGGGTTTCTTGAATTCGTTGCAGTTGGCTCATGACGCACTCCTCAGGCCTTGAATTTTATTGTGGTGCGATCTCATCCCAACCACTTTTAACCGTGATCAGCAGGCGAGCTACTTCGTCGATGATTTCAGGGTCGTTTTGCGCATTGGCCAAAGTCAGGCGCACGGTCATGTACTCGTAGAGGCTGTCGAGCTGACGCAGCGCCTCTTTGTCATCGGTATTTTCTTCACGCAACCCGGCGCGCAAGCCGGTAATGATGTCGATGGTCTTGGTGATCAACAGGGCTTTCTGAGCGATGTCACCACGACCCATGGCACCTTTGGCTTGGGCCATGCGCTCCAGACCGCCTTCCATCAGCATCTGGATCAGACGATGTGGGCTGGCTTCGGAGATTTGAGCGTGGGAATTAACCTTCTGATACTGACGAAGGGCGCGCATCGGGTTCATGTTTCTACCTCGTAACAGGTGGCAGCCAAAAATAGGTGGGACTTGTTACCTGTTTCGACTGTGACGATCAAAACTTTAACCTGCCAGGCTCCGGCTGACTGCCACATTAGCGCCGGAGCTCAGCGACCGCCGGCCATTAGTCCGAGCGAGGGTTGTTCAGCGAGTTCAGGGTGGTCATCACGCTGGAACTGCTGGCGTTAAGCTGAGCTACCAGGGCGTCCATTGCGTTGTACTTGGCCGACAGTGACGCCTGCAAGCTCTCGATACGGCGATCCAGATCCGCCTGTTCAGTGGTCAGATCCGTCAGCTTGGTGTTGAGGTCCGTCGTACGCTGAGCCAAGGTGCCTGTCGTACCAACGTAAGGCGCAGTGGCTTTGGTCATGCGCGCAATCAGGCCGGTATCACCCGTAAACACCTTGGCGATATTGGTGGCGCCGCTAGGCTCAGCCACGGCTTTGTTCCAGGCTTTGTCATCGAGGGTCAGCAGGCCGGTTTTGGAGTCAGTGCTGACACCCATCTGCGACAACCCCATCAACGCATTCGAGCCGCTGCCGTTGAGCAGTTCGCTGCGCAAGCCGGCCACCAACTGACGCATGGAGGCATCACCGGTCAACGCGCCCGACGTGGTGGTCGAGGCATCCCCGGTGGCCGTCACTTTGGTCTGGGTGTTAATCGACGTCATCAGCGCGTTATACGCTGTGACAAACGCCTGCACCGATGTCTTCAGGGTGTCTGTATTGGCACCCACGGTGATGGTCGAGGCGGCGTCGCCGTCGACCAAAAACTCCAGGGTCACACCACTGATTGCCGAGTCGACCTTGTTGCTGCTCGACTCCATCGCCAAACCATCAATCGTGTACTTGGCATTCTTGGGCTCCACCAGCGTGGTGTAGCCCTCAGACAGCGCAGAATTGCCACCCAGGGTGATTTCTGTGCCCGAACCCATGGTCGACGAGGTCAACACCAGCCGCGAACCGCTGGCATCGTTGAGCACGTTGGCACTGATGCCCTTGCCCTGCAGCTGCGTGTTAATCGCCTCACGCACTTGTTTCATCGTCGCACCGGCCGGCACGTTCACGTCATAGTCGATACCCGACTGCGAAATGGTCAGCGTGGTGGCCGAATCACTGGTGTTGACCACCGCTGAGTTGCCGCCTGCGAATACCGGGCTGCTGACCTTCGAGGCTGTCGCCAGTTGATTCACAACCAGGTTGTATTTGCCGGTGGATGCCGTGGCATCAATGGTGACCTTGGACTTTTTATCGTCCGAGGTTGAACCTGCCATACCACTGAAACTCGACGGGTCCTTGAGCTTGTCGATGGCCGTGCGATAAGAGTCCAGCGCGCCCTTCACCGTGCCCAGCGCCGACAGTTGAATTGTCGTGGTGGTTTGTTGCTTGGTGATTTGTGCTTGCTTGGGTGCTTTTTCAGCAGCGACCAAGGCTTTGACGATGGATTGGGTATCAATGCCCGATCCGGGGCCGCTTATCGTTGAACTGGCCATCTGTTTATCTCCTTTTTCGTTGGCTGCCGTTTTATTGGCTAACTACGCCCTGTCAGCAGACAACAACAAAATTCGTGCCACCTCAGGTGGCTTGATGTCCAAGACATCATCTCAACCTTAAAACACAAAAGGGCGCGTAAACGCGCCCTTCTGCTATTCACCTAGTGCCAGGATTACTGAAGCAGTTTCAGTACCGAAGATGGCAGTTGGTTAGCCTGGGACAGGATTGCAGTAGAAGCCTGTTGCAGGGTTTGTTGCTTGGTCAGCTCAGCCGTTTCAGCAGCGAAGTCAGCGTCTTCTACGCGGCCTTTGGCAGCGCTGGAGTTCTGCGAAATGCTCTGCAGGTTCGACACGGTGCTGGCGAAACGGTTTTGTACCGCACCCAGCTGCGAACGCTGGCTGTCGATCTGCTGCATGGCGCCGTCCAGTGCCTGGATCGCTTGCTGAGCCGAGTCAGCCGACAAAACGCTCAGATCAGAAACCGTCGTTTCGCGGGTTACTGCTGCAGTTTTACCGCCAGACAGACCCAGAGCAGTCAAACCACCGCCAGCGCTGCCGTCAGTGATCACGATGTCTTTAGCCGCGAACAGTGCCAGAGTACCGTTGGAGTTTTTGCTTGCAGTCACACCGGTGCTGGCGCTGTTGATCGAAGAAACGATCGCGTCAGTGGTGTCGCCCTTTTTGAACTTCACTTCAACGCCGTTCAGGCTGATCGAAGTATCGGCTTGCAGCTTGGCTTGCGAAGTACCAGGGTTCAGACCCAGGGCCGACAAAGCGCCGCTGGTTTTGTTGCTCAGCGCAACATCCGAACCGTCTTTGGAAGTGATTTCAATATGACCATCAACCAGCTTGGCCGATGCAATGCCTGCCATGCCTGCGATGCTGGCGACAACGTCGCTGACTTTTTCAGTACCGGCGATAACCAGGTCTTGACCGTTCACGGTGATGGTACCTGCTGGTACCAGCGAGTCTTCCGCTTTGGTCGTTGCTGCCGGGATACCCAGAGCAGTAGCGCCCGCAGCGCCCGCAACAACCAGATCAGCGTTCGCAGACTTCAGCGTGATCAGACCACCGGCGTCGGCCGAGGCAGAAACACCCGAGATACCCGCATCATTGATCGCTTTAGCCATATCTGCAGCGGTGGCGTCTTTAGCCAGAGCAACATCAGAACCGTTGATGTTTACAGTAGTGGCTGCGGCTGGTGGCGCAGCAGCGGTGCCAGTAACCGAAGCGCTAACAGCCGCGCCGATCGAGGTCGCGCTCATGCCAGCCATTGCAGCACCGCTGGTTTTGGCTTCGCTGTAAGTCCCTTTCAGGCCAGTGGCGCTGATGTCGGTCATACCGAACGAGATGGTCTGGTTGGCGTCAGCACCGATCTGGAAGCCTACGTTGCTGAACGAACCGTCCAGCAGGTTACGGCCACCGAAAGTGGTGGTGTTGGCAGTACGGGTCAGTTCGCCGACTTTAGCGGTGAATTCTTGCTGCAGGGATACACGGTCAGCGTCGCTTTTATCACCGTTGGACGCTTGCAAAGCCAGTTCACGCAGACGCTGCAGGGTGTTGGTGGACTCTTGCATCGCGCCTTCAGCTGTCTGGGCAATCGATACGCCGTTGTTGGCGTTAGCGATGGCTACGTTCAGACCTTTCACCTGGTTGCCCAGACGGTTAGCAATCTGCATACCAGCCGCGTCGTCTTTGGCGCTGTTGATTTTCAGGCCAGAAGACAAACGGTTCATCGAGGTGCTCAGAGCATCGGCAGCCTTGTTGAGGTTCTTCTGAACACCCAGCGACGTGATGTTGGTATTTACGGATAGAGCCATGACGAAATCCTCGTGGGTTAAATACTGCGGCTTCCGGCCCTGGCAACCGCCGGGTGTGGCCTAGAGAACCTTCGTAATAGTTATCGTCGTGAATGCTGGTTGCTTGAGGGCTTTTTTGATTTTTTTTACTGGCGGCGTGCCATCCCTTGTATTTCAGGGGGTTAGCGGCACGTGAAGCGACAGTTTCAGGCATACCGCGCAAACACCAGCGACCTGTAGGAGCGAGCTTGCTCGCGATGGAGTCACCCCAGTGTTTCAGGCACGCCGCGTCGCCTGAATCGCGAGCAAGCTCGTCTCCTACAGAGGGCGAGGGATGAATGCAAAACGCCCATGGCTTTTAAGGCCACGGGCGTTTTGTGTGTCGACTTGAAGCTTAAGGCCGATAGATGATCGCCGAGCCCCACGACAGGCCAACGCCGAAACCACTGAGGGCAACGCGCTTCCAGGGGGCGTCCATGACGTGCTTTTCCAGCAGCAATGGAATGCTCGAGGACACGGTGTTGCCGGTCTCGACCATGTCTTTGATGAATTTCTCCGGCTCACCTTCAAAACGACGGGCCACGGCGTCGACAATCGCTGCGCTGCCCTGGTGGATGCAGAAGGCGTCGATGTCCTTGGAGGTCAGGTGCGACTCGGCCAGCAGTTCGTTCAGGTGCGCCGGTACTTTGAGCAGGGCGAAGTTGAACACTTGGCGGCCGTTCATGAAGAACACGCCGTCGCTGACTTTCAGGTGCGGTGCGCCTGAGCCGTCGGTGCCGAATTTGGCCTTGCCCAGCTGCCAGGGAGCGTCTTCGCCCATCCAGGTAGCGGTGGCGGCGTCGCCGAAGAGCATGGTGGTGTTGCGGTCTTCGGGGTCGACGATTTTCGAATACGGGTCGGCGGTCACCAGCAGGCCGTTCTTCAGGCCTGCAGCTTCCATAAAGCCTTTCATCGCGTAGATGCCGTAGACATAGCCCGAGCAACCCAGGGAAATATCGAACGCTGCGACGTGGGTCGGCAGGCCAAGTTTGTCCTGGACGATGGCGGCCGTGTGCGGCAAGCCTTCGGCGTCGCCGTTTTGGGTGACGACGATCAGCGCATCGATGGATTCGCGCTTGAGCTGCGGATTGTTGGCGAACAACGCGTTAACCGCTTCGACACACAGATCCGAGGTTTCCTGATCAGCATCTTTGCGCGGCAGAAATGCCGAGCCAATCTTGCCCAGAATGAATTCTTCGTCTTTGGAGAACTTCGCGCCTTGGGCGTAGTTGTCTATACCGCCTGCTGGCACGTAACTGGCGATGCTTTTAATGCCAATCATTGTGGCTTCCCAATACTAAATAGCTGGAGATCACCCGCGCTCATATTCGAGGGGGCTGACAATAAAAGGGCTTAAACGCGCAAAAAGCGGCGAATGTGGGTGCATAAAAATAGACAAAACAGCCTGAAAAAGGCCAGGCACCCGCCCGTACGTTTCACACGATACAGTGAAGATGCGCGTTATGACTCATAGGTCACGCGTTTTGTGCGGTTTTATACAAAAGGTTTCAGAGAGTGCGGCGCTCCGCGTAGCAGTTGCCGAAGGCTACGTCCGATTGCGAAGCGATCGAAAATCCTGAGCAAGAGGCTCCATTGACCCACCGTGGAGCCTGAATTTACGACGGCTATGCCGCCGGACGCAGCCTCGCAGGCTCGGCAGCTGCTACGAGGTTTGGCGTACCCGACTTAAAGCTGGTTGAACAAGCTCAGCTGGGAGATTTTGACGAAGGCCAGTTGCGAGGCTTCAAGCATGGCTTTCTGGAAGGCCAGATCAATGGAGGCGCCCGCCATGTCGGTGTTGCCAATGGCGGCAGTGGTGGAGGCGTTAGCCAGACCCATGCTGATGTTTTCTTCGGTCTGGATGTCCACCGCTTTGAGGCGCGCACCAATCGAACCCCGAGCGCTATCAAGGTCGCCACTGGCATTTTTCAGGTTGCCAATCGCGGAGTTGATCGCGTCCCTTTGCGCCTGTTGGGCCACCGGGTCTTTTTCGCTGGGCAGGGCCAGCGCCTGACGCAACTGGCTGATGGTGTCCAGCGCGTTTTGGCTCTGATGGTTGTTGCTGCTGACCACAAACTGGTCACCCGCCGCTCGCGCCCCGGAGAAGTTGAACGTAACGCCCATGGCGTTCAACGCGTCACCGCTCATGCTGCCCTTGGCAATCGATTTGCTGTTGGCCGTGACCGGCTGGGCGAAGATTTCGTACTCGCTGGCGCTGGTGAATTTGATCACCGCACCGCTGCTCGGGAAGCTGTCGCGATAGGTATCGCCAATGTCTGGGTCAACCGGATTAACTGTGGTGCCGGTGATTTGCGCGGTCGACGTGTTAGTCGGGGTGCGCGAGGCGTTGAACGTGTCGGGTTTGGCTTCCAGGGTGAAAACGTGGCCCGCCACCGTCGCATCCTGATCCGCCGCCGCAACGTCCTTGAGGTTCAGGTTGATGTCAAACGACACGCCCCGCAGGCTGATGCTGTGCGCCCCTTCTTTGGTGGCGTCGAACACACCATTGCCCGGCACTTCAGAGGTCACGTCTTTGCCGCTGGCATCGGTCAGTTTGTATTCGGTGCTGCTGGTGAACTCAAGCGTGTACGGCTGCCCTTCAGCAAAGCTTTTGTTGAACACCGGACTCGAGGTAATCAAACCGGCTGACACCGACACCGTGCCATCGTTGACCGACGGCGGCAGGAGCGTGGCTTGTGTGCGCCCGGTATTGGTGGTGCCGTCCATGATGCTTTTGGCCGTGTCGCTGCTGGCCAGGGTCAAAGTGTCCGAGACTTTCAGGTTGAGCTGGGTGTCGTCGCCTTGATAGCTGTAAGTACCATCGTTGTTGCGGGTGTACGGCGGGGTGTCGGTCTTGGAGCCCGAGAACATGTAGTTGCCCGCAGCGTCCTTGCTGTTGAGCAGGCTGAACACTTGCTCTTCGATACTGCCCAGTTCGTTGGCAATCGAGGCGCGATCGGCATCACTGATCCCGCCCCCACCGGCCTGCAACGCCAGTTCGCTGGCCTTTTGCAGCGCGGTGTTGATGCTGTCGAGCACCGACTCCTGATTGCCCAGCGTCGATTTGAGGCTGTTCATGTTGGTCGTGTACTGGGCCAACATGTCTTTTTGCTGCTGCAGTTGCAGCAGACGGGCTGCGCCCACCGGGTCATCCGCAGCGGTCTGGATGCGCACGCCCGAATCAATCTGGGACTGGGTCTTCACCACCGACGAGAAGTTGTTCTGGTAGGTGGCGCTGGTCGACTCAAAAAACTGGGCGGTAGAAATACGCATCGTCGCGGGCTCCCTTAAAGACTGTTGATCAGCGTGCTGAAGGTTTCTTGCGCCGCTTTGATGATTTGCGACGAGGCCGTGTAGTACTGCTGAAACTTGACCAGGTTGGACGCTTCTTCATCCAGGTTGACTTGGGACACCGAGCTGCGGGTTTGCGTGGCGTACGCCAATGCTGCGGTGTTGGCAGTGCCGTCAACGCCGGCCTGGCTGGCCTTGCCGCCCACCGAGGAGACCAGTTGGGTGTACGAGGCAGCGAAGCTGACCCCACCGCCCCCGTCCGTCACGCCGACGGTCTTTTTGCTTTGCAGTTCCAACAGTTGGTTGGCGTTGCTGTTGTCAGCCTTGCCGTCCTTGTTGAACTTGATGTCGAAGCTGTCGCCCTTGCCCGGCGATCCGCTGAGGGTGGTATCGAAGCTGATGGTTTTAGGCGTGCCGTCAGGGTTGGTGACTGGCAAACCCTGCGAATCCAGCACCGGCACAGTGATCGCGACCTTATTGTCTTGCCCCGGAACGATGGTGCCACCGCCGATTTTTTCGCCCTTTTCATTGAGCACGCGGTAAGCCTGCGTACCGTCCGCCGCCTCGTCAAAGGCAATGCGCACCGGCATTGCACCTTCGATTTCGCTGTGGGCCTTGCCCAGATCGGCGCCGCCGTAAATATCCAGCATGGACGACAGGCTTGGGCTGCTCACGGCACCCGTGCCGGTATTTGAACCGCCCTTCTCTGCTGCCAACGGCCCGGCAAACGCCAACTTATTGGCATCGCTCATTTGCACGCCGATATTGCTGGCACCGTTGCGGGTGGGGCTGACCTTGAAGGTATCGCCCTTGTGCAGTGCTGCGCCGTTGAGGTCCAGGGTAAAGCCGTCGATCACCGCGGCCGGCTTACTGGTCCGGTCGTACGGCCCCATCGTGGTGCCATCGGAGCGTTTGACCGTGTAGTCCTTGTCGCTGCTGAACGTGACATGATAGTCGTACGTGGTCAGCTTGCCGCTGTCGGCAATACTCACGTTCAGGTTGCCTGACGCAGGGTTGTTATTGGACGAGGCCAAACTGCGCTGGCTGACGGCCTGCGCGCTGTTGATGCTATTGAACAGCGACGAACCAAATTCGCCATTGGCGTCCAGGCCCTGGCCCAGTTGCTTGTTGATCGCGTCGGCCACCACAATGGCGGTGCGCCCCAAGTCATTCATCGCGGGCGCCAGTACATCGTCGCGATAACGCAACAAGCCGCCGATTTTGCCGCCACTGATGACCGAGGTCACGTCAGAGCTGGACTGCGCATAGTTGATCTGGATGCTGTACTGACTTTTGTCGACTTTACCTGGCACTGCCGAAATCGTGTTGGAGGTCATGCCCTGCACCAGCGACTGACCCGTACCGAGGGTGACATCGAACACGTTGTCGTGTTCCAGCACCGTCACCCCGACCAGCTCGTTCAGGGTGCGCACGGCTTCGTTGCGCGCATCCAGCAGGTTGTTCGGTGTGTTGCCAGCGGTGGTGGCCTGGGCGATCTGCTTGTTCAGCGAGGCGATGGTGGCCGTGTGCTGGTTGACCATTGAGGTCAAGGTGTCCAACTGGCTGTTGATGCCTTCGTTTTGCTGATTGAGCTGGGCCGAAATCGAGTTGAAGCGGTTGCTCAGGGTTTGCGCATTGGTCAGCAGCAACTGGCGCGCGGAGACATCACCGGGGGCGCTGGCTGCGGTTTGCAGCGAGGAGAAGAAGCTGCTGAGTGCGGCCGAGACGCCGGTGTTGGTGTCCGACAACAATTTGTCGACCGAGCCAATCTGATCAAGGTAGGACTGGGCATCAGCGTTAAGCGAGGTGGTGGTTTGCAACTGGGCGTCGAGGTAGGCGTTGTACACGCGGCGCACGTCAGCCAGGGTGGTGCCGGTGCCGATAAACACCCCGCCCACTTGCTGCGAGGCACCACTGCCCTGAATGATTTGCTGACGTGAATAGCCCGAGGTATTGGCGTTGGCAATGTTATTGCCGACGGTGGCCAATGCCCCTTGACTGGCGTTCAGCCCCGACATCCCGATGTTGATCAAACTCGCCATGGTTCAAACCTTATAAATTCGTGGAAGAGCCGACGGAGGCGTAGCTCTGGTAGCTCTTCATTTGCTTGGCAATCTGCGAAATCTTGCTCGCGTACTCAGGGTCGGTTGCGTAACCGGCTTTCTGCAGCTCACGCACAAACTGCTCTGGTTTATCGGCCGAATTCAGCACTTCTTTATAACGATTGTTGCTTTGCAGCAGAGTGACCAGGTCGTGGAAGCTGTCTTGGTAGGAAGCGTAGGAGCGGAAGTCCGCCGTTTCCTTGACCATTTGCCCGCCTTTGAACTCACTGGTGATGGCCCGCGCCTGCGCGCCCTGCCAATTGCCAGTGGCTTTGATGCCAAACAGGTTGTGGCTGCTGCTGCCGTCTTGCTGGCGCATCACCGATTTGCCCCAGCCGGTTTCCAGCGCCGCTTGTGCCACCAGGTACAACGGATCAACGCCGATGCGGTCAGCAGCCTGCTGCGCCATTGGCAGCATGGTGGCGACAAACGCGTCCGGCGAGCTGAACACCTGTTTGGCCGGCGCCAACGGCGGTTGCGCCACAGCGCGGCCATACACCTGCATGCGCCCTTGCACGCCTGAAGCACTGAGCATCGGCTGACGACTGCCTTTGAGCACCGCGTCCATCGACGCACTGGTACGCTCCGGCACCACGCCAGTGTTGATAGTTGAGCGCGCCGGGTCGGCTGACGGCACGATCCCGGCCAGCAGCCGGTCAGTCAACTTGCTCGGCAAGGCCAGACGCCGCTGATTGAGCAATGCCATGTCATTTTTGTGCCCGCCTTCTGCCGCCGTTACCGGCGTAGCCACCCGCGAGGCCCACAGCGGCCGCTGGCCGTTGGAGCGCACAAACGGACTGTCGACCGGCGTCGGCGTGGCCACAGGAGTCGCCGGCTGGTTTGCGTCTGTAGCCGGCACCGCCGATTTGTTCTTCGACATCTGGCGCATCAGCACATCAGCCAAACCGATGCCCCCGCCCTGACGGGATAACGTCACCGACAGTTGCTGATCGTACATTTCCTGATACTGCTTGGCCGCCGGGGTGTTGAGCGGGTTGTCCTTGCCCAGCACTTCGTTCGCCGAGCGCATGGACTTGAGCATTTCGTTGAGGAACAGCGACTCGAACTCCTGCGCCACCTTGCGCATGTTGCTGTCGCTTTCGCGGTCGCCGACCTTCAGGTTGTTCAGACGATTGAGGTCGGTATATGCCCCGGAATCGCTGCCACTGACCACGCCACTCTTACGCATGTCCATGTCGCTGGCCTCAGATCACGATCAGGTCGGCTTGCAAGGCGCCGGCCTGTTTGAGTGCTTCAAGAATCGCCATCAAGTCGCCGGGCGCGGCCCCAACCTGATTCACCGCACGCACGATTTCGTCGAGGGTGGTACCGGGGCCAAACTTGAACATCGGCTTGGCTTCCTGCTGGGCATTCACACGTGAGCGCGGCACTACCACGGTTTCACCGTTGGACAGTGGGCCGGGCTGGCTGACAATCGGGTCTTCGGTAATGGTCACGGTCAGGCTGCCGTGGGTCACCGCCGCGGGCGAGACCTTGACGTTTTGCCCGATGACGATGGTGCCGGTGCGCGAGTTGATGATGACCTTGGCCACCGCCTGCCCCGGATCGACTTCAAGGTTTTCCAGAATCGACAGGTAATCAACACGCTGGCTTGGGTCCAGTGGTGCAGTGACGCGAACCGAGCCGCCGTCAATCGCCTGTGCTACACCCGGCCCGAGCAGGTCGTTGATCTTGTCCACCACGCGCTTGGCAGTGGTGAAGTCCGAGCGGTTGAGGTTCAGGGTCAGGCTGTTGCCCTGGTTGAAACCACTCGGTACCGCACGCTCCACCGAAGCACCACCGGGAATACGCCCGGCTGACGGAACGTTGACGGTGATTTTCGAGCCGTCGCGCCCTTCGGCGTCAAAGCCGCCGACCACCAGGTTGCCCTGGGCCACGGCATACACGTTGCCGTCGATACCTTTGAGCGGCGTCAGCAACAGCGTGCCGCCGCGCAGGCTTTTGGAGTTACCAATCGAAGACACGGTGATGTCGACCACCTGCCCCGGTTTGGCAAAAGCCGGCAAATCAGCGCTGATCGACACCGCCGCGACGTTTTTCAACTGCACGTTGCCCGAGCCCGGTGGCACTTTGATCCCGAACTGCGACAGCATGTTGTTGAACGTCTGCAAGGTGAACGGGGTTTGCGTGGTCTGGTCGCCCGTGCCGTTAAGCCCGACCACCAAGCCGTAACCAATCAATTGGTTGGAGCGCACGCCCGAAATGCTGGCGATGTCCTTCAACCGCTCGGCGTGAGCGCCCAGAGGTGTCGACAACAGCAGTACGGCTGCCAGCAGATGCTTGAGGTTGAACATGGAGGCCATCACCTAGAAAGGGAACAGTGGGCTAAGGAAGAAACGGTCAAACCAGCCCGGCTGACTCGCATCGGCAAACGAACCGGTGCCCGAGTAGGTGATGCGCGCATCGGCCACGCGGGTCGAAGACACGGTGTTGTCAGTGCTGATGTCATCGGCGCGAACCAGGCCGGCAATGCGCACCAGCTCATCACCGGTATTGAGGGTCATCCACTTCTCGCCGCGTACGGCGATGATGCCGTTGGGCAACACATCCGCCACGGTCACGGTGATCGAACCGGTAAGGCTGTTGCCCTGCCCGGCCTTGCTGTCGCCCTTGCTGGCGCGGCTGCCGCTGTAGCCCGCATTCAGGCTCAAATCAGCACCGCCCAATGGGTTGTTGGTGGTCAGACCGCCACCAAACAGCGAGCTCAGGCCAATGCTGGTGTTGCTGTTCTTGCCGATCTGCGAGTTGGCGTTTTTGCTCGCCTGGGTCTTCTCGTTCAGGGTGATGGTGATGATGTCACCCACGCGGAACGCCTTGCGGTCGCTATACAGGTTCTGTTCAAAGCCAGCCTGGTAAATCGAGCCGTTATTGGCCGCTGCCGGCAGCGGCGTGCGCGGCAGGACGGGGGCGTAGTACGGATCGTTCGGACGTGGCGGCGGGCTGACACAGCCCGCCAGAAACGTAATGCCACCCAGTGCCAGAACAGAAAACAAGCGTTTCATGACCTCTCCCGCTTTAACGACGTGATTACAGATTTTGCGTAACAAACGACAACATTTGGTCAGCGGTGGAGATCACTTTGGAGTTCATCTCGTAGGCACGCTGGGTGGTGATCATGTTGACCATTTCCTCCACGGTGCTGACGTTGGAGTTCTCAAGCATGCTTTGCATGGTCAGACCAAAACCGTTCAGACCCGGAGTGCCGATTTGCGGCGCGCCGCTGGAGGCGGTTTCAAGAAACAGGTTGCCACCCTGGGCCTGCAAACCGGCCGGGTTGATAAAGTCGGCGGTCTGCAAATTGCCGATCACCTGGGCTGCCGGGTTGCCGGCAATGGTCACCGACACGGTGCCGTCCTGGCCCACGGTAAAAGTCTGGGCATCGGCCGGCACCACAATCGCCGGTTCCAGGGCAAAGCCGTTGGCGGTGACGATCTGACCGTTGGAATCGAGGTGAAATGTACCGTCGCGGGTGTACGCGGTCGTGCCGTCCGGCTGCATGATCTGGAAGAAGCCACGGCCGTTGATCGCCATGTCCAGCGGCTGCTCAGTGGTTTGCAGACTGCCGGCGGCAAAGTTCTTTTGCGTGCCGACGATGCGCACGCCGGTACCCACTTGCAGGCCGGAAGGCAGTTCGCTGTCCTGGGTCGATTGCGCGCCAGGCTGGCGTTTGATCTGGTACAACAAGTCCTGAAACTCGGCGCGATCACGTTTGAAACCGGTGGTCGACACGTTGGCCAGGTTGTTGGAAATGGTGGTCAGGTTGGTGTCTTGTGCAGCCAGACCTGTCTTTGCAACCCACAGTGCCCCAAGCATGGTGTTCTCCTTAATTAGCTCATTGCCAGGACGCGGGTCATGGCCTGGTCATCTTCTTTGGCGGTGTTCATCATTTTGATGTGCAGCTCGAACTGCTTGGCCAGCGCCAGCACCGAGGTCATTTCGTCGACGGCATTGACGTTGCTCGCCTCAAGAAAGCCCGACACCACCCGCACGTTGGCATCGGCTTGCGCCGGTTGGCCGTCATTGGTGTGGATCAGGCCGTCGAGGCCTTTGCTCATGGTTTTCAGGTCAGGCTGAACCAGCTTGATGCGATCCACTTCGGCCATCACCCGTGGGCCTTCACCCATGGCGCGGATGCTGACGGTGCCGTCTTCACCAATTTCGATTTGCTGCTGCGGCGGCACGGCAATCGGCCCGCCATTGCCCATCACCGGCATACCGTTGGCGGTGCGCAACATGCCCAGGGCGTCCACGTTCAGGCTGGCGGTACGCACATAGGCTTCGCCACCATCAGGTGACTGCACGGCAATCCAACCCTCGCCGCCCACGGCCACATCCAGGTCACGACCGGTTTCGATCATCGCGCCGGGGGTGAAGTCAGTTGCAGGGCGTTCGCTCAGAGCAAAGGCCCGCGCCGGGAAGCTGTCGCCAAACACCGGCATCGAACGCGCCTGCTCCAGGTCACGCTGAAAACCGTTGGTTGAGATGTTCGCCAGATTGTTGGCATGCGCCTTCTGCGCCAGTGCGTTCTGACTGGCGCCAGTCATGGCTACATAAAGATACTTGTCCATAGTCTTTCCTCCGGCTGAATCCCAAGTGAGTGCCAAGCAATTTACGCACCAACTTTTTTTTGACGGTGGGAAAGGCTGTATTGACGGGTTTTTTGGGGGGGGATTCGAGGTGTTTTCGGGAAAGGTCAAAGACATAAAAGCGGCGGGGTTATGCCGGTGGCGGCAAGGTGCGGCCTGCGTGGGGACCTTGCGCCCCTCACCCCAACCCTCTCCCGGAGGGAGAGGGAGCTGATTGTCGGTGCTCTTGAAGCCGCGCGCGGTCAGTCACTGCTCTGTGAGTTGATTGTCGGTGCTCTTGAAGCCACGCGCGGTCAGTCACTGCTCTGCGAGCTGATTGTCGGTGCTCTTGAAGCCGCGCGCGGTCAGTCCCCTCTCCCTCCGGGAGAGGGTTAGGGTGAGGGGCTTTTGACTCTAGTCTTTACCCGGTTTGATGATGTCGTACTCACGCAGTTTGTTGGCGATGGTGGTGTGGGAAACCCCCAGACGCTTGCCCAGCAATCGGCTGCTCGGGTGTTCGGAATACAGGCGCTCCAACACCCCTTTTTCGAAACGCCCCACAATCTGCTCCAGCCCGCCTTCAAGCGAGAATTCGCCCAACGGCTGGCGCACGCCGTAATCCGGCAGGCGAATATGCTCGGCCTTGACCACCCCGCCATCGCACAGCGAAACCGCTTGAAACAGCACGTTCTCCAGCTGACGCACATTGCCAGGCCAGTGGTAATGACTCAAACGGTCCATTGCCGCCGGGGCCAGACGCGGCAGCGGGCAGCCAATTTGCCGGCTGGCCTGGTCCAGAAAGTGCTCCACCAGCGGCTCAAGCCCATCCAGACAATCGCGCAACGGCGGGATATGCAGCGACAGTACGTTGAGCCGATGGTAGAGATCCTGACGAAACTCACCGCGAGCACACAGCTCGGACAAGTCGACCTGAGTGGCGCACATCACCCGCACATCGAGGTACACCTCTTCATCACTGCCGACCCGGCGAAAGCAGCCGTCCTGCAGGAAGCGCAGCAATTTGACCTGCAAGCGCGGGCTCATTTCACCGACGCCGTCGAGAAACAAGGTGCCGCCCGCCGTCAGCTCCAGCAGCCCGAGCTTGCCTTCGGCCCGCGCCCCTTCAAACGCCCCAGGGCCATAACCGAACAGCTCGGTTTCAGCCATCGACTCGGGCAAACCCGCGCAGTTAAGCGCCATCAACGGTGACTGCCCACGCGGGCTGGCCAAGTGGCAGGCCCGTGCCAGCAGCTCTTTGCCGGTGCCGGTTTCGCCTTCTATTAATAGCGGCGCATCCAACGGCGCCATGCGTCGGGCTTCACGCACCACGGCGGCCATTACTTTGGAGCTTTGGAAGATGCTGTCAAAACCACGCAACTCTTGTTTGCGCACGTTGTAGATTTGCTCACCCACGCGGTCCGCGCGGTGCAACGTCAGCACCGCACCCGCCATCGCCTCGCTTTCATCGTGCTCCAGTTGCAGCGGCGCAATGTCGGCCAGATACACCAAGCCTTTGACCTTGACCCGCAAGCCGTTGATCCGCGATTTATTGGCGCGCACCAACTCAGGCAAGTCGAAGTCCTCGGCGTAGCGCGACAGAGCAATGCCTGGCACTTCATCCACCCGCACCCCGAGCAACTGCGCGGCGGCACGGTTGGCGGCGACGATGCTGCCGCCCATGTCGATGGACAACACCGGAAACTCAAGCGCCCCGAGCAAGGCATTGAGCTCCATGTGCCGACGCTCGCTGGGCATCAGGCCGACGCGCTTGACGCCAAATACCCCGGCAATGGTTTCAAATTTCGGACGCAGGGCCTGGAATTGCAGGTTGATCAGATTCGGGCAGTACAGATAAATCGCATTGCCCTGATCGCCACCCACTTCGCCGCGCTTGACGTTAATACCGTAGGCAACCAGCAGATTAAGAATGTCGCGAAGGATGCCAATCCGGTTTTGGCAGTGGACTTTGATGCGCATGACGAAAACTCGGGGATAAGTGCAATACATAAACTGTAGGAGCGAGCTTGCTCGCGATGGCTGACAAACCGCGCCGCCTGAATCGCGAGCAAGCTCGCTCCTACAGAGCTATTTTTGTCGACTCGCTCATTTCATCGTCACGATTTTGTGACACTTGCACTATCACAAACAGCAAGAGTGACAGCCCAGCCCACGCTTCGTAACGAAATGTTTACGAATATAGCGCATCATCCCAGCATTACTGGCTTTAGGCTAGCTGCGCGTCTCAATCACTTGGGGTATCACTAAGGCATCGCCACTCCTACAAAACAATAAAAACTATTTCATTGCGGAGAGCCCCATGAAGCAAACGAAATACGTCGCCCGCGAGCCAGATGCCGATGGCTTTATCGACTACACACCCGCTGAACACGCGGTGTGGAACACGCTGATTACCCGCCAGCTAAAGCTGCTGGAAGGCCGAGCCTGCCCTGAATACATGGAAGGCATCGAGAAACTGGGCCTGCCCCACGACCGCATTCCGCAACTGAGCGAGATCAATCAGGTATTGGCCGCCACCACCGGCTGGCAAGTCGCCCGCGTACCGGCGTTAATCCCCTTCCAGACCTTCTTCGAATTGCTGGCCAATAAGCAATTCCCGGTCGCGACCTTTATTCGCACCCCCGAAGAGCTGGATTACCTGCAAGAGCCCGATATTTTTCACGAGATTTTCGGCCACTGTCCGCTGCTGACCAACCCGTGGTTTGCCGAGTTCACCCACACCTACGGCAAGCTGGGGCTGCAAGCGAGCAAGGAACAGCGCGTGTATCTGGCCCGCCTGTACTGGATGACCATCGAGTTTGGGCTGGTCGACACCCCGCAGGGTCAACGCATTTACGGCGGCGGGATTCTTTCGTCGCCCAAAGAAACGGTTTACAGCCTGTCCGCCGAACCTGAACATCAGGCGTTCGACCCGCTGGAAGCCATGCGCACGCCGTATCGGATTGATATTTTGCAGCCGCTGTATTTTGTCCTGCCGGACTTGAAGCGACTGTTCGACCTGGCCCACGAAGACATCATGGGCATGGTCGAAAAAGGCATGACGATGGGCCTGCACGCGCCCAAATTTGCCCCTAAACCCAAAGCTGCCTAACTCGTCTTAAACCCTACAAAAATTGATTTCAGGAACCCACCATGAACGCACTGAACCAAGCCCACTGCGAAGCCTGCCGCGCCGATGCCCCACAAGTCAGCGACGAAGAACTGCCGGTACTGATCAAACAGATTCCGGACTGGAACATCGAAGTTCGCGACGGCGTGATGCAGCTGGAAAAGGTCTTTCTGTTCAAGAATTTCAAACATGCGCTGGCCTTTACCAACGCCGTAGGCGCAATCGCCGAAGCTGAAGGCCATCACCCTGGCCTGCTTACCGAATGGGGCTCGGTCACCGTGACCTGGTGGAGCCACTCGATCAAAGGCCTGCACCGCAACGATTTCATCATGGCTGCGCGCACCGATGACGTGGCGCAGACCGCTGAGGGTCGCAAGTAATGCACTTCACAGCGATTGGCCGGGTACCGGGCGATCCGATTCTTGGGTTGATGGACGCCTACAATCAGGACCCAAACCCGAATAAATTCGACTTGGGCGTGGGCGTCTATAAAGACGCCAACGGCCTGACGCCGATCTTGCAGTCGGTCAAGCAGGCAGAACAGCGCCTGGTGGAACAGCAGCAAACCAAAACCTATATCGGCGGGCATGGCGACAGCCGCTTTGGGCAACTGATCAGCGAACTGGTGCTGGGCGCCGACTCACCGTTGCTGATGGCCAAGCGCGCAGGGGCTACTCAGACGCCGGGCGGCACTGGCGCGCTGCGCTTGAGCGCAGACTTTATCGCGCAATGCCTGCCGGGACGCGGAATCTGGTTGAGCGATCCGACCTGGCCGATCCACGAAACCATCTTTGCCGCCGCCGGCTTGAAGATCAGCCACTACCCGTACGTGGGCCGTGACAACACGCTCAACGTCGGCGCGATGCTCGCCGCTCTGGAGCTAGCCCCCAAAGGCGATGTGGTGCTGCTGCACGCTTGCTGCCACAACCCGACCGGGTTCGACCTGTCGCAGGCTGACTGGCTACAAGTGCTGGACGTGGTGCGCCGTCGCGAGCTGTTGCCGCTGATCGACTTTGCCTATCAAGGTTTCGGTGACGGGCTGGAAGCGGATGCCTGGTCCACCCGCCTGTTCGCTGCCGAACTGCCGGAAGTGCTGATCACCAGCTCCTGCTCTAAGAATTTCGGCCTGTACCGCGAACGAGTCGGGGCTTTGATTGTGTGCGCCAACGATGCCGAGAAACTGACCGATATCCGTAGCCAGCTTGCCTACCTCGCGCGCAACCTGTGGTCCAACCCGCCGGATCATGGCGCAGCGGTGGTGGCGACGATTCTCGGTGATAAAGAGTTGAAACGCCTGTGGAGCGAGGAAGTCGAGGCCATGCGCAGCCGCATCGCGCAGTTGCGCAGCGGCCTGGTTGAAGCCCTTGCACCGTTTGGCTTGGCCGAGCACTTTGCCCATATCAATCAGCAACGCGGGATGTTTTCTTACACCGGCCTGACCGCCGAGCAGGTGCAATTGCTGCGCGAGAAGCACAGCGTGTACATGGTCGGCTCTGGCCGCGCCAACATCGCCGGGGTCGACGGCACCCGCCTCAATCAACTGGCCAAGGCGATTGCCGAGGTGTGCACCCGTTAAAACGCTATAAACCACCTGTAGGCGCCGGCCTGCCAGCGATTAAGCAAGCACACCGCGGTGCCTGCATCGCTGGCAAGCCAGGCTCCCACAGAATATTTACCGCTAAAATCCCGCCAGACGTAATAAAAAGGCAATTTGTCACACTTCGTCCTGTATCCTTAGCAAGCTATTCAAATGCACACTTTGCGAGGAGCGCGACGATGCACGAAATCCCAAACCTCCCCTTCCCAAGCCTGCACGAAACTCAGCAGCCACTTACGCAACACACCAGCGGCGAAAACTCCGCACAGGATGAGGCTCCAGAAAGCCTCAAGGCCGACAGCGAAGACTGACGGCCTGACATCAGGCGGTGCGAAAAGCATTGGTTTTTTCACACCGCCTGACACAATTGCTTCACCCTCCTTTACCCCGGATTCCAGTGTGACTGACACCTTCAGCGAAACCCAAGCCAGCGTGCTGATCGGCACTGCCGAGCAAATGATCGACCTGTGGCAACGTCTCAGCCCCGAGAAACAAGCCCTCTTGCTCAAGCGCTTTGGCACTCAGGAAAACGCACTTGCCGCCCTGATTGCGACCAAACTGGTTGCACCGCAGTAACGCCCTACCCCATCTCGACTACGCTTGCCTCATTCCACCCCGCCGCCCCGCAGGACCCTGACTCCATGCCTGAAACACAACGCCCACTGGCAATCACCTTGCAAGTGGTTTCCATCGTTCTGTTTACCTTTATCGGTTATCTGAATATCGGCATCCCGTTGGCTGTATTGCCCGGCTACGTCCACAACCACCTCGGCTACGGCACCGTCATCGCCGGGCTGGTGATCAGCGTGCAATATTTGGCCACGCTGCTGAGCCGCCCCTACGCCAGCCGCATCATCGACAACCTTGGCAGCAAGCGTGCGGTGATGTATGGCTTGGCTGGCTGCGGCCTGAGTGGTGTTTTCATGCTGGCCTCCAGCTGGCTGACGGCAGCGCCGGCCTGGAGCCTTGCTAGTCTGTTGATCGGACGACTGGTGCTGGGCAGCGCCGAGAGCCTGGTTGGCTCAGGCTCCATCGGCTGGGGCATCGGCAGGGTCGGTGCCCAAAATACCGCCAAGGTTATTTCCTGGAACGGTATCGCCAGTTACGGCGCGATTGCCATTGGCGCACCGCTAGGGGTGCTGATGGTCAGCCATTGGGGCATGTGGAGCATGGGCGCCAGCATTATCGCGCTGGCTACCCTGGGCCTGTTGCTGGCTTGGCCTAAACGGGCCGCGCCGATTGTCAGCGGTGTGCGCCTGCCGTTTTTGCATGTATTGGGGCGCGTGTTACCCCACGGCACTGGCCTGGCGCTGGGCTCGATTGGCTTTGGCACCATCGCAACCTTTATCACCCTGTACTACGCGACCAATCACTGGGAAAACGCGGTGCTGTGCCTGAGTCTGTTCGGTGCCAGCTTTATCGGCGCGCGCCTGCTGTTCGGCAACCTGATCAACCGTATCGGCGGGTTCAGGGTCGCGATTGTCTGCCTGGGCGTCGAAACCCTGGGCTTGCTGTTGCTGTGGTTGGCACCCAACCCCGAAATGGCTTTAGCGGGAGCGGCATTGAGCGGTTTTGGCTTCTCGCTGGTGTTCCCGGCGCTGGGTGTGGAAGCGGTGAATTTGGTACCGGCTTCAAGCCGCGGCGCAGCGGTGGGCGCATATTCGCTGTTTATCGACCTGTCTTTGGGTATCACCGGCCCACTGGTGGGCGCCGTAGCCGCAGGCTTTGGCTTTGGCTCGATCTTCTTGTTTGCCGCGCTGGCGGCATTTAGCGGATTGCTGCTGAGTGTTTACTTGTATCGGCAGGCCAAAATCTCAAGAGCCGCATAACCCCCCTCTCTGTAGGAGCGAGCTTGCTCGCGATGGAATCGCCGCGGTGTATCAGTCACACCACGCCGCCTGAATCGCGAGCAAGCTCGCTCCTACAGTGGAGGGATTAGCTAAAAATCCACCTTGCCCCGCCCGGCCTTGATGCTGCCGCGCTTGGTCTTTGATTCCAGACGCCGCTTTTTCGAACCCAGGGTGGGCTTGGTCGGGCGGCGCTTTTTCTCGATTTTTGTCGCGCTGATGATCAACTCGGCCAAGCGCTCCAGTGCATCTGCACGGTTCTGCTCCTGAGTGCGGTATTGCTGGGCCTTGATGATCAACACGCCATCGCTGGTGATCCGGCTGTCGCGCAAGGCCAGCAGCCGCTCCTTGTAGAACGGCGGCAACGAAGAATTGGGGATATCGAAGCGCAAGTGCATGGCACTCGAGACTTTGTTGACGTTCTGCCCGCCAGCGCCCTGGGCGCGAATCGCCGTCAGCTCGATCTCGGCATCGGGGATGTGGACGTTGTTGGAAATCACCAGCATTGAAAAGGGGTCCGTCTTCAGGGCGTGCAGGATACCCCACAAACAACAAACCCGGCGCAGTGGCCGGGTTTGTTGTTCAACCGTTCAGCTTATTTGGCAGCTGAACTGTAAGACGCTGCCGATGCTTGCACCGCGCGCTTGTTCTTGATCAGGTAGCAGATCCACATAAAGGCCACCCACACTGGAATCGCGTACACCGACACGCGGATGCCCGGAATCATTAGCATGATAACCAGGATAAACGCGACAAAGGCCAGGCAGACGTAGTTGCCGTACGGATACCACAGCGCCTTGAACAGAGGGGTTTGCGCAACCTTGTCCATGTGCTGACGGAACTTGAAGTGCGAGAAGCTGATCATCGCCCAGTTGATTACCAACGTAGCCACCACCAGCGACATCAGCAGTTCCAGCGCATCGTGCGGCATCAGGTAGTTGAGCAGCACTGCAATCACGGTGACCGCAGCCGAGGCCAGGATCGAGTTGACCGGCACACCGCGCTTGTCGATTTTGGCCAGTACTTTCGGCGCGTCACCCTGCTGCGCCATACCCAACAGCATGCGGCTGTTGCAGTAAGTACCGCTGTTGTACACCGACAATGCCGCGGTCAAGACCACGAAGTTGAGGATGTGCGCAGCCGTGTTGCTGCCCAGCATCGAGAACACTTGCACGAACGGGCTGCTGCTGTAGCTGTCGCCACCGGCATTCAGGGTTTCGAGCAACGAGTCCCACGGGGTCAGCGACAGCAATACCACCAGGGCGCCGATGTAGAAAATCAGGATGCGGTAGATCACCTGATTGATCGCTTTTGGGATCACGGTGCGCGGCTTGTCGGCTTCTGCGGCAGTAAAGCCGAGCATTTCCAGACCGCCAAAGGAGAACATGATGAACGCCATGGCCATCACCAAACCGGTAATGCCGTGGGGGAAGAACCCACCGTGCTCCCACAAGTTGCTGACCGATGCTTGCGGGCCGCCGCTGCCGCTGACCAGCAAGTAGCTGCCCAGGGCGATCATGCCAACAATTGCCACCACTTTGATGATCGCGAACCAGAACTCAGCCTCGCCAAATACTTTGACGTTGGTCAGGTTGATCAGGTTAATCAGCACAAAGAAGGCGGCTGCCGAGGCCCAGGTCGGGATCTCTGGCCACCAGTAGTGCACATATTTGCCGACGGCGGTCAGCTCGGACATGCCGACCAGGATGTACAGCACCCAGCAGTTCCAGCCCGACATGAAGCCAGCGAAACCGCCCCAGTATTTATGGGCAAAGTGACTGAACGAACCGGCAACCGGTTCTTCGACGATCATTTCGCCGAGCTGGCGCATGATCATAAAGGCAATAAAGCCGCAGATCGCATAGCCCAGGATCATCGACGGACCGGCCGATTTCAGTACCCCGGCCGAACCGAGGAACAGGCCCGTACCGATCGCACCACCCAGGGCAATCAGTTGAATATGACGATTTTTCAGGCCGCGTTTAAGCTCGCCCGAATGCGAGGTTTGTCCACTCATTAAAAGGGTTCCACACAAGGTTTGAAGTGATTCAGTGCGTTGAAACTTGAGCACCAGAGGCAGTGATCGAAGGGTCTACAACACAAATCAAACCCCAGCGCAGACGCCAGGAATCCAAGGTTGTTTCACGAGTCATGCGTCACCTGTTTGTTTTTATCTGTGACGGAATCGAACCCGCAATGCTTGTGGCATCGCGGAGTTAACAAGGCGGGTTAGCCTCTGGTTTTGGCCATTCAGCACATCGCTGAGTAGCGCAAAATGCGCGGGTACGCAATTGAGTCACAGTTAAAACGCGGCGCATTGTACACCCGCTTGTAGGCAAGATCCCATAACACCGCTGCTGGCAACGCGAAACAAGCCTGTTTATGAGCAAAAATGGTGCAATACGCACTTTTGTCGGAAACTTTCTCTTACACGCAGGCCGTTTTAAACATTAAACATCGATAAATGGTTGATTTCGTAGCGTTTGATTTACGCAGCGTAAAGAAATATTTCCACATTATTCACACCCAAACACCTGTAGGGGTCGAGCTTGCTCGCGATACAAGCGCCGCGGTGTGTCTGCTTGAACGCGGTGATGCAATCGCGAGCAAGCTCGCTCCTACAGGGAATCAGGGCATTTGGCGGGCACAAAAAAACGCCAACCCCGAGGGGTTGGCGCTTTTTGTGCAGCTTTAAACGCGGGCGTTTATTGCGGCTTGCGGCGACCGAAGCCTGGACGCTGACCGGAACCGGCCGGTGCGCCACGGCGCTTGCCGGACGGAGCATCGGCTACCAGCTTAGGACCAGAGCGTGTCGGCTTGGTCGGACGCTTGTTAACTTCGCTCGGACGCTCGGCAACTGGCGCACCGCGACCTGCAGGCACACGGTCGGTACGACCAGCTGGCTTGCGCGCAGGACGTGCAGCTTCATCACGAGCCGGACGCGCCGGGCGCTCGCCTTCGATGTGCGGCTGACGCGCTGGACGCGGTGCCAGTGGAGCACCTTCGGCTGGACGCAGGGTGCGAGCAACACGATCACCACGCGCCACAGGACGCGAAGATTTACGCTGCAGACGCTCAAGCTTGTCTTTGCTCTTGGCGTTCAGCACCGGCATGGCAACTGGCGTCAGGCCCACTTCAGCACTGAGGATGTCGACTTCGTACTGGCTCATTTCGCGCCAGCGACCCATCGGCAGGTCAGAGTTGAGGAACACCGGACCGAAACGCACGCGCTTCAGGCGGCTAACCACCAGGCCCTGGGATTCCCACAGGCGACGTACTTCACGGTTACGGCCTTCCATCACTACGCAGTGGTACCAATGGTTGAAGCCTTCGCCGCCCGGAGCCTGCTTGATGTCGGTGAAACGCGCCGGGCCGTCTTCCAGCACAACGCCGGCCTTGAGGCGCTCGATCATCTCGTCATCCACTTCGCCACGTACACGTACCGCGTATTCACGGTCCATTTCGTAGGAAGGGTGCATCAGGCGGTTAGCCAGCTCACCGTCAGTGGTGAACATCAGCAAGCCGGTGGTGTTGATGTCGAGACGGCCGATGTTGATCCAGCGGCCTTCTTTTGGACGCGGCAGTTTGTCGAACACGGTCGGACGGCCTTCAGGGTCGTCACGGGTGCAGATTTCACCGTCGGGTTTGTTGTACATGATCACGCGGCGAACCGATTCGGCTGCCTCTTCACGCTTGATCACCTTGCCATCGATGGAGATGGCGTCATGCAGGTCTACGCGTAGGCCCAAGGTGGCATCTTTGCCATTGACCTTGATGCGGCCCTGGCTGATCCAGCTTTCTACGTCGCGACGCGAGCCAACGCCAATACGGGCGAGGACTTTTTGCAGTTTTTCGCCTGCTGGGCCAATTTCCTGGCTGTCTTTAGGGTCTAGATCAATCATCTGGGCACCTCCCGGTGTGTCAATTCAGGCGAGCGCCTGAGGTGTTAAAAATGGGTCCTGGGGCTCTACGAGCGCCGAGGGGTCGCGAATCATACGCTGATGTTGCGCATTACGCATCAAAGCCTAGTCACGAAGTGCAAGACTCATCGAATTTTCCGCCGATTGGTCGAAAGGCAACGTGGTTTGGCTGATACACCGCAGCGACCCCATCCCCCTGTAGGAGCGAGCTTGCTCGCGATGCAGACGACGCGGTCACAGCGACTAATCCTCCAGCTCGCGGCGCTCCTGCTCAATGGCTTCGGCCAGGGCTTGCGCTTCGATTTCTTCGTCGCTCAGGGCTGGCGGCAATTCCAGCGCCGCCACGGCAGCGCGTAACTGAGCTCGCGCCTGTTCGGCCGGATCAAGCGCTGGCTCTTCGCTTGCCGCTGGCGGCTCTTCACTTACAGCGCCATCGCGAAGCAAGTCGTCAAAATCGGTTTTAAGGCCAACTTCCATCGAATCCAGCTCCACCAGCAAGGTGCGAAAGCTGGTTTCGTCACGCGGCTCCTCAGGCTCGGCACTTTCATCGGCCAGGGCCTGCAGGTGCGCCGGCACCGGAGCATCGTCGAAATCGAGAATCGGGTCGGGCTCCAGCTCACGCAGTTCGGCCAATGGCGGCAGATCGTCGAGGTTTTTCAGGTTGAAGTGATCAAGAAAGCCCTTGGTAGTAGCAAACATCGCAGGCTTGCCCGGCACGTCGCGATAACCCACGACCCGAATCCACTCGCGCTCCAGCAAGGTTTTGACGATATGGCTGTTCACCGCCACGCCACGCACATCTTCAATTTCGCCACGGGTGATCGGCTGGCGATAAGCTATCAGCGCCATGGTTTCGAGCATGGCTCGCGAATAGCGCTGCGGGCGTTCTTCCCACAAACGACCGACCCAAGGTGAAAACTTCTCGCGGATTTGCAGGCGATAGCCCGAGGCGACCTCCACCAGTTCAAAAGCCCGCCCGTCGCAGGATTTTCGCAGCAGATCGAGGGCTTTCTTGAACACGGGCGGTTCAGGACGCTCGTTCTCTTCGAACAGTTCGTACAGGCGTTCAAGGCTTTGCGGCTTTCCCGAGGCCAATAGAAAGGCCTCAAGCAGCGGGGCCAGCTCGCGGGGTTCAGTCAAATTCATGGTTTCAGCTCTTTATTCGGCTCTCGCCCGTACGTGGATGGCCGCGTAGGGTTCATTCTGTACCAGCTCGATCAGCGACTCTTTGACCAGTTCAAGGATGGCCATAAAGGTTACGACCACGCCAAGCCGGCCTTCTTCAGCGGTGTACAACTCGGCAAACGGCACGAAGCCGCCGCCTTTTAGGCGCTCCAGCACTTCGCTCATGCGCTCACGAGTCGACAAGGCTTCACGGCTGACCTGGTGACTTTCAAACATGTCGCTGCGACGCAGCACTTCGGCCATCGACATCAGCAGCTCTTCCAGCGCGACGTCCGGCACCAGCTTGCGCGCCCGCGCTTCAGGCGCATCAAGTTTGGGCACGTAGATATCGCGCCCTACCCGACTCAAACCCTCGATACCTTCGGCAGCAGCCTTGAAACGCTCGTATTGCTGCAGGCGACGAATCAGTTCGGCACGCGGATCGCCCTCGTCCTCTTCGATTTCAACCGAACGCGGCAACAGCATGCGTGACTTGATCTCGGCCAACATGGCCGCCATCACCAGATACTCGGCAGCCAATTCAAGACGCACGGTTTTCATCAGCTCGACATAGCCCATGTACTGGCGGGTGATGTCAGCCACCGGAATATCGAGGATGTCGATGTTCTGCTTGCGAATCAGGTACAGCAGCAAGTCGAGCGGGCCCTCGAAGGCATCGAGAAACACCTCCAGCGCGTCCGGCGGGATGTACAAGTCTTGCGGCATCTCGATGACCGCCTGCCCATAGACCATGGCAAACGGCAGCTCTTGCTGCGCGGGCGGCGCCTTTACTGCCTCTGCAGTTTCTACGCCAGACATCAGGCCTCGACCATAAAGGGTTCAGGGTCGCCACAGCCGACACGTACGATTTCGGGATCGCCATCTACCAGGCTGATCACGGTGGAGGCCTTGTGACCGCCAAAGCCGCCATCGACGATCAGGTCGACGTGTTTTTCCAGCGCATCGCGGATTTCGTACGGGTCTTCCATCGGCTCGCTTTCACCCGGCAGGATCAAGGTGACGCTCATCAGTGGCTCGTTCAGTTCCGCCAGCAACGCCAAGGCAATCGGATGGCTGGGCACCCGCATGCCGATGGTACGGCGCTTGGGGTGCAGCAGCAGGCGCGGCACTTCGCGGGTGGCGTTGAGAATAAAGGTGTAAGGCCCCGGCGTATGGGCCTTGAGCAAACGGAACGTGCCGGTATCGACCTTGGCAAACAGCCCCAATTGCGACAAATCGCAGCACATCAGGGTGAAGTTGTGTTTGTCGTCCAGGTTGCGCAAGCGCTTGATTCGCTCGATTGCGCCTTTGTCACCCATCTGACAACCCACGGCGTAGGACGAGTCAGTGGGATAGATCACCACCCCGCCCTTTTTAATAATGTCGACCGCCTGTTTGATCAGACGCGGCTGTGGGTTTTCCGGATGAATCTGGAAAAATTGACTCACTGTGATTACCTGTTCAGACGGTGGCAGTGGGCTGGTCATATTTGAATCGACCCCACAATGGCGGCAGATCTTCCGGAATGGCGCGGTATTCGCCGATCTCGGACCACCCACCTGGGCCATGAAAATCACTGCCAGCACTGACCAGCAGACCGAACTCACGCGCCAGGATCGCCAGGCTGCCAACTTGTTCCGCCGGCTGATACCCGTTGACTACCTCAATCGCGTGACCCCCTGCTTGAATATAGTCGCCAATCAGACGTCGACGCTTGCTGCGAGTGAAATCGTAATGCGAGGGATGCGCCAGGCTGACCCAGGCCCCGGCGGCACGCAGAGTGGCCACGGTGTCTTCGAGGGTCGGCCAGTGCTGTTTTACGTCACCCAGCTTGCCGGCACCCAGCCACTTGCGGAACGCTTCAGCGCGATCCTTTACATGCCCCGCCTCGACCAGAAAGTCGGCAAAGTGTGGACGGGCCGGAGCATTACCGCTGTCACCCAGCGCTTGCTGAATGGCCCGTGCGCCCTCCAGCGCACCGGGCATGCCTTTGAGTGCCAGCTTGCGGCTGATCTCTTCTGCCCGCAGCCAGCGGCCGTCATGCAACTGGGCAATAGCATTGAGCAATGCCGGGGCTTTTACGTCAAAACCGTAACCGAGCACATGAATCGTCGCCCCGCCCCAGGTGCAGGACAATTCGATGCCGTTGACCAGTTGCATGTTTAACGCCTGCGCCGCCTCACGGGCTTCGTCCAGGCCTTCAATTGTATCGTGATCGGTCAGGGCCAGGACTCGCACACCTTTCTCGAACGCACGCGCGACCAGTACCGCCGGCGCCAAGGCGCCATCAGAAGCTGTGCTATGGCAATGCAAGTCAATTTCCACGGGGATTTAATAACCTCTAGCTGACGCTTTCGCTGTCATTGATGTTTGTTATTATGCCGCCACATCCTGCTTCTGGCTGCCACTGTGAAACAATTCATCGACTTCATCCCGCTGTTACTGTTTTTCATCGTCTACAAAATCGAACCACGCATCGTCGAAATCGCCGGGCACAGCCTGTCGGTCGGGGGCATCTACAGCGCTACGGCGATGTTGATTGTCAGCTCACTGGCGGTTTACGGGTTCCTGTTTTTTAAACAGCGCAAACTCGAAAAGAGCCAATGGCTGACCCTGATCGCCTGCCTGGTGTTTGGCAGCCTGACCCTCGCCTTCCACAGCGAAACCTTCCTCAAGTGGAAAGCACCGGTGGTGAACTGGCTGTTTGCCCTGGCGTTCGCCGGTAGCCACTTTATTGGCGACAAGCTGCTGGTCAAACGCATCATGGGCCACGCACTGACCCTTCCCGACCCGGTATGGACCCGTCTGAACCTGGCCTGGATCGTGTTCTTCCTGTTCTGCGGCGCGGCCAACCTGTTTGTTGCGTTCACTTATCAAAGCATCTGGGTCGACTTCAAAGTGTTCGGCAGCCTGGGCATGACCGTGCTGTTCCTGGTCGGCCAAGGCATCTACCTGTCGCGCCATCTGCATGACGCCGACCCAACCACCCCGAAAACCAAGGACTGACATGCTCTACGCCATCATTGCCACAGACGTCGCCAACTCGCTCGAAGCTCGCCTGGCTGCACGCCCGGCGCACCTTGAGCGTTTGCAACAACTGAAAGCCGAAGGCCGTATCGTGTTGGCCGGCCCGCACCCGGCCATCGACAGTAATGATCCGGGCGCCGCCGGCTTTACCGGCAGCCTGGTCGTCGCCGAGTTTGACTCCCTGAGCGCCGCTCAGGCCTGGGCCGCAGCTGATCCTTACGTGGCCGCTGGCGTGTATGCGAACGTCAACGTCAAGCCATTCAAGCAAGTCCTGCCGTAATCACGGTATCTTTGCCGGCAGCCGACGTAGACAACGTCGGCACCGGCTAAATCGAGCGAGTCATGAGCGACCTGTTACTGATAGATGATGACCAGGAGCTGTGTGAGCTTCTGACCAGTTGGTTGAGCCAGGAAGGCTTTCAGGTACGCGCTTGTCACGATGGTCTGAGCGCCCGCAAGGCGCTGACCGAGTCCAGCCCCGACGCCGTGGTGCTGGATGTCATGCTCCCCGACGGCAGTGGCCTGGAGCTACTCAAGCAACTGCGCCACGACCACCCCGACCTGCCGGTGCTGATGCTGTCCGCTCGCGGCGAACCGCTGGACCGCATTCTGGGCCTTGAACTGGGCGCCGATGACTACCTGGCCAAACCCTGTGACCCTCGAGAACTGACCGCCCGCTTGCGCGCTGTATTGCGCCGCAGCCATCCGACTGCCGTGTCCAGCCAAATGGAACTGGGCGACCTGTGTTTCAGCCCGATGCGCGGCGTAGTCACCATCGACCAGCACGACATTGTTCTCACCGTCTCCGAAAGCCGACTGCTGGAAGCCCTGCTGCGCCAGCCCGGCGAGCCGCTGGACAAGCAAGAGCTGGCGCAAATTGCACTGGGGCGCAAACTGACCCTGTACGACCGCAGCCTCGACATGCACGTCAGCAACCTGCGCAAAAAGATTGGCCCCCACGCCGACGGCCGCCCGCGCATCGTCGCGCTGCGTAGCCGGGGTTACTTCTACAGCGCCTGACTATGTAGCCGCTGCCGCAGGCTGCGATAAGGTCCGCAGGACCTTCAGTTTTCAGGGTCGCTACGCAACCCATCGCAGCCTTCGGCAGCGGCTACAGGTTTTCCCGGCAAAGTCATCTTTACCTAAGCTTTACGCTTGGCTGACAGCGATTGACCTTGATCTCCCTAAACTGGGCGCATCCGGATTCACCGGGATAGTCATTAAGGAGACACACCATGCGTAAGACTCTAATTGCTCTGATGTTTGCTGCAGCTCTGCCAACCGTTGCAATGGCCATGCCTGGTGGTGACGGCCAAATGGGTTCACGTCACGGCGGTGAGCACCACGGTCGCGGCGACACTCCTTACAGCCAACTGGACCTGAGCCGCGAACAGCGCCAGCAGATTGGCAAGCTGATGGGTGAGCAAATGCACGATCGCAAGCAACTGGTCGAGAAGTATCTGGCAAAACTGCCAGCTTCTGATCAAAAAGCGCTGAAAGACGAAATCGCTGCCAAACAGCAGAAAACTCAGAGCGATATTCGTGCGGTACTCAAACCTGAACAGCAAAAAAGCTTCGATGAGATGCAAAAGAAACGCGCAGAACGTCAAGCCGAGATGAAGCAGTTCAAAGAGTGGAAAGCACAGCAAGCCACAAAAACGCAATAAACTGCGTACTCACCAAGCCCAACGGCCCCCAGCCGTTGGGCTTTGGTCGTTTCAATCCATAACCTGTGAGGATTTACCGTGCGATCACTGTTTTGGCGCATTTTGGCCAGCTTTTGGCTGGCAATTGCCTTGGTCGCAGGGTTGTCGATCCTGCTGGGGCACATGCTCAATCAGGATGCCTGGATCCTCAGCCGTCATCCCGGCATCGCCAATCTGGCGCAGGAATGGACTCAGCGTTACGAAAACCAGGGCGCCGACGCGGCGCAAGATTTCCTCGAACGGCGCAAGCGCCGGTATCACATTGACGTTCAGGTGCTGAACGAAAGCGGTGACCCAGTGGTACGTGGCACATTCCCGCGCCGGGCAGCCGCCTGGGAAGCCCGTCAGCACCCCGGTAAAGAGCAACTGCCGTGGCGACGCCTGACGGTCGAATACATCAGCCCGACAACTGCCGAAACCTATCTGCTGATTTACCGCATCCCGCACCCGGAACTGGACGCCTGGCACCGCGAGAGTCTGATCTGGCCGCTGAGTGCGCTGGGGATTGCACTGGTGGTGCTGACACTGTTCAGTTTGCTGGTCACGCTGTCGATCACCCGCCCACTGAGTCGCTTGCGCGTAGCCGTACATGATCTTGGGCAAACCACTTATCAGCAAAACAGCCTGGCGCAATTGGCATCGCGGCGCGACGAGTTTGGCGTACTGGCCACCGACTTCAACCGCATGGGCGCTCGCCTGCAAAGCCTGATCGGCAGCCAGCGTCAGTTACTGCGCGACGTCTCCCACGAACTGCGTTCACCGCTGGCCCGACTGCGCATTGCGCTGGCGCTGGCCGAACGGGCTGGCCCGGATGAGCGAGAAAAGCTCTGGCCGCGCCTGACCCGCGAATGTGATCGACTGGAGTCATTGATCAGCGAGATTCTGGCCCTGGCCCGAGTGGATGCCGACCAGGCCAGTGCTGAGCCTATTGAACTCAACCCGCTGCTCAATTCAGTGCAAACAGACGCATCGCTGGCGGCCCCCGAACAACCGGTGCAACTCAATGCCGAACCCGGCTTAAGCCTCAGCGGCTGGCCGACCATGATCGAGCGCGCGGTTGATAACCTGCTGCGCAACGCGCAACGCTTCAATCCCCCCGGCCAGCCGATTGAACTGAGCGCCGGGCGCGAAGGCGCGCACATCAGCATCCAGGTACGTGATCACGGACCTGGAGTGGCCGAGGAGCATTTGACGCAATTGGGTGAACCGTTCTTTCGCGCCCCCGGCCAGACAGCTGCCGGCCATGGCCTGGGGTTGGCGATTGCACGCCGTGCGGCAGAACGCCATGGCGGCCGCTTGATAGTGGGCAACCACCCGCAGGGCGGGTTTATCGCCACCCTGGAACTGCCGTTGGAGCCCAATGGCACTCTTTAAATCAAAAACCCTCACCCTAGCCCTCTCCCGGAGGGAGAGGGGACTGACCGCATGCGAATTCAAGAACACCGCTAATCAGCTCCCTCTCCCTCCGGGAGAGGGTTGGGGTGAGGGGCTCTTGATCCTTTACGCGGACCACACCTGCACAAACTCGGCGGTAGCGACTTTCGGCGCCGTGCGCAATTCGTTCTGCGGAGTACCCAGGTACAGGAACGCGACCACTTCCTCGTTTTCTGTCAGGCCCAACCCCTTGGCCACAAGCGGGGCATACGACAATTCGCCGGTGCGCCAGACTGCGCCAATGCCTTGGGCGTAAGCCGCCAGTTCAATGGCATGGGCCGCACACCCTGCGGTGATCAGTTGCTCAGCCTTCGGCACTTTGAAGTGATCCTGTAAACAGGCCACTACGACCACCACCAACGGCGCACGCAGTGGCATGCCGCGAGCCTTGTCCAGTGCCGCTTCGGTCACTTCGCCACCCTGGGCACGTACCGCGTCAGCCAGAATTTCACCCAGTTGATTGCGCGCCTCGCCTTCCACCGTCAAAAAACGGTAAGGACGCAGCTGACCGTGGTCCGGCGCGCGCAAGGCGGCGGCGAACAGTACTTCACGCTGCTCAGCCGTTGGCGCCGGATCGAGCAAGCGCGGGGCAGAAACACGGTTGAGCAAAACGTTGAGAGCCTCCATTGGCCACCTCCTGAAGAAAATGTGCGGCTATTCTAACGGTATCCACCGCAGGTCTGGCGGTTTACATACCCCAGCCCACAGGTAGAATGGCGCCCCTCTTCCAAGCCCGAGCTGACTTCATGGCGTTGCCGACCTTACGCATCATCGGTTTCATTATCGGCATCTTCCTGATCACGCTGGCGATCAGCATGGCAGTGCCCATGTTGACGCTGGTTATTTACGACCACATGGGCGATTTGCCGTCCTTTCTGTGGGCCAGCCTGATTACTTTTCTCGCCGGCTTGGCACTGGTGCTCCCCGGGCGCCCCGAACAGGTTCACCTGCGCCCCCGGGACATGTACCTGCTGACTGTGTCCAGCTGGGTGGTGGTGTGTGTTTTTGCCGCGTTACCGTTTTTGCTGACGCAACACATCAGTTATACCGACTCGTTTTTCGAAAGTATGTCCGGTATCACCGCCACCGGCTCTACGGTACTGAGCGGGCTGGACACCATGTCCCCCGGCATTTTGATGTGGCGTTCCATGCTGCACTGGCTGGGCGGCATCGGCTTTATCGGGATGGCGGTAGCAATTTTGCCCTTACTGCGAATCGGTGGCATGCGCCTGTTCCAGACCGAATCGTCTGACCGTTCCGAGAAGGTCATGCCGCGCTCACACATGGTGGCGCGCCTGATTGTGGCGGCCTATGTCGGTATCACCATTCTCGGCAGCCTGGCCTTTTGGTGGGCCGGCATGAGCGTGTTCGATTCGATCAACCATGCCATGTCGGCCATTTCCACCGGCGGCTTTTCGACCTCCGACCAGTCGCTGGCCAAGTGGTCGCAACCGGCGGTGCATTGGGTTGCCATCGTCATCATGATCATGGGCAGCCTGCCGTTCACCTTGTACGTCGCCACCCTGCGCGGCCACCGCAAAGCGCTGATCAAAGATCAACAGGTGCAAGGCTTGCTCGGATTGCTGGTGGTGACCTGGCTGGTGCTCGGCATCTGGTATTGGTGGACCACCAACATGCCGTGGTGGGACGCCTTGCGCCATGTAGCGCTGAACGTGACTTCGGTCATCACCACCACCGGCTTTGCCCTGGGCGACTACAGCCTGTGGGGCAACTTCTCGCTGATGCTGTTTTTCTATCTCGGATTTATCGGTGGCTGCTCGGGTTCAACTGCCGGCGGGATCAAGATTTTCCGCTTCCAGGTGGCCTATATCCTGCTCAAGGCCAACCTTAATCAGTTGATCCACCCCCGTGCGGTGATCAAGCAGAAATACAACGGGCACCGTCTCGACGAAGAAATCGTGCGCTCGATTCTGACCTTTTCGTTCTTCTTCGCCATCACCATTTGCGTGATTGCCCTGGCATTGTCGCTGCTGGGTCTGGACTGGATGACCGCCCTCACCGGCGCTGCCAGCACGGTCTCTGGCGTAGGTCCGGGCCTGGGCCCCACCATCGGGCCATCCGGCAATTTTTCCAGCTTGCCGGACGCGGCCAAGTGGATCCTGTCGCTGGGCATGTTGCTCGGTCGTCTGGAGATCATTACTGTGTTCGTGTTGTGTATTCCGGCGTTTTGGCGGCACTAAAAAGCCTGTAGCCGCCCTGATTTTTAAAGCGAAGGCCCTGCGGACCTTATCGCAGCCTTCGGCAGCGGCTACAGTTTTCGACTCGCCAACCAGAGATCAGCATGGGCCAAATCCTGTCATTGCGTCATTATCGTCACGACGTGATTGCTCACAGCCATGAGCACGCACAGGTGGTGATCAGTTTGTCAGGAAGGCTCGATTTCGAGGTAGAAGGTCGCGCCAGTCTGTTGCGTCAGCAGCATTTGATCGTGGTGCCCGCCGGCGCTCATCACACCTGCGACAGTGAACAGGGCAGCCATTGCCTGGTGCTCGATGTCCCCGGCGAAGACTGGCTGGGCCAATCGCTGGGTGAACATGCCAGCGCCAGCCGCCGATTACTAGATACTCCTGGGCACTTGAGCCTCGATCCCAGACAACAGCAACTGGTCAGTTGGCTGGCCAGCGGTTGTATGACGGACCCGCTGATTGCCCGGCAAGGGGCGATTCTGCTGCTGGCCAGTTTGAACAGCGCAACACCCCAAGCGCTGCAAACCAAGGGTCTGCCCTTCGCCGCGCTGGATGCCTACATCGATCAAAACGCTGCCTACCCGCTTCAAGTCGCCGATTTGGCGCGTATTGCCGGCTTGTCCAATGCCCATTTACACCGCCGCTTTCTCAGTGAGTGCGGGCAAACGCCGATGGACTATATTCGTCAACGCCGACTGCGTAGCGCCTTGACCTGGCTGCGCCAAAGCTCGCTGCCCATGGGCGAGATCGCCAACCGTATCGGTTACGCCTCACAAAGCGCCTTTGCTGCAGCCATGCTGCGCGAGTTTGGCGCCTCGCCCAGCGCGTTGCGCCGCAATTCTGGCGACAACTGACGCCAGTTGCGCGACAGACAGCCGCCCCGCCCGCCCCTTAGACTGCACGCCTGCCTGTATCAACTTAAGGATTGCAATGACTCCGCGTACTGCCTTGGGCGCCCTGCATATCGGCGCATTGCTGTTTGGCCTGACCGGCGTATTCGGCAAGCTGGCGGCAGCTTCGGCCTCGATCATTGTGTTTGGCCGGGCCGCATTCGCGGTACTGGCATTGGCCGGTTTTGCTGCGCTGGCCAAGCGCTCCAGTTGGGCCAAACTGTCACTGCGCGACGCGCGCAACCTGCTGCTAAGCGGCTTGCTGCTAGCCGCGCACTGGGTGAGTTTTTTTGTTTCGGTCAAAATCGCCGGTGTGGCGATCGCGACACTGGGTTTTGCCAGCTTCCCTGCATTCACGGTGATTCTCGAAGGGCTGATTTTTCGCGAGCGGATTCGGCTCAATGAAATCATTCTGGTGGTTCTGGTCAGCGTCGGCCTGATTCTGGTCACGCCGGCCTTTGATCTGGCCAGCCAGGCCACTGAAGGCTTGCTCTGGGCGATTGTCTCCGGCCTGACCTTTTCGCTGCTGTCCCTGAACAACCGCGCCAATTCGGGTCGAGTGCCTGCGGTACAAGCGGCGATGTGGCAAAACACGGTGGTTGCACTGTGTCTGCTGCCTTTCGCCGCACCGGGGTTGAGCGCGGTGCGCCCGCTCGACTGGTTGTGGATCGGTTTGCTCGGCGTGTTCTGCACCGGTGTGGCACATAGTTTATTCGTTGCCAGCCTGGCGGTAATCAAAGCCCGCACCGCCGCCGTGGTCTTCGCTCTGGAACCGGTGTACGGAATCACCCTGGCCTGGGTGTTATTCCACGAAACCCCTACGGTGCGCATGCTACTGGGCGGTGCACTGATCATCGTTGCGATTGTAGTGTCGAGCCGCATGAGCAGCGGCTCTGCTCCTGCTAAACCGGCGCTGGACGCGACTCACTGAACCCGGTCGTTGTGCCCGAGGTCGCGCTGCGGGTCGATTTGATCGCGCACCCGCTGCTTCAGCACCTTGGCTTCCGGGAAGCCGCCATCGGCCTTGCGCTCCCAGATCTGCACGCCGTCGCAGGTAATGCGGAACACGCCACCGGTCCCCGGCTCCAGCGCGACCCGACCCAAGTCGTCGGAAAAAGTACTGAGCAGTTCCTGGGCCAGCCATGCGGCGCGCAGCAGCCACTGGCATTGAGTGCAGTAGGTGATGACAATTTCGGGTTTGCTGACGGACATGATTTCAACGGCTCTTGAAAAGAAAGGCGCCGCTATAATAGCCGCCTTTATCGCTTGCCCAGAGATTCATGATGCGCCGTCTCCTGAGTTGCTTACTGCTGTGTTTATGCCCGCTGGTACTGTGTGCCGCCGAAACTGCGCAGCCGAAAATCGGCCTGGTGCTGTCCGGTGGTGCGGCCCGCGGCCTGGCCCACGTCGGCGTGCTCAAGGCGCTCGAAGAGCAAGGCATTCACATTGATGCCATTGCGGGCACCAGTATGGGCGCGGTGATCGGTGGCCTGTATGCCTCAGGCTACAAGATTGAGGAACTGGAAAAGCTTGCACTGGGTATCGACTGGCAGCAGGCTCTTTCTGACGCTCCGGCTCGTGAAGACATACCGTTTCGGCGCAAGCAGGATGACCGCGATTTTCTGGTCAAACAAAAGCTCAGTTTCCGCGACGATGGCAGCCTGGGCCTGCCATTGGGTGTGATTCAGGGGCAAAACCTTTCCCTGTTGCTGGAAAGCCTGCTGGCCCACAGCAGCGACATTCGCGACTTCGATAAACTGCCGATCCCCTTTCGCGCCGTGGCCACCGACATTGTCAGCGGCGAAAAAGTGGTGTTCCGCAAAGGCCACCTGCCTCAGGTAATCCGCGCCAGCATGTCGATCCCGGCGGTGTTCGCGCCGGTAGAAATCAACGGTCAGTTGCTGGTCGATGGCGGCATGGTCGACAACATTCCAGTGGATGTGGCTCGCGAGATGGGAGTGGACATCGTGATCGCGGTGGATATCGGCACGCCGCTGCGTGGGCGCAAAGAGTTGAGCACGGTGTTCGACATTCTCAACCAGTCCACCACCTTGATGACTCGCAACAACTCACAAGTGCAGCTTGCATCCTTGAGGCCGGACGACGTGTTGATCCAACCCGCACTGGCCAGTTATGGCGCCACTGACTTTGGCCGCTCGCAAGACATCATCAACGCCGGCTACCGCGCTACACAGATTCTGAAGCAGCGCCTGGCACGCTTGCACCACGCCAGTGACCCTGGCACGCAACTGAATGCCGCCCGCTCACCCGAAGAACGTACCCCGGTGATCACCGCGATCAAGATCGAAAACGACTCGAAAATCGGCGATTCGGTAATTCGCTACTACATTCGCCAGCCCGTGGGCGAGCCGCTGGATCTTGTGCGTCTGAAGCGGGACATGGGCACGCTGTACGGGCTGGATTATTTCGAGCAAGTGCAATACCGCGTCGCGCACAAGGGCAAGGAACGCACGCTGATCATCAGCGCACGCGGCAAGCGCAGCGGTACCGATTACCTTCGGCTGGGGCTGAACCTGTCTGACGACATGCGCGGCGACAGCGCGTTTAATCTCGGCGCCAGTTACCGAGTCAACGGCATCAATACCTTGGGCGCGGAGTGGCTGACACGGGTACAAATAGGTGATCAGCAAGAGCTGTACAGCGAGTTCTATCAGCCTATGGATGCCGGTTCGCGCTACTTCGTCGCACCGTACATCACCGCCCAGTCACAAAACGTAGACATCACCCTAGACCAGAACCCCATCGCGGAGTACCGACTGGAGCGCTATGGTTTTGGCCTGAATATTGGGCGACAAATCGGTACCAGCGGAGAGATCCGTCTTGGCGTTGGCGAGGCATGGGGCAAGGCGGACGTGAGAATTGGTGATCAGGACCTGCCAAAAGCCAATTTCAGTGAAGCTTTTTACGACCTTAAATATTCCTTCGATACGCTGGATAACGTGTACTTCCCGCACACCGGCGAGGACATCAGCCTGAGCGTACGCCAGTTCGAGCCGGGGCTGGGCTCGGATGATCGTTACCGGCAGTGGGAGTTCAACCTGGACAAGGCGCTGAGCTTGGGGCCTAACACCTGGATTCTCGGCGGGCGTTATGGACGCACGCTGGACAAGGCCGAAATCGTGACTTCAAGCTTCTTGCTGGGCGGTGCGCGGCAGTTGTCGGGTTTCCGGCAAGACTCGATTTCGGCGCAAAACATCAGCCTGATGCGCGCGGTTTACTACCGTCGCCTGACACCGCGCTCGTATTTGCCGTTTGATTTCCCACTGTATGCCGGCACCTCACTGGAACGTGGACGTGCCTGGAACAACGACAACGCTTTCGACAGCGGTTACATCAATGCTGCGAGCATTTTTATCGGATTCGACACACCGCTAGGCCCGCTCAACTTCAGCTACGGCGTTAACGATGAGGATCAGAAGGCGGTGTACTTGAATTTGGGGCAGACGTTTTAGAGCCCACACAATCCTGTACCTGTAGGCGCGAGCTCGCGATCCAAACAACGCGACTTATCTGAAAACTGCAGCGATCCAATCGCGAGCAAGCTCGCTCCTACAGAAATTTTGAGCGCCACCCCCATCCCTGCAGGAGTCGAGCTTGCTCGCGATAGCACCGCGTTTTTGAGGATTGTGCCGCTATCGGGGGTTCAGTTCTTTTCGAGATTTGCCAGGATTCGGCTATGAACGCGCATGCAAATGCGCTGTTCTTCTTCATCGACACCAACAAACAGTTCTTCGCGCAGTGCTGTGGCGATGGCTTCGATCTGTTCGATCAGCGGGCGGGCCGAGTCACTCAGGACGATTTTCTTGGCCCTGCGATCTTCAACCACCGCATGCCGCCGCACGAGCCCTTGAGCCTCAAGACTGTCGAGCAAACGGGCCAGGGTCGGCCCCTCAACCCCCACGCTTTGCGCCAGTTCGCGTTGAGTCGGCACACCTTCAAAACGAGCCAGATGCAAGAGCACCAGCCAGCGTGCCTGCGACAGGCCAAGACCGGCAAGACGACGATCCAGCTCGGCACGCCAGCCACGGGACATTTGAGCCAACTGCATGCCAAAACGGTGTTGATCGGATAACGGCATAAAAAACTCAATGATTAGACTGAAATAGAGTAAAACTAATTATTAGCCAGCTAAGCATGGAGCCTGCCTCTAGGCAAGACCTGCGCGTCAATCAGTCGCGACCCAAATCGCCTCTCGATTACATTTCGAACTCGGATTGCAGTGCCGCACGCACGCAATACAACACGCCTTCTGGCACCCGGCCCTTGAACTGCTCGGCAATGCTGGCCACGCTCGGCAGCTCGCCCTCGCCATCCAGAAACGCATCCTGCACTTCTTCCATCAGCTCTTCAGGCAAGTCCAGCGCTTGCTCCAGCGACAGTTCCTGTCGACCAATGGCTTCGGCCAACATTGTGTAAACATTCTTTTCAGAGCACTGCAATTGACCGGAAATCTGCAACGGGGTCATGCCCGCCCGAGCCAGGCTGATCAGTTCGTGACGGATATCGGCGACCACTTTCGGGGTTTCGGCCTGACCACCCAATACTTCGAGGAACGCCTCGCCGTAACGCTCGAGCTTGCGCGCACCGACGCCGCTGACCGATGCCATCTCGGACAACGACGTAGGCTGGCTGCGCAGCATTTCGAGCAGAGTCGAGTCGGGAAAGATGACGTAAGGCGGTACACCGTGCTCTTCGGCCAGCTTGCGGCGCAAGGCGCGCAAGGCTTCCCATTGCTCGCGCTCTTCGCCGCGCACCAACTGACTGGCCGGGCTGGCGGAGCTGCTTTTGACCGAAGTTTGCGGCTTAAGCTCGCGGCGCAGCTGCAACGTCACTTCACCGCGCAGCAACGGCCGGCAGCTGTCGCTCAAACGCAAACCGCCATAGCCTTCAATATCAATGTCGGCCAGACCACGGGCCACCAATTGGCGGAACAGCGTGCGCCATTCCCCTTCAGCGCGGGCCTTGCCGACCCCGAACACTGATAAGTGCTGATGGCCGAAGCTGCGGACTTTTTCGTTCTCACGACCCAGCAACACGTCGATCAAATGACCTGTGCCATAACGCTGGCCGGTCCGATAAATCGCTGACAACGCCTGACGCGCCGGCTCGGTGGCATCCCAGGTTTGCACACCATCCACGCAGTTATCGCAATGCCCACACGGCTGCGGCATCTCTTCGTCGAAATACGCGAGCAATGTCTGACGACGGCAGCGGGTTTCTTCGCACAAGGACAGCATGGCGTCGAGCTTGTGGTGCTCCAGACGCTTGTGCCGCTCATCGCCTTCAGAGTTTTGCAGCATTTGCTTGAGCATCACCACGTCTTGCAGGCCGTAGGCCATCCACGCGTCGGCGGGCAAACCATCGCGACCCGCACGACCGGTTTCCTGATAATAGGCCTCAAGGGACTTGGGCAAATCAAGATGCGCGACAAAGCGTACGTTGGATTTGTCGATACCCATGCCGAAGGCAATGGTCGCCACCATGATCAGCCCTTCCTCATTGAGGAAGCGCTTCTGGTTGGCGGCGCGGGTCTCGCTAGGCAGGCCTGCATGGTACGGCAAGGCCGGAAAGCCCTGATCACAGAGGAACTGCGCCACTTCGTCAACTTTTTTGCGCGACAGGCAATAGACGATGCCGGCGTCGCTGCGACGCTCGGAAAGGAACGCCAGCAACTGCTTGCGCGGCTGTTCTTTAGGCACGATGCGGTAAAAAATGTTGGGACGGTCAAAACTCGACAAAAAGCGTTCTGCATCCTGCAAATGCAGACGCGTGACGATTTCTTCGCGGGTACGCTTGTCCGCCGTGGCGGTCAGGGCGATACGCGGCACGTTGGGGAACACCTCGGCCAACTGGCCCAGCTGCAAGTATTCCGGACGAAAGTCATGGCCCCACTGGGATACACAGTGCGCTTCATCAATGGCAAACAGAGCGATGTTCAGGCTCTGCAGAAACTCCATCATACGAGGCTGTACCAAACGCTCGGGCGCCAGATAGAGCATTTTGACTTCGCCGCGCTTGATCCGGCTGGCCAGATCACGCTGCTGCTGCGCGTTGAGTGTCGAGTTCAGGGCTGCTGCTGCCACCCCGAGTTCTTCAAGGGTCGCGACCTGATCGTCCATCAAGGCAATCAGCGGTGACACCACCACAGCCAGACCATCGCGCAGCAACGCCGGGACCTGGAAGCACAAGGATTTGCCGCCGCCGGTGGGCATCAGCACCAAAGCGTCGCCGCCACTGGCCACGCGCTCAATAATGTCACCCTGACGGCCACGGAAACTGTCGTAGCCGAAGATGTCTTTGAGTACGCGTTGAGCCTGTTCGAGCATAGAAACTCCAGAAATCGCCGAAACACCCCTGCACTGGCGTAATCCGGCGCGGCCACAAGCCCGTTAAAAGGCCCAGGCACACGGCGCGGGATCCGCCGCATTAGCTGCAGGGCATCACAAAACGCGGCAGTATACCCGAGCACTCCCCCGCGCAGGGCGCTGTAATCGCCCTGCCGATCGCCGGGAAGTAACAGCAAATGTGCCCTGCGACTGGCTTGGACGCTCAAGAAAGCCTAGAATTCGCTATCGTTTATAGACTAGGTAGCACTTTAATGTCCTTCGCTGAGCAACTAACCCGCCTGCAAGCCTTCCTCGACGCCGACGAGCTGCATGACGAGGCGCTGGACTACGTGGCCACCCACGGCTATCTGACCGCCCTCTCCATCTGCTCTGAAGTCGTACCTGAGCGCGAGTGGATTGATGCGATCTTCTCCGAAGCGCCTCACTACCAGGACGACGCCCAGCGCGCAGAGATCGAAGGCACCTTGATTCAGCTCAAGGCCCACATCGCTCGCCAACTGGCTTCCGACGAAGAATTCGAACTGCCATGTGATCTGGACCTGGGCGACGAGCCGGATGATTCCGACCTGCGCGGCTGGTGTGTTGGCTTCATGGAAGGCGTGTTCATGCGCGAAGCCGCCTGGTTTGAAACCGCCGAAGAAGAAGTCAGCGAAATGCTGCTGCCAATCATGGTCGGCTCGGGTCTGTTCGATGACCAGCCTGAGTTCGCTGACATCGCCCAGGACGCCAACCTGATGGACGACATGATCGTACAGATCCCTGAGGCACTGACCGCTTTGTACCTGCTGTGCAACGCACCTGACGAAAAGCCGGCGATCCTCAAGCCACGTCACCACTGATTTTTCAGTGCCTCAACCCCCGCTAAGCAACCGTTCGCGGTTGCTACGCTACGCACTGTTTGCCATCGGCTGGCTGAGCGTAGTGCTGGGGGTGATCGGGATTTTCCTGCCAGTACTGCCCACCACGCCTTTTCTGCTATTGGCTGCCGCATGCTTTGCGCGCAGTTCGCCGCGCTTTTATCAATGGCTGGTCGAGCACCCGCGGCTCGGGCCCTGGATCCGCGACTACCTGGATGGCAACGGCATCCCCCTCAAAGGCAAGGTCTACGCCATTGCCCTGATGTGGCTAAGCATTGGCCTGTCCTGCTACCTGGTGCCCTTACCCTGGGCCCGGGGCTTTATGCTGACCAGTGCAGTCTTGGTGAGCATTTACATTCTTCGCCAGAAAACTCTCGAAAAAACCAAGTAGGCCACCGCGTGCGCTTGGCGTGAATCAAAACGAAATACCCACGCACGGTTTCACCAACCTCCCAACCAAATTCGGGAAGCCTCCTACATCCTCTGCTGAGCCTATCCGTTAGCGTCATTCCTTTGTCGCGGGTGCCTTGCGTGCCCTCTACGTCTGAGGAGTCACGGATGCCCACGTTTGATCGCCAAAACCGTTTTACCCTGACCATTCCCAGCGCTGAACCCGAGTTTCGGGTGCTGGCGTTTACCGGCGACGAAGCCATCAGCACGCCCTTTTCCTTTACCGTTGAACTGGTCTGCGAACGCGCTGATCTGGACCTTGAAGCATTGCTGCATCAGCCGGCTTTTCTGGCGTTTGACGGGCCGGGCAAGGGTGTTCACGGGCAGATTTCCAGCATCGCCCTGAGCAGCCCCGGCACACGCCTGACCCATTACCGCCTGACGCTGGTGCCGCAACTGGCCTACCTGCAACATCGCACCAATCAGCGCATTTTCCAGCGTCTGACCGTGCAAAAAATCATCGAAACCGTGCTGCAAGAACACGGCATTCTCAGCAATGCCTACCTGTTCAATTCACTCTCCTCCTACGCACCTCGGGAGTACTGCGTGCAGTACGGTGAATCCGACCTGCACTTTATTCAACGCCTGTGTTTTGAAGAGGGTTTTCACTACCACTTTCGGCATTCGCCTGACGGCCATGTGCTGGTATTCGGCGACAAACAGCAGGCCTTCACCCCACTCAAGCGACCAACGCCTTACGTGCAAGGTGCCGGCATGGTGGCTGCAGAGCCGGCGATCGAGCGCTTCGATCTGCACCTCGAAACCTGCACCAATCGCACGGTTCGCCGCGACTACGACTTTGAAAAGGCCAGCCGCACGCTGCACGCTGAGCGCAGCGCCGATCTCAATGAGCGCGCCCTCGAAAGTTACACCTACCCCGGCGGCTTCACTGAAACCGCCCACGGCGAACAACAAAACCAGCGTGCCCTTGAGCATCATCAAACCGGCTATCGCCAGGCCGAAGGCGACAGCGACCAGCCGATCTTGCGCAGCGGGCACTTTCTGACCATCAGCGAACACCCGAATGCAGCGTGGAATACGCGCTGGCTGCTGACTCGGATTAGTCACCAGGGCAAGCAGCCGCAAGTGCTGGAAGAACAAGGCCACAGCCAGCAGACGACAGCCCCGGACGACTTTACCCAGGGCTACCGCAACACTTTTCATGTCACCCCGGAGGAAGTGACCTACCGCCCGCAACAGGTTTTCGCCAAGCCGCGCATCCTCGGCAGCCAGACCGCCCGCGTGACCGGGCCTGCGGGCGAAGAAATTCATTGCGATATGTTTGGCAGGGTTTGCGTTTCGTTTCATTGGGATCGCAGCGGGATCACCGACGATCAAAGCAGTTGCTGGGTACGTGTGTCATCGAGCTGGGCCGGGGACAGCTATGGCAGCGTAACGATCCCGCGCGTTGGGATGGAAGTGCTGGTGACTTATCTGGACGGCGACCCGGATAAACCGATCATCTCCGGCTGCCTGGTCAATAGTCTCAACCCGGCGCCTATCGCGCTGCCCGCGAACAAAACCCAAAGTGTGTTTCGCAGCCGCAGCACACCGGGCGGTGGTGGCTACAACGAACTGAAGATTGAAGACCGCAAAGGTCAGGAACTGATCTACCTCCACGCCCAGCGCGACCTGGAGCAACACGTCAAAAACGACAGCCACTTACAAGTCGATGGCAAGCATGAAGTCAACATCACCGGCAACAGCGTGGCAGTGCTCGAAGCCGAAGATCAACGCACTGTCATCCTCGACCGCAAAGTGCAGCTCAAATCCGACGACCACCTGCAAGTCGCCGCCAGCAGCCATACCCGCGTCGGTGAAGCGCTGGTGACTGAGGCCGGGCTGGAGGTCCACTTAAAAGCAGGCGCGCGGGTGGTGCTCGATGCCGGGGCCAGCATCACCCTGATTGCTGGCGGGCAACATATCGTAATCAGCGCAGCGGGCATTTTCAGCAGCAGCCCGATTGTGCTCGGCGGCGCGCCGGTGCCAGGGACGCCAGCGAGTCCGTTGTTACCTGACACCGCTGCTGGACTGGATTCGCTGGGGGCGCTTTTCGCACCACCGGTACCGTACCTGCTGGAAACACAGCGCCGAGCAGCGCTCAACCAACATGCGCTATGCGCCATTTGCGAAGAAGCCGCTCAGAAAAAGGACTCTGCCAATGATTGATATGCCGCCCCTGCCCAGCAATCTGCCTTGGCGTCTCAGCGCTTATCTGCTGCTCGATGGTGTGCGATTACCCCATTTGGCGAAACAGCTTCACCTTTGGTCAAACCCTGCAGAGTGCCTTTTTGTAACCACTCGCTGGCGTGAGCTGCTGGATATTTCTCCGTACCTGATCTCTCTGACCGGCCCCAACGATCCGGTACTGACCTATTTCCAACAAAATGCCTGGCTTGAGCCCGGCTATCTCCTGTTTAGCCAAGCCGACAGTTACACGTTGAGTACGTGGTTACGCAGCCTGATCGTTGTGCAACACCCTTCGGGGGATGAAGTGATGATGAGGATGGCAGATCCAGCGGTTATCCATCAGTTGATGAGCGTGCCGGAACACACAGCAAGCGCCCGCTGGTTCGGACCTGTTGAGCAAGTGTGTCTGCCCGATGCCATGCAGGTTCAATGGCAAGCGCACTGTCGACCACCCCATGCAATGGCCGTCGAACCCTCCACCTTGCGCCTGACCGATCAAGAGCTGACGGCGCTCGGTGAGGTCGAGTTCAGACAGTTTGTGCTGCGGCTGACTGCACACCTGACAACTTACTTCCCCGACATGATGGCGTCATTGCCCGAGATAGAGCGCAGACGCCGCGCACAACAGATCGCGCAAACCGCCTACGACAAAGGGTTTCACTCCGCACAGGAGGTCATGTTGTACGCCAACGTACTGGGCTATTTGGCTGGGCAGTCGATTGAGTCACACCCCGACATCTACCAACTCCTGAACCAGCCCTCAGCGTTCCCCCCGTTGCAACGGGTATTGCGAGCCGCTGACCTGGCTGAAAGCCGAAGCGCTGCCGTACAAGGAAATCCACAATGAATGCTCAAGCACAGCCCAAAGTCCGCGCCAATGTTATGGCTCTGGCCGAAAGCGAAAAAGATATCCGTTCGCCGATGGGCATGTGCGAACTGATGAACACCAAGCTGCAACTTATACCCCTGCGTTACGGCTTGGTTGAGCGACTTGATCCTTCTTCGGCACTGGATATCCCGCTGAAGCTAAACAGTCATCCCATGGGGATTCGGCTGCTGCGCGATGGTTACCTCTACATCATCGACAGCGCCAGCGGTTATCTGCACGAGTATCAAATAGAAAAAGGCCAGATCACCAAGTTGCTGTGGAAAGACCACGAGGTGGCTGCGGATGTGCGTACTGCGTCTGTCGGCGAACCCCACCTGGTGTTTAAACGCCAGAGCACCTTGTACGCCTGTTACTCGGAAATTCAGTGGACCGCTTTCAAGTGCTCACAGGTCTTGAAAGACAACAGCGAGCGCGAGCGCCTGATGCAGCGTATCGAACCGTCCACCGCCTGCCCTTCGAAGGGCGGGCCGCACTTGCTGAGCCAACCACAGGCAGAGCAATGGTTGGCTGAAGTTGCCGAGAGCACCTCACCCACCGAACCCGCGCCGACATTGCCCGAGGGCGCCAACCCGGAAGAAAGACAGCCGTACAGCTGGGAAGCCGAACCGCTGTTTTATGAGACCGGGATTCAGACCCTGACCAGCCAGGTGCTGGGGCCGTACAAAAGCGACTTTCTGTTTTTAGTCTTGCGCGATGATTTGGGGGTCATGCGCGACCTGGCCAATGAGCAACTAAAAATCGGTGAATGGATTGAGCACTGGAGCGCTGACGAAGAGGCCCAGCGCAAATACCTGACCGGGAGTTACATACAGTCGTTGTACCAAGTCACAGCGTCCAGCCTTGGTGCGCAAAGTGCTGTTGATCCGGATATCAAAGCACTGAAAGATGAAACGACTCCTGAGCAACAAACCGCTCTATATGACTATCTAAAAGCCCGAAGTGACTATCGTGGGCCGGAAATTTACGGGCCTGAAGAAGCGTGGCGCAAGGCCGCTAAATTCCTGCCTCATGGTCAAGCCTGGTTAACGCTGCATGACGCCTTGGGTGAGGCAAAATGGCAGCGTCATGAACAGACGATCAGAACCTTGAGCCTGCAAATGTGGGAGTCCTTGCACGGCTCTGCGATTGGCGAAGCAGGCATTGATGACTTGATTCATCGCCTGCCCATGCAGGACTTTGTCACTCGCGAGCAAACGCTGCTGACACACTGGCATGCTCGCCTTGAGCGGGTTCGCGAGGACCGCTTGCAGATGATAATCGGCGGCTATTTTCATCGGGCAGCCTGGTATTACGACTTTGAGCTGGACGCGCAAATCAAGCATCGGCTCGAAACCGAGTTTTTGTGTGTCGCGGCCGTGTGCGGCAACCGTGAGTCGGCTGAAAAACTGGCGGCCTACCTGGAGCAAAACCTGCTCACCCTGATACCGGGGCTGGACTCCCTGCACCAGATTGATCAACTCGACATTGCCAAAAAGCTGGCCGACCTGAGTAATTTCTCAATCAAGGTGCTGGAGGTCGGTGACAGCCTGGGCAACGTCACAGCACTGTCCAACCAGTTCAATAGCCTGATGAGCGAGCGCCTGCCTAACTATGCGGCCCTGAATACTCGGTTTCAGGGGCTGCAAAGCATGATTGATGGGGCGTATGACCCGGCTAAGCAGTTAAGTCTTGCTGATGAACTGGACAAAGCTCACAGGGCGTTTCAGCTCAACCAGCATATTGATCCTAATGATTTCATTCGTAAGGCCGGCAACGCAGTGCGCATACAGTTGCTGCGAGATTTTGCCCTCAATGGCTTAACCATACGTGGCGCCACAGCCGCTGAAATTCAGATGTACAACCAAACGCGTGAAACGACAATAAGGCACCGAGTTCAACTTAAATCACTGTACCAAGAGCGGAAAAAGTCGCTCAGCAATCAGCTTTATGGCCTTGAGCCCGCTGGCAGTGAAGCGCCTTATAACCGCGCCATTACTCAGTTACATACCACACTGGCACCGCTTGAAGATCGACTGCTCATGAGCTTGACCGTAGGCAGCGGCAGCCCCGGGCAAATCGGTACCGTCGTGGATGGCTGGAGCCCGCAGGTACGTGAGGATTTGAACCGTAGCGTGCGCGACTTCCGGGCTACTGGCACCTTTAACGCGCCGGTACGCAGCGTGTTGAGTTCCAAAGGCGATTTGCTGGCACTGACGCTGGTGGTGTTGCAGGGAATTAAATTTATCGAAACCATGGTGGAATTTCAGGCACAGAAAAAAGCCTCTCTATCCGACTACCTGTCTTTAGCAGAAGTTACGTTGGGACTACTGTCGGTGAGCTTTGCTACGACTCAAGGACTAGCAGTCACCGTATTTCAGGCCCACATACGACAGATGGAAAGTGTGGCGGGCAAACTTAATTCCATGAGCCGTTTGGGTCGGTGGGTGGGGAGTGCGGGGTTTGGAGCATATGGATTCGGTGCATTAAGCGCCCTGATGGACTTCAACAGGCACGCACAGCAATGGGGGGAGGCCATAACGACAGGTAATCATAAAGCGCTGCTGGCCACGTCGATGCAGCTTACAGGTGATGCGATATTGGTGGGGACCAATGCCTGGGCCTACAAACACACCCACCAGATTGTCACGCAAATAGTCATCACCCCGTCCGAATTACGCGCCCTGGCTTGGGCCCAAGCCAGTCCGAGGTTATTGGGCATTGCAGTCAGGAGCAATTTGATCGGGTTGATTGGCACAGCTTTACAGTTGGCTGGCGAGGGGTTGTACAACTATTTTCATCGCACTGCGATGCAAAAATGGCTCGAAGCCAGTGCTTGGGGCACCGGCAACCTGCAGCGCAGCCTGCAAGATGACTGGAGTGCCTTGGCCCGCGCGGTGCAGCAACCCACCTGCGTATTGGTACGCGACGCCAAAGGCACTTACCTGCGTTTTGTGCTGCCGGGCATTCGCACGCGAGAGCTGGACAGCCGCCAACTGCAGTTGGCGGCCTATCAATGCCAGCGAGACCACCCGAGCGCCGCCCATTACAACCCACGCCATCCCACCCGCTGGCACCAGCGCAGTGCGGCATGGGCCGGCACAGCAAAAGTGGCCAGCCAAGAGGACGAAGCATTAATCCTGCATCTTCCTATTCCTGACTTTTTGCAAACGTCGGACTTCAAGTTGGCCTTGAGCATTGGTTATCAACTGGAGACCGAGCGCGAGTTGATGCATCGCACCTGTTTTCTTGTGCAAGACCTGCGCTCGTATGACATTCAAGGTTACCGAGTCCCGCTATTAGGCACGTTCAAAATCAACGCGATAGAGACGTTACCCGACACCCTTGAAACCGCCAAGCCCTGGCTAATACAACGTGATGAGATGGGGCGTGCGGATGTTTAATCGCTGGTTAAAAGGTAAAAAAACAAACGAAGAAGCCCCCGACTTCGATCTGCGCAACCACCAGCCCAGGGCCGGTGAAATCCGTATTCAGGGCTCGAATGAAACCCTGTTTCTCGCGCCCCTGCCGGTGTACACCGGACAGATGCCAATAGGCAGCCGCAACTTTTCGCAGATGAACGACGTATATTTGGAGTTAGGGGGCAGCAATCGGGGGATGGTTGAAACAGGAAAGATGCTGGCGGCTCAGATCTGGATGTTTATAGGCTTTATTTTCGGATTCCCGCTCTTTATAGGTGTGTTTTTTACGCTATTCCCTAACCCCGATTTTGAGCGTGACATTGCTACTTCCATGAAGCTTGCACTTCAGGCAAGCGCCTACTATGGCGTGCCGGGTGGCCTGCTGGTGGTGGGCTTTTTCATCCAGTGCATAGTGTCCGATGTCCATAAACGAGCCAAAACTTACCCCCTACGTTTCAACCGTCAACGCCGCGAAGTCTGTTATGTCGACAGCAGCACCCATCGAGTATTGATCGTACCTTGGGAAAGTGTGGTGGCCTGGGTTTCCAACAGTCAGGCGGTCACGCCCTATGGGGTGACCCGACAGTATTGTTTTGGCATGGGGCTGGATGATGAAGAGCAAGACCGGGTGCAATTTGTCCTGATCCCCCAATTCAGTGACGCCCATGCTTTGGGCCTGTGGACAGCCATTCGCAACTATATGGAAAACGAGCCGTTGGTGGATGCCCCCGATTCGTGGCTTACCGCATTGGGAGTCGTACTCACGGAGGATGAGCTGAAACCCTACGAAGGGCTGCACAACTTTGAGATCGAACGCCTTAATGCACGTTTCATGGGCCGTCTGGATGATGCCGGTGGGCATTTGAGTGCTGAAGAACGCGAACGGTATGGCTATTCCAAGCGCACCCCCTGGCCATTACGCTGGTGGTACGTGCGCCGTGTCCTGACCTTCTGGAAAATGCCGTTTATGCTTGCCGAGTGGAGCCACCGCAAAGGCCGTCCCACCTTCCCGGAGCAAGTTCAGCACTGGTCACAACCCCTGCCCCCCGAACAATGGGCAACCCCAAGCTCTGCCCTGCAAAAAGCCAACCAGCAGGTTCGTGACGCAATGGATAAACAGGGCGCAACCTTTGCGGCTGCCTGCAAAGCGGTGACCGCCGATGTTTAAACGCTGGTTTAAACGTAAAGCGCCCACGGATGAAAGCCCCGCTTTCGACCCGGACAACCAGCGCCCCAAGGCCGGGGAAATTCGCGCTCAAGGCTCGGATGAAACCCTGTTTCTCGCGCCCCTGCCGGTGTACACCGGGCAGATGCCGATAGGCAGCCGAAGCTTCTCGCAGATGAACGACGTGTATTTGGAGTTAGGGGGTAGTAACCGGGGAACGGTTGAGACGGGAAAGATGCTGGCGTTCATGATTTGGTTGTTGATACTTCTTATATTTGGCGTTCCGCTATTGCTTGGCGTTTATTTGGCGCTGTTTGGGAATGAGGGGATTGAACAGAACACTCTCACCATGATGTTCGTATTTCAGGCAGGCCTGCTGTATGGCATTCCCGGGGGCGGAATCGCTTTAGGCGCATTTTTGTACGGCATCGTTGCCGATGTCCATAAACAAGCCAAGACCTACCCCCTACGTTTCAACCGTCAACGCCGCGAAGTCTGTTATGTCGACAGCAGCACCCATCGAGTATTAATCGCTCCTTGGGAAAGCGTGGTGGCCTGGGTTTCCAACAATCAGGCGGTCACGCCCTATGGTGTAACCCGGCAGTATTGTTTTGGCATGGGGCTGGATGACGAAGAACAAGACCGGGTGCAATTTGTCCTGATCCCCCAATTCAGTGACGCCCATGCCTTGGGCCTGTGGACAGCCATTCGCAACTATATGGAAAACGAGCCGCTGGTGGATGCCCACGATTCGTGGCTTACCGCATTGGGAGTCGTACTCACGGAAGATGAACTGAAACCCTACGAAGGGCTGCACAATTTTGAGATTGAACGCCTTAATGCACGCTTTATGGGCGACATGGACCTTGTAGGTGGTGAAGACTTAAGCCCTGAAGACCGAGAGAAATACGGCTTTGCCGATCAAACCCCTTGGCCACTACGCTGGTGGTACGTGCGCCGCGTCCTGACCTTCTGGAAAATGCCGTATCAGCTCGCTGAGTGGAGCCACCGCAAAGGCCGTCCCACCTTCCCGGAGCAAGTGCAGCTCTGGTCACAACCCCTGCCCTCCGAGCAATGGGCAACCCCAAGCCTTGCCCTGCAAAAAGCCAACCAGCAGGTTCGTGACGCGATGGATAAACAAGGCGCGACCTTTGCGGCTGCCTGCAAAGGGGCGGGACTGCATTGAGCGCGAAGCCGACGCATTATGCCCCGCATGAATCAGTGTTTATCACCATGGTTTCGCTGGTAGGTGTCAGCCCCCATTGCTTCAATCTGCCCTTCTATCAACGCCTCAAACGGGCGCAACAGCGGTGCGAATGAGGCAGGAGCTTCGAGGATTTCAAGTGCTTGCACAATTGCTTCCAGAGTCGACAAGGCACCCGGCCCCGGCGCCTTGCGCAGTCGATAACGCGACACCGCGCCCTCAGGCAAGGTTACGCGCGGCAGCTGCGCCAGCAGCGGGTTAAGGTGCAGCAGCTTGCGCGCCTTGCGCCACGTGCCGTCCGGCACCACCAATAGCAACGGCAGATGTTCATCCTGGGACATATCCGTCTGAAGCAACTGCGCATCATCGCCAGGAAACAACAACCGTGTCCGATACCCTGGCCGATTGAGTAACGCAGCCAAATCATCAAACACCTCACCTACCCGCAGCTCAGCGTTGGTCAGGCCCAAGGCCGCCAGCCGCGCAGTGTTCAACGCATGATTGACTTCACTCGGGTGCTGCAACAGCAAGACTCGGGTACGACTTTCAAGCTGCGGGATCAATTCGCACAAGCAATGGGTTTGCGGGCGCAGACAACGCGGGCATTGGACTCGGGACATGGAGTAAAAAGCTCGTTCAAGATGTGTGACGCAATGTGAGCAGGCCACGGAGAAAAGCGGGAATTAGCGGTTCGCAGATACCGCGTTCGGCGACACGGACAGTATCGCCTGATAATGGCGCGATCAAGACATGCTAGCGCGGGTACGACATCGCAAGTCGCACCCGTTTTTGGGCAGCTCTACCTCCCATCAAAAGAAGGTTTAAAAAACCCCGCATGTCATGCAAGGGCCGCTTTAACGGCGACGCTGCGGACGACGGCGCGGATCTTCGACAGGAATCGGCACCGGTTGCAATGGCGGCTCGATCAGACCCAACGCAACGCCAACGTCATGGAGCCAGGTTTGCAGTTTGTCTTTCATATTTCCCCCTTGGGGCCACTCTGGCGACGGGAATTCTGTGGTCGCTTCGTACAGATAATAGTCCTAACTCCTACGCAATGCTTGCCCGAAGTCAATGAACTTTAGGCTAACCTCTCACAAATCTGACTCAGTCCAAATCTTGGAGTGTTGCAAAGGATGTATGACGGGAGCACCTGGCCTGTAATCGGTCAGTTACCCAGCAGTGCACGTACCTTGCGCCGCAGCCACTGTTCAGCACTGACAAAGGTGATCCCCAACAACACCAAAACCGCGCCTACCGCAAAGTTGAAGCTCAGGGACTCGTTGAGCAACACCACACCGAAGGTCACACCGAACAACGGCGTCATAAACGAGAACACCGCCAGATTGGAGGCCAGATAACGCTTGAGCAGCCAGAACCACACCAGGTAGCTGAAGAACGACACCACCAGCCCCTGGAACAACACGCTGGCCACGGCAACCGGAGTCAGGCTGACATGGCTGATCTGGCCGCTGACGGCGGCAATCAGCAGCAGCCCGACAAAACCGACCATGAGCTGGTAGAACAAGGTCAGTGTGACCGGGGCTTCGGATAACCGGGAGGCGCGCACCACTACCGTGGTCGCACCCCAGGCCAGGCCGGCCAGAATCCCGCAAGCATCACCCAGCAACATGTCGCGATCCATATCGGCAAACGAAACACCACCCGCAAAGGCGAAGGCAATTCCCACAAACGCGAGAAAAATCCCCAGCCACTGCAGTGGGCGCAAACGCTCGCTGGGCAAGAACCAGTTAACCCCAAGGGCGGTAAAAATCGGCGCGGTATAGAGAAATACCGACATATGGGCCGCGCTGCTCAGTTGCAGACCTTTGGCGATAAAGAAGAATTCCAAACCGAACAGACTGCCTGCCAGCAAACCGGCGCGCCAAGTGCTGGAGACTTGACTCCACCCGCCCTTCCAGCAGATCAACAAGGCCACCAGCAGTGCCGCAATCCCGGAACGAGCAGCGGCCTGCATCACCGGCGCGATGTCTGGCGCAGCAGTTTTGATCACAACTTGTTGCACGCCCCAGATCAGGCACAACCCCAGCATCACTTGCAGTGCAAAAGCATCCGTTGCTCGCCGCGAAACATTCATCACAACACCTAAAGAACGCTATGCCCGGGCCATGCCCACCCACACTCACCGGGCAGCGCCACTTGGCAGCGCCGCCCAGTTGGCCATGAAATCAGACCAGTTCGATGCGGTCCGGGTGGATCGCAATCTTGCCTTCCTTGTACAGCGCACCAATGGCCTTTTTAAAGTTGCCCTTGCTGACGCCAAACAGGCTGCTGATCAGTTCAGGCGCACTTTTGTCGCTGACCGCCAGTACACCGTTGTTGTCGCGCAACTTGCCGAGGATTTTCGAGTTCAGGCTGCTGGCCGCTTCCTGGCCAACCGGTTGCAGGCTCAGGCTGATTTTGCCGTCAGCACGAATCTCTTTGATAAAGCCTTTTTCTTGCTTGCCCGCGCGCATGAACTTGAACACTTCGTTCTTGTGGATCAAGCCCCAGTGCTTGTTGTTGATCACGGCTTTGAAGCCCATGTCCGTGGCTTCAGCCACCAACAGATCAACTTCCTGGCCCACCTGATAAGTCGGCGGGGTTTTATCCAGATAACGGTCCAGACGTGCCGTCGCGGTGATGCGGCGCGTGTGCTTGTCGAGGTAGACGTGCACGACGACGTATTCGCCGGCGGTCATCTGGCGTTTTTCTTCGGAATACGGCAACAGCAAATCTTTAGGCAGCCCCCAATCGAGGAAGACACCGATGCTATTAACTTCAACTACTTTAAGACTGGCAAACTCACCCACCTGAACTTTTGGTTTTTCAGTGGTGGCAATTAACTTGTCGTCACTGTCCAAATAAATAAAGACGTTGAGCCAGTCTTCATCTTCACTGGGAATATCTTTGGGAATATAGCGATTGGGCAACAGGATTTCACCGTCTGCCCCGCCGTCCAGATACAAACCAAAGTTGGTGTGTTTCACCACTTGCAAACTGTTGTAGCGACCGATTAAAGCCATGTTCAATACCCTCATTACGTGGCGGCATTCTACCCGAGTTTAGAGGGACGAATTGAAGCGGCGCTGCACGCTGTTCAAAAAATCTGCGAAAGGTCTGATTTATCAGGATTTTCCAACGCACGCAGGGCGCCATTCGTCAGCCTTCCGAGTGCTCGCGCGGCTCCGCCAGCGCATTGTGGCGATTAAAAAACCTGAATGTTCTTAATTAAAACAGCGAGTTAGATGACTATTACGCAATTGATTTCGTTCATTCGCACAGCCCTCTATTATTTTACGAAGATATTTAACAAGCAATTGTCAAGTATTTCAGGTACTATCGCTGGCCAAGTTATTTTCTACAGGTCAATAGCCGTCATGCGCGTAAAAGCATCCGCCAGCAAAGCAAAGCCAGCTCCCGCTGTTGAAACCAGTGATTCAATCAATGCGCAAATCGCCGCATTCTTGAAGTCCGGCGGTGAGATTCAGCAAATTGACAAAGGTGTGAGCGGCCAAACCTTCGGCCCGTCCAAGCAGATCACGCTGGGCAAAAAGTAATACCCCTCGCGTCACCGAGTCCTCCTGCGCTTTGCCTTCCAAAGCGCCAGGACTATCGATTTATCCGCTTTGATCCCCCCCCGCACCACCCCCTGCCCGATTCGACAAATCGACCAGTAGCCGAGCACAACGATCTGCACTTGTGGGAGGGCCCTCGTCGTCCAGACGCCGCGCTGTCGCGCAGCAAACTGGGACTGTGTGGGAGCCTGGCTTGCCAGTGATGGCATCACCGCGATTGAACAGATACACCGCGTCGCCTGCATCGCTGGCAAGCCAGACTCCCACAGTAAAACTGCATCAAGACAATTACTCCTGCAAAGACCTTTATCGCCCTAAAAACAAAAAACCCGGCCAGGGCCGGGTTTTTTGTTAAGTCACGCCTGCGCTTTATTCAGCGGCAGGTGCTTCTGGCTTGCGACGCTTGAGCGGTGCCATGCCGTCCTTGCTGACCAGCGACAGAGCGTCGGTCTTCGGGCGGTTGGCAATTTTACGCTTGGTCGGAGCCTTGGCGCCGGACTTCTTCTTGTCGCCTTTGGCGTCAGTCTTTTTCTTCTTCACGCCAACTGCTTTGCCCGAAGCCTTGACCTTTTTCGGTCCGCCGTAGGTGCCTTTGACTTCCTTGATGGTGCGGCGCTCGAAGGTTTGCTTCAGGTAGCGCTCAACGCTGGACATCAGGTTCCAGTCGCCGTGACAAATCAGCGAGATCGCCAACCCGTCGTTACCCGCACGGCCGGTACGGCCAATACGGTGAACGTACTCGTCGCCGCTGCGTGGCATATCGAAGTTGATCACCATGTCCAGGCCTTCAACGTCCAGACCACGGGCCGCCACGTCGGTGGCTACCAGGATCTTGACTCCGCCCTGCTTCAGGCGGTCGATTGCCAGCTTGCGATCCTTCTGGTCTTTCTCACCGTGCAAGACAAACGCCTTGTAGTCCTGGGCCACCAGACGACCGTAGATACGGTCAGCCATGGCACGGGTATTGGTGAAAATGATGGCTTTTTGATAAGTCTCATTGGCCAGCAGCCAATTGACGATTTGCTCTTTGTGCTGATTGTGGTCAGCAGTGATCACTTGCTGGCGCGTGGTGGCGTTGAGCTGGCTGACCTGGTTGAGCTGCAAGTGCTCAGCGTTGTTCAGGACCTTGCCGATCATCTCGCGCAGGCCCGAACCACCGGTGGTGGCCGAGAACAGCATGGTTTGCTGACGGTTAGCGCATTCGTCGACCAGGCGTTGGACGTCTTCCGAGAAGCCCATGTCGAGCATGCGGTCGGCTTCGTCGAGCACCAGCACTTCAACTTCTTTCAAGTCCAGGTTGCCGGCGTTCAGTTGCTCCAGCAAACGGCCAGGGGTGCCGATCAGAATGTCCGGCACCTTGCGCAGCATGGCAGCCTGGACCTTGAAGTCTTCACCGCCGGTGATCAGGCCGGACTTGATGAACGTGAACTGCGAAAAACGCTCAACTTCTTTCAGCGTTTGCTGTGCCAGCTCGCGGGTCGGCAGCAAAATCAACGCTTTGATGCTGACGCGGATTTTGGCTGGACCAATCAGACGATTGAGAATCGGCAGAACGAAAGCGGCAGTTTTGCCACTCCCGGTTTGAGCTGTCACCCGCAGGTCACGCCCTTCTAGCGCGAGCGGAATGGCCGCTGCTTGCACAGGCGTAGGCTCGACAAATTTAAGCTCGGCCACAGCTTTAAGCAGGCGTTCGTGCAGGGCGAAATCGGAAAACACGGGTGCTACCTCGAAGAAATGCAAAAAATCAGCGGCATAGAGTAACGGTTTCGAGCGCTGAGGCCGAGTTTCTTTGCACGAACGGCGCGAAACAAATGGTTTTTTAGGGCCTTTATGCCAATCGGAGCCCCTAAATCACCCTGAGGTGCTCTAATCCCATGGCAATTTCTCTCTGGAGCAACGTTTTAACTTATGGATACTCAATCACTCTGGACCCAGATCCAGACGCTTTGGGCCAACCTGGATCAGCACCCCTGGGTGTCGGCGATTCTTGGTTTGATGGTGCTGGTGGGGATCGCCCTGCTGGCCGGTTACATTGCACGCATCGTCATTTTGCGCGTGACCAGAATGCTCGGCCGTCAACCGGCCCTGCCCTGGATCAATGATTTTCGCAAGCACAAGGTCTTCCACCGCCTGGCACAACTGACCCCGTCCTTGATGGTGCAGTTCGGACGTAATTGGGTACCAGAACTGAGCGACAACGGTCGCCACTTTCTCGGCAATCTGGCACTGGCCATCACCATCTTTGTGCTGACACGGGTGATCAGCGCCCTGCTGGACGCCTTGCTCGAAATCTACTCGCGTACCAACTACGCCAAGACACGCCCGATCAAAGGCTACATTCAGCTGAGCAAAATGCTCCTGTACGTGTTTTCAGCCATCATTATTGTCGCGACCCTGATCGACCGCTCACCGATGTTGTTGCTCTCGGGGCTGGGCGCGATGTCTGCGGTTATTCTGCTGGTTTATAAAGACACTCTGCTGTCGTTCGTGGCCAGCGTGCAACTGACCAGCAATGACTTGCTGCGCGTCGGCGACTGGATCGAAATGCCGCAGGTCGGGGCCGATGGCGATGTGATCGACATCACTTTACACACGGTCAAGGTGCAAAATTTTGATAAGACCATCGTTTCGATCCCAACCTGGCGCCTGATGTCCGAGTCGTTCAAAAACTGGCGCGGCATGCAGCAATCCGGTGGACGCCGAATCAAGCGCAGCCTGTTTATTGATGCCAGTGACATCGGCTTTTTGACCGATGAACAGGAGCTGCGCCTGGAGCAAGTACATCTGCTGAGAGATTATCTGGCACGTAAAAAAGCAGAACTCAGAAGCTGGAACGAAGCCCAGGGCAATGTCGCCCAGCTGTCGGCCAACCGTAGGCGCATGACCAATATCGGTACTTTACGGGCTTATGCACTGGCGTATTTGAAAAGCCATCCCGATATTCAGCCGAACATGACCTGCATGGTGCGCCAACTGCAGACCACCCCCCAAGGCGTACCGCTGGAGGTGTACTGCTTTACCCGCACCACGGTGTGGAACGAGTACGAGCAGATCCAGGGTGACATCTTCGACTATCTACTGGCGGTGATGCCCGAATTCGGGCTAAGCGTGTATCAACAACCAAGCGGCAATGACCTGCGCAACGGTTTGCTGAACAAGATCAAAACACCGCTCGAAGTGCCAGCTGAAGCCTGACCGCCAAAAACCTCAAGCCCTTGACGCAGGGCTTGAGGATCACCGCGGCTAACCGCGCTGGAATTGCGGATCACCTGTCAGCTTGAACAATAGATCAACGCCCTCAGGCCAGGCGCCATAGCCACTGTCGCCGTTGATATGGCCCGCGTTGTGCAACCACACCAACTCACTGCCCCAGGCGTCACTGAAGGCGCTGGCCCGCTTGACGCTGACATAAGGGTCATCGGTACTGGCTACGGTAATCGAGGCAAAAGGCAGTTGCTTCATCAGCATCGGCGTAAATCCCGATGTGCCCGCCGGGTAGCTGTCGGCTTCAGTATCACTGGGCGCCACCAGCAACGCACCACGTACTCGCTGCGCCACTTCAGGATGCTGCTGCGCCCACTGAGCAATCAATGTACACGCAAGACTGTGTCCCACCAGCACCACCGGCCGTGGACTAGCCAACACCTTTTCGTGCAACCGTTGCACCCAGTCCGAGCAGGTCGGCGTCTGCCAGTCACTCTGCTCAACCCGACGCAACCCGCTAAAGCGATGTTCCCACTGTGTTTGCCAATGCTGCGGCCCAGAATCGAAAAGGCCTGGCAATATCAACACCCTGACGGTCATCCCTGTTCTCCTTTTAGGCGATGGATAAGTCGTGAAGACGTTAGCTCGTCACACCCCGACGGTCCAGTCGACTGATCCAGACGGCAGCCAATATCACCAGAGCGCCAAAAAACAGCCGCCCCAGAGGCTCGTGCTGGTTCCAGATCAGCAGGTTGAGCAACAAACCCACCGGCACATGCAGATTGTTCATCACAGCCAGGGTGCCACCGCTGACCAGGCACGCGCCCTTGTTCCACCAGTACATGCCCAGCGCCGTGGATACCAGGCCCAGGAATACCAGCACGCTCCATTGCAAAGGCGCGTCCGGCAGGAAGTTGGCTTTGCCAAATAACAGGAATGCCGGTAACACCACAGCCAAAGCACCCAGGTAGAAATAACCAAAACGCCGGTAGTGCGGCAAATCGCTTGGGTAGCGCGCCACCAGATGCTTGTACAACACTTGGCCGGCGGCATAGGTGAAGTTGGCCAGTTGCAGCAGCAAAAAGCCTTTGAAGAAGTCCGGGCTGATGCTGTCGAAGCGAATCACCGCCGCGCCCATCACCGCCACCAGCGCGGCAACCAGCGCCCATGGGTTGAAGCGCCGGTTGAGCGCATCTTCGATCAGGGTCACGTGCAGCGGCGTCAGGATGGTGAACAGCAGCACTTCCGGCACCGTGAGCACACGAAAACTCAAGTACAGGCAAACGTAGGTGATGCCAAACTGCAAGGCGCCGATCAGCAACATGCCGCGCATAAAGCCGGGCTCCACCTGACGCCAGCGCGTAAGCGGAATAAACACCAGCCCTGCCAGCACCACACGCACCAGCACCGCAAAGTAACTGTCGACGTGTCCCGCCAGATACTCGCCAATCAGGCTGAAGGAAAATGCCTGAATCAAGGTGACAAATAACAGATAGCCCATGAATCTCTCGCCCAGAAAGTCAAAACCGCTCACCCGGCGCAAATGCCCGCAAGCTCAAAAGAATGAGCGCGACCTTAGCGGTTTTTAACTGTGCTGTGCCATCAAGGCTTGAATCGCAGGCAAAAAAAACCCGAGCCAGCGCAAGGGCTGGTCGGGCAGGAGCACTCATAAAAGTGCAAAGGGAGGTTCGATGCGCGAACCACTTGCTTGAAGGAGCAATGAAACGATTAAGCCAGCGGCGGATTATCTGTCGATTAACAGACTATGCGGCCTGAGCACGAAACCTGATAGATAGGCCCCATCTGTAGGTGCTGTAAGGCGATGCCGAAAAGGTTATAGGTCATTACTTAGATGTAAAAGCGCAAATACTTGCTGCAACCTATCTATAAATTTGTTTATTTATTACCCTGACAATCACTGCCGAAACACCTGCAGACAATTGGCGAAACCCTAGAGGAATTCATCGTGAAAGCGCCCCGCGTGACCCTTGATCAATGGCGCACCTTGCAAGCTGTGGTCGATCACGGCGGCTTCGCTCAAGCCGCTGAAGTGCTCCATCGCTCGCAGTCGTCTGTCAGTTACACCGTAGCGCGTATGCAAGATCAGCTCGGAGTACCGCTATTGCGGATCGATGGCCGCAAAGCCGTGCTCACCGAGGCCGGCGGCGTGTTGTTGCGCCGCTCCAGGCAATTGGTGAAGCAAGCAAGCCAGCTCGAAGACCTGGCTCATCACATGGAGCAAGGTTGGGAGGCCGAGGTGCGTCTGGTGGTCGATGCCGCGTACCCCAATGCACGACTGGTGCGCGCTTTGACGGCGTTTATGCCGCAAAGTCGCGGCTGCCGCGTGCGTTTGCGTGAAGAGGTACTGTCCGGCGTCGAAGAGGTGCTGCTGGAAGGGATCGCTGACCTGGCCATCAGCAGTTTCAATATTCCCGGCTATTTGGGTACTGAGTTGAGTGCGGTGGAGTTTGTCGCCGTGGCGCATCCCGATCACCCGTTGCATCGCTTGCAACGCGAGTTGCACTTCCCGGATCTCGAAAGCCAACTGCAAGTGGTGATCCGCGACTCAGGCCGCCAACAACCCCGTGACATGGGCTGGCTTGGCGCAGAGCAACGCTGGACTGTCGGCAGCCTGGCCACGGCGGCAGCCTTTGTCGGCAGCGGCCTGGGCTTTGCCTGGCTGCCAAGGCACATGATCGAGCGCGAGCTCAAAGAAGGCGTGCTCAAACTGTTGCCATTGAATCAGGGTGGCAATCGTCACCCGGTGTTTTACCTGTATTCCAATAAGGACAAGCCACTAGGCCCTGCGACGCAAATCCTGATCGAGTTGCTGCGCACCTTCGACACCGCACCACTGGATGTACCGTTTGCCGCCCCGCCGCAAGCGTGAACAGCGGTGGGCAGGAACCCGATTCGAGAATATCCTGTCCAACACCCACCGCCCGTAAACGTGTGCACCCCGTGCATGTGACACGGGCACTGTTTCAATACACCTTTGACCACTGTCTGCGTGACATTGAACCGTCACCCCATTTTTCAGGATCTTTGAACCATGCTCAAAAAAATTGCCCTTGTCGCTGGCGCCCTGCTCTTTGCTGCCAATGTGATGGCCGCCCCGGCCCCGCGTGTTGAACTGGACACCAGCTTCGGCAAGATTGAAATCGAACTGGACCCGGTGAAAGCGCCAATCAGCAGCAAGAACTTTCTGGAATACGTGGACAGCGGTTTCTATACCAACACCATTTTCCACCGTGTAATCCCAGGGTTTATGGTGCAAGGCGGTGGCTTCACCGCACAAATGACACAAAAGCCGACACGCGACCCGATCAAGAACGAAGCCAGCAACGGCCTGCATAACGTACGCGGCACCCTGTCGATGGCCCGCACTTCCAACCCGAACTCGGCCACTAGCCAGTTTTTTATCAACGTGGCTGACAACGCTTTCCTTGATCCAGGTCGCGATGCCGGTTATGCCGTGTTCGCCAAAGTGGTGAATGGCATGGACGTGGTCGATCAGATCGTCAACTCGCAAACCACAACCAAACAAGGCATGCAAAACGTGCCGATCGACCCGGTCCTGATCAAATCGGCCAAGCGCCTGAACTAACGGATTGAGTCATGCAGGGAGCGTTGACCGGCCCAGTCCGGTCACACCACTAAAGGAGAGCCCGCAGCGCGGGCGTCAGTGCCCATGCTTTACCGCCGCTTTGAACAACTGATCGATATTTTCCGCGAAGCCCCCAACGCCGCACCGCCCAGCACGGTTTGGGCGTTTTACCTCTATTACCTGCGCCAGGTCTGGCCTCTGTTTGCCGCCTTGCTGGTGATCGGGCTGATAGCAGCCCTGATTGAAGTGTCGCTGTTCAGCTACTTGAGTACGCTGATTGACTTGACCCAAGGCACACCCAATACCGATTTTTTCAGAATTCACAGCACCGAGCTGATCTGGATGGCCGTGGTGGCATTGGTGCTGCGCCCTATTTTCTTCGGCCTGCATGATTTGCTGGTACACCAGACCCTCACTCCGGGCATGACCAGCATGATCCGCTGGCAGAACCACCGCTACGTACTGCAACAAAGCCTGAATTTTTTCCAGAACGACTTCGCCGGACGGATCGCCCAGCGCATCATGCAGACCGGCAACTCGCTGCGTGATTCGGCGGTGCAAGCGGTCGATGCCTTGTGGCACGTGCTGATCTACGCCATTAGTTCGCTGGTGCTGTTTGCCGAAGCCGACTGGCGCCTGATGATTCCGTTGCTGAGCTGGATCTTTTGCTACATCGGCGCGCTGTATTACTTCGTACCGCGGGTCAAGGAACGCTCGGTGGTGTCCTCCGATGCGCGCTCCAAGCTTATGGGCCGTATCGTTGACGGCTATACCAACATCACCACCCTAAAGCTGTTTGCCCACACCAACTTTGAGCAACAGTACGCCCGCGAAGCCATTATCGAGCAAACCGAAAAAACCCAACTGGCGGGCCGCGTGGTCACCAGCATGGACGTCACCATCACCGCCATGAACGGCCTGTTGATCGTCGGCACCAGCGGCCTGGCGCTGTGGCTTTGGAGCCAGTCGCTGATCAGCGTTGGCGCCATTGCCCTGGCCACCGGTCTGGTGATCCGTATCGTCAACATGTCCGGTTGGATCATGTGGGTGGTCAACGGCATTTTTGAAAACATCGGCATGGTTCAGGACGGCCTGCAAACCATCGCACAACCGGTGGCCGTGACTGACCGCGATCAGGCCCCGCGCCTGACCGTGGAGCGCGGCGAAGTGCGCTTCGAGCATGTCGACTTCCATTACGGCAAACGCAGCGGCATCATCAGCGACCTCAATCTGGTGATCAAGCCCGGCGAAAAAATCGGCCTGATAGGACCTTCCGGTGCGGGCAAGTCGACCCTGGTCAACCTGTTATTGCGCTTGTACGACCTGCAAGGCGGCCGCATCCTGATCGACGATCAGAATATTGCCGAAGTGACCCAGGAAAGCCTGCGCGAACAGATCGGCATGATCACCCAGGACACCTCACTGCTGCACCGTTCGATCCGCGACAACTTGCTGTATGGCAAACCGGACGCCAGCGACGACGAACTCTGGGAAGCGGTGCGCAAGGCCCGTGCCGATGAGTTCATCCCGCAGTTGTCGGATGCGCAAGACCGCACCGGCTTTGACGCCCATGTGGGTGAGCGCGGAGTCAAGTTGTCGGGTGGGCAACGCCAGCGCATCGCCATTGCCCGCGTGCTGCTGAAGAACGCGCCGATCCTGATCATGGACGAAGCCACCTCGGCACTGGACTCCGAAGTCGAAGCCGCGATTCAAGAAAGCCTCGAAACCCTGATGCAAGGCAAAACCGTGATTGCCATCGCCCACCGGCTTTCAACCATCGCACGCATGGACCGTCTGGTAGTTTTGGAAAAAGGCCAGATTGCCGAAACCGGAACCCATGCTGAACTGTTAGCCCATGGCGGCTTGTATGCACGCCTCTGGCAACATCAAACGGGTGGATTTGTAGGCATCGACTAATTCAAAAGCACGACAACTGTAAAGCACCTGAAACACCGCGCCAGCGCCCGATTCCAAAGGGCTCTGGCGTTTTTTATGGCACTGGATAAAGTCCGCATGAATGCTGTACTAAGAACAGGATTCTGGAGAATTCTGTTGTTAACTGCAGGATGCATCGCAGCTTCAACTGCTCGATAGATTTATCTATCCGGGGCGTCACATGACTTTGTTTAAACGTTCAATGACTGAGATGTTAGGCACTTTCTGGTTAGTACTGGGTGGTTGCGGCAGCGCAGTGTTGGCTGCAGCCTTCCCTGATGTCGGAATCGGGCTGCTCGGTGTGGCCCTGGCCTTTGGTCTCACCGTGCTAACCATGGCCTTCGCGATTGGCCATATCTCTGGTTGTCATCTCAACCCTGCGGTGTCGTTTGGATTGTGGATTGGCGGACGCTTCCCGGCCAAGGAGCTGCCCGCGTACATCATTGCTCAAGTCGTGGGGGGCGTAATTGCCGCCGCGTTGCTGTACTTCATTGCCAGCGGCAAACCTGGATTCGAACTGGCAAGCGGGCTCGCAGCCAACGGCTATGGCGAACATTCGCCTGGCGGTTATTCAATGATGTCTGCTCTGGCCTGTGAAGTCGTGATGACTGCAATGTTCATCCTGATCATCATGGGCGCAACCGACAAACGCGCCCCTGCGGGACTGGCTCCGATTGCTATCGGCCTGGCGCTGACGCTGATCCACCTGATCTCGATCCCGGTCACCAACACCTCGGTCAACCCGGCCCGCAGTACCGGCCCGGCCTTGATCATGGGCGGCTGGGCACTTCAGCAGTTGTGGATGTTCTGGCTGGCGCCGCTGGTGGGCGCTGCGCTGGGCGCGATAACGTATCGCTGGCTGGGCAAGGAAGACCGCTGAGGAACAATCTGGCGAGGGTCAGGCCTGCCGGTAAGGCAGCGCCGCCCTCGCCTCTTCGGCATACGCCAGCACTCCTGCGCGCTCTCGCTGCAGAAAATCGCTCACCGCCGCTTTCAGACCCTGATGACGCAGGTAATGCCATGAATGGGTGATCACCGGCTCAAAGCCGCGTATCAGCTTGTGCTCGCCCTGCGCCCCGGCATCAAAGCGCTGCAACCCGTGGGCGATGGCGTAATCCATGCCCTGATAAAAACACGTCTCGAAGTGCAACCGATCGAACTCGGCCAAACAGCCCCAGTAACGCCCATATAAGCTGTCGCCGCCGATCAGGCTGAAGGCCATTGCTACCGGGGTTGAACCCTGCTTGGCCAGCACCACGCGGATCGATTCGGGCATGCGCTCGGCCAACAGGCTGAAAAACGCGCGCGTCAGGTACGGAGTTTGTCGGCGCACCGCGTAAGTGTTGGCGTAGCAGGCATATACAAAATCCCATTGAGCCTCACTGACCTGATGACCCTCGAGCCATTCGAACTCAAAGCCCTGTGCCGCGACCTGTTCACGCTCTTTGCGCATTTGCTTGCGTTTACGCGAACTCAACGCGTCGAGGAAGTCCTGAAAGTCACGATACTCGCGGTTCTGCCAGTGGAATTGACAGCCCAACCGCTGCAACCAACCGGGTTGTTCAGCCAAGGCGCTATCGGCCAGCGCATCAGTGAAATTGATGTGGGCGCTGGACAGTCCCTCTATCTCCAGATAACCCGGCAAAGCCGCCAGCAACTCAAGACCGTCTTCGGCACGGGCTGCCAATAACCGCGGGCCGCTGACCGGGCTGAACGGCACCGCCGTCAACAATTTAGGGTAGTACTCGATACCCGCTCGCTCACACGCTTGCGCCCATTCGTGATCGAACACGTATTCGCCGTAGGAGTGCCATTTGCGGTAACTGGGTAACGCCGCCTGTAACTGCCCGTTCTGGTAATGCAGCAGATGCTCGGGTTGCCAGCCGGAATGCGGCCCGAGGCTGGCGCTGTCTTCCAGCGAGCTGAGGAAGGCGTGGCGCAAGAACGGTTGGGCCTCAGGCACCAGCGCATCCCATTCCCCAGCAGAAATGGCGGACAGGCTGTCCAGTCGTTGTAACGGCATTCAAAGTCCCCGAAGCGCGGCGCAGAGCGGCGATGGTATCACCAAGACGGGTGAGTTAGAGGCATGCGGCTCAATCAGTCGACTGTCACATAGTTGATATCACTTTGCCATTTTTCTGTCATATCCAGCCGCGATACTGGCGCCGCTTCTTAGAACACGGGGTTATGAGTGGTCTGTCTGCCAACACGCTGAAGACACACCCAAGCCCGTTTTACCTTTGAGCCCATAAGGGCCGTATTTTTTGGGATGGCTAGGGCCATCCCATCTCTGGGAGATTCATATGCGTCTTGTTTCTACACGGGTTGCGGCGGGACTGTGTGGCGGCCTTGTCTTGGCCATGAGTGTTCCAGCCAGTGCTGCGGTCGATGCCAAACTGCTAGAAATGCTCAAAGCTAACGGCTCCATTTCTCCAGCCCAATACTCCGAGCTGCAAACCGAGCTCGCCAGCGAGAAACAAGCTCAGCAAGAGATGGTCGCCAACCAGGTTAAAAAGTCTGACCTGAGCGCTTTCGAGCAAAAAGTGGCCTGGGCGTCAAAAACCCAGATCAAAGGTGACGTGCGTATGCGTTACGAAGATGTGAATTCGGACGGTGCCGCCAGTGACCAAGGCCGAGAGCGTGTGCGTGCACGTGTCGGCGTCTATAGCGAAATCAACCCGCAAGTCGACGCAGGTGTACGTATCGCGACCGGCAGCAGCGATGACCGCCGTTCGACGAACCAGAGCCTGGACGGCTACTTCAGCAAGAAGTCGTTGTGGCTCGACCAGGCGTACCTGGATTGGCACCCGACCGCTGTTAAAGATCTGCACTTGATCGCCGGTAAAATGAACCAGCCTTGGGTCAACGAAGGCGACATCATCTGGGATAGCGATATCAACCCGGAAGGTCTGGCGGCCACCTACAAAATGCCACTGGGCAGCAGCGGCGCAGAAGTGTTTGGTAGCACCGGCTACTACATTCTCAAAGACAACGTTGATGGCGATGGCGTGGAGTTCAACCACGACCTGAGCATGTATACCGGGCAACTGGGTGCGCGCTTCGCTCCGATTGACAGCATGAAAGTCACCCTGGGCGGCAGTATCTATAGCTTCGACGGTGACGACAGCCCTGCAGCCCGTGCTGCTCTGGCCATCAATGGCAACACCAGCACCCAGTTCCGCCTGTATGAAGGCTTCGGTCAGGTCGACCTGAGCAACCTGCCAGTTCCGGTATCGGCCTACGGCCAGTACGTGGTCAACGACCGTGCAGCGACCAAGGAAGACACCGCCTGGTTGCTGGGTGTGAAGACCAAGCTGGGCAAATTCGGCCTGGACTACAACTACCGCGACGTTCAGCGTGATGCTGTGATCGGCGCGTTCACCGACTCGGACTTCGCCAACGGCTACACCGGTTCCCGTGGCCACAAGTTCAAAGTGGGTTACGAAATCGACAAGAACTTCTCGGTCGGCGCCGCTTACTTGATGGCCACCTCCGATACCGCCGCAAAAGACCGCCATGATGCGGACATCGACACGCTGCAAGTCGATCTGGAAGCCAAGTTCTAAACCCCGCGTAACTCAAGCCAAAAGCGTCGTCGATCCCCCATAATCCGTCGACGACGCTTCTGACTCCCACCTCAAGCCTTAGCGCTTGCGCAGAATCACACTACCAATCGAATAACCGGCACCGAACGAGCTGAGCACCGCCAGCGCGCCGCTTGCCAGATCATCCTGATACTTGTGGAACGCGATCACCGAACCCGCCGAGCTGGTGTTGGCGTAAGTATCGAGAATCACCGGCGCCTCTTCGACTGCCGCTTCACGCCCCAACAAACGCTTGACGATCAAGTGGTTCATGCTCAGGTTGGCCTGATGCAGCCAGAAGCGCTTCACGTCAGCCACATCAATCTGGTTTTCTTGCAGATGCTGAGCAACCAACTCAGCCACCATCGGGCACACGTCGCGAAATACCTTGCGGCCTTCCTGAACGAACAGTTTGTCCGTGCTGTCAGCGGCTTCGTCAGAAGCACGGTTGAGGAAGCCGAAGTTATTGCGGATGTTGTTCGAGAAGGTGGTCAACAGCTTGGTGCTGACAATATCGAACTGGTGCGCAGAAGTTGCCAGATCAGCACGTTCAACGATCACAGCGGTGGCCGCATCGCCAAAAATGAAGTGGCTGTCGCGGTCGCGGAAGTTCAAATGACCGGTGCACACTTCAGGGCTGATCAGCAGCACGGCGCGGGCCTGGCCCAGCTGGACGCTGTTGCTGGCGGTCTGAATGCCAAACGTCGCCGAAGAACACGCCACGTTCATATCAAAGCCGAAACCTTGAATGCCCAGCGCGTGTTGCACTTCGATGGCAATCGCCGGGTACGGACGCTGCAGGTTGGAACACGCCACAATCACACCGTCGATGTCGGCAGCGGTCTTGCCTGCACGCTCCAAAGCCTGCTTGGCAGCACCAACGGCCATTTCACACAGCACCGACATTTCGTCGTTGGAGCGTTCCGGCAAGTGCGGACGCATGCGCTGAGGATCAAGAATGCCGTCTTTGTCCATCACAAAACGGCTTTTGATACCCGAGGCTTTTTCGATAAATGCGGCGCTGGATTCGGCCAAAGGCTGGATTTCACCCGCCTCGATGGCAGCGGCGTTGTCCGCATTGAACTGTTGCACATAGGCATTGAAGGACTGCACCAGCTCTTCGTTGGAGATGCTGTTGGCCGGGGTGTACAGGCCGGTGCCGCTGATGACGACGTTATGCACGGTCGTTCCTCTTGTTCTGTTCGGGCAGATAATAAGTTCGGATTAGGTACTGATAGCCGCGAAGTTTGCCATAAACGGCATCATTTGGCGTTATTTGCGCACGATGGACCTCTGTGGTGTATCAGATCAAGCGCGTCGTCTGCATCGCGAGCAGGCTCGACTCCCACAGAATTTCACGTTCCTGTGGGAGCGAGCCCGCTCGCGATGGCATTTCCCCTACGCGTCCACCTGGCTCCACTGTTTGCTCAGGCGCTTGTCCGAAATCGGCACTTTAGTGCCCAACTGCTGGCCGAATAACGACACGCGGTATTCCTCCAGCCACCAGCGGTACAGCTCCAGTTGCGGGTCGCGCTTGCCTTCCTGGGCGTGCTTGGTGGCGCGGGCCTGATACTGCGACCACAAACCGCTCAGTTCACCACTCCAGACCCGGTCTTTCTGCACCTGGCTCGGCAGTTTCTCCAGACGCATTTCGATGGCCTTGAGGTAGCGCGGCAGCTCTTTGAGCCACACCGCCGGGGTTTCTCGAACAAAGCCCGGGTACACCAACTGACTCAACTGCTGTTTGATGTCATTCAAGGCCACCGCTTGGGCCAAATCGATCTTGCCCTTGAAGCGTTTTTGCAAACCGTGCCACAGCTTGAGGATATCCAGCGTCAGTTTGGCCAGTTTCTCTGCGTGCTCGGTCCAAGCCCCGCGCTTGCGCTCAGCCAGCGACGCCAATCCGGCACCGTCGCGCGGCAACACCGTTTCGCCTTCCAGGATGCAACTGTCGAGACTGGCCAGCAGAATGTCTTCGACCAAACTCTCGACTCGACCCAGTTCGCGATACAACAAGCCCAACTCGGTCAGGCCCGGCAACTTGCCGCGCAGGAACTTCGCCGGTTCGGCCAATTGCTGCATCAACAGACGCTGCAATGCACGGCGATGCTGATATTCCGCCTCGGCCGGGGTCGAGAAGCGCCCTTCCTTGACCGTGTTGCCCTCCTCCACCAGCGCCGGATAGACCGTCATCGACAGCCCGGCAATCTTCTGTTGGGTTTTCTCGGCAACCGGGGCAAACACCTTGGCCTCAACCGGCAGCTGGTTTTTGGCGGTTTGCGGTACGGCCAACGCAGCTTGACTGGCCTGGGCAAAGCGCGCGGTCAGCTCGGCCAGATCGCGGCCTTCACCCAGAAACTTGCCTTCGCCATCGACAATTTCGAGGTTCATCTTCAGGTGGTTTTCAACCTGCTGGGCTGCTTCCGCCCACGCCTCATCACTGACCCGCGCACCGGTCATGCGCAGCAATTCTCGGCCTAATGCCTGGGGCAATGAGCCTTGGGCAAACTCCATGCGCTGCAAGGCAGCCTTGACGAAGTCCGGCACCGGTACAAAGTTTTTGCGCAAGGCTTTCGGCAAGCTGCGTACCAGCGCGATGCACTTGGCTTCGATCATGCCTGGTACCAGCCATTCCAGACGCTCAAGCGGCAATACTGAAAGCAACGGTGCGGGCACTTTGACCGTCACCCCATCGCGTGGGTGATTGGGCTCAAAGTGATAGCTCAGCTCCAGGGTCAAATCCCCCAGGTGCAAGGTGTCCGGGTAATGCATGGCGGTGATTTCGGTGGCCTCACGGGCCAGCACGTCTTCTTCACGCATGATCAGCAGTTGCGGATCTTTCTGGCTGTTAACCCGATACCAGCTGTCAAAGGTCGCGGTCTGATGAATCTCGGCCGGCAAGCGTGCGTCATAGAACGCATACAGGGTTTCTTCGTCGGCCAGGATGTCCCGGCGGCGGGCCTTGGCCTCCAGCTCGTCGAGTTGCTCCAGCAATTGCGCATTGGCCGTCAGACACTTGGCCCGCGACTGGATCTCGCCGCGCACCAGCCCCTCGCGGATGAACAATTCGCGCGACAGCACGGGTTCAATCGGCCCGTAATGCACGGCACGGCGGCCGACCACAATCAGCCCGAACAGGGTGATTTGCTCATAAGCCACCACTTGTCCGCGCTTCTTCTCCCAATGCGGCTCGAAGTAGTTCTTTTTGATCAGGTGCCCGGCCAGCGGCTCGATCCAGTCCGGCTCGATCTTGGCGACCATCCGCGCATACAACTTGGTGGTTTCGACCAGTTCGGCGGTCATCAGCCACTGCGGGCGCTTTTTGCCCAAGCCCGAAGACGGGTGAATCCAGAACCGCCGCTGACGGGCGCCCAGGTAATCGCCGTCTTCGGTCTTTTGTCCGATCTGGCTGAGCAAGCCGGACAACACCGCCTTGTGCAGCTTTGGATAGTCGGCAGGATCTTTGTTGACCGTCAGTTGCATGTCGCGGCAGATCAGGCTCAACTGGCGATGGGAATCGCGCCACTCGCGTAACCGCAGGTAGTTAAGGAAGTTCTTGCGGCACCAGTTGCGCAGCGGGCTGGCGGTCAGCGCCTGACGCTGTTCTTCGAACCCGCGCCAGACATTGATCAGCGCGGCGAAATCCGAATCCACGTCTTTCCATTGCGCGTGAGCCTGATCAGCCGCTTGCTGGCGCTCGGGCGGACGTTCACGCGGGTCTTGCACCGACATCGCACTGGCGACAATCAGCACTTCCTGCAAGCTGCCGAGTTTGGCGGCCTCAAGCAACATGCGGCCCATGCGCGGGTCCACCGGCAAGCGCGCCAATTGGCGACCCAGCGGGGTCAATTGATTTTCGCGGTTAACCGCTGACAACTCTTGCAGCAGGTTGAAGCCATCGGTGATGGCCTTGCCGTCCGGCGGCTCGATAAACGGGAACGCCGTAATTTCGCCTAGCCGCAGGTGCAACATCTGCAAGATCACCGCCGCAAGGTTAGTGCGCAGGATCTCTGGGTCGGTAAATTCCGGACGACCGTTAAAATCCTCTTCGGCGTACAAGCGCACGCAAATGCCCGGCTCGACCCGTCCGCAACGGCCTTTACGCTGGTTAGCGCTGGCCTGGGAAACAGCCTCGATCGGCAAGCGCTGAACCTTGGCCCGATAGCTGTAACGGCTGATCCGTGCGGTACCGCTGTCAATCACATAGCGGATGCCCGGCACGGTGAGCGAGGTTTCGGCCACGTTGGTCGCCAACACCACGCGACGCCCCGGATGCGACTGGAAAATGCGCTGCTGTTCGGCAGGCGACAAACGCGCATAGAGCGGCAGAATTTCGGTGTGCTTGAGTTGCGCCTTGCGCAGCATGTCGGCAGCATCGCGGATTTCGCGCTCGCCTGGCAAAAACACCAGCACATCGCCAGGGCTTTTGCGTTCACTGCGTTCAAAGGCGGCGATCTCGTCCAGGGTGGCGATGATTGCCTGATCGACGCTCAAGTCCTCCTCGACGCTATTGCCCTCTTCATCCTGCTCGGAGGTCAGCGGGCGATACCAGGTCTCGACCGGGAAGGTACGCCCCGACACTTCGACAATCGGCGCGTCGTTGAAATGTTTGGAGAAACGCTCCAGATCGATGGTGGCCGAGGTGATGATGACCTTCAGGTCCGGTCGACGCGGCAGCAGGATCTTCAGATAACCCAGCAAAAAGTCGATGTTCAGACTGCGTTCGTGGGCTTCGTCGACGATGATCGTGTCGTAACGTTCGAGGTAGCGGTCGTGCTGGGTTTCAGCGAGCAAGATGCCATCGGTCATCAGTTTGACCAAAGTGTTGGAATCGCTTTGATCCTCAAACCGCACCTGATACCCGACCAGCGCGCCCAACGGCGTGGCCAGCTCTTCGGCTACCCGGCTGGCGACGCTGCGCGCAGCAATTCGACGGGGCTGAGTGTGGCCAATCAAACCGTGCTGCCCACGGCCGATTTCCAGGCAGATTTTCGGTAACTGGGTGGTTTTACCCGAACCGGTCTCACCGGCCAAAATCAGCACCTGATGCTTGAGCAACGCGGCCTTGATCTCATCGCGCTTGGCGGCAATCGGCAGGTTTTCGTCATAGCGAATCAACGGCACACTGGCCGCTCGCGCCGTCACCTGCGCGCACGACGCCTGCACCCGTTCAGCCCATGCCGCCAGCTTGGCTTCGTCAGGCTTCTTGCGCAGCTCATGCAATTGCCGACGCAGCTTGTGGCGGTCGGCAATCATGGCGTGATCAAGGTTTTTCAGCAGTTGCTCGATAGCAGGCGATTCGTCAGTCATCAGGTGCGCAAAAGTCTTCAAAAATGCAGGGGGCGGATTGTCGCAGATTTAGGTGGTTGAACACGAATATGTAGCAAGCCTGAGACTAAGCTTTGCGCCGGTACGGGAAAACATCAATCACCTTGCCCGCGACAATGGCCGCTTGCAGGCCTTTCCAGTAGTGCGCGTTGTAGAGCTCGCCGTGCAGTTCGTTGAACAAACGGCGTTGCCCGGCATCAGCGAACAGGAACGGCGGGAATTCTTCGGGGAACACGTCCAGCGGGCCAATGGAGTACCAGGGCTCGCTGGCCATTTCGTCTTCCGGGGTGCGCGGCTGCGGAATGTGGCGGAAGTTGGCTTCGGTCAGGTAGCAAATTTCGTCGTAGTCATAGAACACTACGCGACCGTGACGGGTGACCCCGAAGTTCTTCAGCAGCATGTCGCCGGGGAAGATATTGGCTGCCGCCAGTTGTTTGATCGCCAGCCCGTAATCGTCCAGCGCCTCGCGGATCTGCGCAGCATTGGCATTTTCCAGGTACAGGTTGAGGGGTGTCATGCGCCGCTCGGTCCAGCAGTGGCGAATCAGCACCGTGTCACCCTGCACCTGCACCGTTGAAGGGGCGACGTCGAGCAACTCGGCCAGGCACTCGGGCTCGAATTTGCTCAGTGGGAAGCGAAAATCAGCGAACTCCTGGGTATCGGCCATGCGCCCTACCCGATCGACACTTTTAACCAGCCGGTACTTCTCGATCACCGTCGCGCGGCTAACGTTTTTCGAGGGCGAGAAGCGGTCCTTGATCAGTTTGAACACCGTATTGAAGCCCGACAGGGTGAACACCGTCATGACCATCCCCCGCACCCCGGGGGCCATGCTAAAGCGGTCATCCGTGGTCGCCAGGTGATTGATCAATGCACGGTAAAACTCGGATTTGCCATGCTTGTAGAAACCAATCGAGGTGTATAACTCGGCAATGTGTTTGCCAGGCAGGATGCGCTTGAGAAAGCCAATAAACTCGGCCGGTACAGGCACATCGACCATAAAGTACGAGCGAGTGAACGAAAAAATGATCGAAACCTCGGCTTCGTCGGTGATCAGCGCGTCGAGTTGAATACCCTGCCCCTCGCGGTGCAGCAGCGCAATCACCAGCGGCCATTGCTCGTCATGGGTAGAGAGCCGCCCCACCAGGTACGCGCCCTTGTTGCGATAGAGCACCGAGGTGAACACCTCGATATTCAAATTCGGGTCTTTGCACACCCAATCCGGCAGGTTGTCACGTAATTGGGCTTCAAGTCGGCGCAAGTCACCCGGCAAATCTGCATAGGGCTCGCTGAACCCATAATCGCTGCAGATTTGCCCCAGCGCGTGGTTCAACTGCCCGGCAGGACGGTAAGTGCGCGTCTGTGCCGCACGAGCCTGACGCAATGCCGGTCGGGTGGTGTGAATAAACATGCAGTCATCGCTGATCAGGTCATGGCTGAACAGACTGCAAAACGTCGAGTTGTACCAGGTCTCGGCCAGCTCATCGTCAAACCGCAGGTCGATGAGGCTGACATAGGCACTTTTCACCCGTGGCCATTGCCCGGCATCCAGCAAGTCCTGCTTGGCAAAAACGGTTTGCAAGCGCTGTCGGACTTCGCTGACTTTTTGTTCGTACAGATTGATCCGCGCAGCCGAAGCAGTCTGTGCCTCCTGCCACTGAGCCTTTTCGAAACGCGCCCGGGCACCATCTGTGATCTGCCGAAAATGCTCGCGGTAGTCATCAAAGCCATCAAGGATCATGTGCGCGATAGCGGCCGCCGGCCAAGAGTGGGGCATTGTCGGACCTCTGCTCGTACATCGGGGATTGTGCGGTGATGCGCCTGAGCTTAGTGGCCAATTGTTCGCAGACGCAACCATTGCCTTGTACACCGCATCCCCTACACTGCCCAGCTCAAACCCAGTAAGGATGCTTGTGTGAAACTCGTCGATATCGTGCGCATGCTGTCGCTGGCAGGCATTTGGGGTGCCAGTTTTCTGTTTATGCGGATAATCGCGCCGGTTCTTGGGTCGATTCCTACAGCTTTTTTCCGAGTTTCCATCGCGGCCACGGGTTTGGTGGTGATCCTGGCACTGATGCGCGTGAGCTGGAACTTCGGCGGCAAGTTCAAAGTGGTACTGATCCTTGGCGTCATCAACTCCGGGATTCCGGCCACCTTGTATTCAGTCGCAGCCCTGGTATTGCCCGCTGGTTATTCCGCGATATTCAACGCAACCACCCCTTTGATGGGCGTGTTGATTGGCGGACTCTTTTTCAGCGAAAAACTGAGCCTGACCAAAATGGCCGGGGTGTTTCTTGGGCTGTTTGGCGTGGGCGTTTTGACCCGTGCCGGGCCAGTGGCGTTTGATATCGACTTGCTGATGGGCGCCCTCGCCTGCCTGCTAGCCACCACCTGTTATGGCTTTGCCGGCTTCCTGGCGCGCCGCTGGCTGGATCAGCAAGGCGGCCTGGACCCGCGGCTGTCAGCACTGGGCAGCATGCTCGGCGCTACGTTGTTCCTGCTGCCGCTGTTCGGGTTGAGCCTGATGAATCAGCCGCCCGCCAGTTGGGGCGGCGTGAGCGTGTGGCTATCGCTGCTGGGACTGGGGTTGGTGTGTACCGCGTTTGCCTACATCTTGTACTTTCGTTTGCTGACCAGCATCGGCCCGGTCAAATCCATGACCGTGACCTTTATGATCCCGCCATTTGGCGTGTTGTGGGGCGCGCTGTTTCTGGATGAGCCGCTGTCGATGGCGCACATCTATGGCGGACTACTGATCGCCGTGGCGCTATGGCTGGTACTAAAACCAACAGCGAAAGAAACGATTCTGTAGGAGCGAGCTTGCTCGCGATTCAGGCGACGCGCCACGTCTGCAGCAGCGCAGCGATTTCATCGCGAGCAAGCTCGCTCCTACAGGTGGTGAGGCCCGGGGTTTCAGGCTTTGCGAAACACAAACATCAGCCCGATGATGATCAGCACCATCCCCAGCAAGCTCAAAGCTGCCAGTTTGTTGCCAAAAATCAGGTAGTCCATGATCGCGGTCACCGCAGGTACCAGGTAGAACAAGCTGGTGACATTGACCAAATTACCCTGGGCAATCATCCGGTACAGCAACAAGGTTGCCAGTACCGAGACCACCAACCCCATCCACAGCACCGGCAACACAAAACCGCTGCTGTGCTCGAAGTGGAACGGTTGAAACGGTACAAACACTGCGCACATCAGCAACCCGGCCAGGTATTGCAGGGGCAAGGTGCCTAACGGGTTCTCGGTAATGCGTTTCTGCATCAGGGTACCGAGCGTCATGCTGAACAGCGCCAGTACCGCGAACAGCATACCGAACCACGACATCCCCGCCAGTCCGATGCCCTGATACACCACCAGAATCAATCCACTCAGCCCCAGTACCAAACCAAACAGCCGGCTCCATGAGTGGCGACGTTCGATGATCACCGCCGTCAGAATCGGCTGCACTCCCATGAGCGTCGCCATCACCCCTGGGGTGACTTTGAGGTCCAGGGCCAACAGATAAAAAATCTGATAGGCGCCGAGCAAAACCACGCCGGTGGCCAGCGCATAACCTATGGTCCTGGCGCTGCGGGGCAGCTTGAATTTCATCAACGGAATCAGTAACACCAACGCACACAGCGCAATGGCAAAACGAATCAACAGAAAGGCAAAGGGTGAAGCGTGGGCCAGCCCCCACTTGGAGAAGATCGCCCCGCTGCTCCACAGCAGAACGAACAGGCTCGTGGAGGCAGCCGCCAGTGCGGATTCTTTAGATATGGAAAACATGGATAACACCTGTCATCAGGCAAAAAAAGCCAACTCAGCCGAGGCTGAAGTTCAGTGGTTTTTTAGACGGGTACGGGTAGCCGAGGAATCAGCTCAACCCGCAACAACACCCGGTGGCGATACGACGACGTACACCACAGTGCGACTGTGACAGGGAGGGGGATAGTGACTGATCTGCACAGGCTGTTGCTTCCCGCACGGCACGACGCCAGCAGTGACTGCTGAAGCGACAACGCTATGAGAAAGGGAAACTGGCATGGGCTGATCTTTTCTGAAGATAAAGGCGTGAGCGCTTGGGCTCATCGGGCGCTGACTATAACCAGCGCTCGACATTAATTGCAACGACTTAACCAAACAACCAGCGCCACAACAGCACCAATACGATCACGGCCAACACCGGACGCGCTACGCGGTACAGCTTGGGATGGCGGCGCTTCCATTGCTTGACCACACCACTGAAGCGGTCGCTGAAGGTTTTGCTCCAGGCGTAGGCCTTGTTGATCCCGCCTACACGCTCGTCATCCAGGTTTTGTGGCGCGGTGGCTTTACCCAGTTGCGCACTGACCCAACGGTTGATGCGGGTCATCAAGCGGCTGGTAAGTGGACGTTCAATGTCGCAAAACAGGATCACGCGAGTAACGTCAGTTTCATTCTTGACCCAGTGCACATAGGTCTCATCGAACATTACGTCCTGGCCATCGCGCCAAGAGTATTCCTCGCCATCCACAAAGATCCGGCAGGCATCGGAGTTGGGGGTCGACAAGCCCAGGTGGTAGCGCAAGGAACCGGCAAACGGATCGCGGTGCGGGTTGAGGTGGCTGCCCCCCGGCAACAGGGCGAACATCGCGCCTTTGACGTTGGGAATGCTGTTGACCAGCTCAACGGTTTTCGGACACAGCAACTCGGCCGATGGCAGCGCTTTGTCGTACCACTTGAGGTAAAAACGCTTCCAGCCCTTTTTGAAGAAGGAACCAAAACCGGCGTCGTTGTTCTTTTCGGCTGCGCGAATATAGCCCTCATCGAACAAGTGCATGGCTTCATCGCGAATTGCCTGCCAGTTGTCCTTGAGCACATCCAGCTCAGGGAACTTGCTGCGGTCCAGGTAAGGTTTGGACGGCACGCCGGAGAACAGGTACATCAAGGCGTTGTACGGCGCAAAGAATGCGGAGTGGTTGACGAACTGACGCAACACCGGCAAACGCGCCTTGCCGCGCAAATGCACGTAAAGGATGCTGCCGACAAACAGCAGTATCAACCCTGCCTTGATGGCGAAGGATAAGGTCATGCAACAACTCCTTGAAAATAGGCAGCCCGCCGCGGTCAGTACTGCAGCAATAACCCGACATGGCAGCCGGCCATGATAAACACTCCCGCGCCAGGACAAAACCCTTTGATATAGAGCAAATGCATAACTGAAGTGGGAGCGGGCTTGTCCGCGATGCAAACACCTCGTATGTGTGCCAGGTGCCAGCGCGGGCAAGCCTGCCCCCACAGGGTTGACAGTGCCCTCAAGCCAAGGGTTATTGCTGCAATTGCTGCTCGGTGAACATGTCGCTGAACAGGAAACTCGACAAGTAACGCTCACCCGAGTCCGGGAGAATCACCACGATGGTCTTGCCTTGCATTTCAGGGATTTCAGCCATGCGTACCGCCGCAGCCATGGCCGCACCGCCCGAGATCCCGCACAAAATGCCTTCTTCCTGCATCAGGCGCAGGGCCATGGCTTTGGATTCGTCATCGCTGACCAGCTCGACTTTATCGACAATCGACAGGTCGAGGTTCTTCGGTACAAAACCGGCACCGATGCCTTGAATCTTGTGCGGTGACGGCTTGATCTCTTCCCCTGCCAACGCCTGGGTGATCACCGGCGAGGTGATGGGCTCTACCGCAACCGACAGGATTGGCTTGCCCTGGGTATGTTTGATATAGCGCGAAATACCCGTAATGGTGCCGCCAGTGCCGACGCCAGAGACCAATACGTCAATCCCGCCATCGGTGTCATTCCAGATTTCCGGGCCAGTGGTCTTTTCGTGAATCGCCGGGTTGGCCGGGTTTTCGAATTGTTGCGGCATAAAGTACTGGACCGGGTCGCTGGCCTGAATTTCAGCTGCCTTGTCGATCGCGCCTTTCATGCCCTTGGCCGGCTCAGTCAGCACCAGCTCGGCCCCTAGCGCCTTGAGCACCTTGCGTCGCTCAATACTCATGGACGACGGCATGGTCAGTACCAATTTGTAACCGCGGGCCGCTGCAACAAAGGCCAGACCAATCCCGGTATTGCCCGAGGTTGGCTCGATGATGGTCATGCCCGGTTTGAGCACGCCTCGACTCTCGGCATCCCAGATCATGTTGGCGCCAATACGGCACTTCACTGAATAACCAGGGTTACGCCCTTCGGTCTTGGCCAGAATGGTCACGCCACGCGGAGCAAGGCTGTTGATCTGGATCAGGGGCGTATTACCGATGGAGTGCGCGTTATCTGCAAAAATGCGGCTCATGGCGGGGTCCTTTATGCACCTTTTGGGAAGGTCACAAGGTTAGGCCTCGTGTTCGCAGGCGTCCAGTCATGGCGTGACGCTTCATTCAGAGACTGAATACCGCGTCTGCGTTCACGTTAGGCGGGCGTCGCGTTATAGTCGGACATACTTTTTAATTCTCCCGCCCTGCCCCTTGCAGGCCGGGGTCATGGTTTGAGGAATTGCAGATGAAGTTTGAAGGCACCCGCGCCTACGTGGCCACCGATGACCTGAAGCTGGCGGTCAACGCAGCCATTACCCTGGAGCGCCCGCTGCTGGTAAAAGGTGAACCCGGTACCGGCAAGACCATGCTCGCCGAGCAACTGGCTGAATCCTTTGGCTGCAAACTGATCACCTGGCACATCAAGTCCACCACCAAAGCCCATCAGGGCTTGTACGAGTATGACGCGGTAAGCCGCCTGCGCGACTCGCAACTGGGCGTCGATAAAGTCCACGATGTGCGCAACTACCTGAAGAAAGGCAAGTTGTGGGAAGCCTTCGAGGCTGAAGAACGAGTTATTTTGCTGATCGACGAAATCGACAAGGCTGACATCGAATTCCCTAATGACTTGTTGCAAGAACTCGACAAGATGGAGTTCTACGTTTACGAGACCGATGAAACGATCAAAGCCAAGGTTCGCCCGATCATCATCATTACCTCCAACAATGAAAAAGAGCTGCCGGACGCGTTCCTGCGCCGCTGCTTCTTTCACTACATCAACTTCCCCGATCGCACCACACTGCAAAAAATCGTCGACGTGCATTTCCCGAACATTAAAAAAGACCTGGTCAGCGAAGCGCTGGATGTCTTTTTTGACGTGCGCAAAGTACCGGGCCTGAAGAAAAAACCCTCCACTTCCGAACTGGTCGACTGGCTGAAGTTGCTGATGGCCGACAACATTGGCGAAGCGGTGCTGCGTGAGCGCGATCCGACCAAGGCCATTCCGCCATTGGCCGGCGCCCTGGTTAAAAACGAACAGGACGTGCAGTTGCTGGAACGCCTGGCGTTTATGAGCCGTCGCGGCAATCGCTGATTTTTCAAGAAGGCGATAAGCATGCTGCTTAATCTGTTCAATGAAATGCGTGCGGCCAAGGTGCCGGTCTCGCTGCGCGAGCTGCTGGACCTGATCAATGCGCTGAAACAGCGCGTGACCTTCGCTGACATGGACGAGTTTTACTACCTGGCGCGCACGATTCTGGTCAAGGACGAGCGCCATTTCGACAAGTTCGACCGAGCCTTCGGCGCGTACTTCAATGGTTTGCAGAACCTCAATGAACACCTTGAAGCGCTGATCCCCGAAGACTGGTTGCGCAAGGAGTTTGAGCGTTCGCTAAGCGACGAAGACCGCGCACAACTTCAGTCGCTGGGCGGCCTGGACAAGCTGATCGAGGCGTTCAAACAGCGTCTGGAGGAGCAAAAGGAACGCCATGCCGGTGGCAATAAATGGATCGGCACCGGCGGCACCAGCCCCTTCGGTTCTGGCGGCTATCACCCCGAAGGCATTCGCGTCGGCGATGCCGGGGCACGTCAGGGCAAAGCGGCCAAAGTCTGGGAGCAGCGCGAGTACAAGAACCTCGATGATCAAGTCGAAGTGGGCACCCGCAACATCAAGGTCGCGTTGCGCCGCTTGCGCAAGTTTGCTCGCCAAGGCGCGGCAGATGAGCTGGACATCGATGGCACCATCGACCACACCGCCCGCGATGCTGGCCTGCTGAATATTCAGATGCGTCCTGAGCGGCGCAACAACATCAAGCTGCTGTTGCTGTTCGACATTGGCGGCTCGATGGACTCCCACGTGAAGATTTGCGAAGAGCTGTTCTCCGCCTGCCGAACCGAGTTCAAGCATCTGGAGTACTACTACTTCCACAACTTCATTTATGAATCCGTGTGGAAAAACAACCAGCGCCGGCAGGCTGAACAAATATCCACCCAAGACCTGCTGAACAAATACGGCGCCGATTACAAAGTGATTTTTATCGGTGACGCGTCGATGGGACCGTATGAAATCACCCACGCCGGCGGTAGTGTCGAGCACTGGAACGAAGAGCCCGGTTACAAGTGGATGCAGCGTTTTATGGAGAAGTACAAAAAGCTGATCTGGATTAACCCGTACCCGAAAGACACCTGGCACTACACCGCCTCGACCGGCATCGTGCGCGACCTGATCGAAGACCGCATGTACCCGTTGACCCTGGATGGGCTAGAGCAAGGGATGCGGTTTTTGGCGAAGTAAAATCTGTAGGAGTCGAGCTTGCTCGCGATTGGATCGCTGCGGTGTTTCAGATAAACCGCGTTGATTGGATCGCGAGCAAGCTCGCTCCTACAGAGGCTCTAGCTAAATCGTTGCATGTAACTAACGTGCTGGCGTTGCGCCGCTTCTTGAGTGGTCGGCCGCAGGTTCACGCCCTCCCCCGGCAAACACTGAGCCAAACGTGCCAGCGCCAACGGAGTCAAAGCGCCAAGACGCGGGTAGCCACCAATGGTCTGACGGTCATTGAGCAACACGATCGGCTGGCCATCGGGCGGCACTTGAATGGCTCCCAGCGGAATGCCTTCCGAGATCATCGGCGCGCCCTGATACGCAAGCGTCGGACCCAGCAAACGGATGCCCATCCGGTCGGCACGGCTGTCGAGGGTCCACGGCTGGTTAAATGCATCGAAGGTACTTTGCCCGCTGAACGCACCAGTTTGCGCACCCAACACCACATCCAGTCGCGGGTCAGCCGTGAAGTGCGGGATATTGGCCCGCTCCAGCTCACGCAGCACTTGGGGAGCACCGGTAAAATCCAACTCATCCCCGGCGACTAACGCACGGCCAAAACCATCCGGGCCGCCAAGCTGTTCACGAACCACAGTGGCGCAACTGCCCAATACTTGGGGTGCGATAAAGCCTGCAGGTGCGGCCAAATAAGCCCGAGCACCGGCCAACGGCTGGGTAAATGCCAGAGTCTGGCCTTTATTCAGGACAAAACTGCGCCACGGCTTCAGTGCCTGACCATCGACAGTAGCTGCCAGATCAGCCCCGGCCAAAGCCAAGGTGCAATCGTCCTGCGCTACCAGCGTTAAACCGCCGAGGGTGATTTCAATCACCGCCGCGTCTGGCGAGTTGCCCAGTAGCCAATTGGCCCACGCCATTGAAAGCCAATCGGCAGCCCCGCCCTGGGTCACGCCCAAGTGGCGCACGCCAAAGCGTCCTGCGTCCTGCAACACACACATCGGGTTGCTGGCCTGAATCAGTAAACGGCTCATGCCAGGGCCTCCTGCGGTGTGTCGTCACCGCCCAAGTTGATGAATTCCGCGTGACCAATCGGCGCGAACTGCACTCGATCACCGGGTTGCATCAGGCTGTAGCCCTCGCGCTCACGGTCAAACAGCGCGCTCGGGGTGCGGCCAACAAGGTTCCAGCCACCCGGTGATTGCGCCGGGTAGGCGGCGGTCTGGCGCTCGGCAATCCCGACACTGCCCGCTGCAACACGTTTGCGCGGTGTATCCAGACGGGGCGCGGCCAAGGCCTCTTCAACCAGCCCCATAAAGGCAAATCCTGGGGCAAAGCCCAACGCAAACACCTGATATTCATGTTCGCTGTGACGACGAATAACCTCACTCACCGACCAACCTGTGCGCTTGGCCAACAGTGCAAGTTCCGGCCCTACGCTTGGGTCATACCACACTGGCAGCACATGGCATTGGCCACGGCTTTGGGTTTCTGGCTGCAGGTCGGTCAAGGCATGAGCAATCAATTCACGGGCCTGACCGGGCGTCAGCACCAAACCGTCGTAATGAATCATCAGGGTCGTGTAAGACGGCACCAGGTCGATCAGATGCTCGGCAAAGCAGGCGCGCAGGCGCTCGCTGGCCGCCAGCATCCACGGCATGTTGGGTTCGGCAATTTCATCGAATAGACGCAGCATCAGGCAGTCGATGGCCACCACTTCAATCCGTGGTTTCATGCTGACACCTGCTGATTCAAGGCCTCGCGAATACGCTGCACGGCCGCGATAGAGCTCGCGTTGTCGCCATGTACGCACAAGGTGTTGGCCTGCAAGTGCAAGGCGCTGCCGTCACTGGCCACCAGGTTTTTCCCGGCGGCAATGGTCAGGGCCTGTTGCACAATGACATCGGCATCGTGATGCACTGCACCCGGCAGTTGACGCGCAACCAGTCGCCCGGCGCTGTCGTAGGCGCGGTCGGCAAACGCTTCAAACCACAGCGTGAGGCCATATTCATCGCCAATCGCCTGAGCCGCGCTGTTGTCACGGGTGGCCATCAACATCAGCGGCAAGTTCGCGTCGTAAGCGGCCACAGCCTGGATCACGGCTCGCAATTGCGCAGGGTTGGCCATCATGTCGTTGTACATCGCGCCGTGGGGTTTGACGTAGCTGACGCGAGTGCCCTGAGCGCGGCATACACCGTCCAGCGCGCCAATCTGATAGTGCAACAGGTCTTGCAGCTCTTGCGCCGAGTACGCCATGGAGCGTCGACCAAAGCCAGCCAGATCCTGATACGCAGGGTGCGCGCCTATTTGCACGTTATGCGCCAGCGCCAGGCCTACCGTCTTGCGCATGATGCTCGGGTCGCCGGCATGAAAGCCGCAGGCAATATTGGCGCAATCAATAAACGGCATGACTTCGGCATCCAGACCCATGGTCCAGCTGCCAAAACTTTCACCTATGTCGCAATTCAATAACAGGCGGCTCATGGATGATGCTCCTGTGGTCTTTTTATATGTTAGAGGGGCCATTTTTCGACACGGGCGCGCCGCTCGTCCAACTAATAAAAGCCAGCCTCAGTCATAAGAAAAAGTTGATTGCTTAAAATCGCTTAACTGTTGCGTTCACGCCGGGCGATGCGCTCGCGTTGGCGTTTGCCGCCCAACACTACCCAGTCGATCAGACGCACGAGGCCTTCGATGATGAAAGAGAACAACAAGGCGCCCGCCATGGCCCAGCCGATGGCCGTGGGTGACAGCAGTACCTGATAGGTATAAGCGTTGAGGGTTTCCTGGCGAATGGCCGGATCAGCGGCGTAGGCCACTTGCAACGCGCGCATGTACCACGGCCCTTGCATAGCCTGGAACTGCTCATCGAGCAAACGTTGACGGTTGAGCAAGGTGCCCAGACTGGTGGCATCGCTGCGAAACACCGGGTCGTCGCTGGCCTGGTAATGCGCTACCAGGGCTTGCAAGTCGCCCTTGAAAAACTGATTGGCGGTGTTCTGGAAACCCGTCAGCCCGGTTTGGGCTTCGATCAGGTGAGCTTCGACACGATTGGCGTAATCATTGATAAACCCCGGCACTTGCACGCCGATCAACAGGCCTAACGTAAACAACACCAACCGCAGGTAGCTCAAGAACATACACGTCTATCCTTATTCGGTTTTGCCTTGGCTGACGCATTCACCGCGCCGCCACAAGCTCCATTGCCCCGGCTCGTAGCGAGTCCAGGTTTCGTTTTCAGTCAGCGGCTCGGTCGCGATGACCGTGACTACATCGTTAGGTGTGGTTTCAGCCTGAAAGTCCACGATCACGTCGACATCTTTCAAGCGCGCCGGACCAAACGGCGCGCGACGGGTGATTTGCGCCAGCTTGGTCGAGCAGTAGCAAAACAGCCAGTCGCCATCACTGAGCAGGCAATTGAACACGCCTTTGTTGCGCAATTCGGCACACGCATCCACCAGCACCGGCAGAATGTGCTCGACGTCAACCGGCTCCGGGAAGGCTTCACGCACCCGATTGAGCAAATCACAAAACGCGGCTTCGCTGTCTGTGTCACCAATCGGACGGTAAAACGTTGCACGCGGCGAAAAGTCAGCCAACTGGCCGTTGTGGGCGAAACACCAGTTACGGCCCCACAACTCACGAACAAACGGGTGCGTATTGGACAAGCACACCTTGCCCACATTGGCCTGGCGGATATGGCCAATCACCACTTCACTTTTGATCGGGTAACGCTGCACCAGCAGCGCCACTTCAGAATCGCAACTGGCCGCAGGGTCTTGGAACAAGCGCAGACCACGGCCTTCATAGAAGGCAATGCCCCAGCCGTCGCGGTGCGGACCAGTACGCCCACCGCGCTGCATCAGACCGGTAAAACTGAACACAATGTCGGTCGGGACGTTGGCGCTCATGCCCAATAATTCACACACGCTCGCACTCTCGCATTCAGGTTCGACGAAAAAGGATTACACCCGTGGCTCAACCCGCGACGAGGCTGAGGCGTTTGGTACTGCAGGGCGACCATAGCGCTCATCGCCGGCCGAGCCGAAGGGCTGGTCGTCTTCCGGATCAGGGCTGCGCGCACGCTCAGCCGCGGTTGCCTTGGCCTTGCGAGCACGCTCGATGGGCCAGCGGATCAGCACAAACACCGCATACAAACACAAGGCAAGAATGGCGTACATCAGCAGATCAGACGCAGCACGCCAGACGTTGTTGCCAACTTTGAACGCGAGATCAAGGGCGGTGATCGCCACGGCGGGAGCGTATTTCTCTTTGACCGGGTCAATAATAGTCGGGCTAAACAACAGCACGGCCATCAAGATGCGCAACGGCTCACGCAACCAGCGCCACATGAAACGGGTCATACGGCACCCTACGAGCAGGCAGCCTAAAGCGGCAAAGGCATAAAGGCCCCAGGCGAGCAGATAGTCGTTCTCGGTCATGGTATCCATGGTCGGCAGGCAATGAGGCGCTATGATAACGGCTTTTAGACAGTGCGGCTGCACCGCCGTCAGCGCCATTCCTTTTCACGCGGGTTTCAGAGAACACTCAATGACCGAATCAGCCTACGCAAACAGCGCTCCTATCGCACATAAAGTCGAGGGTTCTGACCCCTACTCGTGGTTACAAAATCGCGATAGCAAAGAGGTTTTGGACTACCTGAAAGCTGAAAACAGTTATCAGGAAGCGCAGTTGGCCGACCAGACTGAATTGCGCGAGACGCTGTTTCAAGAGATCAAAGGCCGCATTCGCGAGACTGATTTGTCACTGCCCTCGCCTTGGGGCCCGTATCTGTACTACACGCGTACCAATGCCGGTGATGAATACGCCCGTCACTACCGCTGCCCGCGTCCGACCGATGACAGCCAGCAGGTCGACGAAGGCGCCGAAGAATTATTGTTGGACCCGAATGCCCTGGCCGATGGCGGCTTTATTTCGCTCGGTGCCTTCAGCATCAGCCCCGATCACCAGCGCTTGGCCTACAGCCTGGACACCAGTGGCGAGGAGACCTATCGCCTGTTCGTCAAAGAGCTGAACAGCGGCGCAGTCACTGAACTGCCGTTTGAAGACTGCGATGGCAGTATGACCTGGGCCAATGACAGCCAAACGGTATTTTTCGCCGAACTGGACGACACCCATCGCCCGCACAAGCTGTTGCGCCATACCTTGGGCGAAGCCGATGCACATGAGGTGTTTCATGAGTCGGATGGACGTTTTTTCCTGCATTGCTACCGCTCAAGCTCCGAGCGCCAGCTGATTTTGTTGCTTAGCAGCAAAACCACCAGTGAAAGCTGGGTGCTGGACGCTGATCAACCTCTGCACCCTTTTAGTTGCCTGGCGCCACGCGTTGAAGACCACGACTACAGCGTCGACCACGGCCTGCTCGAAGGGCAATGGACCTGGTTTATCCGCACCAACCAGGACGGGATCAATTTTGCGCTGTATTACGCCTTTGGCGAGGTGCCGACGCGCAGCGACTGGCAACGCCTGATCGCCCATAGCGACAGTGTGATGCTGGAAGGCTTGAGCCTGAATGCGAATGCCTTGTGCTTGAGCCTGCGCGAAGGCGGCCTGCCGATTATCGAAGTCCGCCCCAATGGTTTGCCGTCATATCGGGTACAACTTCCAGACGCGGCCTACAGCCTCTATGTGCAAGACAGCCTCGAATTTGACAGCCCGTACATCCGCCTGCGCTACGAAGCACTGAATCGCCCGGCCCAGGTACGCCAACTGACACTGACCAGCGGCGAGCAAAGCGTACTCAAGGAAACCCCGGTGCTGGGCCCGTTCAACGCAGACGATTACGTCAGCCAGCGCTTGTGGGCCACCGCGCCGGACGGCACCCAAGTGCCGATCAGCCTGGTGGTCAAGCGTGACACGCTGGGACAAGCCACCCCGCTCTATCTGTATGGCTACGGCGCCTACGGCGAAAGCCTCGACCCGTGGTTTTCCCACGCCCGCCTGAGCCTGCTGGAGCGTGGTGTCGCGTTTGCCATTGCACATGTCCGTGGCGGCGGGGAGCTGGGCGAAGCCTGGTACCGTGCTGGCAAGCAGGAGCACAAGCACAACACCTTCAGCGATTTTATTGCCTGTGCCGAACACTTGATCGATCAAGGTTTGACCCGCGCCGATCAACTGGTGATCAGTGGCGGCAGCGCCGGAGGCCTGCTGATTGGCGCGGTGCTCAATCAGCGCCCGGAGCTGTTCAAGGCGGCGATTGCCGAAGTGCCGTTTGTCGATGTACTGAATACCATGCTCGACCCCGAGTTGCCGCTGACCGTTACCGAATATGACGAATGGGGCAACCCACAAGAACCCGAGGTGTATGCGCGGATCAAGGCTTACGCGCCGTATGAAAACGTCACCGCCCAAGCGTACCCGGCGATGCTGGTGATTGCGGGCTACAACGACAGCCGCGTGCAGTATTGGGAAGCGGCCAAATGGGTGGCCAAACTGCGCGCTACCAAGACCGACGACCATCTGTTGCTGCTCAAGACTGAGCTGGACGCCGGCCACGGCGGCATGAGCGGGCGTTATCAGGGCTTGCGCGACGTCGCGCTGGAATATGCGTTTGTGTTCAAGGTGTTGGGGATTTAAGCCCTGGCAACGGCTCATCCTTGGGCGGTTGCGGCAGCTCAATCGGCGGCAGCGATATCTGGCTACCATTACCAGGCTTGGGCACGGCTCGTGGGGTGATCTGCGGGTACGGCGTTGGCGTGGCGGTGCCCGGTGAACCCGGCACGGGTGTCACCGGGGCCGTTGGCACGGTAGTCAGTTCCGCTGCCTGGGCTGCACTTATCAAGAGCGCAGCCGTACCAATGACCGTTAGAATAGTGCGTTTCATCAATCACTCCGTTGCCAGACCGGCTTGTCTGCCCTCAGGCTACTCGTAACCTGCTGTTTCTGTCCCCTTCTATGAGATACCCATGAAACGTTTTGTTTTGCTCGACACCACTCCGATCCCCGAAAACGGCGGTGCCTTGTGCCTGTTCGAGTATGGCGAAGACTTCGTGATCAAAATCCAGGGCGGCGATGGCGGCCAACTGATGAACACCCGCATGCACGGCTCCGAAGATGCACTGGCCGAAATCCCCTGCCGTAAAGTCGCCGGGCGTCCGCAATCGCGGGTGTTGATTGGCGGCCTGGGCATGGGCTTTACCCTGGCTTCGGCGCTCAAGCACTTGGGCAAAACCGCCGAAGTGGTAGTCGCAGAACTGGTGCCCGGGGTTGTGGAGTGGAATCGCGGGCCGCTGGGTGAAAAAGCCGGCAATCCGTTGCAAGACCCACGCACCGTGATCCGCATGGAAGATGTGGCCAATGTACTGCAAGCCGAGCCGAATGGATTTGACGCGATCATGCTCGACGTCGATAACGGCCCCGAAGGCTTGACCCAAAAAGCCAATAGCTGGTTGTACTCGGCCGGCGGCTTGAGCGCCTGTGCCAAGGCATTGCGACCTAAAGGCGTACTGGCGGTATGGTCGGCCAGCGCTGACAAGCAGTTCTCGGACAAACTGCGCAAAGCCGGTTTCAAGGCCGAGGAAGTCCAGGTATTCGCCCACGGCAACAAGGGCACGCGGCATACGATCTGGATTGCAGAAAAAATCAAAGGCTGATCAACAGCTAAACTTCACGACATAACCGTCATTTGTCTTAAAAGGTGAACCCATGAGTTCGGCGAACCCACCCTCCCACACTGCCAAGCTGGACCGCATCCTGGCCGATGCCCAGCGCGACCGTGAAATGGGCTACCGCGACAAAGCCCTGAAAATGTACCCCCACGTGTGCGGCCGCTGCGCCCGTGAGTTTGCGGGCAAGCGCTTGAGTGAACTGACCGTTCACCACCGCGACCACAATCACGACAACAATCCGCAAGACGGCTCCAACTGGGAGCTGCTGTGCTTGTACTGCCACGACAACGAGCACTCGCGCTACACCGACCAGCAGTACTTTTCGGAAGGCTCCACCAGCACCCCGAAAATCGCCAAGGCTACCCACAACCCGTTCGCGGCGCTGGCCGGGCTGATGAAGAAAGACGAGTAACACGCCCCGCCTCACAGGGGTTATATGCCATCGCAATGCCGGTATACTCGCGTCTTTTTTCTGAAGGGCTCGGGCACGTGGCAAACAAACGGTACAGCTGCATTGGTTTATATAACCCCAAATCACCGGAGAACGTCGGTTCGGTGATGCGTGCGGCTGGTTGCTACAACGTGGCATCGGTGTTTTACACCGGAAAACGCTATGAACGCGCCCGCGATTTCGTCACCGACACCAAGAAAGTCCATCAGGATATTCCACTGATCGGCATCGACGACCTGAAAAAAATCATCCCTCTGGGCTGTATTCCGGTCGCTGTCGAGATGGTCGAGGGCGCGCGCTCTTTGCCTGAGTACACGCACCCGGATCGGGCGATCTATATTTTCGGTCCAGAAGACGGCTCGCTGGGTAAAGACGTGCTGGAGTGGTGCGAAGACGTGATTTACATCCCGACCAATGGCTGCATGAACCTTGCAGCCACGGTCAACGTGGTGCTTTACGACCGTTTGGCCAAGGGTAACAACACCCGCTCAGGCCCTAAGTTCTAGGGATCAGGCCTTGCCTTTGCTCTGTTGACCGGCACTCCAGTCCACCAGCAGGCTGTAGGCGATGGCGAGCAAGGTGGGGCCGATAAACAGGCCGATGAAGCCGAAGGCAATCAACCCGCCAAACACACCGAGCAGCACAATCACCAGCGGCAAGTTGCCGCCACGGCTGATCAGGTAAGGTTTGAGCACGTTATCGACACCGCTGATAATCAGCGCGCCCCAAATGCCAAGGAAGATCGCCATCCCATAATCGCCCGTCCAGGCCAACCAGGCCGTCGCCGGGATCCAGATCAACGGCGGCCCCATCGGGATAAGACTGAGCAAAAAAGTCGCCAGCCCCAGCACCAGTGCACCCGGCACACCGGCGATCAAAAAGCCGATCAGTGCCAACACCGCCTGCGCCGCAGCGGTGCCGATGACGCCATTGACCACTCGCTGCACAGTGCCCGCCACCAGTTCCTGGTAATAATCGGCACGCTCACCAATCAGTCGCTCAAGCAGGCCGTGTACGAAGTTCGCCAAACGCGGACCGTCACGATAGAAAAAGAACACGAAGACGATACTCAGCGTCAGCTCAAGAATGCCCCCGCCAATCTGCGCGCTGCGCGCCAATAACCAATTGCCCACCTGCCCCAGGTAGGGTTTGGCCGCCACAATCAGCGCCGCACCCTGCTCGTCGATGGAATTCCAGATACCGAGCAGACGCTCACCGACTAACGGAATACCCGCCAGCCAGGTCGGAGCCTCGGGCAGGCCTTCGAGCTGAACATCCTTGACGAAGGTGGTGGCGTCACGCACATGGTCTGCCAGGTTGAACCCCAGCCATACCAGCGGCCCGGCTACCAATAGCATCCAGCCCAGGGTCAGGATCCCGGCAGCCAATGATTCACGCCCATTGAGCCAGCGTGTCAGCAGGCGCATCAGCGGCCAACTGGCAAATGCCAGGACCGCCCCCCAAAACAAGGCCGACCAAAATGGCGCCATCACCCACAGGCTGGCACCGAACAACACCAGCAGCAAAATTTGCACCAGCAGGCGATCGTTATTGAGCATGTGTGTTCCGCAAAGAAGTGAGCATTCAAAAGAGACGACGACTACGCAGAGTGTAGCCGTCGCTGACAAACGTTTAGCGCAGTAACTCGATATGCAGACCTGGAACCTGACTGCTGCCCAGTTCTATCCGGGCCGCCCGCACACCTTTGCTGATCAGCCCATCACGCCAGGCGGAAGCCTGAGAGCCAGTCAAGCTGACCCGAGAAGTGGTGTCGAGGTTCAATGCTCGAGAGATCAACGTGAGCCACTGTGCATCCGGCTCGCCCGTGAGCTTCGGCAAGTCCAGCTCACCTGTGCTTTTGAGCTGACGCTGCAAGGTGGCCGACGTGGGTAACAACTCACCCAAATCGGTACTCGACTCAAGTTGCTCGACATGCAGGTAGGCTTTGCGAGAGCCGCGATTGATGCTGTACAGCGCTACGAGTTGATTTTGGTTGGGAGCCGCCCGGCGCAGTAACAGATAGGACTGTTGCTCGTCGGAGCCTACCAGCTTGGAATTGCCGAACACTTCGTTGGCCCACAGGCTGCTTTCACCACAATCGCGCGCCTGACACCAGAACAGCAGCTCGGCGCCTTTGGCTTGCAAGGCTTCACGAGCGGCGGTGAAGGCCTCATTGGCGCTGTGTTCAGCAGGCAGTTCGTAAGTGATGGACGTGGCTTGCCCACGAGCATTGACCTGTCCTTCAAATCGAAGCCGGCCACTGATTTTGCGGATCGAGCCCATCGGGTAAATACGCTCAATATCGGGGCGCACGGTGTAATCAACGACGTGTGCATCTGCCAGCCGTGGCACGTCTTGCAAATCCTGACTGCCTGGTACATCGACAGCCCACACGAGCGAGCTCAAACAGCTCAGGCCCAGCACGCGGATAAAACCATTGGTAATATTCATCGGCGTGCATCACCCATCGGTGACGTGTGTTTCAGCATCCTCACGATAGAGACCGGATGGCCATTCGGGGTCGCAGCGGTGTAGAGATCTATCATGGTTGTCTCCCATTTCAACCCGCC
>JAZKIA010000002.1:0-56491 GCA_040385125.1 Pseudomonadota bacterium | reverse complement strand
TGATACTCAAGGAGTTTTCCGTTTCGACTGCGCCGGAAGTGGGCGAATTATAGGCCGCTGAGATTCTGGGTCAAGCAGTCTTTTCATATTTCTGTCATATCGCCTTAAAAGCCCCTCAAAAGCAGAGGCCAGCCTAACGGCTGGCCTCTCTTCTTCTATATAGCCAAGCTGCGATTACAAGCTCGGGAAGGCAAACTGCGATGCTTCATGGCTGGCACGTTGCGGCCAGCGTTGAGTAATCGCCTTGCGGCGCGTGTAAAAGCGCACACCATCCGGCCCGTATGCATGCAGATCACCAAACAGCGACCGTTTCCAACCACCAAAGCTGTGGTACGCCACCGGCACAGGCAGAGGAACGTTCACCCCCACCATCCCGACTTCAATCTCGTCACAGAACAAACGAGCCGCTTCGCCATCACGGGTAAAGATGCATGTGCCGTTACCGTATTCGTGATCATTGATCAGTTGCATCGCAGCTTCCAGGCTGTTAACCCGCACGATGCACAGTACCGGACCAAAGATCTCTTCTTTATAGATACGCATCTCTGGTGTCACGCGGTCAAACAGGCAGCCCCCCAGGAAGAAGCCGTCTTCATGATCCTTGATACTCAGCCCGCGACCATCAACCACCAACTGCGCACCTGACGCCACACCGTCTTCGACATAGCCGCTGACCTTGTCACGCGCCTGCCCCGTCACCAAAGGCCCCATGTCCAAGCCACACGTAGTGCCTGCACCGATTTTCAGCGCCTTGATTTGCGGAACCAACTTGGCCACCAGAGCATCTGCAACCTGGTCGCCAACGCAGACCGCGACTGAAATCGCCATGCAGCGCTCGCCGCACGACCCATAGGCCGCGCCCATCAACGCGCTAACCGCATTATCCAGATCCGCATCCGGCATCAGTACCGCATGGTTCTTCGCCCCACCCAATGCCTGAACGCGCTTGCCACGTTTAGTGCCTTCAGCGTAGATGTACTCGGCAATCGGAGTCGAACCGACAAAACTCAGCGCTTTCACTTCCGGCGCTTCAATCAATGCATCCACCGCAGACTTATCGCCATGCACCACACTCATCACGCCCTTGGGCAGACCTGCCTCCTGCAGCAACTGAGCGATTAACAGCGTCGAGCTTGGATCACGCTCCGAAGGTTTAAGGATGAAACAGTTACCGCACACAATCGCCAGCGGATACATCCACAGCGGCACCATTGCCGGGAAGTTGAAAGGCGTAATCCCCGCAACAACACCCAATGGCTGAAAGTCTGACCATGCATCAATATTTGGGCCTACGTTACGGCTGTACTCGCCCTTCAGGATTTCTGGCGCTGAACACGCGTACTCAACGTTCTCAATCCCACGCTTCAATTCACCCGCTGCGTCTTCCAGCGTCTTGCCATGCTCTTCGCTGATTAACTGTGAGATGCGTGCTTCGTTCTGTTCCAGCAACTGTTTGAAGCGGAACATCACCTGTGCACGCTTGGCCGCAGGCGTATTGCGCCAAGCCGGGAATGCCGCCTGGGCTGCGTCGATAGCTTTTTGAATCGTCTCGCGACTGGCCAAAGGGACCTGGTGGATCACTTTACCGGTCGACGGGTTGTACACATCCGCAGTGCGACCGGAATCATTAACCAGTTCGCCATTGATCAAATGCTGAATCGTGCTCATTGGGGCTCCAAAACGTTATCCACAGGCGAGTAGATGTCGCGCCTGCCAAAATTCAAAAATGTCGCGCCGGCTTCTATATATAGAAGCAGACGGATCAATCGATCTGATTAAGCGCTTCACCAACCGCATCGAACAAACGATCCAGTTCTTGCGGCTTGCTATTAAAGGTTGGCCCGAACTGCAGGGTGTCGCCGCCAAAGCGTACGTAGAAACCGGCTTTCCACAGTTTCATTGCCGCATCGAATGGCCGCACAATCGCATCGCCATCGCGCGGTGCAATTTGAATCGCACCCGCCAAGCCATAGTTACGAATGTCGATGACGTTTTTCACGCCCTTCAGACCGTGCAGTGCATTCTCAAAATGCGGAGCAACTTCAGCCACGTTCTGCACCAGGTTCTCTTTTTGCAGCAGATCAAGTGCTGCGAGTCCAGCAGCACAGGCCACCGGGTGAGCCGAGTAGGTGTAGCCGTGTGGGAATTCAACCGCGTATTCAGGCGTCGGCTGATTCATGAACGTGTGATAAATCTCGCTGGTAGCAATCACTGCACCCATCGGAATAGCACCGTTGGTGACTTGCTTGGCGATACACATCAAGTCCGGCGTTACACCGAAGCTGTCAGCGCCAAACATTGAACCCGTACGACCAAACCCGGTAATCACCTCGTCGAACACCAACAGGATGTTGTGTTGATCGCAGATTTCACGAAGACGTTTCAGATAACCCTGCGGAGGTACCAGCACACCCGCCGAACCAGCCATAGGCTCGACAAAGACTGCCGCAATGTTCGAGGCATCGTGCAGCTCGATCAGTTTGAGCAGTTCATCCGCCAAGGCAATCCCGCCCAGCTCAGGTATCCCGCGCGAAAACGCGTTGCTCGCCAACAGCGTGTGCGGCAAATGGTCAACGTCCATCATCGCTTGACCAAACATCTTACGGTTGCCGTTCACACCGCCCAGGCTAGTGCCCGCAATGTTTACCCCGTGATAGCCACGCGCCCGACCAATCATCTTGGTTTTGGTCGATTGGCCTTTCAGGCGCCAATAAGCACGAACCATCTTCACTGCGGTGTCCGCACATTCCGAACCCGAGTCGGTAAAGAACACGTGATTGAGGTTACCCGGCGTCAACTCGGTAATTTTCTCTGCCAGTTGGAACGACAGTGGATGGCCATATTGGAATGCAGGCGAGTAATCGAGAGTGCCCAATTGTTTGGCCACCGCTTCCTGAATTTCTATGCGGGTATGCCCTGCGCCACACGTCCAAAGACCTGACAGCGAATCGTAAATCTGCCGCCCCTTATCATCCGTCAGGTAACTGCCTTTGGCGCCAACGATAAAACGCGGGTCGCGATGGAAGTTACGGTTGGCGGTGTAAGGCATCCAGTGAGCATCCAGTTTGAGCTGGCTGGTCACGGTAACTTCGGCATTCTCGGGCATGTTCATTAGCAAAACCTCGCAAAGCAGAAAGCGGCGTGGGATCAAAAGCGTTGTTGCGCCTAAATTGCCACGGCTATAAAGTCGATGAAATCCAACTCTTCTAACCTTTAGTTAGGCATTCACTAAACTATGAGCAGCCGTCGCCCCGATGCACTGGCCCAAGTCAGCGACTTTGATATTCGATTGCTGCGCATCTTCCGCAGCGTGGTGGAGTGCGGTGGGTTCTCCGCAGCGGAGACCGTGCTCGGGATTGGACGCTCGGCCATCAGCCAACAGATGAGCGACCTTGAACAGCGCTTAGGCTTACGGCTGTGCCAGCGTGGGCGAGCGGGCTTTTCTCTGACAGAAGAAGGCCGCGAGGTGTATCAGTCGTCACTGCAACTGCTGGGCGCACTCGAGAGTTTTCGCACCGAGGTCAACGGCCTGCATCAGCACCTGCGCGGTGAACTGACGATTGGGCTAACCGATAACCTCGTCACCCTGCCCCACATGCGTATCACCCATGCCTTGGCTCAACTCAAAGAGCGCGGGCCTGACGTGCAAATTCACATCCGCATGATCGCCCCCAATGAAGTTGAGCAAGGTGTACTCGACGGGCGCCTGCATGTGGGTGTTGTGCCTCAGGCCAGCGCACTGTCAGGGCTTGAATATCAGCCGCTGTACAGCGAGCGCTCACTGCTCTATTGCGCCGTGGGCCACCCGTTGTTTTATGTCGATGACCGGCAGTTGGAAGATCAACGGCTCAATGACCAGGATGCAATTGCGCCGACCTTTCGCTTACCCGCCGAGATTCAGGCGCATTATCAAGCGCTCAACTGCACCGCCAGCGCTTCAGACCGCGAAGGCATGGCGTTTTTGATTCTGACCGGACGCTACATTGGTTATCTGCCCGATCACTACGCAAGCTTCTGGGTTCAGCAGGGCCGTCTTCGAGCCTTGAAAGCCACAACTCGCTTTTATGATTTGAGCCTGGCGTCCGTCACGCGCAAAGGCCGCCGCCCGCACCTGGTGCTGGAAAGTTTCCTTGAGAGCCTGGAAGCGACGCGCTAACGTGAAAAATCTTGCCCGCCCCCTGATTACTTACACACCGATTGCCTGCAAAGGCTGCTCTAAACGGAACTGACATGCCTTCAACCCTCACAGGCCTTTGCGAATACCGCGAAGAAATTCGCAAAAGCCGCTTTATTACCCTGGCGGCGCCGATCACCAGCGCCCAGCAGGCCCATGACTTTATCCAACAGCACAGCGACCTTAACGCCACGCACAATTGCTGGGCCTGGAAACTCGCAGATCAATACCGCAGCAGCGATGATGGCGAACCCGGTGGCACCGCCGGCCGGCCAATACTCTCAGCCATCGAGGCGCAAGACTGTGACCAAGTCGTGGTACTTGTTATCCGCTGGTACGGCGGCATCCAACTGGGTACCGGCGGGCTCGCACGGGCTTACGGTGGTGGTGCCAACAAATGCCTGCAAAACGCGGAAAAATTACCGCTGATCAGCCGCGTAACACTCGACTGTTCCTGTAGTTTCAGCGAGCTGGCATTGGTAAAACTGCGGTTGGCCGATCTGAATGGCGTGCTCATCGACGAAACCTTCACCGCCAACGGCGTTGATCTGCAACTGGCTGTGGCCGAAGAGCACATCTCATCTCTGCAACATCAACTGGCCGACATCAGCCGTGGCAGGATTTTGCTGCACAGACAAGCGCCTGATACTGACGAATAAAACAGATATATCCGCCCGCTCAAAGTGACCAACAATCACTGTGCTCCCAGCTGTGGATAACCTGAGCACATACGGTTGTAGCCCTTGCACCACAGGCATCTCGGCACTTTGTACGGTTTTCGATCATGCTTTTATCCACTTGACGAAATAATATTAAAAACAAGTACTTAGCGATGGTTATCGCCGTTAGAACAAAGCAGTACTGTGCTTATGCCGCTCCGTTCAAGTTGCGCACAGTTCTTGTGGAATAACCTGTGGATAACCCGTGCAAAATCCTCTCGGATCCAATCCCTGTCTCGCCTGCTTAGTTTTGTACGTTTTTTAACCAATCTTGACCAGCGTGGATTTTTCCCTCACTCCACGCGGCCACACACGTCTACACCTTGAGACTGCGACAAATGGCGGGGGCTTTTTTACAAGCTGTGTCGCCGCACGCCTGTAGAATGCAGTTATCTGCACCTGATTTGATGAGAACAACTGTTATGTACGACTGGCTAAACGCCCTGCCAAAAGCTGAACTGCACATGCACCTTGAAGGCTCTCTGGAGCCCGAGCTGCTATTCGCACTGGCCGAGCGCAACAAAATCGCTTTGCCTTGGAACGACATTGAAACCCTGCGCAAGGCTTATGCCTTTAACAACCTGCAAGAGTTTCTCGACCTGTACTACAAGGGCGCGGATGTACTGCGAACCTCTCAGGATTTCTACGACCTGACTTGGGCGTACCTGTTGCGCTGTAAAGAACAGAACGTGATTCACACTGAGCCTTTCTTCGATCCGCAAACCCATACTGACCGCGGCATACCGTTCGAAGTGGTGCTCAATGGCATCGCCAGCGCACTCAAAGATGGCGAGCAGCAACTGGGTATCACCAGCGGCCTGATCCTCAGCTTCCTGCGCCACTTGAGCGAAGAAGAAGCAGAAAAAACTCTCGATCAGGCGCTGCCATTCCGCGAGGCATTTGTCGCCGTAGGTCTGGACAGCTCAGAAATGGGCCACCCGCCGAGCAAATTCCAGCGTGTGTTCGACCGAGCGCGCCACGAGGGTTTCCTGACCGTCGCCCACGCAGGCGAAGAAGGCCCGCCGGAATACATCTGGGAAGCCATCGATCTGCTGAAAATCCAGCGCATCGACCACGGTGTACGTGCCATTGAGGACGAGCGTCTGATGCAGCGCATCATCGACGAGCAAATCCCGTTGACCGTGTGCCCGCTGTCCAACACCAAACTATGCGTGTTCGACCACATGTCGCAGCACAACATTCTCGACATGCTTGAACGCGGCGTGAAAGTCACCGTCAATTCGGATGACCCAGCCTACTTCGGCGGCTACATGACCGAGAACTTCCACGCGCTGCACACCCATCTGGGCATGACCCAAGACCAGGCCAAACGCTTGGCACAAAACAGCCTCGATGCACGGTTGGTCAAGCCGTAAAAGTGCTGTAGCTACTGCCGTCAGACCGCGAAGCAGACCTTGATCGCAACTTTCGGCAGCCGCTACAAGAGCATGTCACGCCACTTTCTTACCTAACTTCAGGACGTGTCCCATGAAAGCTGTCGCCTACTACCATTCGCTGCCGATCCAAGACCCGCTGGCCCTGCAAGACATCGACTTGCCCGAGCCAGTGGCTGGCCCTCGGGACTTGCTGGTCGAGGTCAAAGCCATCTCCGTCAACCCGGTGGACACCAAAGTCCGCCAGAACGTGCAGCCCGAGGGTGGCGCGGCCAAAGTCCTGGGCTGGGATGTAGCGGGTGTGGTCAAGGCGATCGGCAGTGAGGTCAGCCTGTTCAAGGTCGGCGACAAGGTTTTCTACGCAGGCTCCATCGCTCGCGCCGGGGCCAACAGCGAGCGCCATGTGGTCGATGAGCGCATTGTAGGGCATATGCCAAAAAGTCTTGGTTTCGGCGAAGCCGCCGCCCTGCCGCTGACGGCAATCACCGCTTGGGAACTGCTGTTTGAACGCCTGGGAATCAAGCAGGGCAACATCGATGAGCAACAAAGCCTGTTGATCGTCGGCGCGGCAGGCGGGGTCGGCTCGATTTTGACTCAGCTCGCCCACCAACTGACGGCACTCAAGGTCATTGGCAGTGCCTCGCGCCCTGATACCCAAGCATGGGTTCGCACATTGGGGGCCGACGTCATCGTCGATCACAGCCAACCCTTGAGCGAAGAACTCAAGCGCCACGGCATCAGCGCGGTCACTCACGTCGCCAGCCTGACCCAAACCGATCAGCATCTGGACCAACTGGTAGAAGCCCTGGCGCCACAAGGCAAACTGGCACTGATCGACGACCCAAAAGCGCTCGACATTACCAAGCTCAAACGCAAAAGCCTGTCGCTGCACTGGGAGTTCATGTACACCCGCTCGCTGTTCGAGACCCCAGACATGATCGAACAGCATCACCTGCTCAATCGGGTCGCTGAACTGATTGACGCGGGCACCCTGCGCACCACCGTGGGCGAGCACTTCGGCACCATCAACGCAGCTAACTTGCGTCGCGCCCATACGCTGCTGGAAAGCGGCAAATCCAAAGGCAAAATTGTGCTGGAAGGGTTCTGAGCAAATACAGAAACGATTTGTTACGAGCTATCGGCACCGTCAGTCAGAGACTTGATGCTTGTCATCTTTAGCCGCGTTTTCGGGCATACACTGGCCTCCTTTGCAAACCTGAGGAGGCCAGAAATGAAAATCCTGATAAAAGCGTTAGCAAGATCCCGTGACTGCCAATGGCAAGTTCAACTCGACCAACAAGCCGTTAACTTTCGCAACGAATCCGAAGCCCGCGCCTTTGTGGATAAATTGCAAACGCGCATCCAGGCCCCGCACCGGCTGCCCGAACGCGTGGCAGGATGATTCAAACCGACGTTTGAGCGGCGATCCGTGCGGTGTACACCCGGCGGGTCGCCATCGCGATCACTACCGCCAAAGCCCCGCACAAAGTAATGACCAGCGCCATCGGCAGCGCGCTGCCATCGTACAAAAACCCGACCAACCACGCAGCCGCAGCCGCAACGCTGAACTGCAAGCAGCCGAGCATCGCCGACGCACTGCCGGCACGTGCGCCCTGCCCGCTCATCGCACACGCCGAGGCGTTGGGAATAATGCACCCCAGGCTGGCGATGCAAATAAACAGCGGAATCAGCAACGGCCACAGCTGCTCGGGATGCAAGGCGCTAATGGCCACTAACACCAGGCCCGCCGCCAGATACACCCAGACTGCGCGCGCCAGCAAAAAGGCCGGTCCGCGCTTGGCCAATAAGCGGGCGTTAAGCTGGGCCACCAGAATAAAGCCTGCCGCATTGCTGCCGAACAACCAGCCATAATGCTCGGCCGGTACGCCGTAGAGTTTGATAAAAACGAAAGGCGAACCGGCGATATAGGCAAACATCCCGGCCATCGCGATCCCTCCAGTCAGAGCATGCCCCAGAAACTCACGATCCTTGAGCAGACGACCGTATTGGCGTAGAGCACCCGATAATGGTGGACGCGGCATGTTGGCCGGCAAACTTTCGGGCAAGCCCAACGTCACGGCCAAGGCCGCCATTGCGCTGAAGGCGGTCAACACGATAAAAATCGCTTGCCAGCTATAGAGGTTGACCAACAAACCGCCAAGCATCGGCGCCAAAATCGGCGCCAGCCCCATCACCAGCATCAATTGCGAAAATACTTTGGCCGAGCCAACGGCATCGCATTTGTCACTGACAATCGCCCGAGAAAGCACCATCCCTGCGCAACCACCCAGCGCCTGTACAAAGCGCGCGCCGATCAACCACTCCAGGGTAGGGGCAAATGCGCACGCCAGCGAAGCGACGGTAAATAGCCCAACACCGACCAGCAGCGGTACCCGCCGACCAAAACGATCAGCAAGCGGGCCGTACACCAACTGGCCGATGGACAGGCCCAGGAAGTACACCGCCAGGGTGAGTTGAATATGGGTTTCATCAGTTGCGAAGTATTGGGCCATCGCCGGGAAACCCGGCAGATAGAAGTCGATGGCCAAGGGACCGAAGGCGCTCAAGGTGCCAAGAATCAGAATAGTTCTAAAGTTCATCAGGAATCCAAATCGAGCTGCTGTCAGCACAATCTGACAGTCTAGCCGCGGTTGGAGACCTTGAACATTAAGATAGCGAGCTAGCTAATAAACTCCTCTGAAGAGTTGGCCCACCAATATATGCAGCCGCTGCCGCAGGCTTCTAGAAGGACCGAAGGGCCTGCAGAATATCGGGCTGCTGCGCAACCCATCGCAGCCTTCGGCAGCGGCTACACGTATTGCACTCACTTAAATACTTAATGAGCGGTACGCGCATCAAACCCGGCAGTGGTGATCGCGTCGATAATTTGCAAGGCCGGCAAGGCGCTCTCGACCTTAACCGTTTTGGTTGCCAGATCGACTTCAACCTCAGCCTGTTGATCGATCATCTTCACCGCTCTGGTAACCGCTCCTGCACAGCCGCCACAGGTCATACCGTCAACTGTAAATGTTTGCATGGTCGTGCCTCCTTGGTTTGAGATGTTGAGAGTTTTCACCTTGCCACCATGGCAAGGTCAAGCCCGTTGTTGTGACAACACACTGGCAAACCCTCTGCTGCTCGGCCAAGCTGCATGCCTTACTTTAAAAACAGGAGACGCAGCCATGCGCTGGACCGCTTTGAGCCTAGCCAGCCTTTTAAGTCTTGCCAGTTTGCCACTCTGGGCAACCGCAGATCAGGACTACGGCGTTCTGATCATCTCCCGCGAGCGCCTTGAGGTGCCGACTCATTGTGAAGTTGGCGTGTATATCGATGACCAATTGGCCGGACGCTTGTTTCAGGAGCAGGCATTGTCCTTTAACTTGCCCGCCGCCAGCGTCGATATCCGCCTCAAACTGCTACCCGGACAAGCACCCGGTTGCTTGCCCGGAATGCTGGTGCCGCCGGCACAACAGTTCACGTTAAAAGCCGGCGACGTACGTAAATACCGCATCGCCCTCGGCCAAAACGGCATGTACCTGAAACCGGCCAAACTGGAATATTAAGCTCACATCAAAGGACTACAGTAACGCGCAGCAAGAGGCCTTGACCTTGCCACGGGGGCAAGCTCGATTCTAGGGATAGACAACTCTTGAGGAGGACTGCTCATGACCACCCAATACGATCTGCCGATTGCCGGCATGACCTGCGCAAGCTGTACCGGGCGTGTGGAAAAAGCCTTGACCAAAGTACCAGGCGTCACCTCGGTCAGCGTCAACCTCGCCACCGAGCAGGCGCGCATTGAAGGGCCTGCCGACAGCTTGCCCACGCTGATCAACGCCGTTGAACAGGCCGGTTACAAGGTGCCCAGCCATAGCCTGGAACTGGATATCAGCGGCATGACCTGCGCCTCTTGCGCCGGGCGCGTGGAAAAGGCCCTGGCCAAAGTACCAGGGGTTAAAAGCGTCAGCGTTAACCTCGCCAGTGAACGCGCCCATATTGAGGTGCTCGGTCAGATCGATCCCGCCCTGCTGATCAATGCGATCAGCCAGGCGGGCTATAGCGCCAGCCTGCCACAAAACGAGAAAGCCACCCAAGACGATCAACAGCAACGTTTGCAGCGTGAGCGCTGGGCGTTAGCACTGGCGATTATTCTGGCGTTGCCGCTGGTGTTGCCGATGCTGGTTGAACCCTTTGGCCTGCACTGGATGCTGCCCGCATGGGCCCAGTTCGCACTGGCCACCCCGGTGCAATTCATTCTCGGTGCACGTTTTTATGTCGCCGCCTGGAAAGCCGTCAAAGCCGGTGCCGGCAACATGGACTTGCTGGTCGCCCTCGGCACCAGCGCAGGCTATGGCTTGAGCCTGTACGAATGGGCCATCGCAACTCCCGGCAGCATGCCGCATTTGTACTTCGAAGCCTCAGCGGTAGTGATTGCTTTGGTGTTGCTGGGCAAATACCTCGAAAGCCGCGCCAAACGCCAAACCGCCAGTGCCATCCGCGCCCTTGAAGCGCTGCGCCCCGAGCGTGCGTTGCGGGTGATCGACGGCCAGGAACAAGACGTCGCCATCAGCGAACTGCGGCTCAACGATTGGGTACTGGTCAAGCCCGGCGAACGCTTCCCGGTGGATGGCGAAGTGGTCGAAGGCCAAAGCCATGCCGACGAAGCCCTGATCAGCGGCGAAAGCCTGCCCCTGCCGAAACAGCCTGGGGATAAAGTCACCGGTGGTGCCATCAATGGTGAAGGCCGTCTAGTGATCAAAACCCTGGCCCTGGGCACCGAAACCGTACTGGCGCGCATCATCCGCTTGGTCGAAGACGCTCAGGCCGGCAAAGCCCCAATCCAGAAGCTGGTGGATAAAGTCAGCCAGGTTTTCGTCCCGGTGGTGCTGCTGATCGCCCTCGCCACCCTGCTCGGCTGGTGGTTCTACGGGGCACCCATTGAAACCGCGCTGATCAACGCAGTCGCCGTACTGGTCATCGCCTGCCCTTGCGCACTTGGTTTGGCCACCCCTACCGCGATCATGGCCGGAACTGGCGTGGCCGCACGCTTCGGTATTTTGATCAAAGACGCTGAAGCCCTCGAACGCGCTCACGAAGTCAGCGCCGTGGTCTTCGACAAAACCGGCACCCTGACCTCCGGCACGCCGCAAATTGCCCACTTCAGCGCACTCGATGGCGATGAAGCGCACCTGCTGCAAGCGGCTGGCGCGCTGCAACGTGGCAGCGAACACCCACTGGCCAAAGCGGTGCTGGATGCCTGCGTCGCCCGCAACCTGAACGTACCGGATGTCACGGACAGCCAATCGCTCACCGGGCGCGGGATTGCCGGCACGCTGCAAGGCCGCCGGTTGGCGCTGGGCAACCGCCGCTTGCTCGACGAAACCGGCCTCAAGCCCGGCCCCTTGGCCGAGTCCGCCAACGCGTGGGAGGCGGAAGGCCGCACCCTGTCCTGGCTGATCGAGCAAAGCCCGCAGCCAAAAGTACTGGGGTTGTTTGCCTTCGGTGACACTCTCAAAACCGGCGCGCTGGCAGCGATTCAACAACTCACTGAGCGCAACATCAGCAGCCACCTGCTGACGGGGGACAACCGTGGCAGCGCCCGGGTGGTGGCTCAAGCCTTGGGCATTAAAGACGTCCACGCCGAAGTGCTGCCCGCCGACAAGGCTGCGACCGTGACCGCGTTGAAGAAAACCGGGGTAGTGGCCATGGTCGGCGACGGCATCAACGACGCCCCGGCGCTGGCCGCGGCCGACATCGGCATCGCCATGGGCGGCGGCACCGACGTGGCCATGCAGGCTGCAGGTATCACCCTGATGCGCGGTGATCCGCGACTGGTGCCCGCCGCACTGGAGATCAGCCGTAAAACCTATGCCAAAATCCGCCAAAACCTGTTTTGGGCGTTTATCTACAACGTCATCGGTATTCCACTGGCAGCCTTTGGCTTTCTGAATCCGGTACTGGCGGGCGCCGCAATGGCCTTTTCCAGTGTCAGCGTGGTCTGTAATGCGTTGCTATTGAAGTTCTGGAAACCCAAGGATCTTGAATAAGGAGGCACCCGCAATGAACATCGGCCAAGCCGCCAAACACAGTGGGTTGAGCGCCAAAATGATTCGTTATTACGAGTCCATCGGCCTGCTCAAACCGGCCAATCGCAGCGACAGCGGCTACCGCCTTTACAGCGCCGACGACCTGCACACCCTGGCCTTTATCAAGCGCTCGCGGGACTTGGGATTTTCACTCGAAGAGGTCGGCAAACTGCTGACCCTCTGGCAAGACCGCCAGCGCGCCAGCGGTGATGTAAAAGCCCTGGCGCGCCAGCACATCGAGCAGTTGAACCAAAAAATCCGCGAACTCAGCGGCCTGCGCGACACCCTGCAAGAACTGGTCAAAAGCTGCCAGGGTGATCACCGCCCCGACTGTCCGATCCTTAAAGATCTGGAGTCAGGGAAGTGCTGTAAATAACAGCAGTGCCTGGTTAAAGGCTCATCACTACCACTTTGGCGAACATCAAAACGCTGACTGCAGCACACAATGCCGCAAACCCTTGCTGCAGCAGCTGGGCCGAGACCTTGGGCGCGATCATGCGCCCGGCGACCATTCCCGCGAGCGTCGCGCCGATAAACAGCAGTCCGTCGCTCGACAGACTCACGCCCTGGCGCATCAGATTGGCCAGCGTGCCGAGTGACACCAGCGCGACCACCATCAGCGAAGTGGACACCACCGCGTGAATACGCACATCACTGAACTTGCGAAAGGCCGGCACAATCAAAAACCCGCCACCGACGCTCAACAGCCCAGTGAGCAGCCCTGAGGTGGCGCCGATCGACACCAGCGTCATGCTGCAACGCGCAGTCCAGTACAACCGCCCGGTGGCCGGGTTGAGCATGCAGTTCTTTTCCAGCATACCTTCACTGGCACCCTCCCGCGAGTCGGCCCGTGCTTGCCAGTACATGCGGCCCGACACGAACAGCATTACCCCGCCAAACAACAGCACCAGTACCTTGGCAGGTAACAACCCAGCCAGATAAAGCCCGATGGGCGAAGTCATTGAGCCCACGATCGCCATCAGCGCTGCCGCCTTGTAACGCACCAACCCCTTGCGCAACCCATCCAGCGCGCCGAGCGCCGCTGCACTCCCCACCGCCAGCAACGCCACCGGAGTAGCCTGCGCCAGCGTCCAGCCCAATCCCAACGTCAACGCCGGGATGGCCAGAATACCGCCCCCGGCGCCGGTCAAACCAAGTACCACACCCACCAACACACCCAGCAAAAGGGTCAACATAGCAATCCCGATTCGATAACGCCTGGCTCCATTGAGCACGCTTGGCACATAAGGGGCTGCAGTCTACTCCAGCCAGAACAAACCCTGTAGGAGCGAGCTTGCTCGCGATGGGATCACTGCGGCACATCAGATAAATCACGTTACCGGGATCGCGAGCAAGCTCGCTCCTACAGGATTTACATAGCCAAAAACAAAAAAATCCGGCCTGGGCCGGATTTTTTATTCATCGAATCACTGCATCCACGGGGGCGGCGGCTCTTCGGTTTTACTCGGTGGCGCGTCATCAGCAGCACGCACCGCCTGACGGAACGCTTCGTCCAGACGCGCAGCTTCGATTTCGCGCATCACACCGCCGACATCCGCCAGCTCTTCCGGTTCGTCAAACTCGCCGGTCAACACGCTAGCAGGGTGCAAAGTAGCCGCTTCGTACAGCGCCCACATTTCCTTGGCGTATTTGGTGGTCTTCAACTCTGGCGCAAAACGCCCGAAGTAAGAAGCCATGTTGCCCACGTCACGCTCCAGCATGCTGAACGCGTGGTTGTTACCCGCAGCATCGACCGCTTGCGGCAGATCGATAATCACCGGGCCAGTCGGGGTCAACAGTACGTTGAACTCGGACAAGTCGCCGTGAACCAAACCGGTACACAGCATCAGCACGATCTGCTGAATCAGAAACGCGTGGTACTCACGGGCCTGATCCGGCTCAAGGACCACGTCATTCAGACGCGGAGCTGCATCGCCGTACTCATCCGCCACCAGCTCCATCAACAGCACGCCTTCCAGGAAGTCGAACGGTTTTGGAACCCGAACACCGGCGCCCGCCAAACGAAACAGCGCAGCCACTTCGGCGTTCTGCCAGGCATCTTCGGTTTCTTTACGACCGAACTTCGAGCCCTTGGCCATCGCTCGGGCCTGACGGCTGTTGCGAACCTTGCGACCCTCCTGATATTCGGCGGCCTGGCGAAAACTTCGTTTATTAGCCTCCTTGTAAACCTTGGCGCACCGCAGCTCATTGCCACAGCGGACTACGTACACAGCTGCTTCTTTGCCACTCATGAGTGGGCGCAGCACCTCGTCGATCAGACCGTCCTCGATCAGGGGTTCTAAGCGTTTTGGAGTCTTCATCAGCTTTTATTGTGGGTCCTTTATTACCAAACACGCGAATGTCACTCGTTATACGCCAATCCACTCACCACGGGGAGAGGGCGACCGAGTTAAGAGTCCCCTGTACGCACTCCATGTGCCGATAAATCCCGAAAGTCGCGCTGAATAATAGACGAGCGCCGAGATTAGAGCACCTATCAGTTCCCACCCCCCACGTTACGTCAACACTGCACATTGTACTTAACGCTCAATAATTACCGTTACGCCCTGCCCGCCTGCGGCACAGATCGAAATCAATCCTCGTCCCTTCCCGGCGGTGGCGAGCAACTTGGACATATTGGTCACGATCCGCCCGCCGGTCGCGGCAAATGGGTGCCCAATTGCCAGCGAGCTGCCTTTGACATTCAGCTTGCTGCGATCAATCGAGCCCAGCGGGGCGTCCAGACCCAGCCTGCTTTTGCAGTAGTCCGCGTCTTCCCAGGCCTTCAAGGTACACAGCACCTGCGCAGCAAACGCTTCATGAATTTCGTAGTAGTCAAAATCCTGCAAGGTCAGGCCATTGCGCGCCAACAGCCGTGGCACCGCATACACCGGAGCCATCAGCAAACCTTCAGCCCCGTGAACAAAATCCACCGCCGCCGTTTCACCGTCACGCAGGTAAGCCAGAATCGGCAAACCGCGCTCTTTGGCCCATGCTTCACTTCCCAACAGCACCACGGACGCGCCATCGGTCAGCGGTGTGGAGTTGCCTGCCGTCAGCGTGCCCTTGGCACTGCGCTCGAACACCGGTTTAAGGGCCGCCAGTTTTTCCAGAGTCAGGTCGACTCGCAGATTGTTGTCGCGGCTCAGGCCCATAAACGGCGTGATCAAATCGTCTTCCCAGCCCGCGTGATAGGCCAGCGTCAGCGCCTGATGGCTGTGCAAGGCCAGCGCGTCCTGTTCAGCACGGGGAATGTTCCAGGTTTGCGCCATCAACTCGCAGTGCTGCCCCATCGACAACCCGGTGCGCGGCTCACCATTGCGCGGGAACTCAGGTTTGAGAAACTGCGGGCGCAATTGCAGCAGGGTTTTCAGCTTGTCGAGGGGCGCCTTGGTGCGATTGAACTGCAACAGCCATTTACGCAGCCCGTCATTCAAACCAATCGGTGCATCCGATGTAGTGTCGACGCCGCCCGCAATGCCGCACTCAATCTGCCCCAAGGCGATTTTATTGGCCACCAGCAACGCCGCTTCAAGACCGGTGCCGCATGCTTGCTGCACATCATAAGCAGGGGTTTGCGGTGACAGGCGCGAACCCAGCACACACTCACGGGTCAGGCTGAAGTCCCGCGAATCCTTGAGCACCGCCCCGGCCACCACCTCGCCCATGCGCAGCCCGTGCAAGTCATAGCGTTCAATCAGGCCTTCGAGCGCGGCCGTTAACATCGCCTGATTGCTCGCGGTCGCATACACCCCGTTAGAGCGCGCAAATGGAATTCGATTACCGCCAATAATGGCCACACGACGCAGACTCATCCGATTCACCCTATTCTCTTAACGCCATTAATCGTTACAAGCGTAGGTCTTCTCGCTGGAAGCGAACGACCACGACCTGTTTATGGTCAACCCTTTGAACCCCATCTGTCGGAGAGTATTCCATGTCAGACCGTTATATCGACTTCGCCAACTCATCTATCGGCCAGCGTTTGGTCGGCGCGATGGGGCTGCCGTCACCGGTTCGACTGGAACGCTGGCAGGCGGGGCGCCTGCGCCCGGTCGATGGCCCGCTGCTGATTGGCGGTGGCCCGCTGGCTGAACAGGTTAATCGCTTCGCCGCCAAATTCACCGACGCGGTGTTCAGCTATGGCCCCGAACCGCTGGTCGCCACCCCGTGGATTCCCGGCCAAGGGCCAAAACTCAAAGCCGTGGTGTTCGACGCCAGCGAACTCCTGCACACCGACCAACTCAAGCAATTGCGCGAGTTTTTCCAACCGCTGCTGCGCAGCCTTGAACACAGCGCCCATCTGGTTATTTTAGGCCGCGCACCAGAAACATTAAGTGACCCATTCGCTGCCAGCAGCCAACGCGCCCTCGAAGGCTTCAGCCGTTCGCTGGCCAAAGAGCTGCGCAATGGCAGCACCTTGCAACTGCTGTATGTCGGCGTCGGTGCCGAAGACCAGTTGCAAGGCGCGCTGCGGTTTTTCCTTTCGCCCAAAAGTGCGTATGTCAGCGGCCAAGTGCTGCGTCTGGCGCCCTGCGCCTCGCAGGTGCAGGACTGGACGCGTCCGTTGGCCGGGCGCAAGGCGCTGGTCACTGGCGCAGCCCGCGGGATTGGCGCCTCGATTGCCGAAACCCTGGCCCGCGACGGTGCCGAGGTGACGCTGCTCGATGTACCTCAGGCTAAAAGTGACCTCGAAGCCCTCGCCGCTCGTTTGGGCGGACGCAGCATCACCCTGGACATTTGCGCCGAAGACGCATCAGAGCGACTGATCGAACAATTGCCGGACGGCATCGACATCGTGGTCCACAACGCCGGCATCACTCGCGACAAAACCCTGGCCAACATGACACCCGAGTTCTGGGACGCCGTGCTCGCGGTCAACCTCAACGCCCCGCAAGTGCTGACCAAGGCCCTGCTCGACAGCGCCACCTTGCGTGATAACGGGCGGGTGATCCTGCTCGCGTCGATCAGCGGCATCGCCGGCAATCGCGGCCAGACCAACTACGCCGCCAGCAAGGCCGGTTTGATAGGCCTGGCCCAAGCCTGGGCGCCGTTGCTGGGCGAACGCGGGATCAGCATCAATGCCGTGGCCCCCGGCTTTATCGAAACTCAAATGACCGCGCGCGTCCCGTTTGCCCTGCGTGAGGCCGGGCGACGCATGAGCTCGCTGGGCCAGGGCGGCCTGCCGCAAGACGTCGCCGAAGCCGTGGCCTGGCTCAGCCAGCCGGGTTCAGGCGCGGTCAGCGGGCAAGCGCTGCGCGTCTGTGGCCAAAGTGTTCTGGGGGCATAAACCATGACCGTGAATTGGCTCGACCTCGATACCCCGCCGCACCTGCCCGCGCTCTACGCCCACGCAGCCGCTCGGCGCAAGATCACTGGCAGCACGCTGCCCGAACAGGGTTTACGCTGCTGGGTCGAGGTTGAAGCCGAACCGCTGGCGGCGTTTCGCAAAATTTGCGGACTGGCACCGAGTCCGCTATTACCGCCGACGTATCCCCATGTCCTGGCCTTCGCTCTGCAGATGCAATTGCTGACCGCCAAGGACTTCCCCTTCCCACTGCTGGGGCTGATTCATTTAACGAATCGGATCCGGGTACTGCGGCCCATGGGTGGTGTTACCCAGCTGCGCATCGGCGTGTCTGTACGCAATCTGCAAAAACACGCCAAGGGCGCGACGTTTGAGCTGCTAACTCAAGTCGACGACATCCTCGGCCCCCTGTGGGAAGCGCAAAGCACGCTGCTGTGCAAAGGCGTTGACCTGCCGGGCGAGGTGCCGGAGCAGCCGATACCTGAGCCCGTGGCATTAACCGAACTGACCCGCTGGTACGCCCCCGCCGACATTGGCCGCCACTACGCCAAGGTCTCGGGCGACTACAACCCGATCCACCTGAGCCGCGCCAGCGCCAAACTGTTCGGTCTGCCCAGCGCCATCGCCCACGGCCTGTGGATAAAAGCCCGAGCGCTGGCCGCACTGAACTCGCATCTGCCAGCGGCCAATGTTGAGCTCTACGTCGCGTTCAAAAAACCGCTGCGCCTGCCCAGCGAAGTCATCCTGCTGAGCAGCGACCCCGGCTCCAGCGGCGACTTTCAACTCAATGGGCATGGCGATCTGGTGCACCTGATCGGCCACTGGCGACCGGTGAGCTAACGCGCCAGTGATTGCTTTCGCTTGCACCCATTGCTGTTCAGTCGCAAGCTTTGCGTCTTCTGGAGAGCACGCACCCGATGAACCTCGACGAACTGACGCAACGCATGCATCGCATCCGCGATAACAACGACTGGAAGCAATTTCACAGCCCGAAAAACCTGGCCATGGCTGCCAGCGTTGAAATGGCCGAACTGGTGGAAATCTTTCAGTGGTTGAGCGAAGACCAATCACGCCAGCTTCCCGCAGACAAACTGGCCCACGCGGGCCAGGAAGTGGGCGATATCGTGTTGTATCTGGTGTTGCTGTGCAGCGAACTGGGGCTGGACATGAACGAAGTGGTGCGCAGTAAATTGGCCGACAACGAAAGGCGTTTCAATAAATGAGTGACCGTCACTTCGATCAACTGGCCACCCGCTTCGCTGAAAAAATCTACGGCGGTGCCAAGGGTGCGATTCGCCTTGCCGTGCTGCAGGCCGACCTCAAGGAGTCACTGCCGCAGCGGCCATTGCGGGTGCTGGATATCGGCGCCGGGCTGGGCCATATGTCGCTGTGGCTGGCCGAGCAGGGCCACGACGTAACCCTGGCCGAGCCGGCCGCGCCGATGCTCGAAGGCGCGCGTCAGCGCTTTGCCGAAGCGGGCCAGACTGGCACCTTTATTCAAGCCCCGTGGCAAGAACTGCTGGGCCAACTCACCGAGCCCTACGATCTGGTGCTGTGCCACGCCGTGCTGGAATGGCTGGCCGAACCCCACGCGATTCTGCCGGTGTTGCATCAGCTGACCGCCAAAGACGGCTGGCTATCGCTGGCGTTTTATAACCGCGATGCGTTGATCTATCGCAACCTGCTCAAAGGTCACTTCCGCAAAATGCGCAAGAACGACATGGCCGGTGAAAAACAGAGCCTCACCCCACAACAGCCTCTCGATCCACGCGAACTGGCCACGGCACTTGAAGGCCTGTGGCAGGTCGAAACCCAGAGCGGCGTGCGGGTATTTCACGACTACATGCCGGTAGAGTTTCAGGCCCGCGCCGAACTGGCGGCACTGGTCGAAATGGAGCTGGCCCACCGTCGCCATCCCGCCTTTGCCGGGCTGGGGCGTTATCTGCATTGGGTATGCCGCCCGGTTTAATCGCCCTGCGGGGGGAGAACATCATGTACCGCCGTATTGCCCTAGTGGTTTTGAGCCTCGGGCTGGGGGCTTGCCAAAGCCCCAACCCTTACACCCGAACCTCCCTGCCGATGCCGCCCGCTCCGGCGCAAGCGACCAATACCCTGGACTTGAGCGCCTACCCGGCACCGCCCAGGGATTACGGGCGCTACCAAAGCTGGGCCTGGCTCAATGGCCGTCAGCCGCAGGGCACGGCCTGGGCCGATTCGGCACAAATCGCCGAAGCCGTGAGCAATGCACTGGACCAGCGCGGCTTGCGCCCGGTGCAACCTGGCCGCCCGGCGGACCTGTGGGTCAGCGCAGATTTACACACCGAAAAACGCTTGCGTCAGGTGCAGGAGGACTATGGTTATGGAGGCGGTTATGGCGCGGGCTACGGTGGCATGTATGGCGACCGCTATGGCCGCTATGGCAACCAGATCGGCATGTACAACAGCATCCCGATTGTGCGCACGTATGAGGTTGAAGTAATGGTGGTTCGCCTCAATTTGTATGACGGCAAAACAGCTCAACCGGTCTGGAGCTCCAGTGCCGAGACCAGTAACACAGGCAGCCTCAGCGAACGGGGTGACGCGTTGCGCCAATCACTGAACAAGGCCGTGCAGGCTTACCCTCCTCATTAAGACTTATTGCTGAAGTGGAGTAATCATCATGTTACGTCGCATCGCGTTACTGGGTTTGGCCCTGCTGTTAAGCGCCTGCGAGAGCACGCAGGTGAATCACGACTTTGATGCCAGCCGCGACTTCGCCAGCTACCGCAGCTGGGCCTGGAAAGAACCTGGCCTGCAATACCGACCCAATGATCCGCGAATCCAAAGCGACCTGACCGAGCAACGGATTCGTCAGGCTGTGGCCGAACAACTGGACCAGCGCGGCTTGCGTCAGGCCCCGCCCGGCAGCAAAGCTGATCTGCAGGTACAAACCTACCTGATCATCGACAACCGCCAGCAGCAAATCAGCAACTACTACGGCGGTGCCTGGGGCAGCCCGTGGAATGGTTATTGGGGGGCGCCGATGTATAACGAGACCCGCAGCGTTGATTACCAGGTCGCTACCCTGCAAATCGATTTGCTCGATGGCAAGGACGGTCGATTGGTGTGGCGCGGCAGCGCCGAGCAAATCGCCAACCCACGCCCAAGCCCGGCTGAGCGCAGTGCCGAAATCCGCGAAAGCGTCGGCAAGGTATTGAGCAGCTACCCGCCGCGATAAAGCGCCCCACAGCCCCTGACCTCTGTAGGAGTCGAGCTTGCTCGCGATCCACGCGACGCGGTTTATCTGCAAAAATGCGGTGATGCAATCGCGAGCAAGCTCGCTCCTACAGGAAAAGGATGGCAAGTAGCCAGCGGCCCCATGACTTCTTGGCTACACTCCCCGCAACTTTGGAGAGTTAGCGCCGGACTACGTTCCGGCAAAAGGAGTGCTCGATGTCTCCCCAACAATGCGGTATCCGTTTCAGGGGCCCGCAGAAACAGCGTGGCGCAATCGGTTTAATGGCAGCCGTCACCCTAGGGATGGCGCTGCTGTTTATGTTGTTGGTGGTTGACAGCGGGCGGCTTTACTTTGAGCAGCGCAAGTTACAACGCGTGGCCGATATGGCCGTGCTTGAGGCCGTCACTCAGGGCGGCACATGTGCCAGCGGTACTGCTGCCACCTATGCCAACACCAGCGCCACCCGCAACGGCTTCACCCCCGACACGGTGCAAAAGATCAACACCACCTGCGGCACCCTGGTGACAGGCAGCGACAGCCTGCGCACCTTCAAGCTAGACGCCAGCAAGTCAGACGCCATCCGTGTTATCGCCACTACCGTCGCCCCCACCAGCGTGGCCGGGGGTTTGTGGAGCTTGTTCTCGGATGGAAAGTTTGAGTTAAAAACCAATTTGACGGCGAGTGCGGTGGGGGCTACGACGGGACCAACGCTGGCGCAAATTAGCATTCGCACTACATTACTCACCGTAAGCACCTCACAATCATTACTACTTAACTCTCTGTTCTCTAAATTGCTCGGAGGCAATGTTGATATATCAGCTGTCGGCTGGGAGGGTTTGGCAAAAGCCGACATCAATTTATTGCAATATCTCAACCAGTTAGCCATCAACCTTGATGTAACAGCTGGTGATTATACAAAACTGCTAAGCGCGGACGCCACGGTAACTCAACTTATAGATGCTGCCGTAACCGCTGCCACTCTCAACGGTGCAACGCTTGAGGTGCTTTCCGACCTTGCCAAACTTCAAGTTGCCGCCATTAACGAAAAACCGTTAAAACTCGGCGATATCCTAAAACTTCAAACCGGAACTACCACTGCAGGCTTGAACGGTAACGTCAACGTGCTCTCACTCATCCAAGCAGCTATCCAACTTTCCAACAAAAACAATGTTGCTTCCTTGAGCCTGCCTATAGACCTACTGGGATTAGCCAAAGTGACAACTCAGATAAAGATCATTGAACCTCCTCAGTTCTCATCCATAGGCAATCCCGCAACAGACAAGATATATGTGCGCACTGCACAAGTAAGAACATTGATAAGCGTCGAGCTACCCGTACTTAATACCATCGCGTCGCTCTTAACTACTGTAACTGACTTACTAGCGGGGCTTCTTAGCGTCTTGATCGGCACACATTACAGTATAGCGATACTTCCACCACCATTATTGCTAAGCGTTAATCTAGATGTCGGAGGAGCAGATGCCACCGTTACAGCATACAGCTGCCCTGCTAATGGCACAGGCAAAAGTTTGACGGTTGAAGTTAATACAGCCGCAGCCAAACTTAACATAGGACATATTGATGAAAGCAAGGTATTTTCATCCTCAGCCCCTGTAACCGTAACGCCATTCCCGATCATAAATATTAAAAGCAAATCATGCCTAGTGGTATGCGGTCCCTACGTAGATTATGGCGGCGGCGGTGTTGCGATAAAGGCAAACCTGGATATTCTGCGAACCCCAACAACCTTAATTTACTCAGCGTCCGATGCAACCACTCCGCCAAATCTTAAACAACCACCAATGCCAAAGTCCGCCTCACCGACAAAGGATATAGTTGCCAGCCTCAAGGACATTCTGAATAACATACCGATTCTGCTGTATGCACCCGCCGATAGCTCTGGAGTACTGGGTGCCCTAGTTACAGTACTCACTGACACTGTCAACGTGGCACTTAAGCTTGTCGTCAATATTGCCAAACCGCTGATCACCGCCGTGCTGAGTCCGATTGTTGACCCCCTCGTCAACAACTTGCTATCACTCTTGGGCGTTAACCTGATGAAGACAGAAGTCGACGCCAACCTCTCCTGCGGATCAGGCGGGCGCGCTCAACTCGTCCTTTGACACATCAACCACCGGCAACTCTACGCAAAACCGGGCCCCGTGCTCGGTGTTGTTGACGCTGAGCCGCCCGCCCATGTTGTCGATGATGCCGTAGCTCACGGACAACCCCAGGCCAGTGCCCAGGCCAATGGGCTTGGTGGTAAAAAAAGGCTCGAAGACTCGCTCCAACAGGCGCTGGTCGATGCCGCCAGCGTTGTCTTGAACCCACAGCCGTACGCAGGTGTCACTCGGTTCGACGCCCAGGGTGATCCACGGCTGGAAGTCGCGGTCGGTTTCGCGTTTGCTCATCAGGGCGTCACGGGCGTTGACCACCAGGTTGATCAACACTTGCTCAAGCTGGTCGGCGTGGCCACACACAAGCACTGTGCCGGGCTGGCTTTCGCTACGCAGCTCAATACCTTTGCCGCGCAAACCTTCGCCCAGCAAGGCCAGGGTGCCTTCAACGGCCAGGGCCGGATTGAAGGCTTGCTGCTCGATTTCTGAACGGCGACCAAACACGCGCATATGGTCGACCACCCGCGCCGCACGCTGGATTTGCGAGTCAATGCGGGTGAGTTTGTCTTGCAGGTAATCAATCTGTACGTCGCCGTTGCTCAGGCGTTTGAGCACGTTGACGATGGCCATGCGCATCACGTTCAGCGGCTGGTTGATCTCGTGGGCCAGGCCGGTGGCCATTTCGCCAAGGGTGGCCATTTTCGCGCTGTGGGTCAGTTGCTGCTGCGAGCGGCGAACTTCGGTGTTGTCGCGGCCCACCGCCTGTATTTCCAGCAGTACGCCCTGAGCATCAAATACGCCACGGTCTGACCACACCCACCACGCGTATTCGCGGCCCGGCAGTTGCAGGCTGATTTCAGCCGTGCTGACCGGGCTCTCCGGGCTCAAGCCCGCAATGCGCTGCACAAAGGCTTCGCGCTGCTCGGTCGAAAGCCAACTGCCCAGATTGATCCCCGGCAGTTGCCCCGGCGTGCATTCCAAATAAGTGGCCAGCGGCTGGTTGCCAAAGGTCAGGGTCAGGTCTGGCAGGTAACGGCAGATCATCGCCGGAGAATCTTCGACCAGCACCCGGTAGCGCTCTTCGCTGTGCTTGACCCGCTCGGCCGTTTCAGTCGCCTCGGTGACGTCCAGCCACAGCCCTACGGCTTCGACGGGCAACCCCAAATCGTCACGCAATAATTTGGCCTCGTCGAGCAGCCAGTGGTAAGCGCCACGCCGATCGCGCAGTCGATAGCGGGCACTAGCGCTGCCTTCGCGCAGCAGTTGGCGGGTGCGCTCAAAATACTGTTCGCGATCGTCAGGGTGAATCCATTCAACCAGCGCAGCGCTTGTGCAGTCTGCCAGGCTCCAGCCCAGCAAGGGCTGCAAGCTGGCGCTGAAGAACGCAGGCACTAACGCGCCTTCTTCGTAACGCTGTACGTAAATCACCGCTGGCGAACTGGCGATCAGATTGTCCAGTCGAGCGTGAGCCGTATCGGCTTGCAGTTGCTGGTTTTTGATCTCGCTGACATCCAGCATAAAACCGACGATACGGCGCTGATGACCGGTGCCCAGGGCCTGACCCTGAATCCGGTACCACGAGGTCGGCTCCGCGCCCTGCGGTTGATGCAGCCGCACGCACAGCAACATGCTACGGCCGTGCTCCAACAATTCATTAAAACGACCGCTGAGTTCATCCCGGTCGGCAGGATGAAACAGCGCCAGCCAGGCTTCGCGGCTCAGGGTGAGCTGTTCCGGTGCCGGCAACAGGCTCGCGGCCAGTTGCGGTGCAATCTGCAACTGCTGAGCGGGCACCGACCATTCCCACCAGCCCGTGCCCAATAACCCTTGCAGGGCTTCCATGCGATCGCGGTGTTCAACCTGCTGCTGCTCGCGCAAACGGTCCAGCAGTGGCCCGGCCAATGCGGCGCAGACCTGCGACCAGTCGCTTTCACTCATCTGCGTCGAATGCGCAGACAACGGATAAAACCCCAACAACAGCCACGCTGACAGCCCCTGCTGATCGCGGTAGGGCACACACACGCCATCGGCGTTGCCAAAGAGGCTGCTCAGCCTTGGGTGTTGCTCTATTGAGCGCTCAAGATCAATCCGTTGAGGCCCGCTGAGCGTGTCGAGGACACCGCCCAGCGCTTGTCCCTGGACCCACAGCTGTGGCGCATCAAAGGCGTGGTAAGCGCTGTAGAGGCGCCAGCCAGGCTGCGTCTCGTCGCGCAACGCCAGGGCCACGCAGGGCACGCGCCACTGCTGGGCCAGGTATTGCAAGGATTCAAGCGTCACCAGAGGCAAACGCTCAATGCTGCACTGGCGCAGTTGCTCGGCCATATTCAGGCTCAGCTGCGTACATTGCTCGCGACGGCGGGCCTGCTGGCTGCCGAGGCGTAAATCGCTGATATCCAGCAGCTGCAACAGCCAGCCATCGGCCTGTGGTTGAACCCAGCCCCGGGTATGCACCACCTGCTGACCGGCGCCCTGAAAGTCGAGGTCCAGGCTGTGGCCAACCCAGTCCGCCGGCACTCCTTCGAGCGCCAGGGTGCTGCCCGGCACCAGGTAGTCGAGCAGCAACTGTGGCGAGCCCTCGCCCGCGAGCCGCACCAGGCCATAGCGCTGCGTGCCGTGGGCCGCAATGACCCGGCCCTGATGATCAAGCACCAATTGCATGCCCGCCTCGCCGCACATCTGCGGGCCAACAGGCTCAGGCCCGCGCGCGCTGGCGCGACCCAACAAGCGCGCGAACAAGCGCTCGCCCTGAGTCAAAATTTGAGGCTCGAAGTGGCTTCCAGAGTCGCCGGCAGACTCGGCACGGTGATCGTACCCAGTTTGAGCACCGGCATGATGGCGTTCAGGTCAGAGGCTTTAATACTGGCCTTCACCGTCAGCAGACCCGCCACATACGTCGCTTCTTGCTTGACCACCAGACCTGAAGGAACCCAGGCCAACTTCTCGGCCAACACGTCCTTGGCAACCTGTACAACCAACGCATCGTAGCCGGCCGCCGAAGGGTCCACCGCCACACTGCGCCGCGCCGCTTCAGCCGTTGCGTGATTGAACGACTGCACCAGCAGCAGCGGCAAGCTGTAGCTGAGCACGCCGTACAGCACAGCAAAAAAAATCACGAACACCAGCGCGAACTCAATCGCAGCGGCACCTTTTTGCTGATGGGGAAGGTCTATTTTCATGACTGCATCTACCCTGACAATCAAAAGTAATATCATCATAGAATCATTCGTAAAAAAGGGATGTTTCTTACGTGATCCACTTACTGGTTGTTTTTCTCTGGTTTGCTGCCTGCGCCATCCAGGATCTGCTTCAGCGCCATATCTCCAACATCCTGACTTTCGGAGCTGCGGCGCTGGCGTTGCTGTACCTGTTCTGGACCGGCCACACCTGGCTCGGCGCCAGCGCTGCCGAAGGCGGCTGGGCGCTGCTGATTGCTCTGGTGCTGACACTCCCCGGCTACGCGCTGAACAAGCTGGGCGCCGGTGATGTAAAGCTGCTGATCGCCCTGGCGCTGGCAACCGATCGTCTAATGCTGCTGGGCACCTTCATTGGCGCAGGGCTGTGCGCTGGTTTGTGGTGGTGGCTCGCGCCAAAAATTCGCTCGATAGGGAATCAACGAGTTACCCCTTCTACACCTGAACCCCACCCCCTATTGTCAAAAAAAGTCCCCTTCGCCCCCTTCCTGCTGTGCGGCTTTGGTTTGACCGTTTTGTGTATAACCTAGTCAATACGCAGGATTCATTAGATGTACAGTGTGTGAAAGTAGGACTATGGTTTTAAAAACTCGCCATTCCACGGAATGGCAAAGGACGCCCTAGTAGGCTTGCCAGGCATGGAGTAGCGCGTGAACAAGCTCACCCCCCTAATAAAAGTGCTCGTGGTCGACGATCAACCGTTGATTGTCGAAGAACTGTGCGAATTTCTGGAAAGCAGCGGCTACCGTTGCGTACCTTGTGAATCAGGCCGTGAAGCCATTGATGCGTTTGTCGCCGACCCGCAGATCGGTCTGGTGCTGTGCGACCTGCACATGCCGGACATGAACGGCATCGAACTGACCCAGCAGTTGCAAAAAATCGCCGGAAAACAGCGCCCATTTGAATCCATCCTGCTGACCGGTTGCTCCGACAAACAGGACGTGATCAAAGCCTTGCGCATTGGCATCGCCGATTATTATCAAAAGCCGGTGGACCTCGTTGAGTTGCTTGAAGGCATTCAGCGCCAGGAAGTGGTTCTGCGCGATCGGCAAAAAAATGATCACTTGAGCCACCTCAACCAGAAACTGCAGTTTTTGACCGAATCCATTGATGATCTGTACCAAGACATGGCGGCCGTGCTGCACCCGCCCAAAGCCCCCCCAAATCCCCCTGCCGAGCGGGTCTTGAGCGAAGTCCAGATCCCGTCAATTTTCAAACAGCTCTCACCGCGCCAATTGGACGTGGCGAGGCTGGTGGGCAAAGGCCAGACCAACTACCAGATCGCCTGCGACTTGGGCATCACTGAAAACACCGTAAAACTCTACGTGTCGCAAGTGCTGCGCCTGACCCACATGAATAACCGCACCCAACTGGCCCTCGCCTTGTCCCCCGGTGCTTCTGCCCAACAGCATCCGCAAACGGCGCATTAGCTTGCAGAATTTGTAGCCATCCTCAATCCGACTTGGTTGTGCCGCCCACATCCTGCCCGTAGAACTCAGGTATAGGATGCTGATAGCTGTCGAGCCAGCGTTGCAGGCTGCGCTCACGCTCGGCTGGGGTCGCCACTTGACGCACTGGCGACTGAACTGTGCCGTTGACCTGCAACTGCAACCAGTTCTCGGTTTCCTGCTGCTCTCTGGACGAGGGCCCGGGTTCGATGGCAACGGCGCCCAGGGGCAGCAGCGCCAGCAACACGCCCACACGAATCGAAAATGTCATGACAAACCTCCAACGCGTTAATTGATTGCAGCCACTGGAATGCTGATTGGCTCGGCCTGCGCCTTGAGTGCTTGCGCCCGTGCTTGTGCATCACTCACTTGCTCAGGGGTCAGGTGGGTACGGGTCACCAATTCGGCGGCTTGATCCCAGTTGTCCTGATAGATCAGCAACGTCACCAGATTGAACGCTGCCAACGAGTCTTCCTGCTTGAGCTCCAGCGCGGTCAAAAACTCAAATCGGGCCTTATCAACCCGCCGTTGATTGAGGTACACCACGCCCAGGTCATTGCGAATCTTGTCGTCAGTCGGTGCCAGCCGTGCGGCACGCTCCAGGTAAGTTGCCGCCAGCACGTTATCGCCTCGCGCAGCCGCCAACTGGCCCAACCCGTGCTCGCCTTCAGCCGCCAGGCACGTGCCTAACAGCCCGCGGTACAGCGCAGAGGCTTCGGGGCGCCCCAACTGGCGATAGAGCCGTGCCTTGCGCAATTGCACCTGAGAGTATCGCTCCGGCAGGCTCTGCAGGTTGGCCAGGCTGGCATGCAGCTTGCCTTCCTTGGCCATGTCGTCGGCCAGGTTCATCGCCAGTTCCTGATCGCCACTCAACTTGTTGCAACTGCTCTGGGTCAGGGCTGCCCACGGCGGATTGCTCTGCCCGTCTGTCGCACAACCGCCCAACATCAACAGCCCGCACGCGGCGATGACAGCTTTCATATCCATACTCCTGATCAAGAGCCAAAGGCCCTTGCGATAGCAAGAAAACTCGGCCCGCCCAATACGATCAGGAGCGCCGGAAACAGAAATACCATCATGACCACCGACATCTTGGCCGACATCTTGGAGATGTACTCCTCCATACGTGTCAGGCGCCGGCTGTCGAGCAGTTCCTTGAGTGACTGCAGCGACTTCATCGCGCCACCGCCCTGCTGAATCAATTGCTGAATAATCACGCAGGTGTCATCGAACTCATCCACCGCCAGCAGGCTCGCGGTTTTTTTCAGTTCCTGGCTCAACTCCAACCCCGAGTCCACCCGCGCCAGCGCCGCCCGTAACTCACCAGTGAGCACTGGTAACAATTGCCGTGCCTCTTGGCTCAGCACTCGCAGCGCCTGTTCAACCGCCATCCCTGACTCAAACAGGATGCGCAGCAGAGGAATAAAGGTGGAAACCTCGATTGCGGCCTCTTGCTGGCGTTTTTTCGCGGCATAGGCCAGCAAACGCTTAGGAATCAGATAGCCCACGGCCAGGGAAAACAGCAGGACCAGCAACAGATGGCCCGAATTGGGAAAGAACAGTTCATGCCCCAAAAACACCAGCCCGGCAAACGCCACGGGGGTGCCGATCTGGAACGCCGCGAACAACGAGCGCTGGCTGGCAGTGCGCCAACCCACGCGGTTGAGCAAGACCTGGGTTTCAGTGTCCATCGACACCGAGCGCTGGCCAAACTTGCTGTTGCCCAGCGCCCGCATCCACAGCGTGAGCTTACCGGGACTGGTCTTGTCCCCTTCCAGACGTTGCATCACTCGCTGCTGACGCAGGCGATCCTGAACCACGTTATTGATCAGCAGCGCGAGGGCACACAGCATCAAAATTGCGCAAATCACAAAGGCCATGTCATACGCTCCGCACCATGCGCCATAGCGCCACGCAACCAATCGTCTGCATTGCAAAGGCCGTGATCAGCAAATGCATGCCCGACGAGTCGTGCCACATTTTCAGCAAATAGGTCGGGTTGGTCAGCATAAAGTAGCCACCTACCAACAGCGGTAACAATGCCAGGACCAGCGCCGTAATCCGGGTCTCACCGGTCATGGCCTTGAGCTTGCGAGCCCCTTGCTCTCGCTCGCGAATCAGCACGATCAGGTTTTCCAGCAGTTCGCTGGCGTTACCGCCGTAACGATGGTTGACCTTCAGGCCGAGGGCGAACAGCCGAAATTCGTCGCGCTCATACAGCTCGGCAAAGTCCTGCACTGCCTCGGGCAAACTCACCCCCAACTGCACGTTACGCGACACCCGGCTGATGCTGCTTTTGAGCGGATCGCTGGACGACTCGATGGCGTGCAGCACCGCATCGGCCAAGGTGCGCCCGGACTTCAGGCTGCGTACACATGAGTCGAGTAACGCTGGCAACTGCTCAACCATGCGCTTGACCCGGCGATGGTAACGCCAGCTGACAAACAGTTTGAGCAGCAGCGGTGGCAACACCACAAACGCGAGAAAAAACACCCCGCCACCGAGCAACCCGGCCAACAGCGCCGCCCCGACCCAAATCGCCAACCACAACCCCAAACGCTCAGACGGACGGCCCAAACCGGCCTGGAGAAACGCCCGGTCCAGCCAGACCACACTCAGGTTTTTCTCCACCAACTCTGGCTGGCCGGCCCCCAAACGCTCCAGCACTCGGTGAGTTGCCGGGTCGCGCAAAGCACCATAAACCAAGCGCAGCGACAGCCCGAACATCATCAAGCTGATCGCAAAAAGTATTAAGGCCGGGATCATAAGCAGCGCCTCAGCCGTTGGAGTTCAGAATCGGGTCACGACGCAACTTGTCGCCTGCCGGGTTCAAGGCTTCACGCATAAAGCCAAAGCCCGTGCGCCGGTCCAGCCGGAACAGGGTGTTGGTGACGTACACATCGTCACGCACCCCGACCACTTCCAGCACTTCACTGACGCAGCGCCGGCCATCAGGCATGCGCGTCAGTTGAATAATCACGTCCAGCGCGGCGCAAATCATTTGGCGCAAGGTTTTTTCCGCCACCGTGCGTCCGGTCAAACCGACCAGAGTTTCCAGACGCAGCAACGCATCCTGCGCGGTGTTGGCGTGTACGGTGCTCATCGAACCATCGTGACCGGTGTTCATCGCGGTCAATACATCGAGCACTTCCACGCCACGGATCTCGCCAAGGATGATGCGATCGGGGCGCATCCGCAGGGCGTTGCGAATCAGGTCGCTGGCTTTGACTTCGCCGTGACCCTCGGCATTCGGCGGACGGGTTTCGAGGCGCACCACATGAGGGTGCCCCAGCTGCAATTCGGCCACGTCTTCGATGGTGACCAAACGTTCGTGGGGGTTGATCAACTGGCTGAGGATGTTGAGCAGCGTGGTTTTACCGGTACCGGTACCGCCACTGATCAAAATGTTGCAGCGTTTGCCCACCGCCTCCTGGAAAAACTCAAAGATCGCCTGGTCGATGGTCTGCATCACCACCAGGTCGCTGCTTTTGAGCATGTCTTTGCGAAATTTTCGGATCGACAGGCAAGGACCATCCAGCGCAATCGGCGGGATGATCGCGTTGACCCGGCTGCCATCGGGCATACGCGCATCGACCATCGGCGAGGACTCATCCAGACGCCGCCCCAGTGGCGCAAGAATACGCTGCATCACCCGTTCAACGTGGTGATCGTCGATAAAGCGCAGTTCGCTTTGAAACAAAACGCCCTCGCGCTCCACGAACACCCGATGCGGGCCGTTGACCAAAATTTCAGTCACCGCGGGGTCACGCAGCAGCACCTCGAGCGGGCCAAAACCGGTCAGCTCGTCCACGATTTCTTCGGCCAGACGCTCCATTTCGTAACGCGAAATAGCCAGGTGCAGGCGCGAGACGTACTCGGCAACACGATCAGTGACAAATTGCGCCAACGCAACACGCGAACCTTCGAGCAGGTTTTGCCCGGTCTCTTCGATGGCATCGATGATGTAGCGGTGCAGCACCAGTTTCAGACCGTCATGGTCCGCATGCCCGTCTTTGTACAGGCCCGAGCCGAAGAGTTGTTCCTTGCTCATTTAGCCCCCAACAGGCGATTGAACCACACGCCAGGTTTGAGCACGGCCTTTCTTGACGGCTGCGAACGCTTCGCCAATTGCTCGCCGAGCTTCTTCAGCCCCTGACTCAAAGCTTCTCGCGGCTCTAGTTCAAACAGAGTGGTGGCCTGGTTCTTGGCGTTGATCCGCAGTTCGGGGCTTAACGGCAAAGTGGACAACACCGGCAGGCCAAAGCTTTTGGCCAGCGCATCGGCATCCGGGGCCACGCCGCGCAGGTAGCGATCAACCAGTAAAGACGCGTGGTCGAGGTTCATGCCCTTGGCGCGCCACGCGCCCAGTACGTCGAGGTTGCGTCGACAATCGAGCACGTTTTGATCGGTGTACCACAGCAACTTGTCGCAATGACCAATGAAGGTGCGCAATGCTTCGCTGTCAGGCTGGCCAGTGAGGTTAACCACGATGTGCTGAAAGTGCTGACGCAAGGCACTGAGCAACATGAACATCTCGGCAGCACTGGTGCGCTCCAGTGGCTCATCGCTGGCGCTGTGGGCCAGAATCCGCAGGCCACCCGGTGCCTTGGTGAAGGCACTGTCAATCAAGGTACTGTCCAAACGCCGTAAATGGCGCAAGGCATCGCCAAAAAAGAACGAGCTTTCAAGGCCCAGCTGCGCCAAACCGTCGCCACGGGGCACACCCAAATCCAGGAACAGAGTTTTTTGCTCGCTTTTTTGCACCACCAGCCCCAAGTGGCTGGCGAGCAACGCGCCATCGGCATTACATTGGGCACTGAACAGCACGCTGAGGCTGCCCAGCTCAGCATTCGGCGTCACCGGTGGCAGGCGCTTGCTAAGGCGGCGTACCAGCCCTGACACCTCGCTGGAGCGCGAGCCGTAGGCGACAAAGTCCCGTGCGCCGGCACGCATCGCATTGAGCACCAACTGGTTATCCATGCCGTCGCCCAAGGCGACAATCGCCAGCATCGGCTTGGCTTCAAGCGCGCCTTCAATCAGCGCGCACTGGGACACCACTTTTTCCCGGTCCAGGCCGACAAAAATCAACCCGGCGAACGTCACGTCAACCAACGCCAGCAGTTCATCCAGGCTGCTGGTGCCAGCCCCTACCACTTGGCCCAAAGGTGCCAGCGCACCTTGCAGCCATTCAAGATCGGTGTTGTTGCGCGTCAACGCGATAAACGTCTGGCTCAAGTTCTCACTCATTGGGATAGCCCGCTACGGCGATTGTTATTGCCGTTTTCGAGGAAATACAGGCGGTACCAGTTAGGGTCGTAATTGCGCAGTTTTTCACCCGGCAACGACGGCAATGGCGCATTGGCGGCCAACGGTTGCACCAGGTGCGGGGTGACGATCATCAGCAATTCACGCTCTTCGCTGCTGATATTGGAGTCACGAAAGAACGCACCCAAAATCGGAATATCACCCAGCCCCGGGAATTTATTCACCTGCGACGTCTTGTTGCTACTGATCAGGCCGCTGATCACAAAGCTCTCGCCATCGGCCAGGGAGATGCTGGTGTCAGTGCGGCGAACTGTCAGGCCCGGCACCTGGGTCCCGGCAATAGTCACGGCTTTGCTGTAGTCCAGCTCACTGACTTCGGGAGCGACCTTAAGCAGGATGCGATCACGCCCGACAATGGTCGGTGTCAGCGTCAGACGAATACCGAACTCCTTGTACTCAATCGACACGTTGTCGCTGCCGCTGCTGGGCACCGGGATCGGCACCTCGCCACCGGCGAGAAAACTTGCACTCTGCCCGCTCATCGCCACCAGGCTCGGCCGCGCCAGGGTATAGGCAAAACCGCTGCCTTCCAGAGCATTAATCATCGCCTTGACCTTCCCACCGCCGAAACCAATGTTGAAACTCGTGGGATCGGCTAACGGACCGCCCGTGATCACCCCTGCAGCGGTGCTGAGGAATGAATTCGGCGAGCCGAACAGGAAGTTGCTGCCCATGCCAAAGATTGAGGTACTGGCCTCTTGCAGCTTGGTGCGGCTGACTTCGACAAAACGAATATCGGTCTGCACCTGAATCGGCAACGTTGCATCGTCAGAGGGCAGCGCTGAAGCCCGGGCAAACCCCTCAGAAGCTTTACCCTTGACGAACACCATGCTCTGGCGCGGCGCCTTGGAACAGGCGGTCCAGACCATCAGGCTGGTGGTGCCCGGTGCCATGCCGGTGAGTAAAAAGGCGTTGCTGCCGTTAGGGTGAACATCGGCGATGGTCGGGTCGCCCACCGCAATACGCGAGATGGCCACAGGTGAACCCAGCGCCTGCTGGGCACCCTGAGCCACTTCCAGCACCCCCGGCAACGGCCCGAGCGCAGCACAATCGGCGGAGGCAGCCAAGGCCATTTCCAGTGGCACGCTGCTTAAGATCAGAGTCAAAACAGCTCGTTTGTACAGCGGAACACAACGATGACTCATGCTGGGCATCCCTTGCAGATCAGAATTTTTATTGGGCGGATTGTTGAGCCGCTTGATTGCCGCGAATCACTTCGATACCGCGCGCTCTCGGCACGCCGGGATTACCCGCAACCGGTGCTCGCACCGGGCTGGCCATGGCCAATTGGTTGAACTGATAAAGACTGCGCTTGGCGTTCTCCAGGTTATTGAGCGCCTCTTGCTCACCCGCCCAGTATTTGCTCAGGCGCTGCTCTTGAGCGCTGCGCACGGCCAAGCGCAAGGTGCCCGCCTGGGTCGCAAGCATCAGTTGATTCAGCAGCGGTTCGGGAACGGCCAGCACCGCCGTTCGCGCACTCCCGCGGCGCTGCTCTTGCTTGAGGGCTTCTTCAGCATTCAGGGGTTGACTGGCCAATTGGCCATCGCTGGTCAGACCCAGTTCAGCACCGACACTTAACACCCGCACAGCGGGCAACACCACCTGTGCCGATGGCTGTGGGTTACCGGTTTCCTGGCGCAGGAACAGCAAAATGTCGACATAATCACCCGGGGTTAACTGCCCGCCGGCACCGGTGACTTCGTCAATCGCCACCGCCAGTGCACGTTCGTTCGGGCGGATCATCCGCGCCAGTGGCCCGCCGACCTCAAAGCTTTGCTCATTCAGCCAGGTGCCCGCTTGCAGACCCCGCCACGGGGTGCGACCCACCGCTTGCTCGATGGCGGTGAAGCTGCCCAGCGGCGCAGTGCGTAATTTTTCCAGCGTCAAATCTTCGGCAGTCAGGACCACATGCGGCGGCACATCACGGGCTAGAACCACCACTGGCTGGCGGGTCTGATCTTCAACCGTGGCCACACTCTGCTCAACCACCTCCGTTACCGGTACTGGGGCAATGGGTTGCTGGCGAGTCAATACCAGGCCCCAATAGCCGGCGGCCAGTGCCCCGACAAACAGAATCGCGGCCAGCACTAGACTGCGTCGATTGTTCATAAACAAAACTCCCTTTATTCACTGCGTACTGCCGACATAAAACCCATTCGCAATCAGGCAGCTATGAACCCTTAACGCGCCGCAAACATTTCGCTATTTGAAAGTAGCGCAGGTAAGTCAAAATGCCATTAGTGAGTTTAAAAATCCCTAACTAATTTCAAATACTTTGATTTAGTACGCTTTTTTATCACCCCAGTCTTTATGATTAATACTTTGTGATTAGTTAGTTATTACAGTTGCTGGTCATTGCTTTATTGACGATGCTGTAGTGGCGAAGTGAAACTATGTCGCACAACTGTTACACAGTGCCCAACCCGGCGCACAAGCATCAAGGGAGAAGTCAGATGTTTTTAAATACGGTTCTGAAAGTGTATGTGCCGACTCAGGCATTCCTGACACACCAGACAAAAATGTTTATAAAACGCACGGAAGGCGCCTCGGGTATTGAGTACGCCATTATTGCGGGCATGGTAGCCATCGCACTGGCAACGTTTGTTACGCCGATTTCGGAAGCGGTGACCAGAACCTTCGATGCTATTCAGGCTGCACTGCCAGCAGCACCAACAACACCGTAATATGAGTCCCTCTTCACCCCGCCAACAGCTCCTTTTGGTTGATGACGAAGAGGATGCACTTTTGGAGCTGGCTGAGCTATTGGAGGGCGAGGGCTTTTGTTGCTTTAGTGCAACATCAGTCAAACTCGCCCTTCAGCAGCTGACCCAACATCCAGACATTGCCTTGGTCATCACTGACCTGCGCATGCCTGAAGAAAGTGGTATTTCGCTAATCAAACGTTTGCGCGAGCATACATCGCGACAACATTTACCTGTTATTGTTATTTCCGGGCACGCCGACATGGACGATGTCAGCGATCTGCTGCGCCTGCAAGTGCTGGACTTGTTTCGCAAACCCATCTATCACGCCCGCCTTATTGATACCCTCGACACTCTTTTCCCCAAAGCAAACAGGTTGCACTTAGTTGCACCTTAGTTGATATCGCAACGCACTTTTCACTCACTCCACCACACTGAATTCCACCCGTGCGGTTTGACCACTTTCGTCGAGCACACTCAACTCGTAACGCCCCGCCCGTTCAAGGGTAGTGTTGAGCGCTTCCTGATAGGCGCTGTCGCCCAGCGGTGTGCCATTGATAAACCACCAACGACGACCGTCGCCGCCCAACGCCGACACTTTGAGGCGCAGCACCGCCTGGCTCGCGGCCGGACGACGCAGACGGTCGCCGTCGCGCACGCCGACAATCGACAGCGGCGTCACGCTGTTCAAGGCCGGCGGCGGGCACGTCGTCGAAGCCTGCGGCAATCGCACCTCACGGCGCTCCACCCGAGGTAACCAAGGCTCCAGCGGCGCGGGCCACAAGGCGACTTCCCGGGCTTGAGCACCGGGGCATTGCGGGCCAACCCGCAAGCCTAGCGAGTCGACCCAGATCTGTTCGCGCAGCCCCACGCCCAATGGCTGATCGGCGGCGAGCAAGGTCGGTGGCGTGGTGTGATCCAGCGTCCAGGCAAACCGCTGACGCCGACAATTGGGATCACGCCTGTTCAGCGGCTGCCCCAACGGCCAGCAAATCGCCGCCACCCCAACACTGCTCGGCACAGCCTGCACCGGGACCACAATGCCGCGCTGACTGTCGCGGTTACTCAGTACGTCGTGAACTTGCAGCATCAGCGGCGCGGCCGAGGCCAAACCAAACTGCCCAGGCACCGGCGTGCCATCCGGGCGACCGATCCACACGCCAATCAGGTAACGCGGCCCGACCCCAATCGCCAGCGCATCGCGAAAGCCGTAGCTGGTGCCGGTCTTCCAGGCCAATAACGGACGCTGCACCAGATCGGCATGCGGATCGCGATCCGGGCGCGCCTGACCGCTGAGAATGCGCCTAATGATCCATGCCGAACCCGGTGACAACATCCGCCGCTCGTGCAATTCATCGCTCGGTTGCAGCCGCACATTGCCACTGCGCCCTGCCCGCGCCAGCGCACTGTAGCCGCTGACCAAATCCTCCAGACGGCTCCCGGCGCCGCCCAAAATCAGCGCCAGATTAGGCTCGGCCAACGCCGGCAACGTCAACGGCACCCCGCCGTTGCGCATGTCGGCGGCAAAGCGCTTGGGCCCATACGCCTCCAGCAACTGCACGGCCGGCAAGTTGAGCGACAGCGCCAACGCCGAGCTGGCCGACACCGGCCCGCTAAAACCCATCGAGAAGTTGCCCGGCCGGTAATCGCCATAGCGCCGCGGCACATCCTGCAGCAGCGATTCGGAATGAATCAGCCCGGCGTCCAGCGCCATCCCGAACAAAAACGGTTTCAACGTGGAACCCGGTGAGCGCATGGCCGTGATCATGTCGACATGACCAAAGCGCCGCGCATCGTTGATGTCCACCGAGCCCAAATACGCACGCACCGCCATGCTCTCGGTTTCGACCACCAGAATCGCGGCCGAGGTGTGATCGGGCAAACGGGCGCGCCAGCCCAGCAGCAGGTCTTCAAGGCGGCGCTGCAAGTTGGCGTCAATCGTGGTGCGAATCAGCGGCGGGCTGTGGGGGCGGTTTAACCGGCGCGCCAGCAATGGCGCCAGGCTCGGCTCCAGACGCGGCGCCAGCAACAATGGTTCTTGCAGCGCTTCATCCACCGCCGTTTGCGACCACACCTGGTATTCGGCCAAACGCCTGAGCACCTTGTCCCGCGCTACTTGCGCACGCGCCGGATGCCGATCCGGGCGCAAGCGGCTCGGCGCTTGCGGTAACACCGCCAGCAACGCGGCTTCAGACTGGGTGAGTTGCTGTGGCGACTTGCCCAGATATGCCCAACTGGCTGCCGCCACACCTTGCAAAGTGCCGCCAAAGGGCGCGCGATTGAGGTACAGAGTGAGAATCTGCTCCTTGGACAAATGCCATTCCAGCTGCGCTGTGCGCCACAACTGACGCAACTTGCCGGGTAGCGTGCGCGCATGCGGGTCGAGCAACCGCGCGACTTGCATCGACAAGGTGCTGCCGCCCGACAACACCCGCCCACCCGTGAGGTTCTGCCAGGCGGCACGGCCCAGCGCCAGCGGGTTAACCCCCGGATGCTGATAGAACCAGCGGTCTTCGTAGGTCAGCAGCGCGTCCAGATACAGCGGCGACACCTCGCTGACCTGCACCGGATAACGCCACACACCGTTGGCATCGGCAAAACGCCACAGCGGCGTACCGTCTTCAGCCAGCACCACGCGAGCCAGATCATCCTTGGGCAACGGCAGCGGCCACAGGCGATCGGCCAGCCACAACAACGCGCACACCAACAACAGGCCGGCGGCCAACCAGCGCACGATGCGTAGCCGCCCACGGCTGATTTCTGGCACAGTGCCCGTCTCATTCATCGGGACATACACATGCAAGTTGAAGGATTTTTCGAGAGCCTGGGGCAGATGTTCGGGGCCATCATTCGCTTTATCGTGGAAGGGTTGGGTGGCATTTTCAGTGGCCTGGGCAACGCCGGCGGTAACTTTATCGACGGTCTTAGCCGCACGCTGGGCATGGAAACCTCAATTATCAGCATCGCCCTTTTGGTGATCGGCTTACTGTTTCTGTACAACGCCGTACGCGCCTTTATGCGCGCCTCAATCGTCGGCGGGGTGATCTGGTTGCTGCTGGGATTGTGGGTGCTGAGCTGGATCATTAGCTAAACACACCACACCCTCTGTAGCCGCTGCCGCAGGCTGCGATGGGTTGCGAAGCGACCCTGCTTCAAATTGAAAAGCGAAGGTCCTGCGGCCCTTATCGCAGCCTTCGGCAGCGGCTACAAAAGCCCAGTTACCGGCCTTTGACCACCATCTGCCCCGGGGTTTCGCCCAGTGCCTGCCAGTTGGGGCGGTACATCGATTCCACTTGTGGTGGCGGCACGCGGTAAGTGCCGGGGGTGACGGCGCGAGCCAGATACAGCAAGTGCGCGGTGCCGTCACCGTCCAGGTTCAGTGCGGCCACGTAGCGATCATCGCGGTATTCCTGATGCTGCACGTTGGCGTTCTGCATTGCCTCGCGCCATTGCTTGACCTCACTACTGGCGTTTTCAAGGCTGGCAGCGCTTTGGCCCAGGTTCTGGTTTTCCAGCTCCAGACCCGCGGGCAGCAAGTCCACCACCAGCGCATCCGGCACCCGCTCCTTAGCCGTTACGGCTAAGTGCACCAGCACCAGATCACCGCTTTTTAGCGTCTGCAAATTAAGCGGCTCGCCATTCATGCCCAGGTAATCACGACGAATGCTCAGGTTCTCGCCACCGGCGACCGGCGCCAGCTGTGGATAACCCGAAATAGTCAGTTGTTGATAAATCGGTGTACTGCCCTGATTACGCACCGTCAGCGGCGACGCCAGCAACGGCCCTTCCAGTTTGAGACCCGACTGGCTGTTGTTCAGTTCGCGGGTTTGGCCGGCGCTGTCCAGCTGCGCGGTCCAATTGGCCTCAGGCTTGCCCAACAGGTCACGCCCCGCCAGGAACAGCGAGTTGCGCTCTTGGGTGGATAACCATTGGCTCGCCGCCATTTGATCCGACAGCTCAAACAACCGTTGCTCGCGCTGCCCACTCATCAAGTTGTTCTCTTCGAGCAGGGCCAGAATCAACGCCTGATCGCGCAGCGGGCTGCCGTAATCACCCAGCCATTCGTTGGCTTTGCGAGTGGCGGCCAACCCGGCCACCAGCGCCTGATCGGCACGCGGCTGATCACCCATCTTCTGCAAGGCAATCGACAACTGCACCAGCGGCAAACCGGAGCGCGCATCACTGCGCCGCTCAAAGATGCTGCGCAGCGCACCCAGCGGCGCTTGCTGGCTGCGCGCCAATACCAACGCGGCGTAAGCCTGTACCGCAAAGCGGGTGTGATCGAGGTTTTCGCTGTAATCGGCCTCGATCAGGTTGCGTTCCTGCACATACCGCAGCAGGCGTTCATTGGCCTTTTTCAGCGCCTCGGGCGGCACGGCATAGCCTTGATCGCGGGCACGCAGCAAGAGGTCGGTGACATAAGCGGTCAGCCAATACTCCTCCTGACCGTCCGCACCCCACAAGCCGAAGCTGCCGTTGTAGCGTTGCATGCCCAGCAGGCGCTCGATGCCGAGTTCGATTTTGCGTTTGCGCTCGGCATCTGGCTCGCCTTCAAGGCCCAGGCGTTTGAGCAACGCAGCGTCGGCGTACAACGCTGGGTACAGGCCGCTGGTGGTTTGTTCGGAGCAGCCATACGGATACGCCTTGAGCGCACGAATCTGCTCGCCCAGGTTCAGCGGCGGACGGCTCGACAGGCTGAGCAAGGCCTCGCGCCCGGCGGGTTCGAAGGCTTGCAACTGACCCTCAGGCAAGCTCCATGGCTGCTCGTTGAGCACCGTGCGGTAATGCTTGAGCAATGCCGGATACGCCGGGCGTACGCCCAGCGTCCATTCACGGGTAAACGGTGCCAGGGTTTCACCCGGTAAATTGAGGCCATTGACCGTGACCTTAACCACGCCCGTACCAAAGCCGCCCAGCGCCTTGACCGGAATCTGCAAGGTGCTGCGCTGGCCGGGACTGAGGGTCACGGATTGCGTGGCATTGCCCAACAGGCTCAGTTGACCGTCGGCGTTGAGTTTCACCTCCAGCGTTTGCGGGGTGTCGGTCAAGTTGGACAGGTCCAGCGCAAGCTGGGTTTGGTCGCCACCGGCCAAAAAGCGCGGCGCGGCCAGTTCGGCCACCAACGGCGCGGCGACCACGGTTTTGGCTTCGGCCATGCCATAGCGGTCGTCGGTCCAGGCTTGCGCCATTACTCGCAGCTCACCGTTGAAGTCAGGAATATTGACGCTGACTTCACCTTCGCCCTGCTCATTCAGCGTCACCGGTGCACTCTGCAACGCAACGATAGTCACGCTGGTGGCCGGCCGCTTGCCGCCTTTGGCCAGCGCCGCATCGCCACCAAACGCCAGGCTGGCCAAACGGCCTTGCCCGGCTTCGATCAACTGACCGTAGATGTCCAATTGGTCAGCACCATACGCCTTGCGCCCAAACAGGCTGGCGTAAGGGTCCGGGGTTGGGTATTCGGTAATATTCAGCACCCCGACATCCACCGCCGCCAACAACACGTGGGCTTGCTTGGGGATGCTGCCGTCCGCGTTTTTAGCCTGGATCTTTACCGTCAGCGGCTGCTTGGGACGCATTTTTTCGGGAGCATCGAGGGTCAGCGTCAACTTGCGCTGGGTACGATCCAACGGCAGATGCAGCACGCCCACCGCACGCTTGGGGGTGATGTTGGTTTTGCGTTCACCGGGACGAATCACCAGCGCACTGACGTACAGGTCGTGACGTGCCCAGCTCGGATCGAGCTTGATGTCGTAGGTGGCGCCTTCGGCCGGCACCTCGATTTCTTGCCACCACAATGGCCCGTCGCTGCCTTCAACCAGCAAGTACCCCTTGCCCGCCGCCGGTGGCGTGACCGTGACCTTGGCCGTGTCGCCATTGGTATAAGCGGCCTTGTCCAGCGCCAGCTTGACCTGATCGGGACGCACCGCGCCGCCTTCAGCGTTGTCTTGGGCGCGATAACCGGCCCAGAAGCGCAGGCTGCTGATCAAGCCGGTTTGCGGGTCTTCGACTTCAACCCGGTACGGGCCCCACTCCACCGGGAAGCTGACCTTGGCGGTTTCGCCGGCCTTGAGGCTGAGGGTTTCTTCGTTGAGGTTCAAAAACTTCTCGTTGAAGTGATAGCTCCAGCCGTCGTCGTCCGAGTAGTTCCAGTAGTAATCGCGGCGCTCGCGCACCAGTCGTACCTTGAGGTTTTCGGCGGCAAGTTTGTGACCTTCGTTGTCGGCTACCAGCAGCTCGAATTCAACCGGGCCATCGCCGTCGGTTTCTGTACCGTCAAACAACCCGCGAATGCCCGGCAGGCGATCTGCTGGCCATACCGGTTGCACCAAACGCCGAGTGATCGGCCGTCCGCCCGACTCTTGCAAGCTGGCTTGCACGATCAGTTGCAGCGGCGACTTGGCGTCGCTCCACTGGCTTTCCAGGCTGATGGTTGTTTTGCCGTCAGCATTGAGCACGCTTTCATCCAGCTCCAGATCCTGGCTCAGTTCTTCTTCGGAAACTGAACCAAACTGGTAACCAGGCAAAGCGCTGACCGCCTCACGCAATGGCCGCACATAGACCTGGCCACTCAGGCGATTGCCCGCCGCCGGGGCGCCATACAGGTAACGGCCATTGACCTCAATCTCAGCGGTTTGATCGGGGCTCAGCGGGGCATCGCTGCCCTTGAGTTCCAGCGCCAGACGCTCAGGCAGAAAGTCTTCAACCGAGAACTCATATAACTGCGGCTTGCCGTCGCCCAAATCAAACACCAGCTGCCAGCGCCCGGTCGGGGCTTCGCCAGCCAGTTGCAGCGGGTACTGATACAAACCCGAAGCGTCCGGTTCCCAGACAAACTTGCGGCTGACCTGCTCGTCCGGGCGGCGCACTTCAACGCTCACCGGCTGCGGCTTGACCGGGTTGCCATCACGGTCGCGCAGCAAGGCATTAAGCAACACGGTTTCGCCGGGGCGATACAAATCGCGCGGGCCAAACACAAAGAACTGCAGCGGATGCGCCTGCGGGCCACCGATGTCGAATTCGGCCAAGTCCAGCGCAGCCGTGTTCAAGCGCAGCAGGCTGGTTTGATCACCCTGTCGGGCCACCAGCACTTCAGCCTTGGGTGGCAGCGCCAGTTCGGCGTGGCCGTCTTTATCGGTTTTGCCTTGGGCCAGCATCTTGCCTTTGCCGTCGAGCAATTCCAGCTCGACGTCAGCCAAGGCACTGCCACCTTCCAGCGCCTGAGTGAACACATCCAGACGCTTCTGATAACGGTGCGCGGACAGGCCAATATCACTGAGGGTGAACAAGGTGGCCGGTTGCGAATAGCTGTAACTGCCCGAGGCCTTCATCACCGCCAGGTACACCCCAGGTTGCTGCAAAGGCTTGATGCCGGAGGTGGGCAAAATCAGGGTTTCGCGGGTATTGCGCGCCGGGTTCAGGTCAAAGCGCCCGCCGTAGACCAGCTCGGCCATGTTCAGCAGGTCCTTGGCTTCATAGCTTTGCAGGCTACTGTTGCCGCCCCATTGGCTGAGAAATGCTGGCAGTGATTCAGGTTTGACCCGGAAGAACTCGACATCCACCTTGTCGACGTTCAGCGCGATCACCGGCAAGCCTTCGGCCAGACGTGTTGGCAGCAAACTGCCGCGGCTGGCAAAGCCAACGGTGGGTTGCAGATCGCGGGTTTCGAGACGGCTGACGTATTCAGCGGCGAGCTTGGCATCGCTGACCCCGCGCAGACCGGAGTCGACGGTGAGGATCAACTTGCGCTGCGGCTCCAGGTGGCGCAGGCGCAGCTCCATCAGGTTCTCGGAAAGCTCCCAAGCGCCATCGACCTTGCCGGTCTTCGCGTCCACCAGATGCAGTTTTTCGTTGAAATTCTGCTCAGGGTCCAGCGGCACTGAAAAGCTCACGGACAAGGTGCTGGCACCGTCCAGTTGCACCTCCGACACATCCACCACACTTAACTCACGCCCGGCGTAGCGCTCAGCCAGGGCCTTGACGTCCTGCACGGGCTGGCTCACCGCAACCGGTGGCGTCACAGGCTTGTCGGGGGTAGAAGAATCACAAGCGCTCAGCAGCGCCAGCGCACAAGCGAGGAACAGTCCTTTGTTAAGCATGATGTACTCGTTTACTTGGCAGTGAAGGCATTGACTATATACGAACCGCGGGCATCAAGATCTAAAGCCCCTCACCCTAGCCCTCTCCCGGAGGGAGAAGGAACTAAAAGCAGAAGCAGATCTGGGTAACACCACAAATCAGCTCCCTCGCCCTCCGGGAGAGGGTTGGGGTGAGGGCTGCTGCTACAATGCCGCTCCCCAAAGGAGCCTGCATGTCTTCCCTATTAGCTGACTGGCGCGACCGTCCGACCCATCGCCGGGTGTGGGCGCTGGCAGCGCCGATGATTGTGTCGAATATTTCTGTTCCGCTGGTGGCGCTGGTCGACAGTACGGTGATCGGTCACTTGCCCCACGCCCATCAGTTGGGCGCCGTCGCGGTGGGCTCGAGTCTGTATGTCTTTCTGGCTTGGGCAATGGGCTTTTTGCGCATGGGCACCACCGGCTTTGCCGCTCAGGCCGCCGGGCGTGGGGACGGCACGGCGTTGCGCCAGATCCTGCTGCAAGGCTTGCTGCTCAGTGTGCTGCTGTCGATGCTGCTGGGGGCGATTGCAATTCCATTCAGCGACGTGGCGCTCAGTGTGATGCAACCGTCGGCCGAGCTGCATGGCCTGACCCTGGACTTTTTCCACACCCGGTTATTCGGCTTACCGGGCGCATTGGCGACCTATGCCTTGGTCGGCTGGTTCTTGGGCACGCAAAACGCCCGGGCGCCGCTGGCCATTTTGCTGACCACCAATCTGGTCAACATCGCGCTGAATCTGTGGTTTGTCCTCGGTCTGGATTGGGGCGTGGTCGGTTCGGCGCGGGCCTCGGTGATTGCCGAATGGAGCGGCGCACTGCTCGGTCTGTGGCTGACTCGCGGTGCGCTGCGGGCGTATCCGGGCAAGGTGATCTGGGCTGCGTTACGTGTGTGGCATAACTGGCAGCCGCTGCTGGGGGTCAACCGCGATATTTTTATCCGCAGCCTGATGCTGCAATCGGTGTTCTTTTTGATCACGCTGCAAGGCGCGCGTTTGGGCGATGCCACGGTGGCTGCCAATGCGCTGCTGCTTAATGGTTTGCTGTTGGCGGCCCACGCACTGGACGGCCTGGCCCACGCTGTAGAAGCCCTGTGCGGGCACGCTATCGGCGCGCGTGACCGTCAGGCATTACGCCGTTCAATGGTGGTGGCGTGCGGCTGGTCGTTGCTGGCCAGCGTGGCGTTTGCCCTGTTGTTCCTGCTGGGCGGCCATCTGTTTATCGAGATGCAGACCGACATTGCCAGCGTGCGCGAAACTGCCTTCCACTACCTGCCGTATCTGGCGCTGCTGCCGCTGATTGCAGTGTGGAGCTACTTGCTCGACGGGTTGTTTATCGGCGCCACCCGCGCTCGGGAAATGCGCGATGCGATGCTGATCAGCGTGGCCATCGCCTTCCCCGCCGCCTGGGCGCTGCACGGCTTCGGCAATCACGGGCTGTGGATAAGTTTCCTGCTGTTTATGGTGCTGCGTGGCCTGACCCTCGGGGTGTACGCGTGGCGCATGCAACGCAAGGATCAGTGGTTTACTTCGTAACCCCGCTCCCACCAAAAGCCCTTTAACCTTTCGGGCAAAAAAAAACGCCGCCCCATGCTGAGCACGGGGCGGCGTTTTTCAGGCTTCGCGAAACTTACGAAGACAGGTAGGACGAACGCGTCAGGCCCAGACGCAGCGCGTCCAGATACTGGGTGCGCTCTTTGACGCTGATGTTGGCGCTGGCCACTTTGTCGCGGTAGTGAGTCATCAACTCTTCAGGCGACAAGTGCACGTAGCGCAGCATGTCTTCGATGGTGTCGTGAGTCTCGATACCGGCGTGGTACACGCTGCCATCCGGGTTCTGGTAGATGTTCACCGAGTCGGTGTCACCAAACAGGTTGTGCATGTCACCCAGGATTTCCTGGTAAGCGCCCACCAGGAAGATGCCCAGCAAGTAGTCTTCGCCCTCATTCAGCCCGTGAACCGGCAGGCTGGTTTCGATGCTCTGCTCGTCGACGTATTGCTTGATCTTGCCGTCGGAGTCGCAGGTCAGGTCTTGCAGCACGGCGCGGCGCAGCGGCTCTTCATTCAGACGGTGCAGCGGCAGAATCGGCAGTACCTGGCCAATCGCCCAGGTGTCCGGCAAGCTCTGGAAGACCGAGAAGTTGCAGATGTACTTGTCAGCCAGCTTGTCGTTGAGTTCGTCGAGCACCTGACGATGGGAACGCTGACGCGCTTTCAACGAGTTGTGCAGGCGGCGGCACACAGCGAAGTAGCACTGCTCGGCCAAGGCTTTCTCGGCCAGGGTGATTTTGCCGTCTGCGTACTGGGAGGCCACGTCGCTCATGTAGTGCGTCGCGCGCCAGTAGGTTTCGGTGACCATCTCAATGTCGGTCGGGCCCAACAGGTCCACCAGCCATTGCACGGTTTCCGGCAGGCTTTCCTTGTTTTCGATCACCGGCACGTCGTCGTTGTGCTTCTCGACGTCGGTGACTTGCACCACCAGCATGGCGTGGTGCGCGGTCAGGGCGCGGCCGCTTTCAGAGAAAATGTGCGGGTGCGGCAGGTTTTGCGCGTCGCAGAATTCTTTGAGCATGCCCACCACAACACCGGCGTAATCGTCCATGTCGTAGTTGATCGAACTGGCGTTGCGCGAATGCGTGCCGTCGTAGTCCACGCCCAGACCGCCGCCCACATCGATGTGGTCAACCGGCAGGCCCAGGTTGCGCAGTTCGCCGTAGTAGCGAATCGCTTCTTTGAAACCGTGCTGGTAGTCCGCCAGGTTGGCGATCTGCGAGCCCATATGGAAGTGCAGCAGGCGAATGCCTTGATCCAGACCTGCAACACGGAAGCGCTCAACCACCGACAGCAACTGCGCAGCAGACAAACCGAACTTGGATTTTTCGCCACCGGTGTCAGCCCACTTGCTCGATGCCAGGGACGACAAACGCACGCGCAAGCCAACCTGTGGCTTGACCCGCAGCGAGGCCGCTTCTTCGATAACCAGGTCTACTTCAGACTCTTTCTCGATAACGATAAAGACGTTGTGACCCAGCTTCTGACCCATCAGCGCCAGACGGATGAACTCGCGGTCCTTGTAGCCGTTGCAGACGATGGTGCCGCCCTTGGGGGCCAACGCCAACACGGCCAGCAGCTCAGGCTTGGAGCCGGCTTCAAGGCCAATCGACACATCGCGGGTGGCGATGATGTTTTCGATCACCGCTTCTTGCTGGTTCACCTTGATCGGGTACAGCGCGGTGTACTTGCTCTGGTATTCCAGACGTTCGATGTTGGCATCGAAGGCGCCGGTCAACTGGCGTACACGGTCTTGCAAAATGTCTGGAAAACGCACCAGCAATGGCAAGGACAAACCGCTTTTACGCAGTTCGTCGACTTGCTCGTACAGGTCGATGGGCGAGCTGTTCGGGCCGTTCGGACGGACTTCTACGCGACCGGCTTCATTGATCGCGAAATACCCGGCCCCCCAATGACGAATCCCATAAACACTGCGGCTGTCCGCAACTGTCCATTGGCTGCCATCGTCTTTGCGTGTGCGTCGTACGGACATCGAAGTCCCCTATAAATAAGTCAAATAGCCCAGCCTGAAAGCAGGCTGGCGCAGTCTAAAGAGTAAAAGTGACGATTAGAGAGCCGACAGCAACGCTGGGCTCTTCACAGAGGCTGTTAGCCGCCGGATTTCTTGGCTTTGAAGCCGTGTTTGACCAGCTCACCCAGCAACAGTTCGACATGATCGCCCTGGATCTCGATGATGCCGTCTTTCAACGCACCACCGGTACCGCAGCGTTTTTTCAACGCGGTGGCCAGTTCCTTGAGCGCGTCTTCAGCCAGCGGCACGCCGGTGACAGTCGTCACCGTCTTGCCGCCACGGCCCTTGCTTTCGCGGCGAACGCGAGCAATGCCATCACCGTCGGGGATCAGGGTTTGTTTGCAGGTACAGGCGGCCACCGGCTGGCTACAGTCCGGACAGTGACGACCTGCGTCGGTGGAAAATACCAGGCCACCAAGGGCGGCGAAGGATGCGGCTTTTTTGGCCACCGGCAATCCTCATGTGGAGGACAAAAAATTGGCCAGTACATGACGCTGTTACGTCACGTTCTACCGACCGCGAAGCCCCACTCTGGCAGGGGCAGCGCAACTCATGCGGGAAAACCGCCTGAGCCTGAAAAAGGTCGCGCAGTGTAACGACAAATGTCGCGCTGCCCAATAGCCAATCGGCGTAAAAATCTGCGCAAGGGCCACATGGACTTCAACCGTGGGAGCGAGCCTGCTCGCGAACGGCATTCGCGAGCAGGCTCGCTCCCACGGGGGCAGCTGCGCAGCGACCTACGGCGCGTCGATTTGGGTAAGGTAACGCTTGAGCGCATCCAGCGAGTCCGGGCAATAAGACTGTAACTCACTCAAGCGCAACACCTCGGCCACTGGCAGGAAGCTGGCGTGCTGGACTTCTTCGGGTTGCACCTGCAACGGGCCATCCCACACCGCCGAGAACACCGCGCACCACAGGTGGTTTTGCGGCCCCTCGAAGAAAAAGCGGTCGTGGGCCGTCAGTGTCACACCACTCACACCCAGTTCTTCGGCCAACTCTCGGGCGGCCGACTCGGCGTAACTTTCGTTGACGCCGACCATGCCGCCCGCCGCCACATCCCAATAACCGGGATACAGCGCCTTGCTCAGGGTGCGTTGGTGAACGCACAGCTCACCGGCTGAGTTGAACAACAAAATAAAGGTGCCGCGCCCGATCAGGCCGCGCTCGCGCAATTGCTTGCGCGCCAATGCACCCAGTACCTGGTCTTCACGGTCGACCCACACCACCTGTTCGTCATCGGAGGCCGCACGGTGTGCAGCCTCCGAAGCTGAGATCAGCATCATTTATCCTTGCGAGAGCAATTGACGAAGGTCCATGACCGCCGCGTTCGCACGGGAAATGTAGTTGGCCATGACCAGCGAGTGGTTGGCCAGCACGCCATAACCGTTGCCATTGAGAATCATCGGGCTCCAGACAGGCTCTTGAGCGGCTTCCAGCTCACGAATGATCTGGCGAACACTGACCGTGGCATTCTTTTTCGCCAACACATCGGCGAAGTCGACTTCGATGGCGCGCAGCAAGTGCGACAAGGCCCAAGCCTGACCGCGTGCTTCGTAGAACACGTTGTCGATCTGCATCCACGGGGTTTCGACGATTTCTTCGTCCACTACCGGCACCTGGCCCGGCTGCAGGCTTTCGGTTTTCAGCGCGCTGTTGAGTTTGACTCGACCCACGCTGGCCGACAGGCGCTGCGACAGCGAGCCCAAACGGGTGCCCACATCGCCCAGCCAGTTGTTCAAGTTGTCGGCTCGCGCATAGAACAAGGCGTTTTTCTGATTCGGATCAGACAAGCGCGCCTGATAACGGCTCAGCGAATTGATGCCTTCCTGATACTCGGACTCGCTGGACGGCAGCATCCAGCTCTTGTTATCGAAGTTGAACCGCGGCTCGGCCTTGGCCAGATCCGCGTCTTCAGCCGACTGCGACTGCGAGCGGGCGAAGTCCTTGCGCAAGGCGCGGGTCAGGTCACGCATCTGCACCAGCACGCCGTATTCCCAGCTCGGGATGTTGTCGACCAGCAAGCCCGGCGGGAAGCGATCATTGGACAGGTAGCCACCCGGCTTGTTGAGCAACGTGCCGGCGACCGACTTCAACGTTTCAACGGTGGTAAACCCCGGCACCATTTGCAGACCGGCCTTTTCGGCGGCCGCTTGGGCGTTTTGCTGCACCGGGAACAAGTCCGGTTCCTGGCTCCAGTACCAGCCCAAGCCCAGACAGACCAGCACATAAATACCGAGCAACACCCCAATCGAGCGGCTCAACACAATGCTTTTGAAATAGCCACGCGGCTGTTCGTGGGTCTCCTTGACCGATTCGCGGGCACTACCCTCACGGTTTTTCCAGTCCAGCATAGCTATTTCCTTTTAAATGCTTGATTCAACGATTCGACCATAACCCTACCCCATCGTGCCTGGCGTGCACGCTTTTTAATCAAGGCCCTCAGAGTTCAGTGCCCCCCCTGACTGTGGGAGCCCCGGCACTATAGAACAAGCGTTGAGCAACGCCTACGCACCCGCATCAAGGCCAACTGCCATCATTTAGCCAAAATTACCCACCTTCGTCACATCGCTGTCATCGAAGTGCAATAACTTCAGGCGCTTCTCAACGCGTCGTAGGCAAGATCCCATATGCGCCTGAAGCTGCTCACTAACCTCAACACCCTATTGCTGGTCGCCGTGTGCCTCGCTTTGGGCGCAACCTTGTGGTGGTCGCAACAGGCGCTGGAACGCCCCTTCCTGTTGATGGAGCGCTACTTGAGCCTCTCGCAGCAGTTTCAGAATCACGTGGCGCGCAACATCGAAGACTACTTGGCCAGCGGTGATGCCGTGCGCCTGAGCGAGGCCAATACCGCGCTCGACACCCTAAACACTGAGATCAAACCGCTGCCACCGGCCTTGGCCGATGCGCTGCACCCCAGCCTTGAAAGCCTGAGCACCTACAGTAATACCCAGTTGCTGGCTGCCGGAAAATTGGCCGGCGACCCGCAAGCCTTGCTGCTCCAGGCCGAACGCGAATTAGCCGCCAACCTGGAGCAACTCGGCCAATACGCCCGCGAAGCCAGCACGCCGCAAGCGCAAAGCTACCTGCCACACCTGCTTACGGCCACGCTGCATCTGGCCAAGCTGTCCCTGAACCGCGACAAACTGGTCAGCAGCGGGCGCAGCGAGTTGGCGGGCGATGTAGAGCGCGAACTGGCCAACATCCAGGCCCAGGCGCAGCAAATAGACGCCTTGCCCTTGCTCGGAATCAGCACCAAAAGCACCTCCAGCACGGATGACTTTGCCGCGATGATGGGCCTGGAAACCAACCAGACCGCCGCCACCGAAGATGCCGGGGTCAGCCTCAAGCGCGAGCTCAACAACCTGCTCAGCCGCTACCCGGCGGAACTCAAACGCACGCAAACGCAAATTGCGCAGCGCACCCAACTCAGCGCCGCGACCCACCTTAAGCTTGCTGCCGTGCAACAAGCCATCGCGGGGCTGGAGCCGGTGGTGCGCGCCGAACATGGGCAAATCCAGAAAGAAGTGCGCCTGATGCAAGGGCTGATGATTGGCCTGATCCTGCTCATCGCCCTGCTGATCGACACCCTGCAACGCAAACTGGCCCGAGTGCTGACATATTTGGCGCCGCTGCTCTCGACTTGGGCCGAAGGCGACTTCAGCCGCGACATTCAATTGGGCAAGACCAACCGCGAGCTGCATGACATCGAAGCCTCGCTCAATCGCTTGCGCGCCTACCTAGTGAACCTGGTGGGCACCCTGCGTCTGAATGCCGAACAAGTGGCCGGCAGCAGCCAGACCCTGGCTGAGCTGAGCACGGGCTTGCACAGCGGCGCCGAGCGTCAGGCCGGTGATACCGCGCAGATCCGCGACGCGCTGGGCGAACTGGAGGCCACGATCAGCCAGGTTGCAGGTGACGCCAGCCAGGCCGCCGATGCCAGTCGCAACGCCGGGCTGGCCGTTGCCCAGGGGCAGCGGGTGATTGGCCAAAGCCTCACCGGGTTGCACGCGTTGGTGGGTGAAGTACAAGGTAACGCGCACAGCATCGAACGTTTGGCCGAAGAGTCCGCGACCATTGGCGGCGTGCTGACGGTGATTCGCGCCATTGCCGAGCAAACCAACCTGCTGGCGCTCAACGCCGCCATTGAAGCCGCCCGGGCCGGCGAAATGGGCCGTGGCTTTGCCGTGGTGGCCGAAGAAGTCCGTTCTCTGGCGCAACGCACCGCAGGCGCTACCAGCGAAATCCAGACGCTGATTGCCGGACTGCAACTGGCCGCCCGGCAATCGGTTGAAGGCATGCGCGCGCAAGTGGAGCACGCCCAGGCCACTGCCCAGCAAGCCCAGGACGCTGACGGCGCGCTGGATGAAATCGTTGGCGCGATAGCGACCATCGCTGACACCGCCGGGCGCATCGCCGACGTCACCGCCCAACAAAGCGGCGCAGTCAGCGACATCCGCGACCACAGCGAGCGCATTCACGTATTAGGCGACGAAAACCTGCAACGTATCGGCATCGCCCGCGACCAAAGCCAACAACTGCTGGCGCTGGGCACCGAGCTGAACACCGCGGTGCTGGCGTTTCGCGTCTAGCCGCCAAAAAACCTGTAGGAGCGAGCTTGCTCGCGATCCAGTCAACGCGGTTTATCTGATGCACCGTTGATCGCGAGCAAGCTCGACTCCTACAGATTGTGTGAGCACCACAGAGACTCCGCTATCATGCCCGCACGTTTGATTTGCGAGATTTTTATGCGCCGCCTGTTTTTGCTCATGTGTTTGCTGTTTGCCGTGCCTGCGCTGGGCGCCGGGCTGCTGGACAACCGTCCCAGCTCAACCCTGGGCGCGATCAATAACAGCAGCGATTTTCTGCCAGTGCGCGAAGCGTTCAAGCTGAATCTGATCGAAACCACACCCGAAACGATCAAGCTGCGTTTTGTGCCCACCGAAGGTTATTACCTGTACCGGCACAAGTTCGGCTTCACGACCGAACCTGCCGATATCGCCCTCGGCACCGCGCAACTGCCACCCGGCGAAGCCAAGCACGACGAGTACTTTGGCGATGTCGAGGTGTATCACGCCATTCTCGATGTCGACATCCCGCGCCCGGCCAACGATCCACGGCCGTTCACTCTGGTGGTGACCTACCAAGGCTGCGCCGACAAGGGCTTGTGCTACCCGCCTGAAACAGAGCGGGTAACGATTGAAGGCCACGCCTCGCCATCCGTAGCTCAAAGCGCACCTGCCACGTCCTGGACATGGCGCGAGCTGGCGCTGTTTTTCCTCGCGGGGATAGGCCTGACCTTCACCCCATGCGTATTGCCGATGCTGCCGATTCTGTCGGGCGTGGTGTTGCGCGGGCAGGTCGGCGGGCTGCGCGGCTTTAGTCTGTCGCTGGCTTACGTGCTGCCGATGGCGGCCTGCTTTGCACTGCTCGGTGCCTTGATGGGAATGTTCGGCGCGCAACTCAACCTGCAAGCCCGCCTGCAATCGGTGTGGGTGCTGGTGCCGTTTGCCCTGTTCTTCGCGTTTTTTGCCCTGGCGATGTTCGGTGTGTTCGAGTTGAAGTTGCCGCAATCCATCAGCAACCGCCTCGATCGTGTCGCCAATCGCACTCAGGGCGGCTCGTTGTGGGGCGCAGCCGTGCTGGGCGTGGTCTCCAGCTTGCTGGTATCGCCTTGCGTGTCAGCCCCGCTGGCCGGGGCCTTGCTCTATATCAGCGCCAGTGGCGATGCGCTGGGCGGTGGTTTGAAGCTATTCGCCCTCGGCTTGGGCATGGGCGCGCCGTTGCTGTTGGTGGCCACTGGCGGCGCAGCCTGGCTGCCGAAAAGCGGCCCGTGGCTGGTCAGCGTTAAAAATGCGATTGGCGTGTTGCTGCTCGGCCTCGCCATTGGCTTGCTCAGCCGCGTGCTACCGGGCCCAGTGACGTTGCTGTTGATCGGCTTGCTGGCCGTAGGTGTGAGTCTGTTTCTCGGCACTCTGGAACTGGTCCATAAAACGGCGCGCCAGCGACTGGCGCAGCTATTGGGTCTGTTGTTGCTGGTCTACGGACTGGCCTGCTGGTACGGCGCCCTCAGCGGCCAAAGTGATCCGTTCAACCCCATCGGGCACTCGCAAACCGCCAGCACTGCCGTGTCCGGGTCGACTCAAATAGCAGGTCAATGGCTGACCGTCAGCACTGCGCCAGAGCTGGGTAGCGCGCTGGCCCAGGCCAAGGCGGCCGGCCAGCCGCTGTTACTGGACTGGTACGCCGACTGGTGCATCAGTTGCAAAGTGATTGAGCATGAAGTGTTGAACAACCCCAAAGTGCTCGAACAGCTCAAGGGCTATCAGTTGGTGCGCTTTGACATGACCGCCAGTAATGCCGAGCAACGCGCCCTGCTGGATCAGTACGGGCTGTTCGGCCCCCCAGCGTTAATGCTCTTCGGCAAAAACGGCGTCGAAAAAAGTGACCAGCGGGTCATTGGCGAAATCAATGCCACAGACTTCGCCGAACGTGTCGCCAACGCGAATGACCAGATCTAGAGCCTTGGTCACAAACTTTTCGCGAACATCGGTCATCGTGCTGGCTATTGCAGTTAACTGGACAGCGAATCCGCTTTTCGGCATAGTCGCCCGGCACTGACAACTGCACACACATAACAAGGAACAGCAGATGGCAACCTTTCTGGTTCTGCACGGCCCCAACCTGAACCTGCTCGGCACCCGCGAACCGGGCGTTTACGGCGCGACGACCCTGGCACAAATCAATCAGGACCTGGAGCAGCGAGCCCGCGACGCTGGCCACCATTTGCTCTACCTGCAAAGCAATGCCGAGTATGAATTGATCGACCGAATTCATGCCGCTCGCGATGAGGGCGTTGATTTTATTCTGATCAACCCGGCTGCTTTTACCCACACCAGCGTGGCATTACGTGACGCGCTGCTGGCGGTGAGCATCCCATTCATCGAAGTGCATTTGTCTAACGTGCACAAACGCGAACCTTTCCGCCATCACTCTTACTTCTCCGACGTTGCGGTAGGAGTGATCTGCGGCCTTGGCGCCAGCGGTTATCGACTGGCCCTGGAGGCCGCCCTGGAACAGCTTGAACAACCAGCTAAACGCCCCTGACCGACCCTTGGGAGTTGATGATTCATGGATATCCGTAAAGTTAAGAAACTGATCGAACTGCTGGAAGAGTCCGGCATCGACGAGCTGGAAATTAAAGAAGGCGAAGAGTCCGTACGCATCAGCCGTCACAGCAAGACTCCTGCTCAGCAGTTCTACGCACCGGCTCCAATGCAAGCGCCAGCCGCTGCTGCTCCAGTGGCTGCGACCCCGGTTGCAACCATCGCTGAAGCCCCAGCCGCACCAAAACTGAACGGTTTTGTGGTCAAGTCGCCAATGGTTGGTACGTTCTACCGTACCCCGGCACCGACCTCGCCAGCCTTCGTTGAAGTGGGCCAGACCGTTAAGGTCGGCGACACCATCTGCATCGTTGAAGCGATGAAAATGATGAACCACATCCAGGCTGAAAAAGCCGGCGTTATCGAATCCATCCTGGTAGAAAACGGTCAGCCGGTTGAATTCGACCAACCGCTGTTCACCATCGTTTGAACCACGGGGAGCCAACGATGTTGAAGCCTCAGAAGCTGGAAAAAGTCCTGATCGCCAACCGCGGCGAGATCGCCTTGCGCATCCTGCGGGCGTGCAAGGAACTGGGCATCAAGACCGTCGCGGTGTACTCCACCGCTGACAAGGAACTGATGCACCTGGGCCTGGCAGACGAAACCGTCTGTATCGGTCCGGCACCAGCCAACCTGTCTTACCTGCACATTCCGGCGATCATCGCGGCTGCCGAAGTCACTGGCGCCACGGCGATTCACCCGGGCTACGGCTTTTTGGCTGAAAACGCCGATTTCGCCGAGCAAGTCGAGAAATCCGGCTTTGCCTTCATCGGCCCTAAAGCTGACACCATTCGCCTGATGGGCGACAAGGTATCGGCCAAACACGCCATGATCGCTGCTGGCGTTCCGACGGTTCCGGGTTCTGACGGCCCGCTGCCTGAAGACGAAGAAACCGCACTGCGCATCGGCCGTGAAGTCGGCTACCCGGTGATCATCAAAGCCGCTGGCGGCGGTGGTGGTCGTGGCATGCGCGTTGTACACCGCGAAGAAGACCTGATCGAAGCTGCCAAGCAGACCCGCGAAGAAGCCGGCGCCTGGTTCAGCAACCCGATGGTCTACCTCGAAAAATACCTGACCAACCCACGTCACGTGGAAGTTCAGGTGCTGTCTGATGGCCAGGGTAACGCGATCCACCTGGGCGACCGCGACTGCTCGCTGCAACGTCGTCACCAAAAGGTTCTGGAAGAAGCGCCAGCACCCGGCATTGACGAAACCGCACGCGCAGAAGTTCTGGCGCGCTGCGTCAAGGCATGCGTCGACATCAACTACCGTGGTGCAGGTACTTTCGAGTTCCTGTACGAAAATGGTCGCTTCTACTTCATCGAGATGAACACTCGTGTGCAAGTAGAGCACCCGGTTTCCGAAATGGTTACCGGCATCGACATCCTGAAAGAGATGTTGAGCATCGCGGCAGGCAACAAGTTGTCCTTCACCCAGGATGACGTGAAGATTCACGGTCACTCGCTGGAATGCCGGATCAACGCTGAAGACCCGGCAACGTTCATGCCGAGCCCAGGCATGGTCAAGCACTTCCACGCACCAGGCGGCAACGGCGTTCGCGTCGATTCGCACCTGTACAGCGGCTACAAGGTTCCGTCCAACTACGACTCCCTGATCGGCAAGCTGATCACCTGGGGCTCGACCCGTGACGAAGCCATGGCGCGCATGCGCAACGCCCTGGACGAAATCGTGGTCGACGGGATCAAAACCAACATCCCGCTGCACCGTGATCTGGTGAATGACGAAGGCTTCTGCAAAGGCGGCGTCAACATTCACTACCTAGAACACAAACTGGCTAACAAGTAAGTTTGCGCTCTGATCAACAAAGCCGCTTTCGAGCGGCTTTGTTGTTTCTGCGTGAAGCTTACCCTCACCCCAACCCTCTCCCGGAGGGAGAGGGAGCTGATTTGCGGTGATCTTGAATTCTCCTGCGATCAGTCCCCTCTCCCCC
>JAZKIA010000001.1:0-86272 GCA_040385125.1 Pseudomonadota bacterium | reverse complement strand
TGATACTCAAGGAGTTTTCCGTTTCGACTGCGCCGGAAGTGGGCGAATTATAGGCTGTTAGAATTCTGAGTCAAGCGCTAATTGAGTGGCTCTATCAATTAACCGTAAAAACCCTCAATCGCGTCTATATAGAAGGTGCTAACGCACCCTCTATATAGCTACACCACGCCCAAACGCCTCAGAGACTCCACCACACCCGGCCCTAGCCCCAATACTCGCTCCAATACTTCTTGAGTATGCTCACCCAACAAGGGGGGCGCATTACGGTATTCAACCGGTGTTTCTGACAACCTGATCGGGCTCGCCACCTGCGGCACTAACCCCGCCAACGCATGAGGCAACTGTATCGCCAACCCACGAGCCTGCACCTGAGGGTTAGCAAACACCTGCGCCAGGTCATTGATGGGCCCGCACGGCACACCCACCGCCTCCAATTGCGATACCCACTCTGCCGTCGTCTTGAAGACCGTAGCCTGACGGATCAACGGAACCAGTACCGACCGATTGAGCACGCGCTGCTTATTACTCACAAAACGCGGATCGCTCCCCCACTCGGGCCGACCCGCCACTTCTGCGAACTTACGAAACTGACTGTCGTTACCCACTGTAAGAATGAAGTCGCCATCCGCCGTAGGGAAATCCTGATAGGGGACTATATTCGGATGAGCATTGCCCAGACGCTGCCCAGCAACCCCCGTCGTCAGGTAGTTCATCGCCTGATTTGCCAGACACGCTACCTGCACGTCCAGCAGCGCCATATCAATATGCTGCCCACCACCATCATGCTGACGATGAGCAAGCGCTGCCAGGATCGCGACCGTCGAGTAAAGCCCCGTCAGAATATCCGTCAGCGCCACACCCACCTTGACCGGTCCCGCCCCCTCTTCACCTTCAGGCCGACCCGTCAGACTCATCAGGCCACCCAACCCCTGAATCATAAAATCGTAACCCGCACGCTTGGCATACGGACCCGTCTGACCGAACCCGGTAATTGAGCAGTAGATCAACTCAGGATTCAGCTCCTTGAGCGACGCATAGTCCAGCCCATACGCCTCCAGCCCCCCTACCTTAAAGTTCTCGATAAGAATATCTGACTTCACCGCCAGCTCACGTACCAGCCGCTGCCCTTCCAGCGTGGTGAAATCGATTGTCACCGACTGCTTGTTGCGATTGGCCGACAAGTAATACGCCGCCTCGCCAGTGCTCTGCCCATAAGCATCTTTAAGGAAGGGCGGCCCCCAGGCGCGAGTGTCATCGCCATCACCTGGACGCTCAACCTTGATGACCTCGGCCCCCAGGTCTGCCAGGATCTGTCCTGCCCACGGCCCGGCCAATACCCGAGACAAATCAAGCACCCGCAAATGCGATAAAGCACCCATGAGCCGAGCTCCTATTAATAGAACGCCTGAAGGCCAGTCTGTGCGCGCCCCAAAATCAAGGCATGCACGTCATGCGTCCCTTCATAGGTGTTAACCACTTCGAGGTTGACCAAGTGACGCGCCACCCCGAACTCATCCGAGATGCCATTCCCCCCCAACATGTCACGCGCCATACGAGCGATGTCCAATGACTTGCCGCAAGAGTTACGTTTCATGATCGAGGTGATCTCAACCGCCGCCGTACCTTCATCCTTCATTCGCCCAAGACGCAAGCAACCCTGCAGCGCCAGCGTAATTTCAGTCTGCATGTCAGCCAGCTTTTTCTGGATCAACTGCGTTGCAGCCAAAGGTCGCCCAAACTGGTGGCGATCCAGCGTGTACTGGCGAGCGGTGTGCCAGCAGAACTCCGCTGCACCCAACGCCCCCCAAGAGATGCCATAGCGGGCCGAATTAAGGCATGTGAAAGGCCCCTTCAAGCCGCGCACGTCCGGAAAGATGTTCTCTTGCGGCACAAACACGTTATCCATCACGATTTCGCCGGTGATCGATGCCCGCAAGCCGACCTTGCCGTGAATCGCAGGCGTAGTCAGACCTTTCCAGCCTTTCTCCAGAACAAAACCACGAATGTCGCCTTCATCATCCTTCGCCCACACCACAAACACATCGGCGATAGGGCTGTTGGTGATCCACATCTTGCTGCCTGTCAGGCTATAGCCGCCATCCACCGAACGCGCACGAGTGATCATCGCGCCTGGGTCAGAGCCATGGTTAGGCTCCGTCAGACCAAAGCAGCCAATCCATTCACCGGACGCCAGTTTCGGCAGGTACTTTTGTTTTTGCGCCTCAGTCCCGAACTCATTGATCGGCACCATCACCAGAGACGACTGCACACTCATCATCGAGCGATAACCCGAGTCAACGCGCTCCACTTCGCGAGCAATCAGGCCGTAGCTTACGTAATTAAGGCCGCTGCCACCGTACTGCTCGGGAATCATGGCCCCCAGCAAACCTGTCTCGCCCATCTCGCGGAAAATCGCAGGGTCGGTGTACTCATTACGGAAAGCCTCAAGCACCCGCGGTGCCAGCTTGTCCCGAGCAAACTGCTCAGCGCTGTCGCGCACCATGCGCTCTTCTTCAGTCAGTTGCTGATCCAGCAACAATGGATCAATCCAGTTGAAGCTTGCTTTACCCGCCATGAGTGAACCCTCGCGAAATAGATCAAATGTCGTTATCCGATCCTAGGCTGCTCTATATAGAAGGACAAACGAGGATTGCGCACGGCGTTGTGATAATTTCTCACTCCGTAGCGACCAATAAAGCCATCTTTGACTGCCTTTAGTGAGGAAGCCGTACATGCGCCGCAAAATCCCCAGCACGACAGCCCTGATCAGCTTCGAAGCTGCTGCACGTCATGAAAGCTTCACCAAAGCCGCAAACGAGCTATCGCTCACTCAAGGTGCTATTTGCCGACAGATCGCCAGCCTGGAAGAGTTCCTGGGCGTAGAACTCTTCAGACGCTCCAGACGCGGCGTAAAACTGACTGAAGCAGGCCTTTCCTACAGTCGACGAATTGCAACCCAACTCGATGCCGTAGAACGAGACACCTTGTCCGTCATGGGCCAACAAGGCGCCAATGTTATCGAATTGGCTGTCGTACCCACCTTCGGCACGCAGTGGTTACTGCCTCGCCTCAAAGACTTCCAGCAACAGCAACCGGACGTCACGGTAAACCTGACGAATCGCACACGGCCCTTCCTGTTTGCCGATACCGACTTTGATGCCGCCATCTATTTCGGCGATGCTGACTGGTCAGGCACTGCGTCCTACCGCTTGATGGGAGAGAACCCTGTTCCCGTGTGCAGCCCATCGCTGCTGGGCACACACCAATGTCTTAGCGCCCAAATGCTCGCTGAGCTCCCCCTGCTGCAGCAAACCACTCGCCCCTACGCCTGGCGCCAATGGTTTAACGCCCAAGACATTAACGTACCGCGGGACTTGACCGGCCCCCGCTACGAACTATTTTCGATGCTGGCCCAAGCCGCCATGCACGAAATGGGGGTTGCACTAATCCCGCCTTTCCTTATCCAGCGTGAACTGGAGGAGAAACGTCTGATAATTGCCAACCCATGCTCTCTGCCTAGCGCCAAGGCTTATTACCTGATGATCCCCGAGCGCAAAATCGAGTCCGCCTCACTACAAGCCTTTCGTGATTGGCTAATCCACCAAGCCCATCGTTACAGCCTGACTTGAAGCGCCGCATCGTCCGGAAGGATTATGTAGTGCCAACAAAAAACGCACTACAGATATACACAAATGTCGCTTTTAAGTACGCCTTACTTATGTCTAACTAGACAAACCTTAAGCCCAGTAACCACGTGGCCTGCAGGGTATTTCTGAAAGTTATGCAGCGATAACCAAAAGAAATGTGACAATATTTTAAAAACAGGCATTAACCGCTGAAAGCCACGCAAATAAAGGGCTACAGCCTTTCATTGCGACATTCGGTCACTGGGTGACTTGTAGTTAAAATTACGTCACCCTCCATAAGTTCTTGAAGGCCTAAAAAATCGCCTGCATTATGCGGCGCCCCACCCAAATTCATGGTGGGATCGTGCTGATCGGCCGACCCAGTCGCACCATCCGTAGTGCGCTGGCTTTCTTATAAAAGATCACGCAGGAGATATGACGTGCACATTGGTGTTCCTCTCGAAACCCATACGGGTGAAACCCGGGTAGCTGCTACCCCGGAAACCATCAAGAAGCTGATCGGCCAAGGCCATAAGGTGACTGTTCAAAGCGGCGCAGGCATTAATGCCAGCATCGTCGACAGCGCCTATGAAGCCGCAGGCGCAAGTATTGGGAGCGTCAGTGATGCCTTCGGCGCCGAACTGGTTCTCAAGGTTGTTGCCCCCAATGACAGCGAACTGACCCTGATCAACAGTGGCGCAGTGCTGGTTGGCATGCTTAACCCGTTCAGCAATGAAACCATTGCCAAACTGGCTGAGCGCGGGATTACCGCCTTCTCGCTGGAGGCCGCCCCGCGCACCTCCCGTGCGCAAAGTCTTGATGTGCTGTCATCCCAAGCCAACATTGCCGGCTACAAAGCCGTCCTGGTCGCCGCTCACCACTACCCGCGCTTTATGCCGATGCTGATGACCGCCGCCGGAACTGTAAAAGCCGCTCGCGTGTTGATTCTCGGGGCAGGTGTTGCCGGGTTGCAGGCCATCGCCACGGCCAAACGCCTAGGCGCAGTGATCGAGGCTTCCGACGTCCGCCCTGCCGTTAAAGAGCAGATTGAATCCCTGGGTGCCAAGTTCGTTGACGTGCCTTACGAAACCGACGAAGAACGCGAGTGCGCGGTCGGTGTCGGTGGCTATGCCCGTCCGATGCCCGCCAGTTGGATGCAACGTCAGGCGCTGGCCGTTCACGAACGCGCCAAGCAGGCTGATATCGTGATCACTACTGCGCTGATACCGGGCCGTAAAGCCCCTGTACTGCTGAGCGCAGAAACTGTGGCACAAATGAAGCCAGGCTCCGTAGTCATCGACTTGGCCGCAGCCCAAGGTGGCAACTGCCCGCTAACCGTCGCCGACCAGGTTGTGGTTGAGCACGGCGTGACCATCGTTGGCCACACCAACCTGGCCGCTATGGTTGGCGCAGACGCTTCGGCGCTCTACGCACGTAACCTGCTGGACTTCCTCAAGCTGGTCTTCACCGCTGAAGGCCAGTTCGAGATCAACCTTGAAGACGATATCGTCGCCGCGTGCCTGATGTGCCGCGACGGTCAAGTCGTGCGCAAAAACGGCTGAGGATAAAAATAATGGAAGAGTTTATCTCCCCCGGTATCTACAACCTGATCATCTTCGTGCTGGCCATTTATGTGGGCTATCACGTGGTCTGGAACGTAACACCTGCGCTGCACACCCCGCTGATGGCCGTCACCAACGCCATTTCCGCGATTGTGATTGTGGGCGCCATGCTCGCTGCCGCGCTGACTGTTACCCCACTGGGTAAAACCATGGGCACCCTGGCGGTCGCACTGGCTGCCGTAAACGTATTCGGTGGATTTTTGGTCACCCGGCGCATGCTGGAAATGTTCAAGAAGAAAGCACCTAAAGCCAAAGAAGAGGTGCGCAAGCCATGAGCATGAACCTGGTCACCGTTCTGTATCTGGTTGCATCGATCTGCTTTATCCAGGCCCTTAAAGGCCTGTCGCACCCAACCACCTCGCGCCGCGGCAACCTGTTCGGCATGCTCGGCATGGGGCTGGCGATCATCACCACCGTCGGCCTGATCTACAAGCTGGGCGCAGAAATTGCTACCGCAGGTATCGGCTACGTGATTGTCGGCCTGCTGGTCGGCGGCACCGCAGGCTCGATCATGGCCAAGCGCGTCGAGATGACCAAAATGCCTGAGCTGGTCGCCTTCATGCACAGCATGATCGGTCTGGCTGCTGTATTTATCGCCATCGCTGCTGTGGTTGAACCGCAATCGCTGGGTATCGTCAAACACTTGGGCGACGCCATCCCGGCGGGCAACCGCCTGGAACTGTTCCTCGGCGCCGCCATTGGTGCAATTACCTTCTCCGGTTCGGTAATCGCCTTCGGCAAGCTCTCGGGCAAATACAAGTTCCGCCTGTTCCAGGGCGCACCGGTACAGTTCCGCGGCCAACACAAGCTGAACCTGGTGCTGGGCCTGGCCACACTGGGCCTGGGCATCACCTTCATGTTGACCGGCGACCTCAACGCCTTCGCGCTGATGCTGGCCCTGGCGTTCGTACTGGGTGTGCTGATCATCATCCCGATTGGTGGTGCAGACATGCCGGTCGTGGTATCGATGCTTAACAGCTACTCCGGTTGGGCTGCGGCGGGGATTGGCTTCTCGCTGAACAACTCGATGCTGATCATTGCCGGCTCGCTGGTAGGTTCTTCGGGTGCAATCCTCTCGTACATCATGTGCAAGGCGATGAACCGCTCATTCTTCAACGTGATCCTCGGCGGCTTTGGTGGCGCGGTAGATACCGATGGCCCGGCGGGTTCGAAAGAAGCACGCCCGGTTAAATCCGGTTCGGCCGACGACGCAACCTTCCTGCTGATGAACGCCGACACCGTGATCATCGTTCCGGGTTACGGCCTGGCCGTGGCACGGGCACAGCACGCACTTAAAGAGCTGACCGAAAAGCTGATTCATCGCGGCGTGACCGTGAAGTACGCGATTCACCCGGTAGCCGGTCGTATGCCTGGCCACATGAACGTATTGCTGGCTGAGGCCGAAGTGCCTTACGACCAGGTGTTCGAGATGGAAGACATCAACTCCGAGTTTGGCCAAGCTGACGTGGTACTGGTGCTCGGCGCTAACGACGTGGTTAACCCGGCGGCCAAGAATGATCCGAAATCGCCGATTGCCGGCATGCCGATCCTTGAAGCCTATAAAGCCAAAACTGTCATCGTGAATAAACGCTCGATGGCCAGCGGCTATGCCGGCCTGGATAACGAGCTGTTTTATCTGGATAAAACCATGATGGTCTTCGGCGACGCGAAGAAAGTTATCGAAGATATGGTTAAAGCGGTCGAGTAACATCCCCGCCCCTTGCAACACCGAAAACCCCGGCGCTGGATTGGCCGGGGTTTTCTATTTATACAGATCCCGACCAATGGCTCTAAATCGCAGCCTGGCATTCGACCATGGTAGCGGGACGCAAGGCTGTGAAAATGAATAGACTGCGCCTCTTGCTTCCGTTACCCGAGATAACAATCCATGTACCGTGACCGTATTCGCCTGACCTCCCTACACGATAAGGTCATGAGCGCCGAAGAAGCCGCCGCCCTTATTAAAGACGGCATGACCGTCGGCATGAGCGGTTTTACCCGTGCCGGTGAAGCCAAGGCCGTCCCACAAGCATTGGCCGAACGCGCCAAGACGTCGCCACTCAAGATCACCCTGATGACCGGCGCCAGCCTGGGTAACGACCTCGACAAGCAATTGACCGAAGCCGGTGTTCTCGCGCGTCGCATGCCATTTCAGGTCGACAGCACGCTGCGCAAGGCAATCAACGCCGGCGAAGTGATGTTCATCGACCAGCATTTGTCCGAAACCGTTGAACAGCTGCGTAACAATCAGCTCAAGCTGCCGGACATTGCCGTCATCGAAGCCGTCGCCATTACCGAACAAGGTCATATAGTTCCGACCACGTCCGTAGGCAACTCCGCCAGCTTCGCGATTTTCGCCAAACAGGTGATCGTCGAGATCAACCTGGCGCACAACCCGAACCTGGAAGGTCTGCACGACATCTTCATCCCCACCTACCGACCAACGCGCACGCCGATCCCGCTGGTGAAGGTTGATGATCGTATTGGCAGTACCGCAATCGCGATTCCGGCAGAAAAAATCGTCGCCATCGTCATCACCAACAAACCAGACTCGCCGTCCACGGTGTCCGAACCCGACAGCGAAACCGACGGTATTGCCTTTCACCTGATCAACTTCCTCAAGCAGGAAGTTGAAGCCGGGCGCATGACCAACAAGCTCGGCCCACTGCAAGCAGGTATCGGCAACATCGCCAACGCGGTGATGTGCGGCCTGATCGACTCGCCGTTCGAAGACCTGACCATGTACTCCGAAGTACTGCAGGACTCGACCTTCGATCTGATCGACGCCGGCAAGCTGAGCTTTGCTTCCGGCAGCTCGATCACCTTGTCGAGCCGCCGCAATGCGGACGTGTTCGGTAACCTGGAGCGCTACAAAGACAAACTGGTGCTGCGCCCACAAGAAATCTCCAACCATCCGGAAGTGGTTCGCCGCCTGGGCATCATTGGTATCAACACCGCGCTGGAGTTCGACATCTACGGCAACGTCAACTCCACTCACGTCTGCGGCACACGGATGATGAACGGTATCGGCGGTTCAGGCGACTTCGCCCGTAACGCCCACCTGGCGATCTTCGTCACCAAGTCCATTGCCAAAGCCGGAGCCATCTCCAGCGTTGTACCGATGGTTAGCCACGTTGACCACACTGAACACGACGTCGACATTCTGGTCACCGAGCAAGGCCTTGCCGACCTGCGTGGCCTGGCCCCACGTGAGCGCGCTCGCGTGATCATCGACAACTGTGTTCACCCGGACTTCCGCGAAGCCTTGGATGACTATTTCACCAAGGCCTGTGCGATTGGCGGCCACACGCCACACATCCTGCGTGAAGCCCTGAGCTGGCATATCAACCTGGAAGAAACCGGGAAAATGCTGCCGTAACACGCGTACTAGACAGCCGCCGATGAACACACCCTGTTCTCGGCGGCTTTTTTATGTCGGAAATTTCAAAAACTGTACTGCTGTACTGGTCGATTTCCGGCTTGCCGAGAGGCATTTCATACGAAAACGATCAAAAACGCACCAATTTGGATCAGACAGGTACAGTTGTGCTCATTTATGGCCGTACAGCACCCATAAACAGTTAACTGGCCCAGCGCAATACAGGTGAACTGTATCTAGAGAGTCTGGACGCAGAGGAGGATCATTGGCATCAGTTAAACCACTAGCCAATGCCGCCACAAGCGGAAGGATGTCGTCATGGAACGTACACTCAGTTCCGAACTGTTCAACGAGAGCAACACTGTAAACACCCAGGCTTCGATGCCTTTGCGCGTACTTGCCAACCTGATGTTGTGGCAGCGCCGTATCTCCAGCCGCCATCAACTGGCTCGCCTGGACTCGCGTCTTCTGGCAGATGCCGGGATTAGCGAAGCACAGCGTTACGAAGAGCTGAGCAAGCCGTTCTGGCGCTAATGAGCGCTCGCTGGCCCTGACCACCGGTCCACTGCCAGCACCCAGAATTGAAAAAACAAAACCCGTCGCGGGTAACCGCTGACGGGTTTTGTCGTTTATGGAGCCTGCCTTAAACAGACTCGGACAAGGACAGGTACAGTTTTAAACAAATAGATAAATGACAGGTACAGTCTGGCAAATGATTGATCTAGAGCCGTTCACTTGGATCGTTGCGCAAAACAACCTTTGCTCAACGCCGTCCTGCGCCTACTATTCGCGACATAACCGTCTATTTTTATAAGCTCACGTTCTGGAGTATCACCATGTCCACTCTTCGCCTACTCAGCGCCGCTGCCTTGCTGACCGTTGCTGCAAGCGCCAACGCCACCAGCTTTATCGTCACCACCGACTCCATCGTAGGTACCCTTAAGGCCACGTCCGACCTGACTTCCGATGCCACCGGCTCGTTTCGTGACAACAAGATCGTACGGGCCGCCCGTGACGACGCTGCCAGCTTTGTCGCCAGCGAAGGGGCTATTCGCGGTGTGAAGCTCGAAAGCGCATTCGAAGCCATCCGCCAACAGGCGCCACAATTGCAAGCCACCGACACACAGCTGGCTCAGGCAATCCTGACTATCTAATAAGCAAGCAAAGTCTCTGTAGATAGCCGTGGGAGCGAGCCTGCTCGCGATGCTCTTGAAAGCTTCGCGAGCGGGCTCGCTCCCACAGTCAGGGGGCAGCATTGCCCTTGACTGACCACCGCTGGCCCTGCCACGCCCATTACGCTAGCCTTGGACCTCGCTCATCAATCAACGAGACCCATGCGCTTTTTCTTCTTAACTCTACTTACCCTCTGCTGGACACTCACAGCAAACGCCTTCGACCTGACCACCCAGAACGTGGTGCTCAGTGGTTACGTCACCAGTAAAGTGACGTCCGCGCCTTTTGATCACAAACTGATATGTGCCGCCCAGGATGACGCCGCCGTCTTTATTGCCAGTGATGGCCAACAGCGAGGAGTGCAGCTAGAGACGGCGTTACAATATCTGCGCCAGAACCAGCCAAAATTGAGTGCCAATGATCTTGAACTGGCTCAAGCAATTCTCGTCCAATAAATACCCGCGTTTTCTGGAGATGTTTCATGCGTAGCCCTTTAATTGCCGCCACCCTCGGCCTTTTTCTACTCGCCGATATCGCGCAAGCACAGACTGTCGTGCAGACCAGTAACATCATCGTGCGGGCTTTTGGCCGCACCATCGATTTCACCTCGGACACCACCACCTCCATCCGCGACTCTAAAGTAGTACGCGAAGCCCATGATGACGCAGCCACCTTCGTCGCCAGCCAAGGCGATATTCGTGGTGTGCAGCTGGAGTCCGCCTTCAACACTCTGCGTGACCGCGTGCCTGAAGCCCGCAACGCCAGCGACCAAGACCTCGCCGAAGCCATCCTCGCACTGTGAGGCCACTAACGCGTTGGTTCACCGCTTGTAGCCTGCTACTGATCGGCAGTAGCGCCCAGGCTGCGCTGCATCTGCAACTCAAGACCGAGGGCCTGAGCCCGGCTGAGCAACAAGCCAGCCAAGCCCTGCTGGATGAAGCCATGCAGTCGTTGCCACCGCGTTTTATCGAGCAACTGGATCGCCAGGTGTTGGTGGGCTGGAGCAATGACATGCCCAGCAATGCCTACGGTCAAGCATCGCTGACCGCAGAGCTGGACCTCAATCGCAACTTGCTGGCGGGGCTGACTGATGGCTCTGCCGCCACCCAGAAGACCGAGCGCCCCCACGGCACCGTGCGCCGGGAAATGCTGGCCACGGTGTTGCACGAACTGACCCACCTCTACGACCGCGCCCGACTCTGGCCCAGCGCCCAGCGCACGCTCATCCAGCGTTGTGCCCGGCAAAGCAGCAGCGCAGGGATCATTGGCCTGCCCGATCAATGCCGCGGCCAAACCGAACGCCGCTTCACCCTCAGTGATGATCCGCGCCTGCTCGACTTGGCCGGCTGGCAGCAATACGTAGGCCGGCGCGGGGAACGCGAACACGACAACCACCAGGTCGTGCGCAGCCCGGATCTGTACGAAGTCAGCAGCCCCAAAGAATTCGTCGCGGTCAATATGGAGTACTTCCTCCTCGACCCGGCCTACGCCTGCCGCCGCCCGGCGCTGTATCGCTTCTACAAGGAACACTTCGGCTGGGCACCCGCCGCCAAGGACGAATGCCCCAAAGCCTTCGCCTTTCTGAATGCCGGTAACGACTTTGCCAAGCAACCGCTGGGCACCGTCGACCCCGAGCGAGTGTATGCCGTTGATTACCTGCTGGCCGAGGCCAATCAAGAATGGGCCAGCCGCTGGGGCCACAGCATGCTGCGCCTGGTGATCTGTGCACCAGGGCGCCCACGCGGGCCAGACTGCCGGCTCGACCTGCAAGAACACTTGGTATTGTCCTACCGAGCTTTCGTCAACGACGTACAGCTCTCAAGCTGGGACGGTCTGACAGGTGCCTACCCTTCGCGCTTGTTTGTATTGCCGCTGGCCCAAGTGATCGACGAATACACCAAAACTGAACTGCGCAGCCTCGCCTCCGTGCCGCTCAAATTGAGCCGCCCTGAAATCGAAGAAGTGGTGGAGCACGCGGCCGAGATGCATTGGAGCTACGACGGCAACTACTACTTTGTGTCCAACAACTGCGCAGTCGAAACCCTGAAACTGCTGCGCAGCGGCAGCGACAACGCTCAGCTCAAAGGTCTGGACAGCATCGTCCCCAATGGCTTGCTGGAAGTGCTCAAGGCCCGCAATCTTGCCGATACCAGCGTGCTGGATGATCCCAAAGAAGCACTGCGTTTGGGCTACCGCTTTGACTCCTACCGCGACCGCTATCAAGCGATGTTCGACGTACTCAAAACCCGCATGCCAATCAAACAGACCACGGTCGAAGATTGGTTGGCCCTGAGCGCTGAAGAACGACGTCCATGGATCGAAAAAGCCGACCTGCGTTCCAGCGCCGCGCTGTTATTGCTGGAACAAGCCAGCTTTCGCCGCCAACTGTTGTTAGCCCAGGATGAAGTCAAACAAAAGTACCTGAGTGCGCGCGGGGTCAAGGATGGCGGCATGGACAGAGCCAACAAAACCCTGCAAGAGATCTTGGCTAACAGCGGCTTCCTCAGTCGTCCGGCCGAGTTGCTCGGTAGCAGTGGTTATGGCCTGCCGCAAGCCAAAGAGTGGGAAGTCCTCGAATCAGAGAGCAGCCAGCGCCAGCAGCAGCTCCTGCGCTTGACCACAGATCTGGACAAAGAAGTACGCAGCCTGCTCGAACCTGCCCGCGCCGCCGAAATCGCTGCCACCGAAGCCAACGTCAAACAGATCGGCGAACACTTGAGGGCAATTCATAAAGCGTCTGGCGGATTACAGCTCCCTTGAACCAACTAAAGTCCGGTTGACAAGACATATCATTCTGCCACTATTCCGTGATAGAGGCAGACCTGATAAAAACAGTCACACTTCGTTCAAGACACACAACCCCTTTCAAAGTGCTTGTCGAACCCCCGGCAGGCATTCGCATGCTCTATTTGCAGGAAGCAACAGGATTATATGGAGATCGTTAAAAACGACCGTACCTACGTGTGGCAGCTAGGCACTCAAGAGTGGCTGCAATCGAGCGACGGCGCTTTCTCTCTCCATACTGTTGCTGGCAACAAGCCTGCCACCGAATGGGTAGACTTGGATTTTCTGGTTGGTGCCGCTGCAGTGCCCGAGGGCGCGCCCGGCAACTATCTGCCCGCCGCTTTCGCATTCTGCCCGACCACCGGTAAAGCACTGCCCAAAACAGAGTACCTCGCCGCTAAACGCTGGTTGCCACCCTACGGGGATGGGAGCGGCTCTCGCGTGATCAATGAGCGCAGCAAACTGACCTCGGCCGAAGACATCAGCTCGCGTCTGTACGCTCAGTTGCTCGATACCCGCCAAGGTGACTTGAACAGTCGCAAACAGATCATCGATCTGCCGCGTAAAAATGGCCTTAATTTCTTCGTCGCCAACCTCGGTGGGCATCGTGACGCGCTATATGCTCTAAGTCGCGAAGGCAGCTTGTTCCAGTGGCAGCGTGGCTCCGAAAAGTGGCTCGAACTGCTGCCTAAAAGCGAACCCATTGGCCGTTCACGCCTTGAAAACTGGGCCTGGTCGGTCGGCATCCACCAGGATGACGGAGGTCAGCACCTGGTGCTCTCCAGCGACAGCGGTGCCACGTTGATCAGTGTTGACCCGCTCACCCTGACCTATCAAACCCTGCGCGATGACGGTATCCCGCTGGCCGGTCCTGGAATACTGGAAGGCCGTTCATACCTGCCCCAGGTCAAAAGCAACCACGTTTGCATCGTCAATCCGGCCAGCCTCTTCGGCTGGGATCGCTGCTTAGTGGAAGACGCCAACCTTGAACGCATGACCCGGCTCTCAGCGCCTATTGTAGACGCAGCCTCCCGACGCCTGCTGTGGATCGGTGAGCACGGCTATCTCAGCCTGACCCAAGGAAGCACGCTAAAGGCCCAATGGTATCCGTGGCCTAACGACGCCACAGCGCAGCCAGAACAAGGGCCGCCGTTCCTGGACGGTAGAGGTTTGTGGCAGTTGATTTTCGATACCGAGGGCCAGCGTTACCTGCAACTGGATCCGGGTGCCACCGATTTGCCCATCACCATCAAAGGTTATCGCCTGGGCACTGGCCACCTGAGCTTCAAGTACAACATTCGGCTCGAGCGCCCTTGGGATGAGTACGACGAAAACGTCACCCCCACCACCCGAGACGTGGTTTATCCCTTCATTGAGTTCAGCGGGCAAAAGCGCTTGCTCTCGATGAAAGCCAAACAGTCCAGCCCGCTGGAAGCCTTCTTCGATAACCGCCAACCCATAGACGTCGACTACTGTTTCGAGCAAATCGGTGATCAGCAGTTCTCCATCAGCGCTCGCGCCAGCGAGCCCTGGAATGCTCAATGGTTCTTTTTTGATAACGCAATGTGGCTGTATATCGACTCATCCGGAGCACTTTACCGATGGAACGCTTGACCCTCTGGCTGCGCCGATGCCTGTTGATCGTCCTGGCGCTCGCCAGCGGGGTGGCCAACGCCGTCCCCTTGCGCCAAGTTTTCCTGGTACAGAATTCTGGATGGATGGAACCGTTCTATAGCGACCCGTCTTCACCGTTCAAACCGTTGGTCACGCAACTGGTGACCACTGCCGCTGGCAACTCGGAAGTAGTGATCGGAGGTTTCAATCAGGCCGACAACCAACACCCCTCACCTGAATGGATCTACCGCGGCCCGGCCAACCATTCCTCGCTGCCAAGTTACATCAATGGCTTGAAATTGGAACGTAAAGCCAGCGGCGCCTATGCCGATACCGATTTCAAAGAGGCTTTACTGGCCTCTATCACGACCGGTCTGGAGGGTCGTGAAGGCATAGTCTGGATCATCACCAACAACAAAAACAGTCCAAACAACAGCAGCGAAACCCAAGCCAAAAACCGTGAGTTTTATGACCTGCTGCACAACGAAGCTGCAATCACACGGATTGCTGCCTTCCCGCAGAAAATGCTGGTCAAGGGACCGAACTACACAGCCAATGGGCTGATGATCTACGCCTTGGCCTACGGCCAAAAAGCCAGCGTTGCCCTTGAGCAGGTGCTCAATCAGCCCGCGCTCGCCAGCCTGCTCAAAGATGACCGAGTACGCCTCAAGCCGCTGACACAAGCTGCTGTACGCTTTATTCCCACCGGCGTTCAAGACAACCGGGATGTCAGCGCCGAGCTGGCACCCGACCTGCAAACGGTAATCCTTAATATCAACGTCGACAGCTCACCCAAAACCGCTGTGTTGCTGGGCACGTTCGAAAACCAGTTCAACCCCTATCAGATCCATGACGCCAAGATCGACATGACCCTAGACATGCCGGGTGAAGCCTTGAACTCGAACATCTCACTGGACCGTCTGAAAGATCTAGAGCCCGGTGCCCGCTCCGAGGAGCTGAAGATCAGCCTGCAACTCCCGCCCCTGCCTTCCCAATGGTCGAGCGACGTGATCTTCTCCAGCGGCTACCAACGCGCCGGCAGCATTAACATCTCCCTAAGCGAGCAGCAGTTGCGCATCTCCCGGGCATTTATCGAGCGCATGAACGAACTGTTCCCCGGCGACGCCCTGCCTGACGTGTTTATCCCATCCGGCGAAGCCACAACCTCCGAAACCCGTCTGCCGGTGGTACTGCAAATCAACTACCCTCTCGGCCCGGTGCTGTTGCTGCTAGGGCTGTTGGTTGCGCTCTTGATCGGAGCTGTTCTAACGGCCCTCTTGATTGCAGGCAAAAAGAACCTGACCGTCATCGTTGAAGGCGTGCCCCAGACCTACCCACTCAAGCCCTTCAGCAGCGCCAGCGTGTACAACGCACAGCAAAACAAGGTTGCAACGCTCAAGCGCGGTCTGTTTGGCGCAAGCCTAGAAGACATCGAACCCGATACTGCCGTACGCCTCAAGTAACCCTCACGCAAAGCAAGGAAGTTTTAGACATGGCACAGACCAGCACATTGCCAGCACCGATCGAAAGCGAAAGCCCTGCGCCCTCGCCCATCACGACCACTTTGGCCGCTCCGCAACCACTGGGCCTGGACCTTGGGGCGAAAAAAGTCGACAGCCGCGACGCCCTGATTGGCGTAGCTGTGCTGGTGGTCTTGGCCATTGTGTTTTTTGTAATCAAAAACGCTTATGCCAACTGGCGTGTACGTGAGCGTGTGGCACCCAGTCGAGCCAATGCATCGGGCTGGTTCCTGTTTTTAGGCCTGTTGATGATCGCCATCATGGCCGTGCTTGCAGCTCTCAACTCGGGGCAATTTCTGGCGCCGCTGTACATCGTGCCCCTAGGTGGTGTCGCCGCCATCTCCCTGGTTGCCTGGTTGATGACGTTCTCGGCCAAACGCTAACCCCTCGCGCCAAAGCACTCACCTGCCCTTGGCCACGCTGCATCTGATTTGTGGATCAATACACCGAGATCATCGGTTAGCCCAAAGGGCTCATGGAGTTTTAGATGGACAAGAGTGCACAACCTTCCGGCCCGGTAACCCCCTTGGTCAGCGAAAAAATCCACCCCACCTTGTTTATCGCCCTGGGCGGCACCGGCATGAAGGTCAACATTCGCCTGCGCCGACGTATCCTCAACGCCATCTGGGGGGGGAACAATCAGGTCCAGCACATTTCTGATTTCCCGCTGGTGCAGTTCATCAACTTCGACCTCGACTCCGGCGAAGTCACCCAGGACGGTAAGTCAGTCAAAACCGACGTGCTGGCCGAGCAAGTGGCGTTTACCTCCGAAGAAAAAATTATTGAACCTCTGCACCTAAGCAAATACACCCACTCCATTGACGAGCTCAATCGTCACCGCGAAGTGGCAGAATGGTTCCCGCTGACCCCGGATAAAATAAAATCTTTGGGGATCGACCCTTCCAAGGGCGCGGGCCAGATCCGGGCCTTGTCCCGCCTGTATTTCTTCGACAAATACCCGACCATTCGCGACAAGCTGCGTGACAAGGTCTCCCGGTTGCTCAACAACATCGGGACTCAGGCCGACAAACTCAAAAAGCTCGGACTGGAAATCGACCCCGGGAAAATCCGCATCGTCATCACCGGCTCAGCCGCGGGTGGTACAGGTTCAGGGTCATTTCTGGACATGGGCTATCTGGCCAAGGCGATCCTTAAAGAAAACAACATCTCGGGCAAGGTCGATCTGTTTTTCGTCTTGCCAGGCGGTTTCAATGCCTTCAACACCGAGCGCGTACAGGCCAACGGCTACGCCGCCCTGATGGAGCTGGAAACCTGTATGCGTGGCAATCCACTGCTCAAGCATTGGGATGCCACTGACAACCTGTTTATTGATACCCGCCCTTACGATGATGTGTTCATCCTCGACAACGGCAACGTCGCGCAAGCTCGAACCGAAAACCAGGAAGACATCTACGAGATGGTCTCCGATGTGCTGTTTACCGACTTCACCTCGCAAGACTTCGCCAACAAAAAGCGCTCGGTGGCCGTAAACCAAAACCAATTCAAGATCCGCAGCTTCGACGTCAGCTTGCCCCAGGACTACGGAAGCGAGACCAAACTTCGCTTTCCTCGCGCCTATTCCTCGATCGGCCAGGCAGTGCTCGACACCCAGATTGACGCCCGTCAGAACGTACGCCTCAACAAGCAAGTGCAGCACATGCTCAAGGCGTTTTTTGGTGTGGCAAATGCTGAGATCACCGGCAATCGCCCTACCGACAAAGAACGCGACGAGTTCCTTAAGGAACAACTGACCATCACGGCACGTACGTTCACTGACCTGCCCGAGTTTCTGTCGCGTGTGGAGCTGACTAAGGCCACGGGTGAATTCACTCATTACCAGATTGCTGATGACCTGCTGCAAGTCGAAGGTGACAACAGTGTCATCGCGCAAATCGAGCAAAAAGTCGAAGCGCTGTTCGAGCGTCTGCAAAACGGCGGCGCCGATAAGGACCAATGGCTGGCGTTGGTCCGCGAAATTCAGCAGCAGATGGAGCGTGACACCAAAGGCAGCTCCATCGACAGCGCCGAGCGCAACCACGAGGTACGCATCAAAGAAAATCGTCAGAAGCGTTTCGCTCAGTGGACACACGAAGACAGCTTGCCGGAGAAGCTGTTCCGCCGCCTAGACGATGACGAGCGTGGGGGGCTGGATTACACCCTGGCGCTGGTAGAAATGATCAAAGACCGTCTCGAAAACGAAAGCAGCGGCATTATTCCCGCACTGGAAAAAAACGCTGAGCGCTTCAAGGAGTTGTCTGAAAAACTCGAATCGTCCGAGCTGGCACGCGAGTTCGAGCGCCTGAAAGAAACCACAGGTAAAGGCCTGCTGGCGCGCCTGAGTGGTAAAGAAAAACAAGCCGACACCGTGATTAGCCAGGTCAAGGACACCCTGCGTGACAGCCTGCTGTTCTACGTCCGCTCGGTGGCCGCCCGCGAGGCTGCGCAATTACTGCGTGACATCTCTGAATGGTTGGGTCGCAAGGAATCGGTGGACAACAACGGTCGCCCGCTCTGGAGTGGCTTCGTCGGACGTCTGCAGGATGGCCGCAACGCGGTCGATCACCTGCTCAAGGGTCTGGACGCCAACATTGCCAAAATCAAGGCCAGCATCCACACGCAACACGCAACACTCATCCCCTTGACGCTGGTAAAAAATGACGACGAACAGTCCGTCGACAGCCAACAAGTGCGCGAGTGGGCCAAAGATGCATTCAAGGATTTCGGTGGCTCGAAGACCCTGTTTGGCAAACTGCAAACCCGGGAAGGCCAAGAGGAACTGCTGCTCAAACTGCGTAACAAGGCGGTGCAACAACTGCCGAAGAACCAACTGGGTGTTGACCCATTGATGACGGCCCTGGCAGCGTTGACCCCCGATGAGCAGCGTGAAAAATTCCGTCTGCTGCTGCAACGGGCCATGCCATGGGTGCCACTGAACCTCAATGGCGACTTCGACATCCACAAAGACCTCTACACCTGCCTGATCGGAGTGCAAAACGCCAGCGAGTTCAGCCGCACCTATGGCGCCCTGCTTGCCCAATGCCTGCCGCAAGGCACAGGCATGACCGCCGGGCAAATTCAGTTTGTAGAGTCGGGCATGCCCGGCAAACTGATTTGCTACACCGAGTTGAGCGGCTTCCCGATCCCGGCACTGACCCAGCTGTCTACGTATCTGGCCAGCTATCGTAAAGAAAGCGCGATCATTCCGCTGCATGTGCATAAGCGCATCAGCCAGTTCGTGCAACCGATCCAGTTCAACCAAGAACAATACCGCCAGTTCGCCGAAGACTTCAAACTCTTCCTGCACGCCATTGCGCTTGGCATCCTGGAGCGGCTGAACAGCGGTCTGTACGAGTTCCTGATTGCCAAGGACAACTTCACCATTGGTGATGAGTTCTCCATCCGTCAAAGCGGCTTCAACAGCATTCATCGCACGGACATTACCGCTCAAGTCAGAGACAAATCCTTGCGCCTGGATAACGCGCAAGTAGCAGCCCTTGTCGTCTTGTTTGAAGACTTGAGCACAAACGCCTACAAGGCGCAAAAACGCACCGACGAAAAAGGGGTTTCCAGCAACTTTGAGGCGTTCCCATACAAAATCGCCGAGCTCTTGAAGAATGAATACCTGGCGCGATTGAACCGCCAGGCACCCGGCGAAATGAAAAAACTGACCGACCGTGCCGAACAGCTAATCAGCCAATGGGGCCGCAGGATCGAAGGTTCCCTGACCGACGTGTACCACGAAGAAGTGGATGCCAATCACGGCGAAAAACTCACCGCGACCAAAGAGTTTTTCAATGAAGGCTGGCTGGAAAACCTGTTCAAACAGGCCAGCGCAACCCCGGCAACAGGAATTGCACCACCGCCCGGCGCAGCCGCTCACGGAGCCCCGCCACCACCGCCGGGCGCCGCACCGCAATACAGCTATCACTTGAGTGTCAGCGGGACCAATTACGGCCCCTACAACACGCAGCAGTTGCAGCAATACGTACAATCAGGGCAAATCACCCGCGACAGTCTGCTGTGGCGTGAAGGAATGGGTACCTGGCTGATGGCAGGCCAAATCATGGAGCTTGCGCATCTGTTCGCGCCTGCAGTGAGCGGCCCTCCCCTGACAGCCCCGGCCCCGCCGCCGGCTCCTTGATCTAAACGAGAAGACTATGTCCGTGTCGTCAGCCAAAGCCTCTGCATTCCCGACCCTATGCGCCTCCAGCGCATGCGGTCAGGGGCTCTGCGGCCCTGTGAAACACTGTCCGTTCTGCAGCGTCCCGCTCCAGCAGGCAACAGCGGTCACGCCAGCGCAGGCTCCCAAGCCTGCACCGCCCGTAGCACCCAAGCCTGTGGCGCCAGCAATACCCGTCAGTGTTCCACCGCACACAGACATGCCTGAATCACCATCCGAACCGCCAGTAGCGCCCCCACCGCCTGCTGTACCCACACCGGCTCCCCGCACACAAAAGCCGATCATAGCCATCGTGATCGGCGCTCTGGTACTGGTGGGTGGAGGCTACACTGCGTTGAAGATGACGGCTGGCCCGGATCAACAAAAAGTCGATGCCTTTTTGCAAGCTGGCCAATCCTGTTTCGACGCCCGTAACTTTGGTTGCGCGCAAGACAATGCCGGGCTTGCCCTGCAACAGGATCGCAATGAGCCTCGCGCCTTGAATCTTTTGCAGCGTGCCCAGGCCGCTCAGGAGCGCCAGCAGCAACAGCAGGACGCCGAACAGAAACAAAAACAGCTCCAAGCCCAGGCTGGCGAAGCGACACGCGAGGCCGACGCTCAGCGACTGCAGGAAAGCCGCGACAGGGAACGCCAAGAGGCTGCCGATCGCCAAGCCCGTGACCAACAGCGACAACAAACAGCCAAGGCTGTGAACGCCTCCCTGCAACAAGCTCAAAACGCGCTCAATGCCGGGGAGTACCAGTCCGCAATCGCCGTGGCCAAGGTTGTGCTGGGCATGGATCCGAACAACGCTCGGGCACGCAGCATCATCCGCCAGTCCGAACAACAACTGAAAGAAGCACTGAATCGAACCCGAATTGAATAATCAGGGTGTGTGCGTGTCCCCCTCTCTTACTTGGAAGTTACTGATGAAATTGCCCTCCAACTCTTTGGATAAACGCTTTTTGGCCTTGGGCCTGGCTTCGGTACTTGGCCTGCACGGTTGCGCCAATATCGACTCCGCCAGCCTGAACCCGACCAGCTGGAGTGGCCGCGACTGGATGAAGTGCGGGCTGGCAATTGCCGCCGGTGCCGCTGCCGGCGCAGCCGTCAGCGGCGCTAATGATAAAGGCGCGGGTGTGTTGATTGGCGGAGTTGTGGGTATGGCGGCCTGTTTCGCGATCAATGCCAAATCGGTCCAGACCAAAACCGCCGAAGAAGTCGAAACACAATATAAAACCACGGGTAAAAAACTTCCGTCGCAACCGGAAATCGTCAGCTACGAGACCAGCATTCAACCGGGTATGACCATTAAACGCGGTCAACCCATCACCGTGGTTTCCAATATCGTCGCCATCAACGGTTCGACCCAACCGGTCAGCGAAATCAAGGAAGACATTCGCCTGTTTGCCCCCAACGAAGCCAAGCCGTTGAAGCAAGGCAGTAAGGTGGCAAACACCAAAGGCGGTAGCGGCGGTTATGAAAACACCTTCACCATCACCCTTGATGAACGTGCACCGCAAGGCATTTACAGGATCGAGACCTCAGTGGCCGTCAACGGCAAACCAGTCAATACCCGGATCAACAATGTGCAGTTGGTGATGATCGACCGCGAGACCTATCAACTGGCGTTTTTGGATTGATTCAAACCCTGTCACTGGATGGCCTAACGATCTGAATCACCAATCCGGCTGAAATACCGGATAGATGCCATCACGAGGCCAGCTCGCTCCTTCAGGTCATGCGTTCAAGATTACGCACCCGGCACAAAGTGCTTCTGCGCAGAGCCATGTGCGATCAGCCGCGAGAGGTAGTTCATTTTCTCGGCGTCCTGGTCAACGAAACGGAAAGTCAGTTGCAACCAGTCGCTGTCGGGTTTGGGCTCGCAAGCGACGATGCCATGCAGGTAGCCATTCAAACGCGCCACCTCGGCGCTCTCGCCTTGCTCAAGGTCCAGCACCGCGCTGTCCAGCACCTGTGGCAGCACGGCGCCACGACGCACCACCAACAGCGCCTCCTTGAGGCTTAGCGCCTTGATCACACACTGCTGAGTGCCACTGGGCAAACGCAACTGCCCCTGGCCACGACTCTTCAGCGTCTGGGCAGTCGGGGACGTACGTGCAGCGGGGGCCGGAGTCGACGTGACAACTGGCGCCTTGCCACCGGTCAATGCACTGAGCGAGTCATTACCAAAGCCGGTGCTCATGCGCGCTGGCGCACTGCTCATCACAGCATCCAGCAAACCGGCCCTGGTAAACGCCTTCTTCACCTTGGTCAACAATTGCTCATTGGTGAACGGCTTGCTGACGAAGTCCGAAACCCCGGCCTGGATCGCCTGAACCACGTTCTCTTTATCACCACGGCTGGTGACCATAATGAATGGCAGGGTTTTCAGGTGGTCCTGCTCGCGACACCAGGTCAGCAGCTCAAGGCCCGACATCTCAGGCATTTCCCAGTCGCACAACACCAGATCGAACGCTTCGCGGGTCAGCAGGGCCTGGGCTTTTCGACCGTTGATCGTTTCTTCGATCCTGATGCCCGGAAAATAGTTACGCAGGCACTTCTTAATCAGATCACGAATAAACGACGCGTCATCTACCACCAGCACACTGACCTTGCTCATCGACTGCTCCTTGGATATGAACGCCGAAAATCAAAACGCCCGGCATGAGCCGGGCGTGTTTTATTTCGGGCTGTCTTATTTATCGTCAGGCAGCGGCTCAACATTAGCCTTATCAGCAGCGGTGCCTTTAACTTCTTCGCTCATGCGTTTGAGGCCCATGTGCCGCACGTCAGTTCCGCGAACCAGATAAATCACCAACGCAGAGATATTGCGCGCGTGATCACCAATGCGCTCCAGCGAACGCAGTACCCAGATGATGCTCAATACACGCGAGATTGAGCGCGGGTCTTCCATCATGTAGGTGGCCAACTCGCGCAAAGCCGTCTTGTATTCACGGTCGATGATTTTGTCGTACTGCGCCACTGACAAGGCCAGATCGGCATCAAAGCGAGCGAACGCGTCCAGTGCATCACGCACCATATTGCGTACTTGATCGCCAATATGTCGCACTTCAACGTAACCCCGTGGCGCTTCACCTTCTTCACACAGCTGAATCGCCCGGCGCGCGATCTTGGTCGCCTCGTCACCAATGCGCTCAAGGTCAATCACCGACTTGGAGATGCTGATGATCAGGCGCAAGTCAGAGGCCGCAGGCTGACGACGGGCCAAAATACGCAGGCACTCTTCGTCGATGTTGCGCTCCATCTGATTGATCTGTTCGTCAATCTCGCGCACTTGCTGAGCCAACCCGGAGTCGGCCTCGATCAATGCTGTGACCGCATCGTTAACCTGCTTCTCGACCAGTCCGCCCATCGCCAGCAAGTGGCTGCGCACGTCTTCGAGTTCCGCATTGAACTGCGCGGAAATGTGATGGGTGAGGCCATCCTTTGAAATCATGGTTTTGCTCCGCAAACGCTGTGAGCTGCCGCTATAAGCTGCTAGCCAAATGTGTCGTTACGCCGCCCGGCCTTTAAAACTAGCCATACCGCCCGGTGATGTAGTCTTCGGTCTGTTTTTTGGCAGGGTTGGTGAACAAGGTATCGGTGTCGCCGTATTCAACCATTTTGCCCATGTACATGAACGCGGTGTAGTCGGAAACCCGCGCCGCTTGCTGCATGTTGTGAGTCACGATGACGATGGTGAACTTGGACTTGAGCTCGTAAATCAGCTCTTCCACTTTCAACGTCGAAATCGGGTCAAGGGCCGAGCACGGCTCATCGAGCAACAACACTTCAGGCTCAACCGCGATGGTGCGCGCAATCACCAGACGCTGTTGCTGGCCACCGGACAAACCCAGTGCCGATTCATGCAAACGGTCTTTAACCTCATCCCACAACGCTGCACCCTTGAGCGCCCACTCAACGGCTTCATCGAGCACGCGTTTTTTGTTGATGCCTTGAATGCGCAGACCGTAGACCACGTTTTCATAGATGGTCTTGGGGAACGGGTTGGGCTTCTGGAACACCATGCCCACCCGACGACGCAGCTCAGCCACGTCTTCGCCCTTGCGGTAGATGTTGTTGCCGTACAGGTTGATCTCGCCTTCAACGCGGCAGCCGTCTACCAGGTCGTTCATGCGGTTGAACGTGCGCAGCAGTGTGGATTTACCGCAACCCGACGGGCCGATAAACGCGGTGACTCGCTGTTTCGGGATATTCAGGCTGACGTCATACAGGGCCTGTTTTTCACCGTAGTAAAGATTCAGGCCCGGCACTTCAATGGCGACGGTTTCATCGGCCAGGTTCAGGCTCTGCTTGCTGCGACCCAGGGCCGACATGTTGATGCCGTGGGTGGAGGATTCATGCTGCATGGGTTGCTCCATACGCTAAAAATTCGTTTCGGTTTATCTCTAACCGGGCTTCTCTTCTGTAGGAGCGAGCTTGCTCGCGATTCAGGCAACGCGGTCTAACCTTGAGACCGCAGAGATACCTTCGCGAGCAAGCTCGCTCCTACAGAAGTCGTGCGTTTCTAAATCAGCTTTCCAGCGCCTTGTACTTCTCGCGCAGGTGGTTACGAATCCACACTGCCGACAAGTTAAGGGTCGCGATCACCATCACCAGCAGCAGCGCCGTGGCATACACCAACGGTCGGGCGGCTTCGACGTTCGGGCTCTGGAAGCCGACGTCATAAATATGGAAGCCCAAGTGCATGATTTTCTGATCAAGGTGCAAGTACGGGTAGTTGCCATCCAGTGGCAGCGACGGCGCCAGCTTGACCACACCGACCAACATCAACGGTGCAACTTCACCCGCAGCACGGGCCACAGCGAGGATCATGCCGGTCATCATGGCCGGGCTCGCCATCGGCAGCACGATCTTCCACAACGTCTCAGACTTGGTTGCGCCCAACGCCAGCGAACCTTCGCGCACCGTACGCGGAATCCGCGCCAGCCCCTCCTCCGTCGCCACGATCACCACCGGCACAGCCAGCAGCGCCAGAGTCAGCGAGGCCCACATCAGACCCGGCGTACCAAAGGTCGGGGCCGGTAACGCTTCGGCGAAGAACAAACGGTCGACCGAGCCGCCCAGCACATACACAAAGAAGCCCAGACCAAACACGCCATAAACAATCGCCGGGACACCCGCCAGATTGTTCACCGCAATACGAATCACGCGGGTCAGGGTGTTTTGCCTGGCATATTCGCGCAGGTACACCGCCGCCAGTACGCCAAAAGGCGTCACGATAACGGCCATGATCAAGGTCATCATCACCGTGCCGAAGATCGCCGGGAAGATCCCGCCTTCGGTGTTGGCTTCACGTGGGTCCTGGCTGAGGAATTCCCAAATATTGCTGAAGTACATCCCCAGTTTTTGCCAGCTGCTCATCGCGTTCGGCTGGTACGCCTTGACCACTTTACCGATGCTGATTTCCAGCTCTTTGCCATTGGCATCACGGGCCGTGAGGCTGTCGCGGTTGAACTGTTCGTGCAACTCGCCCAAGCGCTCTTCAATGGCCTTGTAACGTGCATTCAGCTCGGCACGCTCAACTTCCATGTCAGCCTGAGCCTCAGCGTCCAGCTTGCCCGCCAACTCCAGCTTGCGGCCGTGCAGACGAATGCGCTCCAGCCCGGCGTTGATCGCCCCAATGTCTTTCTTTTCCAACCGGCTGAGTTGCGATGCCAAATCATTAACGCGTTTGACTCGGGCTTGCAGCTCTGGCCAGGCAGCGGCACCTTCAGCAACCACTTTGCCGTTTTCTTTTACATTGACCAGATAGCCGTAAAAGTTGCCCCACTCACGCCGTTCAATTGCCATCAACTCTGGCGGCGTGGTCTGGTTGGTCAGCCACTCGCCCACCACCCACGTGAAATCGTTGCCGTTCAGGTCGCGGTTACCGACCTTGATCAGCTCACGGGTCATGAACTCCGGGCCTTGATCCGGTACGGGCAAACCCGCACTTTTCAGGCGCTCGCGGGGCACTTCTTCTTTTTGCACCACTTCGCCGATCACCAGGTGATTGGCATCACCCGGTACGCTGTACTGCGCATGTATCAGGTCGGCAGGCCAGAAGTGGCCCAGGCCGCGCACAGCAATCACTGACAACAAACCGATGGTCATGATTACAGCGATGGAAACCGCACCACCGCTGATCCAGACACCCGGAGCGCCGCTCTTGAACCAACCTTTGAGGGAATTCTGTTTCACAGACTTCTACCTTCCTTAAAGCGACGAATATTTTTTGCGCAGGCGCTGACGAATCAGCTCGGCAAGCGTGTTCATGATGAAGGTGAACAACAGCAGCACCAGCGCCGAAAGGAACAGTACGCGGTAATGACTGCCGCCCACTTCCGACTCCGGCATCTCTACCGCCACGTTCGCCGCCAAGGTGCGCAAGCCTTCAAACAGGTTCATTTCCATGATCGGGGTGTTACCGGTGGCCATCAGTACAATCATGGTTTCACCGACAGCGCGCCCCATACCGATCATCAGCGCCGAGAAAATCCCCGGGCTGGCGGTCAGAATCACCACACGGGTCATGGTCTGCCAAGGCGTAGCACCCAGCGCCAGCGAGCCCAGGGTCAGGCCGCGTGGCACGCTGAACACCGCATCTTCAGCAATCGAATAGATGTTGGGGATTACCGCAAAGCCCATCGCCAGACCCACCACCAGAGCGTTGCGCTGGTCGTAAGTGATGCCCAGGTCATGAGAAATCCACATGCGCATGTCGCCGCCGAAGAACCAGGCTTCCATAATCGGGCTCATGTACAGCGAAAGTCCGCATACCAGCAAAATCACCGGGATAAGGATCATGCTTTCCCAGCCATCCGGCACTCGCAGCCGGATCGACTCAGGCAAGCGGCTCCAGGTAAAACCTGCCAGCAAAATACCAATCGGCATCAGCATCAGCAGGCTGAAAATACCCGGCAAATGCCCTTCAACATACGGTGCCAGGAACAGGCCGGCGAAAAAGCCCAGAATCACCGTCGGCATCGCTTCCATCAGCTCGATCACCGGCTTGACCTTGCGGCGCAGGCTCGGGGCCATGAAGTAAGCGGTATAGATTGCAGCGGCAACTGCCAGCGGTGCCGCCAGTAACATCGCGTAGAACGCCGCCTTCAAGGTGCCAAAGGTCAACGGCGCAAGGCTCATCTTCGGCTCGAAGTCGGTGTTGGCCGCCGTCGATTGCCACACGTATTTAGGCTCGTCGTAGTTCTCGTACCAGACCTTGCTCCACAGCGCGCTCCAGGACACTTCCGGGTGCGGGTTCTTCAAGGTCAGTGGCAGCAGCTTGCCGCCCTCTTCCACAATGATACGGTTGGCACGCGGCGACAACGCCATGATGCCCGGGCCTTCGGTGATTTTTTCAACCAGCAGCGTGCGGTGTGCGGTGCTGTGGAACACACCGATTTCACCGGCAGCGTCCAAGGCCAGGAAGCCCTTGCGGCGTTGCTCAGCGGTGATTTCAACAATCGGCGAGGTGCCCATCTGAAAGCTGCGAATGTGTTTGAAACGCGACTCGCCATCTGGGTCGCGAGCCATGAACCACTGGCTCAGTTCACCTTTCGAATCACCGAAAATCAACGAGATACCCCCTACCAACTGCGCACTGGCAGTGATCTCGGTGGTGGCGTCTTCAGCCAGCTTGTAACGACCATTCAGACTTTTGTCGCGCAGGCTGAACACATCCGCCTGGGCCCGTCCATTCACCACATACAACCACTGCTGACGCGGGTCGATGTAGAGTGCTTTGACCTTTTCGGTCATCTGCGGCAGGTCGATACGGGTCTCGGTGTTCGTGACCTCACCGGTCATCATGTTTTCTTCGCTGGTCAACGACAGCACGTTCAATTGCGCACCGGCCGAACCTGCCAGCACCAACGTCGAATCGTTCACGCTGAGGTTAACGTGATCCAGTGCCCGACCTTGCGGGTCGAGCACGATCGGCGCTTCGCCGTACGGGTACTCAATGGCTGGGGTGATGGTCTTTTTGCTATCCGGGTAGCTGACCCGATACGTGTGACGGAACACCAGTGCCTGGCCATTGGACAGGCCCAGCACCACCACCGGGTTACCCGGCTGATCCTCACCCAGCGAAGTCACTTGCGTGCCGGCTGGCAGCGGCAAGTTAACCCGCGACAGCTCCTCGCCACTCTTCACGTCGAAGAACAGCACCATGCCCTTGTCGGACACGCGCATACCCACCTGATTCTGTTCCTCGACAGAGAGCATCAGCGGTTTGCCCGCGTCCTGCATCCACACCGGCGTGATCGCCTGTTTGGCATTCAGGTCTGCCCCCTGAAACAGCGGGTACACGACATAACCGAGGAAGAAGAAAATCAGGGTGATCGCGCCGAGCACGGCAAGACCGCCGATAAAAACATACCAGCGGGTCAGGTGATCTTTAAGCGCGCGGATGCGGCGCTTGCGTTGTAATTCAGGCGTATTGAAGTCAATGCGCTTGGGAGCGGATGTCGTAGTCATTGGAGAGTTGGCCAGATCATTCATGCGCACACCCTAGCGGTCCTGTATGACAAAAAGATGACAAAGCAGTGACGCAGAAAAACCGCCGCCCAGTGGTGCTGGCAGCGGGATGGAAAATAAGGACGCGCAGGAGCGGATACATCCGCTCCTGCGCAACTCCGAGGGTTTATCTCGGCGTTATGGCGTTACTTCTTTGCGACTTCAGCGCCGCCTTCTTTCAAACCCAGATCAGCCAGGGCTTTGGCAGCCACTTTGGCTGGCAGCGGGATGTAACCGTCTTTCACAACCACTTCCTGGCCTTGCTTGGACAGCACCAGCTTGATGAACTCGGCTTCCAGCGGGTTCAGCGGCTTGTTCGGCGCCTTGTTCACGTACACGTAGAGGAAACGCGACAGCGGGTATTTGCCGTTCAGTGCGTTTTCTTCGGTATCTTCAACAAATTCCGAGCTGCCTTTTTTAGCCAAAGGCACGGTTTTCACGCTGGCTGTTTTGTAACCAATGCCCGAGTAACCCACGCCATTCAGCGAGCTGCTGATGGACTGAACCACCGAGGCCGAGCCTGGCTGCTCGTTTACGTTTGCTTTGAAGTCACCTTTGCACAGGGCTTCTTCCTTGAAGTAACCGTAGGTGCCAGACACCGAGTTACGACCGAACAGTTGCACTGGCTTGTTGGCCAAATCGCCGGTCACGCCCAGATCGCCCCAGGTTTTCACGTCGGCTTTAGCACCGCACAGACGTGTCGACGAGAAGATCGCATCAACCTGTTCCATGGTCAGATGCTTGATCGGGTTGTCCTTGTGTACGAACACCGCCAGGGCATCTACAGCCACCGGGATAGCGGTCGGCTTGTAGCCGTACTTCTGCTCGAAGGCAGTCAGCTCGTTGTCCTTCATCTTGCGGCTCATCGGGCCCAGGTTAGCGGTGCCTTCAGTGATCGCAGGCGGCGCGGTCGAAGAACCGGCGGCTTGAATCTGGATATTGACGTTCGGGTATTCTTTTTTGTACGCCTCAGCCCACAGCGTCATCAGGTTCGCCAGGGTGTCAGAACCAACGCTGGACAGGTTGCCCGACACGCCAGTGGTTTTCACGTAGGGCTGAATAGCCGGGTCAACAGCGGCAACCGCATTAGCAGTTGCAACGCCTGCGGCGACAAAAGTCAGAGCCGCCATCACACGCTTCAGTTTCATGCCTTACTCCTAGCAAACGGGGTTAGATGAATCGGGGGCCAGTATCTGCAGGCCATGTGACTACTCTATGAACCGATTGTGACAATTGGATGAAAGGCCACCATTCGATGACAAATGGTGGCCTTTCAGGGAGGGGGCTAAAACGTCTAACAGCGAGCCAGGTTGATCAGCGGCCTTTCTTCCACAAATAAGCACCGACCAGCAAACCCATCGTACAAATGATTGCCACGTAGTAAGCCGGACCCATCGGGCTTTCTTTGAGCAGCAAGGTCACAGCCATGGGGGTCAGGCCGCCGAAAATGGCGTAGGCAAGGTTGTAGGAGAACGATAGGCCACTGAAACGCACCACAGCCGGGAAGGCCTTGACCATCACATACGGCACGGCACCAATGGTGCCGACAAACAAACCACTCAAGGCATACAACGGGAACAGCCAATCCGGGTGTTGCAGCAGGCTGTGATAGAACGTCCATGAGGTGACCAGTAACGCCGCACAGCCCACGACAAACACCTTGCCCGCACCAAAACGGTCAGCCAGGGCGCCCGAGGCAATACAGCCCAGGCTCAAAAACACGATGGCCAAGCTGTTGGCCTGCAACGAGGTAGTGGCCGAAAATCCGTACACGGTTTGCAGAACCGTCGGCGTCATCAGGATAACTACGATGATCCCGGCCGACAGCAACCAGGTCAGCAACATCGAGATCACAATCGCCCCGCGATGGTCGCGCAGCACGGTTTTGAGTGGGACTTCTTCGGCCAGGGCCTTGCGCAGTTGCAGCTCGGCGAACACCGGCGTTTCGTGCAACCAACGGCGCAGGTACACCGAGAACAGACCGAATACGCCACCCAACAAGAATGGAATACGCCACGCGTAATCAGACACTTCAACCGGGGTGTAGATCGTATTGATGGCGGTAGCCACCAGCGAGCCCAGCAAGATACCCGCCGTCAGCCCGCAGGTCAGCGTGCCACAGGCGTAGCCCACGTGGCGTGGCGGTACGTGCTCAGCGACAAATACCCAGGCTCCCGGCACTTCACCACCAATGGCTGCGCCCTGAATAACGCGCATCAGCAGCAACAGAATCGGCGCCCACATGCCAATCTGCGCATAGGTTGGCAGCAGGCCCATGATCAGGGTCGGTACAGCCATCATGAAGATGCTCAAGGTGAACATCTTTTTGCGCCCCAGCAGGTCGCCGAAGTGCGCCATGACGATGCCACCCAATGGCCGCGCCAGGTAACCAGCGGCGAAAATGCCGAAGGTTTGCATCAGGCGTAGCCACTCAGGCATGTCTGCCGGAAAGAACAACTTCCCGACCACGGTGGCGAAGAACACAAAAATAATGAAATCGTAAAACTCCAGCGCACCACCCAAGGCAGACAGCGACAAGGTTTTGTAGTCATTACGGGTTAACGGCCGCGAAGGCGGTGCTGCACTGGAAGGCGCTGTGATCATGGAGTATGGCTTCTCTTGTATTGGGCTCGGCAAAAAGCTGCAGCTACGCCGGCAGGGGCTGGGCAGGCTTGGAAAGATAACAAATTGATTACAAAAGCACAGAGCTAGACGCGCTCCGCGCTCAAAAAGCGGAATCAGGAGGTCGTCGGCCAGGCTGTCGCCCGATATACTCGCTTTCCGTAAGTAATTTCTTAGGATGCTGTGCGAAAACGCCCGATGACGGTCTGTCAGCCGATTTCGCAGAGTTTCCCTTGGTGCGGCTTATGAAGAACGTGACGAACGTAGTATGTTCGGGCTGAATCGTTTTTCTATAGACGCTTATTCACCCGCAGTACACATGATGAATCACGGGTCAGAGGCCCTTCGGCATGCTAGAGCTCGAACAAGAAGATCCAATTCCACAAGGCGACCTGGCCTTGCAAATCACCGCCCTGCCGCGCGAGACCAACGGTTTCGGCGATATTTTCGGTGGCTGGCTGGTTTCCCAAATGGACCTCGCCGGCACGGCAATGGCCAGCAAGGTAGCGGGTGGACGCGTCGCGACGGTCGCGATTGATCGCATGGCATTTCTGGTGCCTGTAGCCGTCGGTGCACAGTTGTCGTTCTATACCCAGGCTCTGGAAATCGGCCGTAGCTCGATCCAGATGATGGTTGAGGTGTGGAGCGACGACCCGCTGTCCAGCGAGTGGCGCAAAGTTACCGAAGCCGTCTTTGTGTTCGTCGCCATTGATGGCAGCGGCCGCACACGCTCCGTTCCGCCGCGCCGTTAAACCTCCGCCGCATTGCCTGTCTACTGCTGCCCTGCCACTGATATAGAGAGCCTGCCATGCACCACATTGAGTCAGTCACCCTGGATGAACTGGAGTGCTGGCACTTCCAGCATGGTCAGGCACAACTGTTGATCGCCAAACAGGGCGCGCAGATCCTCAGCTATCAAGTGGGCGATGAGCCACCGATTATCTGGCTCAACGAAAAGGCCCAGTACAAAACAGGTAAAGGCATCCGCACTGGCGTGCCGGTGTGCTGGCCGTGGTTTGGCAACCTGGCTCTTAACCCGCAAAGTGTTCAAGCCATGCGTCATAGCGATGAGCCCGCCTCTGCCCACGGGCTGGTGCGCACCCGCGAGTGGGAAGTGCTGGAGATCGATGATGCTGGCGAAGCGCTGCACATTGAGCTGGGCCTGCCCCACATCGAAGGCGGCCTGCCCGGCTGGCCACACGACGTGGCGCTGACCCTGAGCATCCGCCTCGATACACAGCTGCACATCAGCCTCACCAGCCACAACCGCAGCGATATCCCGGTCAGCATCAGCCAGGCATTGCACAGTTACTTCGCGGTCAGCGATATACGCAAGGTTCAGGTCAAAGGGGTGGATGGGCTGACGTACATCGAAACGCTCGACGACTGGAAACACGTCCAACAAACCGGTGATTTGACCTTCAGCGGCGAGACTGACCGCATCTACCTCGACACTCCGCAGCAACTGAGCATCGCTGACCCGGACTGGTCACGCAGCATTGAACTGACCAGCCGCGGCTCGCGTACAGCGGTGATCTGGAACCCGTGGATCGAACGCGCCAAGCAGTTCGACGACATGGCCGACGACGGCTGGCAGCGCATGCTCTGCATCGAAACCGCCAACGTAATGGACGACGTGATCACCCTTGAGCCTGGCGCCAGCCATACCTTGGGCGTGAGCATTGGCAGCAAGCGCCTAAGGCCCTGAAGGTTCGATACAACCCCTGTAGGAGCGAGCTTGCTCGCGATTGCATCAACGCGATTCATCTGAGAAACCGGGTCGCCTGCATCGCGAGCAAGCTCGCTCCTACAGTATCTTTGAGCCCTACAAATCGTCCTCAACCACCACCCGCACTTGACTGGCGTCCAACGCGTACGCCGCGTCCGCCAGGTCGTTGCTGACTTGCTCAACCTTCAGCGTGCCCATCACCCACAGCGGTGTGTAGATATCGTCCAGCTTCAAGCCTTTTGGATAGCGCACCAGCACCAGCTGATTCGGCGGCGGTGGTGGCACATGGATGCAAGCGCCAGGGTAAGGCACTAGGAAGAACAGTGTACTGCGGCCCTTGGCATCGGTTTCCAGCGGCACGGGATAACCGCCCAAACGAATCTGTTTCCCGTTCATGGCTGCGACGGTTTTGCTGGAATACATCACGGCCGGCAGGCCTTTGCTCTGTTTCAAGCCACCCTTGCCGGTAAACGTACCATTGGCTTCAGGCGAGTCATGGTCAATTTCTGGCATCTGTTCGAGGGCAATTTGATCCGACTTGGGCATCAGATCGAGCCAATCGGTTTCCGGCAGGTCTGCCGCGTGTACCAGGCCACAGCCCAGTAAAAGAAAGGTCACTACAAGACGGCGCATGACAGGCTCAATAGAAAGTGGGCTTATGACGCGCGCATTCTAGCCTTCTCTGCGACTGGCGCAGAGAAGGCCAAACACTCAATCAGCTTTTTTTCGACACCAAACCGTAGATCACCAGCAAAACCACTGCGCCAACGACTGCACCAATAAAACCGGCACCCTCGCCCGCCGTGTAAATACCCAGCGCCTGGCCACCATAGGTCGCTGCAAGCGAACCGCCAATACCCAGCAGGATGGTCATGATCCAGCCCATGCTGTCGTCACCCGGTTTCAGGAAACGAGCCAACAGGCCAACGATCAAGCCGATAAAAATGGTTCCGATGATGCCCATGCGCGCTTCCTCTCAGTTAATGGCGTTATACCAGAGCCTAGTCAGCACTTTGGCATCACGCCATCTGAGAGCGACGACAACCGAATGGTTCCCGTCGATTAACGATTTACGCTTCGTTGATCAGCGCTTCAACGCACAGGATTTGCGTTTTGAGCGTTGCCATGTCCGCGCAGCGCAGGTTGGCGTGACCGACCTTGCGGCCGATCTTGAAAGCCTTGCCGTAGTGATGCAAATGGCAGTCGGCAATCGCGATGACCTTCTCAACCGGCGGGACGCTGCCGATAAAGTTGAGCATGGCGCTTTCGCCGATCTTGGCCGTCGAACCCAGCGGCAAGCCAGCAATGGCCCGCAAATGGTTTTCGAACTGGCTGCACTCGGCACCTTCGGTGGTCCAATGCCCGGAGTTGTGCACACGCGGGGCAATTTCGTTGGCCTTGAGACCGCCGTCGACTTCGAAGAACTCGAATGCCATCACGCCTACGTAATCGAGCTGCTTGAGCACACGGCTGGAGTAATCCTCAGCCAGCGCTTGCAGCGGATGATCCGTACTGGCCACCGACAATTTGAGGATGCCGCTGTCGTGGGTGTTGTGCACCAACGGGTAGAAGCGGGTTTCGCCATCACGGCCGCGCACGGCGATCAGCGACACTTCGCCCGTGAACGGGACAAAACCTTCCAGCAAACACGAAACACTGCCCAGCTCGGCAAACGTACCCACCACATCCGCAGGCGTGCGCAGCACTTTCTGGCCCTTGCCGTCATAACCCAGGGTGCGGGTTTTGAGCACGGCAGGCAGGCCAATACTGGCCACGCCAGCGTCAAGATCAGCCTGGGACTGGATGTCGGCAAACGCCGGCGTCGGGATTCCCAGATCCTTGAACATGCTCTTTTCAAACCAGCGGTCGCGGGCAATGCGCAGCGCTTCGGCACTCGGATAAACCGGTACGAATTGCGACAAAAAGGCCACAGTCTCAGCCGGGACGCTCTCAAATTCGAACGTCACCAGATCCACTTCGTCGGCCAATTGGCGCAAGTGATCCTGGTCGCCGTAATCCGCGCGAATGTGCTCGCCCAAAGCAGCAGCACAAGCATCGGGAGCTGGATCAAGGAAAGCGAAGTTCATTCCCAGCGGAGTACCCGCCAAGGCCAGCATGCGACCTAGCTGGCCGCCACCGATTACACCGATTTTCATCGTCAAAAACCTCAGGCTTCGCGCGGGTCTGGATTGTCCAGCACGCTGTCTGTCTGCTCAGCACGGAATGCTTTCAATACGGTATGGAACTGCGGGTGTTTGGCGCCCAGGATGCTCGCCGACAACAAGGCGGCGTTAATGGCGCCTGCTTTGCCGATGGCCAAGGTTGCGACCGGAATGCCGGCTGGCATCTGCACGATCGACAATAGCGAATCAACGCCCGACAGCATGGCCGACTGGACCGGAACACCCAGCACCGGCAAATGGGTCTTGGCCGCACACATGCCTGGCAGGTGGGCTGCGCCACCGGCACCAGCGATGATGACCTCAATCCCGCGGCCTTCAGCCTCTTCGGCATACTGGAACAGCAGATCCGGAGTACGGTGGGCAGAGACCACTTTAACTTCGTAAGGAATGCCGAGTTTTTCCAGCATATCGGCGGTGTGGCTGAGGGTGGACCAATCGGACTTGGAGCCCATGATCACGCCTACCAGTGCACTCATCGTCGCGCCTCTTCTCTTGGGCGCCCGCAGGCGCGTCAAAAAACAACAAGCCACGTGGGGGAAACCGACGTGGCTTGTTATAGAAATTAAGGCCGGTCAAGCCAGCCGAAGGCCGCGCAGTATACCCAAAAAGGCAAACAAAACGCATATTCCCCGACCATCTGTCTTTCACCGCAAAAACTGATGCAACGCCCGGTTTTACTGACTTTAAGGTCAAGCAGACGCAGGGGCGGTCGGGTTCTCCAATTTGCGCCACAGCAACCGCACGTTAGCCTTGCGTACCAGAGCACAGCGATACAGGCGAATCTCCAGCGGAACATGCCATTGCGGGCCACCGCACACCACCAGTTCGCCGCGTGCCAACTCGGCCCGCACACTCAAGTGCGGTACCCAAGCGATACCCAGCCCTTCAAGCGCCATGCTTTTAAGGCTGTCGGCCATGGCCGTTTCATAAATAGTGGTAAAACGCAGGCTGCGCTGGCGCAGCAGCAAATTCACCGAACGCCCCAAAAACGCTCCGGCGCTGTAGGCCAACAGCGGCACACTGGCTTCACCCTCCAGGTCAAACAACGGCTTGCCGTCCGCATCGGCAGCACACACCGGGAGCATTTCGGTATTGCCCAGGTGCAAGGACGGGAAAATTTCCGGGTCCATCTGCAACGCCGCATCCGGATCGTAGAAAGCCAGCATTAAATCGCAGCCGCCCTCACGCAACGCATGCACAGCGTCTCCGACGTTAGTCGCAACCAGCCGAGTGGCGATGTTCAGCCCTTCGTTGCGCAATTGGGCGATCCAGCGCGGGAAAAACCCCAGCGCCAGCGAGTGTGCAGCGGCCACTTGCATGACCTCCCCTTGCCCACCTTCAAGGTGGTGCAAGTGACGCAAGACTTCACCGAGTTGTTCAACCACAGTGCGCGCCGTGACCAAGAACAGCTGACCGGCCGCAGTCAACTCCACCGGGGTGCGGGAACGATTCACCAAAGTCAGCCCCAACGCTGCTTCGAGGCTACGAATACGTCGACTAAAGGCCGGTTGCGTCACAAAGCGACGCTCTGCCGCCTGGGAAAAACTGCGAGTCGCGGCCAGGGCACTGAAGTCCTCTAACCATTTACTTTCGAGATTCATCGAGTCCTCCCGGACGCGCACCAAATTGGGTCACACGCTCGACGCGCCCGTCGCGTCACGTCGTCATTATGCCGTTTATGCATAGGATAGTGTTTAAAGGCATTGGCCCAAAATAGTCCACAAGCCTAGGATTCGCAGCGTTCCGGCTCAGACTGGGTCCTTATCGAGATGATTTCTATCATGTCCTCCGCTGCATCTTTCCGTACCGAAAAAGACCTGCTTGGCGTACTCGAAGTACCCGCTCAAGCGTATTACGGCATCCAGACCCTGCGAGCGGTGCATAACTTCCGTCTCTCCGGCGTCCCGATTTCGCACTACCCCAAGCTGGTTGTCGGCCTGGCGATGGTTAAACAGGCTGCTGCAGACGCCAACCGTGAGTTGGGTCACCTGAGCGACGCCAAGCACGCTGCCATCAGCGAAGCCTGTGCCCGCCTGATCCGCGGCGATTTCCACGAAGAGTTCGTGGTGGACATGATTCAAGGCGGCGCTGGCACTTCAACCAACATGAATGCCAACGAAGTCATCGCCAACATCGCGCTGGAGGCCATGGGCCACCAGAAGGGCGAATACCAATACCTGCACCCGAACAACGACGTGAACATGGCGCAGTCGACCAACGACGCCTACCCGACTGCGATCCGCCTGGGTCTGCTGCTGGGTCACGACGCCATGCTCTCCAGCCTCGACAGCCTGATTCAGGCATTCGCGGCCAAAGGTCAAGAATTCAACCACGTCCTGAAAATGGGCCGTACCCAGCTGCAAGACGCCGTGCCGATGACCTTGGGTCAAGAGTTCCGCGCCTTCGCCACCACCTTGGGTGAAGACCTGGCACGCCTGAAAACACTGGCGCCAGAGCTGCTGACCGAAGTGAACCTGGGCGGCACCGCCATCGGTACCGGCATCAACGCCGACCCGCGTTACCAGGCCCTGGCCGTACAACGCCTGGCCACCATCAGCGGCCAGCCGCTGGTACCGGCTGCCGACCTGATCGAAGCCACCTCCGACATGGGCGCCTTCGTGCTGTTCTCCGGCATGCTCAAGCGTACCGCCGTGAAGCTGTCGAAGATCTGCAACGACCTGCGCCTGCTGTCCAGCGGCCCACGCACCGGCATCAACGAAATCAACCTGCCAGCGCGTCAGCCAGGCAGCTCGATCATGCCCGGCAAGGTCAACCCGGTGATCCCGGAAGCGGTGAACCAGGTGGCGTTCCAAGTCATCGGCAACGACCTGGCGCTGACCATGGCAGCCGAAGGCGGCCAACTGCAGCTGAACGTGATGGAGCCGCTGATCGCCTTCAAGATCTTCGACTCGATCCGCCTGCTGCAACGCGCCATGGACATGCTGCGCGAGCACTGCATCGTCGGCATCACCGCCAACGAAGCACGCTGCCGCGAACTGGTCGAGCACTCGATCGGCCTGGTCACCGCGCTGAACCCGTACATCGGCTATGAAAACGCCACCCGCATCGCCCGTATCGCCCTTGAAAGCGGCCGCGGCGTGCTGGAACTGGTGCGCGAAGAAGGCTTGCTCGACGACGCCATGCTCGACGACATCCTGCGCCCGGAAAACATGATTGCCCCGCGTCTGGTGCCTTTGAAGGCCTAACGCAGTAACACAAAGTTCTGAGTGCAAAGTCGCCAAGCAGCACAAGCACTTTGCGTCAGAACTTAATGCTCACCAGGTCGAGGGACTAGACACCTCTCACCTTTTGAGGGCTCGCAGATACGTCTGCGGGCCCTTTTTTTACCTGCGATTTGAGAGCCCCACCCTCGCGATAGCATCGCTGTGGTGTTGCAGATGAACTGCGCTGACTGAATCGCGAGCAAGCTCACTCCTACAGAGGACCTGTGGTGCCCACCTATCTGTAGGAGTCGAGCTTGCTCGCGATAGCATCACCGCACTCATACATGAAAACTCAGTCACTTAAGGAGACGCTTTCTACACTGATCGGTATAGTGCCGCCCCTCTTCCCGCACTGAGGCCCTGTAACAGCGGTCTCTGACAGCGCGGAAACAGCATCGTAAACCAAGCAGCAAAATGACCGGGGTCAACTTGACCACCTACCTTTTACGCCCTGCCAAAAGGGATGTAACAAGGCATTTCAATCCGGCCGTTTTGCCATCCGATAAAAACAGCGAGGAATAATCCATGCTTGAAGTCATCAATGACTTCCTCTCAGGGAAAGTGCTAATCGTGCTCATGGTTGGGCTCGGTGGCTACTTCACCATCCGCTCGCGTTTCGTTCAGTTTCGTTACTTCCTGCACATGTTCGCCGTATTCAAAGACAGTCTGCGCAGCAGCGCTGGCCAACTCAGTTCATTCCAGGCCTTGATGCTGAGCCTGGCGGGGCGTGTAGGGGCGGGCAACATTGCCGGCGTCGGCATTGCCGTGACACTGGGCGGCCCAGGCGCTGTGTTCTGGATGTGGGTGACCGCACTGGTCGGCATGTCCAGCAGCCTGATCGAATGTTCGCTGGGCCAGCTGTACAAGCGCCGCGATGCGGAAGGCCAACTGCGTGGTGGCCCGTCCTTCTATATGAAGCACGGCCTGGGCAAAGTCTGGATGGGCAAGTTAATGGCCGTCCTGTTGCTGATCACGTTCGGCTTTGCCTTCATGGGCCTGCAAGCACACGCCGTGACCCACTCACTGCAAGATGCCTTCGGTTTCGATGTCAATTACACCGGCGTAGCCATTGCCGTGCTGTTGGGCCTGGTGTTCATCGGCGGTATCAAACGTATCGCTTCGGTGGCCGACTTGCTGGTACCGGTCAAAACCCTGGCCTACATTGCCGTCACCGTGTACGTGATCGTGCTGCAATTCGACCAGGTACCGGCCATGCTCGGTCACATTGTTAAAAGCGCCTTCGGCATGGACCCGGTGTTTGGCGGTCTGATCGGCAGCGCGATTGTGATGGGCGTAAAGCGTGGCGTATTCGCCAACGAAGCCGGTCTGGGCAGCGCTCCGAACGTGGCAGCCGTAGCCGATGTGGAACACCCGATCGCCCAAGGCGTGGTTCAGGCGTTCAGCGTATTCCTCGACACCTTCGTGATCTGCACCTGCACCGCACTGCTGATCCTGCTGTCCGGCTTTTATACGCCGGGCTTTGAAGGTGACGGCATTGCCCTGACCCAAAACTCACTGGCCGCCGTGGTTGGCGAATGGGGCCGTGTATTTATCAGTGTGGCCCTGGCGTTGTTTGTCTTCACCTCGATGCTCTACAACTACTATCTGGGTGAAAACAACCTGCGCTTCCTGGTCGGTGAAAGCCGCAAAGCGCTGATGGGTTATCGCGCCCTGGTGCTGGTGTTGATTGTTTGGGGGTCGATCGAGAACCTGCAAACCGTCTTCGCGTTTGCCGACATCACCATGACCCTGCTGGCCTTCGTTAACCTGATTGCCTTGGCCATGCTGTTCAAGATCTGCATGCGCGTGCTCAAGGACTACGACGACCAACGCCGTGCCGGGATCAAGACACCGGTGTTCGATTCCAGTAAATTCCCGGATCTGGATCTGGACCTGAAGGCTTGGCCGCCGCTACCGGCTGCCAAGACCGAAGAAACAAAACGCTGACACTCACGCGGCGATTCTTTCCAGAATCGCCGCGTTTTTGCTTATGGGGACTCAATTAATGACCGCAGCCACTCATCACCCAGCTCAACGCGTCATGGTGCTCTACACCGGCGGCACCATCGGCATGCAAGCCAGTGTCAACGGCCTGGCACCCGCGTCCGGTTTTGAAGCGCGCATGAGCGACCACCTCGCCAGCCAACCGCAGTTGCAAGTGCCGCAGTGGCGCTTTCGCGAGATGAGCCCACTGATCGACAGCGCCAACATGACGCCTGCCTACTGGCTGCGTCTGCGCACCGCAATCATCGAAGCTATCGAGCAAGACGGCTGCGATTCGGTGTTGGTCCTGCATGGCACTGATACCTTGGCCTACAGCGCAGCCGCCATGTGCTTTCAACTGCTGGGTTTACCGGCGCCGGTATTGTTCACCGGCTCCATGCTGCCGGCCGGCGTGCCTGACAGCGACGCCTGGGAAAACATCAGCGGTGCATTGACGGCACTTGCGCAAGGTCAGCCTCACGGCGTGCAGCTGTACTTTCACGGCGCGCTGCTGGCGCCAACCCGTTGCGCCAAAGTGCGCAGCTTTGGACGTAACCCTTTTGTGGCGCTAACGCGCAATGGCGGCGCGGCCAAGGCCGACGCACTGCCCAAAGCGCTGGCCTACAACCAGCCGCGGCGCGAAGCCTGCGTGGGCGTGTTGCCACTGGTGCCAGGGATCGGCGCAGCGCAGCTTGACGGCTTGCTCGCCAGCGGGATTCAGGCACTGGTGCTCGAATGCTTCGGCAGCGGCACCGGCCCCAGTGACAACCCGGCCTTCCTGGCCAGCCTGCAACGGGCGCAGGAAAACGGCATCGTGGTGGTTGCCATTACTCAGTGCCATGAAGGCGGTGTAGAGCTGGACGTATACGAAGCCGGCAGCCGTTTGCGGGGTGCGGGCGTACTGTCAGGTGGCGGCATGACCCGCGAAGCCGTATTCGCCAAGTTGCACGCGCTGCTGGGCTCGGGCCTGGCGCTGGCCGATGTGCGGCATCTGGTTGAACTGGATGTATGTGGGGAATTGGCCTGAGTCTCTCAGGCTCAACACCGTCTGTTCTTACTTGCTCGCGAGCGGCTGCCACAGTCAGGGGACACTGACCTTAAGTGAACTATATTGCGTTGGGCTGAGGGGTTATCGCCAGATCTGACTCAGACGCCCCAACGCAGCCTTGATCGCCGCTTCGGGCACTGCCGCAAAGCCCAGCACCAACCCGGCGCGGCTATCCACAGGCTCCACTGAGTCTTCCTGCCAATAACGGCTTAGCCCGTTGATCTCCACATCCACCGCCTTGGCTTGCGCCAGCAATTGCTGCTCACGCTCAAGACTCATCACCGGCACAGCCACATGCAGGCCCGCCGCAATGTTCGGTAAGGCGCCCACACCCGCCAGCCCCTGCGGCCAATTGGCTTGCAACGCATTAAGTCGACTCAATGCAGCGCGACGCATGCGCCGGATATGGCGCTGAAAATGCCCCGCCGCCATGAACTCCGCCATCACCGCTTGGGTGCTGACTTCCGAATGGCGCATATCAAGGGAACGGCGTCGAGCAAAAGGTTCGGTCAGGCCTTTGGGCAGCACCAGATAGCCAAGCCGCAAGGCCGGGAAGGCTACTTTGCCGAAGGTGCCGACATAAATGACTCGCCCTTGCCGGTCCAATGCTGCCAGCGGTGCCAGGGGCGCGCCGCTGTAACGATATTCGCCATCGTAATCGTCTTCGACAATCCAGCCCTGGGCGCGCTCAGCCCAAGCCAGCAGTTCCAGACGACGGGCCAGGCTCATGGTGACGCCGGTCGGGTATTGATGAGATGGGGTCACGTAAGCCAGCCGACAGTTGTTCAATTGCTCTAAAGCCGAACACTGCATGCCGTCCTGATCCACCGCCACACCCTGCACATTGGCCCCGGCAATCGCGAACGCGTAAGCGGCTGCGCGATAGCCAGGGTTCTCCACAGCCACCCCCTCGCCCGGCTCGACCAGCAGCTGTGCACAAAGGCTAATTCCCTGCTGTGCGCCACTGGTGATCAAAATTTGCTCAGCCGTACACGATAAACCGCGCGATGTGCGCAAATACGCCGCAATTAATCCTCGCAGACGCTCATCACCCGCTGGGTCGCCATAACACAGCTGCTGCAAGTCCGGCTTACGCCAAAAAGCCGCCTGCAGCTTGCTCCATACCTCAAAAGGAAATAAGTCGAAGGCCGGAACGCCCACGCGAAAAGCACGCGGCGGACCGCTTGGGGGCAGGTCAAGCGAGTGTGTCGCGACCCTGCTCAAGGCTGTGCTGTGGATAACTTTACTGGATGTAATTACAGGTATTTCGGCCGATTTTGTGGATAAACCTGGGGATAAGCCTGTTGAAAACCCTGTGGACAAGTTGGTGGACAACTTTTTTAGCGGCAGGGCTTTTTCAGGTAATTGCGCAACGTAAGTGCCATCACCAATCCGCCCCTCAATAAAGCCCTCGGCGTACAGCTGGTCATAGGCGCGCACCACGCTATTGCGCGAAATGCCGAGAGCGGCCGCGAGATCGCGACTGGCAGGCAAGCGCGAACCACTGCTCAAACGGCCATCCAATACACGCTGGCGTAATGCCTGATACAGCTGGCGGCTCAACCCCTGTTTAGGGTCAAGCTCAATACCGGCCGGGTTGAAAGCAATCGACAGCGCTGAGTCGGACATAAATTGGACCTATGAAAATGACCATTAATGGCTCTTACAACAAGCCAATAGCCTGCCTAGGATGCAGTCATTCGCCAAGGAAAATATCTATGTACGTACCCCGTGCCTTTGCAGAACATCACGTGCCCACCTTGCACGAACAGATGCAGGCCACGCCTTTGCCGGTACTCGTGACTCACGGCAGCCAAGGCCTGTTCGCCAGCCATATTCCTTTGCTGCTAAACCCGCACGAAGGCGACTACGGCACGCTGTACGGACACTTTGCTCGCGCCAACCCGCAGTGGCAGGCCCTGGCCGAAGGCGCTGAAGCGCTGGTGATCTTCGCGGGCGAGCAGGCTTACATCAGCCCATCCTTCTACCCCAGCAAAGCGGAGCACGGCAAAGCGGTCCCTACCTGGAACTACCTGGCGGTCCACGCCTATGGCCAGGCCGAAGTATTCGACGATATCGAACGCCTGCTGGCGCTGGTCAGCGAATTGAGCAACAAGCACGAGTCCAGTCGCTCCCAACCTTGGGCTGTCAGTGACGCGCCTGCGGATTACATCGACAGCATGCTCAAGGCGATTGTTGGTTTTCGCCTGCCAATTACCCGCCTGGACGGCAAACGCAAACTCAGCCAAAACCGCAATGCTGCCGATCAGGCAGGCGTGCGATCCGGGCTTTTGGCCAACAGCAACCCGCAAGACCATGCACTCGCACTTTTAATCGCTAAGGAATAGCACCGTGACCCAGCCACTCCAGATCAAACCCGCCACTGCCGCCGATCATGATCACTGGCTGCCTCTGTGGCAGGACTATTTGCGCTTCTATAAAACCGAGTTGCCGGCCGAGGTCAGTCAATCGACCTGGCAGCGCTTTCTCGACCCGAACGAACCCACTCATTTAGCCCTCGCCTGGCAAGGTGACAAGGCTGTTGGCATGGTGCAGTGCATTTACCACCGCTCCAACTGGAGCATTGGTAACTCGTGCTACCTGCAAGACCTGTTTGTCAGCCCCGACGTACGCGGCACCGGTATTGGCCGCCAGTTGATCGAACACGTCTACGCTGCAGCCAGCGCCAATCACTGCGCCAAGGTTCATTGGTTGACCCAGGAAACCAACGCCACTGCGATCCAGCTCTATGAACGAATTGCCGAACGGCCCGGCTTTATTCAGTTTCGCAAAACCTTGTCATAAATAAGGAACGCGCAATGCCTGAATCTCTACAACACTGGCAACCCGTCAAAACCCCGGATAACCGAACTCTGGAAGGACGCTTCATTCGTCTGGAAAAGCTAGACCCAGCCCGTCACGGCAATGAACTATGGCTAGCCTTACAAGGGCCAGAGGGTGATCCCAAGCTTTGGGATTACTTGCCCTACGGGCCATTCACTGAACGTGCAATATTCGATGATTGGCTTACTCGCCACGCCGCCAGCCGAGATCCGCATTTCTATAGCGTCATCGACAAACTCAGCGACCAGGCCCAAGGGCTAATCAGCCTGATGAGCATTGTCCCGGAACATGGCCGTATCGAGATCGGTCACGTCACCTTCGGCGCGCCGATGCAGCGCTCACCGAGAAGCACCGAGGCCGTCTACCTGCTGGCCAAGGAAGCCTTCGCACTGGGTAATCGGAGGCTAGAGTGGAAATGCAATAACGACAATGCCAGATCAAAGCGTACTGCGGTACGATTGGGGTACACATACGAAGGCGTATTTCGCCAGCATATGGTGGTTAAAGGCAAAAACCGTGATACCACGTGGTACAGCATTATCAGTACGCAATGGCCCCCTATAGCGGCAGGCTTCGAAAAATGGCTGGCACTGGATAACCAACCAAAAGGCGGCCAAATAAGAACTCTGGAAGAATGCAGAGACTCAACTGTATAAAAAATGATCAGAGCGCCCGACAAGGACTGTCGGGCGTTTTTGTGTCAGGCAGGGTTAAAACTTTCGAGACCGGCGCACGACACCCATCTGCAATCCAAAAGGCTTGAAGACTGCATTCAGGGATTTAAGCGTGGGATTACCTTCGTCGTGCTCGATTTGAATCAACGTACGCACCGAGATTTTGCACATGCGGGCGTACTGGGTTTGCTGCAACTGGGTGACATCCACCCGAAAGCGCTTTACCGCCTCGCCCAGAGTGATCTTGCCTTGGGCCAGGTCATCTTCAATGCTCTGGATTTTTGCCTGGCGAACGTCGATAGAGAGCGTCATTTCAAGCCCCATTCTTGCAGCCGCTGATCGTCATGACACGGGCCATCGAGACCTTTTTCCGGCTCAGGAAAAGCCAGCGTCATCGCATCCAGCCATTGGCCGGCACTGTAGAGCTGAAGGGTCAGCTGAAACATAACGTCACCTGCAATTTAATGCACTTTCACGACCAGGAAATAACACATGCCTGCAATATAGTGCAGTTCTTCCGATATCTCCTTTGTTTGCGTGCATTTTAATGCAGACAAGCCGTCCTTTTATTCGTGATATCTGCACTAAAGTGCAGATATCAAATTCAAGGCAAAAAAAAGGGGAGCACATGCCCCCCCGAGGTTTAAAGCGTTTGGATCAAAGGTGGCATCAGGCTTCGATTTCTATCAGGATTTCGCCCGGGTTGACGCGGTCGCCTTTGATCACGTGGATGGTGAGAATTTTGCCGGCGATGGAGGCCTGTACTTCGGTCTCCATTTTCATCGCTTCGGTGATAAGTACCGATTGGCCTGCCTTGACGGTATCGCCAACCTTAACCAGTACATCAACGATGTTGCCTGGCATGGCGGTGCTGACATGGCCCGGCTCGCTGGCTTGCTTGCGCTTGCTTGCAGAGCCGCCGACGAATTCGTTGAGCGGTTCGAACACCACTTCTTCCGGCATGCCGTCGATGGACAGGTAGAAGTGACGCTTGCCTTCAGCTTTAACGCCAACACCGGTGATATCGACACGGTAGCTTTCACCGTGTACGTCGATCACGAACTCGGTCGGTACGCCTTCGCCGCCTGCTTTGCTGACGCCGCCAGCCTCAGGAATCGGCAGCAATACTTCAGGGCTCAGGGTGCCTGCCGCACGCTCTTCAAGGAACTTGCGGCCGATGTCCGGGAACATGGCGAAGGTCAGCACGTCTTCTTCTGACTTGGCCAGGTCACCAATATCAGCACGCAGCTTGACCATTTCTGGCTTGAGCAAGTCAGCTGGACGTACGTCGATCAGCTCTTCGTTACCGATAGCCTGACGACGCAGTTGCTCGTTAACCACGCCCGGCGCTTTGCCGTAGCCGCCTTGCAGGTAGAGCTTCACTTCGTTGGTGATGGTTTTGTAGCGCTCGCCAGCCAGTACGTTGAAGAACGCCTGGGTACCGACGATCTGCGAAGTTGGCGTCACCAGCGGCGGGAAGCCCAGGTCTTCACGTACACGCGGGATTTCGGCCAGCACTTCGCTCATGCGATTCAGGGCGCCCTGCTCTTTGAGCTGGTTGGCAAGGTTGGAGATCATCCCGCCCGGCACCTGGTTGACTTGAACACGCGTGTCGACAGCGGTGAATTCGCTTTCGAACTGGTGATACTTCTTACGCACGGCGTAGAAGTACATGCCAATTTCCTGCAACAGCGACAGGTCGAGACCGGTGTCGTATTCGCTGCCTTTAAGGGCGGCAACCATCGACTCGGTACCCGGATGGCTAGTACCCCAAGCGAAGCTGGAGATCGCGGTGTCGATATGGCTGGCACCGTTTTCGATTGCCTTCATCTGGCACATGGAAGCCAGGCCGGCAGTATCGTGGGAATGGATAAAGATCGGCAGGCCGATTTCAGCCTTCAGCGCTTTAACCAGTTCGCCAGTGGCGTACGGGGTCAGCAAGCCAGCCATGTCCTTGATCGCCACCGAGTCGCAACCCATGGCTTCCATTTGCTTGGCCTGAGCCACAAACGCTTCAGTGGTGTGCACTGGACTGGTGGTGTAGGCAATAGTGCCCTGAGCGTGCTTGCCAGCGGCTTTGACCGCTTCGATGGCAACGCGCAGGTTACGCACGTCGTTCATGGCATCAAAGATGCGGAACACGTCGATACCGTTAACGGCAGCCTTGGCCACGAACGCTTTAACCACGTCGTCGCTGTAGTGGCGATAGCCCAACAGGTTCTGGCCGCGCAGCAGCATTTGCAGGCGGGTGTTAGGCAAGGCTGCACGCAGTTGGCGCAGACGCTCCCACGGGTCTTCTTTAAGGAAGCGTACGCAGGCGTCGAACGTAGCGCCGCCCCAGACTTCCAGCGACCAGTAACCGACTTTGTCGAGTTTGTCGCAAATCGGCAGCATGTCTTCAGTACGCATGCGGGTGGCCAGCAGCGACTGGTGGGCATCACGCAGGATGGTGTCGGTTACGAAGATTTTATTAGACATTGAAATATTCCTCACAGGCCTGCGTGGGCGGCGATGGCGGCAGCGATGGCCAGAGCCAGCTCTTCGGGTTTGCGCTTGATCGAGTAATTGGTCAGTTCAGGGTGGCTTTCTACGAAGCTGGTGTTGAACTGGCCACTACGGAATTCCGGGTTACGCAGGATTTCCTGGTAATACGCGGCGGTGGTTTTGACCCCCTGCAGACGCATGTCGTCGAGGGCGCGCAAACCACGGTCCATCGCTTCTTCCCAGGTCAGTGCCCACACCACCAGTTTCAGACACATAGAGTCGTAATACGGTGGAATGGTGTAACCGGTGTAGATCGCCGTGTCGGTACGCACACCAGGACCGCCGGGCGCGTAGTAACGGGTGATCTTGCCGAAGCTAGGCAAAAAGTTGTTTTTCGGGTCTTCGGCGTTAATCCGGAACTGCAAGGCAAAGCCGCGGTGATGAATGTCTTCTTGCTTGATCGACAGCGGCAGGCCGGAGGCAATACGAATTTGTTCGCGAACAATGTCGATGCCGGTAATTTCTTCGGTGATGGTGTGTTCCACCTGCACCCGGGTATTCATCTCCATGAAGTACACCTCGCCCTCGGCGAGCAGGAACTCCACGGTGCCAGCATTCTCGTAACCCACGGCCTTGGCTGCGCGCACTGACAGATCGCCGATGTAGGCGCGCTGTTCCGGGGTCAGCTGAGGGCTTGGGGCGATTTCGATGAGCTTCTGGTTGCGGCGCTGGATCGAGCAATCGCGCTCAAACAGGTGCACCACGTTGCCAAAGCTGTCGCCGAGAATCTGCGCTTCAATATGCTTGGGGTTAACGATGCATTTTTCGAGGAATACTTCTGCCGAACCAAAGGCTTTGGTGGCTTCAGAGATTACCCGCGGGAAGGCTTGTTCGAGCTCTTCACGGCTGTTGCAACGACGAATCCCGCGACCACCACCACCCGAAGTGGCTTTGAGCATGACTGGGTAGCCAATGCGCTCGCCTTCGAGCAACGCTTCGTGGATATCGGCAACGTTGCCTTCAGTGCCCGGAGTAACCGGTACACCGGCCTTGATCATGCTGCGGCGCGCTTCGGTCTTGTCGCCCATGCGGCGAATAACTTCAGCTGACGGGCCGATAAACTTGATACCGCGCTCGGCGCAGATATCGGCCAGTTCGGCGTTCTCTGACAAAAAGCCATAACCGGGATGCAGGGCATCACAACCGGTTTCAACGGCCAGGTTCACCAGCTTGCGCGGGTTGAGGTAGCCGGCCAGCGGGTCTTCGCCAATGCTGTGCGCTTCATCGGCGCGCTTGACGTGCAAGGCATGACGATCGGCTTCGGAATAGACCGCTACAGAGCGAATGCCCATCTCAGCACAAGCACGCACGATGCGGACGGCAATTTCTCCGCGGTTGGCGATCAGGATCTTTTTTATCACTTGGATTTTTCCTAAAGCCTATGGAACAAACGACCTGCTAGACCAGGTCGGCACGTGTCCAAATGTGTCTGAACCGTTGTGTCGTCACACTAGCTCGGCGTAGCGATAAACAAAAATCAATGTTTCTTTGGTTAAGCATAAGCAAACACTTATAGTCGAATCATTGACCGATCTAAAAAAGAGCCAATAAATGCGTAAGTCATTGATGCGTATCACATTACGCCAGCTTCAAGTGTTTAACGAAGTCTGCGATTTACGTTCTTACAGCCGTGCCGCTGAGGAAATGTCGCTCACTCAACCGGCCGTTAGCCTACAAATTCGCCAGCTTGAAGAGCTTATTGGGCAGCCTTTGTTCGATTACGTCGGCAAAAAGCTGTACATGACCGAAGCGGCTGAAGCGCTTCAGCGAGCGAGTCGAGATATTTTCGGACGCCTGGAAAACCTCGATATGCAGTTATCAGACATGCTGGGGTCACTACAGGGGCAACTGAAACTGGCCGTGGAATCGAGTGCGAAATATTTCGTGCCGCATCTGTTTGCTGCGTTCAAGCGCCAGCACCCGGAAGTCAATTTGCAGCTCACGGTGGTCAACCGGGCCCAGGCCGTGCGCAGGCTTTCAGACAACCGCGACGATCTGGTGATTATGTCGATGGTGCCGCAGGACATGGGACTGGAGTTTTTGCCGTTCTTGAATAACCCGATCATCGCTGTTGCACCGGCCGATCATCCGTTGTGTGCTCAAGGCTCTCTGCATTTACAGGACCTGGAGCCTTATACATTGCTGATGCGCGAGCAGGGTTCAGGCACGCGACTGGCGTGTGAGGAATATTTCAAAGAGAAGCGTGTGCACTTCAGCCAAACCCTGGAAGTGGCGTCGACCGACGCCCAGCGCGAATGTGCGGTGGCCGGGTTGGGCGTGGCGCTGTTGACGCGCCACGCCGTCAGCCTGGAGCTGGCGACCGGCCTGTTGTGCGAGTTGCCGGTCGAAGAGTTGCCGCTGTATCGCAGTTGGTGCGTGGTGCAGGCCAAAGCCAAGCGCCTGTCACCCGTGGCGCATGCATTTCTGGGGTTTGTGCGCAGTGAACGCCTGCAAATCAGCGCGCTGGTTGAGCGCTTCGACGGTCACTTGCCGACGCGGCTTGCCAGTAGTTGATCGCAGTGAGGTCGGGGTAATCAGCTGTCTCTAGAGTCAGCTGACGCTGAGTCGTATGGTCTTCAATCGCGCGACGGAAGGCCATGCGGCGCTGGTCTTCTTGCTGACGACGGGTTTTGACGGCGCTGTTGCGTTCTTCGTAAGGCTGAGCCATTTCGAGTCTCCCAAGGCGTGTACGGGAGCTTAACGATGCACGTTGTTTGTGACGAAAAGGCGAAGGAGGGATGACAGAAGCATTACTTCTGTAGGAGCGAGCTTGCTCGCGATGCAACGTGTGCAGCAATCGCGAGCAAGCTCGCTCCTACAGGTCGGTTTTGAGAACTTTTAATCTTCGATATTTTTCATCGACTTGGGCGACAGGCGCAGGCTGCGAAGGCTGCGCTTGACGCTTTTGAGGTGGTTGACCAGGCTCGGGCCGCGCGCCATGGCAACGCCCATCGCCAGTACGTCAATCACTACCAGATGGGCGATACGCGAAGTCAGCGGAGTGTAGATTTCGGTGTCTTCGTGTACGTCGATCGCTAGATTAACCGTTGCAAGCTCAGCCAATGGCGTTTGGCTCGGGCACAAGGTAATCAAGGTCGCGCCGCTTTCACGCACCAGATTGGCGGTGATCAACAAATCCTTGGAGCGCCCCGACTGGGAGATGCAAATTGCCACATCGGTAGGTTTGAGGGTGGCTGCCGACATCGCTTGCATATGCGGGTCGGAATACGCCGCCGCGGTCAGCAACAAGCGGAAAAATTTGTGCTGCGCATCTGCCGCCACCGCACCTGACGCGCCAAAGCCGTAGAACTCGACCCGTTGCGCTTGCGACATGGCCGTAACGGCACGCTGCAACGCAACCGGATCAAGCTTTTCGCGGACTTCCATCAAGGTGTGCAACGTGGTGTCGAAGATTTTCAGGCTGTAATCAGCCACCGAATCGTCTTCATGAATCGCAAACTGACCAAAGCTGGCACCCGCCGCCAGGCTTTGCGCCAGCTTGAGTTTCAAGTCCTGAAACCCGGAACAGCCAATCGCCCGGCAAAAACGCACAATAGTGGGTTCGCTGATGCCGACACTGTGAGCTAGGTCAGCCATGGAACTGTGCATTACAGCCGCAGGATCAAGCAGCACGTGATCGGCGACCTTGAGTTCCGATTTACGTAACAGGTGGCGTGACTGGGCGATATGTTGCAGCAAGTTCAAAGGGCAGGACTCGGTCTGTAAGTGGCAGGTGCCGGGGTTGTAGCAATCTTGTAGTTATACTACAAGAATTCGTTTTCTGCCCAGCCAATCCACAACACCAAGCCCTGCCCTACCCCCAAATTACGCTGCTTTGGCTCTATGTAGCCCTTTGGCGCACTACAAAAAGACTACATCGCGGCGTAATTCAAGCCGATCACAGCCAAGACTGCGACGAATGGAAGCACTGGGCGGGATTGGTATTTGCCCGGTTTGATCCATCCACCTAGAATGCGCGATGCGCGATGATCTCTCTCTCTTGTTAAATTCCCTCAACGATGCCCAACGTCAGGCCGTCACGGCCAGTGTGGGGCGTCAGTTGGTTCTCGCCGGCGCAGGTTCCGGCAAAACCCGTGTGCTGGTGCACCGTATCGCCTGGTTGATCCAGGTCGAAAACGCATCCCCTCACTCTGTATTGTCGGTGACATTCACCAACAAGGCCGCTGCCGAGATGCGCCATCGCATCGAGCAACTGATGGGTATCAACCCGGCCGGCATGTGGGTCGGCACCTTCCACGGCCTCGCTCACCGCCTGTTGCGGGCTCACTGGCAAGAAGCCGGGCTGAGCCAGACCTTCCAGATTCTCGACAGCGATGACCAGCAACGCTTGGTCAAACGTGTGATTCGTGAACTGGGGCTGGATGAACAGCGCTGGCCGGTGCGTCAGGCGCAATGGTTTATCAACGGCCAAAAAGACGAAGGTCTGCGCCCTAAACATATTCAAGCCAGCGGCGATTTGTTCCTGGCCACCATGCGCAATATTTACGAGGCCTATGAGGTCGCGTGCCAACGCGCGGGTGTCATCGACTTTTCTGAGCTGCTGTTACGGGCTCTGGACCTGTGGCGCGACAACCCAGGCTTGCTGGCGCATTACCAGAAGCGCTTCCGACACATTCTGGTGGACGAATTCCAGGACACCAACGCCGTTCAATATGCCTGGCTGCGGCTGCTGGCCCAAGGCGGCGACAGCCTGATGGTGGTGGGCGACGACGATCAGTCGATTTACGGCTGGCGCGGCGCCAAGATTGAAAACATTTACCAGTACTCCACCGACTTCCCGGACGCCGAAACCATTCGTCTGGAGCAAAACTATCGTTCCACCGCTGGCATCCTTAAAGCAGCCAACGCCCTGATTGCCAACAACACCGGGCGCATGGGCAAAGAGCTGTGGACCGACGGCGGCGAAGGCGAAGCGATCAATTTATACGCTGCCTTCAACGAGCATGACGAAGCGCGCTACGTGGTCGAAACCATCGAAAGTGCCCTTAAAACCGGCCTTGCCCATAGCGACATTGCTATTTTGTATCGCTCCAACGCCCAATCGCGGGTGCTGGAAGAGGCATTGCTGCGCGAGCGTATTCCGTACCGTATTTATGGCGGCCAGCGCTTCTTCGAACGTGCTGAAATTAAAAATGCCATGGCCTACATGCGCCTGCTCGAAGGCCGTGGCAACGATGCCGCGCTGGAACGGGTAATTAATGTACCGGCACGTGGCATTGGCGAAAAAACCGTCGAAGCCATTCGTGATCACGCCCGTCACAGCGATGTGTCGATGTGGGAAGCGATGCGTCAGTTGATTGCCAACAAGGCCTTGCCCGGTCGAGCTTCTGGCGCCATTGCCGGTTTTATCGAGCTGATCGATAACCTGGCCGCCAAAGTCATGGAGATGCCGCTGCATTTGATGACCCAAACGGTGATCGAGCAAAGCGGGCTGATTGCCTACCATCAGGCGGAAAAAGGCGAAAAAGGCCAGGCCCGGGTAGAAAACCTTGAGGAACTGGTGAGCGCGGCACGCAACTTCGAAAACAACGAAGAAGACGAGGAGTTGTCACCGTTGGCGGCGTTCCTCGGCCACGCTTCGCTGGAAGCCGGCGACACTCAGGCCGAAGAACACGAAGACGGCATCCAGCTGATGACGCTGCATAGCGCCAAAGGCCTGGAGTTCCCGTATGTGTTCCTGGTCGGCATGGAAGAAGGATTGTTCCCCCACAAGATGAGCCTGGAAGAGCCTGGCCGCCTTGAAGAGGAGCGCCGTCTGGCCTACGTGGGCATCACCCGGGCGATGCAAAACCTGGTCATGACCTACGCTGAAACCCGGCGCCTGTACGGCAGCGAAACCTACAACAAGGTTTCACGCTTCGTACGCGAAGTACCAAAAGGTCTGATTCAAGAAGTTCGACTGTCCAACAGCGTCAGCCGTCCTTTCGGCGGCGGTCAAAAGCAAAGCGCCAGCACTTTGTTTGGTGGCTCGGAGATTCCAGAGACCGAATTCAAACTCGGTCAAATGGTCAAGCACGCGGTGTTTGGTGAAGGCGTCATCCTCAACTTTGAGGGCGCTGGCGCTCAGGCACGGGTGCAAGTGAACTTCTCCGAGGGCAGCAAGTGGCTGATGATGGGCTACGCCAAGCTTGAGGCGGTCTGACAGCAATCGACAACTGCTGACTGTAGGAGCGAGCTTGCTCGCGATGGTCGATAACGCGTGTTTACTGAATAAACGTAGCGTACTTAAGATCATCGCGAGCAAGCTCGCTCCTACAGATCTCACGCAATAATAGGACTAGTCCTACTGCGATACAGGAAAAAACCCGAAACACTCTACCGCTAGCCAGTCACACCTCACCTGTGCAACATGGCTCGCGTGTCATCCACAAATGGGAACCCTTTATGAAACGTTTTCTTAGCATCGCCATGGCGTTGTGCATCGGCTTGACGATGAGCCTCGACGCAAACGCCAAGCGCTTCGGCGGCGGCAAAAGCTTTGGTTCGGCCCCTAGCCACCAAACGCGCCAGGCTGCTCCAGCCGCCGCCCCTGCTGCGGCTGCTGGTGCTGCAGGCGCTGCCGCTAAAGCCGGTGGTGCTTCACGCTGGTTAGGCCCTCTGGCTGGCCTCGCTGCCGGCGGCCTGCTGGCGTCCATGTTCATGGGCGACGGCTTCCAGGGCATGCAAATCTTCGACATCCTGATCATGGCCGTCATCGCCTTCCTGATCTTCCGTTTCGTTGCCGCCCGTCGCCGCAAGCAACAGGCTCACATGGTCCCTGCGGGCCACGCGCCAATGCAACGCGAAGCGTTCGATGCCAAGCCTGCTGCTTCGTCGATCTTCGGCGGCGGCTCAGCGGCATCCGCCCGTCCGGTGATCAATGCTCCAGCCTGGTTCAACGAGCAAAACTTCCTGGAAGCTGCGCGCAACCATTTCCAGTCCCTGCAACAGCACTGGGATGCCAACGAAATGGACAAGATCGCCGAGTTCGTCACTCCGCAGATGCTCGACTTCCTCAAGCGTGAACGCGCTGATCTGGGTGATGGCTTCAACTCCACCTACATCGACAACCTGACCGTACAGCTGGACGGCCTGGATGATCGCGCAGACAAAACCATTGCCACCCTGACCTTCAGCGGCTTGTCGAAAACTTCGCGCTTTGACCAGGGCGAAGTCTTCAGCGAAAGCTGGAACATGGAACGCCAGCAGGGCGAGAACCAGCCTTGGCTGGTCGCGGGTATCCGCCAGAACGGCTGATCCCACAGGCATCATCTGCTGTAACCAAAGCCCCGGACTTGTCCGGGGCTTTGCATTTCACGATTGCACTTATAACGAGCTACTGTATAAAGCGCGTCATATAAACCGCGCCATAGAGCATGAGGATTGAGGTCGTGGAAGAGATCATCGAAGAGCTACGCGAAAAAAATGAACCTGTACCAGTTCCCCTGGAACTGCCTGAAGAAGACCAGTTGGTGGAAATCGAAGAACAACTGTTCATCGATATCCCGTTTGTCTTCAGAGAATTTTTGCTGACCGTCAGTGATGTCGTGTACGGCAGCCTGGAGCCGGTCACTGTGACCGATCCACAGTCCCATACCTACCTGCCTGAAGTCGCAGCAACCGCTTGGGACTTGGGTGTACCACGCGAGCTGATTCCGATTTGTCAGGATGGCGACGACTACTACTGCGTTGAAGAAGACGGCACCGTGGTGCTGTGGTCCGGCGAAGAAGAACTCGTCACCGAAGAGACTTGGGAATCAGTCTGGCACTGGGCGCGAGACGTCTGGCTGGAAAGCTGATACCTGCCTCGGCACGCCCGCTTTCCAGCCTTTGGTCAGCGGGCAGTCAGTGCCCACCCTCCTCCTTGTGATTGTCCAGCGTCTCCAACAGCGCCACCTGCATGCGCGTATGCACGCGGATAAACCAGCGCCACAGCACTGCAGCCACCACCGCTGCCACCACCGCGATCACCATCAGCAGTTCATTGGTGGGCAAAATGCTCGCCGACAGCGCTGCCAACAGCAGAAAAATCACCAGCAACGACAAAATCGGGATCACTTCGGCGATCACTCGACGCACGCGCTGTGTGTGCCGCCCGGCCATTTCAGGCTTGACCCCCATCTCGGCCAAGAGCATCGAAAGCGCTTTGAGCTTGCGATAGGCCGCGATCAGAAACGGTAGCGACAACAGCAAGGCCGCGCCCCAAATCATCCCTTTTTGCCAACTCGGTTCCAGAACCCAGCCCTGTAAATAACGCCCGATCCGAGGCGCGAAATAACCGCCAGCAAAGAAAATAGCGATGACCAAAGCCAGATTGACCCCAACCTGCAGCAAAATTTTGCGGATCATGGCCGCCAATAACGCCCCTTCTCCCTGCGGCTGAATACTGCGTAGCCATTCGCCATACAAGCCAAATACCCGCGACAGGCGATTTGGCATCACCTGCGCCAGCTTGAGTGAGAGCGGATCTGCGGCGCGAATCAGGTAAGGCGTCATCAGGGTCGTCAATACCGATACAGCGACCGCTACGGGGTACAGGAAGCTGCTGGTGACCTGCAATGTCATACCCAGCGCCGCGATAATGAAAGAAAACTCACCAATCTGAGAAAGCCCCATCCCGACCCGCAGCGAGGTGCGTCCGTCATTGCCCGCGATAAACGCGCCCAGGCCACAAGACAGCATCTTGCCCAGCACCACGGCAACGGTGATCACCACAATTGGCAATGCATATTCCAACAGGATTGCAGGGTCGAGCATCAATCCGATGGCGACGAAAAAGATGGCGCTGAACAAGTCACGTACCGGCTCGATCAGGCGTTCAATTTTCAGCAATTGCCGCGATTCGGCCATGATTGCGCCGATCAAAAAGGCCCCCAGCACCATGCTGTATTCCAGTTTGACCACCAACAGGCAGAAACCAAAACACAGGCCGAGCACAGTAATCAGCAACATCTCGTTGCTTTCGAAACGGGCCACATACGCCAGCACCCGCGGTACCAGCAAAATACCAATGACCAGCGCCACGATCATAAACAGCGACAACTTGCCGACGGTCGAAAACACCTCTTCAGGGCTCACGCTGCCGCTGACCGCGATGCTCGACAGCAGCGCAATGATCCCGATTCCAAGAATGTCTTCAACGATCAAGACACCGAAAATCAACTGCGCGAAACGCTCGTTTTTCATCTTCAGATCGTTAAGCGCTTTGACGATGATGGTGGTCGATGAAATGGCCAGAATCGCGCCCAAAAACAGCGAATCCATGGTGTTCCAGTCGAACCAGCGGCCAATTTCGTAGCCGATCCAGATCATCAGCGTAATTTCCATAAACGCTGCGATAAAAGCCGTAGCCCCGACCTTGAACAATTTACGCAGGCTGAACTCCAGCCCCAGGCAAAACATCAAAAAAATCACCCCCAGCTCGGCCAGGGTTTTGATTGTCTGTTCATCGTGGATCAAGCCAAACGGCGGGGTGTGCGGACCGATAATAAAACCCGCAACGATATAGCCCAGCACTACCGGTTGCTTGAATCGGTGGAAGAGAATGGTCACCACACCCGCGACCAGCATGATGACTGCCAGATCCTGAATAAAACTGATGGCATGCATGGCGAGGGGCTCCTTGTTTAAGCGTTTCTCAGCAACAGAGCGACAGACACAGGCTATAAAGCTGTGCGCATAGACTGTTTAAAATGTAGGAATTACCCATTTGTCGGGCTTTTGCAGGTTAACACCGCGACTTGCCGTAAAAAGGCAGTGCAATATATGGAAACAGATACATCTGGGCGTGACGGCAGCCAAAACGGCAGCGTCCCGTTAATAACTGTTTCAAAAATAGACAAGTATCCGCAGAGGTACCCATTTCATTGCTGCACCACAACCACGAGCCTGTTGCTATGGAACCCGGAAACGCCCAACTGTCGATGACGGTCCTGATGACCCCGGACATGGCCAATTTTTCTGGCAATGTTCACGGCGGTACCCTACTCAAGTACCTCGATGAAGTCGCTTACGCCTGCGCCAGCCGCTATGCAGGACGCTATGTGGTCACCTTGTCGGTGGACCAGGTTATTTTTCGTGAACCGATTCATGTCGGCGAACTGGTGACCTTCCTGGCGTCGGTCAACTACACCGGCAACACGTCGATGGAAGTGGGGATCAAAGTCGTCACCGAAAACATCCGTGAGCGCTCGGTGCGCCACACCAACAGCTGCTTCTTCACCATGGTGTCCGTGGATGACGACCGCAAACCGGCTGCTGTACCGCCATTGCAGCCGATCAACAGCGAAGACAAACGCCGCTTTATCCAGGGCAAGCAACGCCGCCAGATCCGTCAGGAGCTGGAACAGCGCTACCGTGAATTGAAAGACGAAACGGTGTAACGACTGGGTATATTTCACCTGTGGGAGCGGGCTTGCTCGCGATGCATGCAACTCGGTACATCTGACACTCCGAGGTGATGCAATCGCGAGCAAGCCCGCTCCCACAATGTAAATCCCGCAGACTTACAAACTGATCGGCATCGCCTCAAACCGCACACGCGGATGGGCGATGCGATCCTGGGCCCGTACCAGTTGCAACTCGTAGCTGGTGCAGGCCTGGGTTTCGAGCAGTACTTCGTGCACCGCAGCCGCCGTAAACTCAAACGCGGCAACCAAGCTGTCACCCAGTAATACCCGCGCCAGGAACAATCCGGACGTCAGGTCGCCCACGCCCACCGGCTGACGTGGAAAAGCCAGTAGTGGACGGCACAAGTGCCAGCTCCCTTCGGCCGTCACCAGCAGCATTTCAAAATTTTCTGCCGGTTTGCCGGGATAAGACAGATGCTTCACCAGCACCGCTTTCGGGCCGCGTGCCAGCAGACTGCGCGCCATTGCCAGGCAATCGAACAAGGATTGCGGATGGCGACCGCAGAAACTGTCCAGCTCCAGTTGATTCGGACACAGAAAGTCGGCCATCGCTGCGGCTTCATCGAGCAAAAAGTCACTGACTTCCTGAGCGACGATGCAGCCTTTCTCAGGGTGGCCCATCACCGGATCACAGAGGTACAACGCCTTGGGGTTGACGGCCTTGATGCGCGCCACTCCACTCAGAATGGCGCGCCCCTGCGCAGCGCTGCCCAGATAGCCGGACAAGACCGCATCACAGTTGCCTAGCTCACCGATCGCGGCGATGCCGTCCACCAGTGCAGGAATCTGTTCAGGCGCCAATACTTCGCCCGCCCACTGACCATACTGGGTATGGTTAGAGAATTGCACTGTGTTCAAAGGCCATACGTTTACCCCAACGCGCTGCATGGGGAAAACAGCGGCGCTGTTGCCGGCATGGCCGAAAACCACGTGGGATTGGATGGCGAGTAAATGAGGTGTACGTTTCATGCCGGATTCCAGACTACGGATGGATTCAAGCCACGCAGTATGCGATGAAAAGCAACCTGTACGACAGGTTGAAGACGCAGTTAAGCTGAGCCGAACCTGTTGGAGCACACGTAATGCTGACCCTTGGAAATATGTTTGTGCTGATGCTGCTGGCAACTGGCGCGGCCTGGCTGTGGCACAACCACGGTCTTCGCGAGCGTGCGCTGGAGCGAGTCAAACAGCACTGTAAAAAACTCGACATCGAGTTACTGGATGAAAACGTCGCCCTCAAAAAAATCGGTTTGATTGCCGATGCCAACGGTCGCAAGCGTCTGGCTCGTGTGTATAACTTCGAATTCACGGTAACGGGTGAGCAACGCCACACCGGGACCATCACGCAATTTGGCGCTCACAGCGCAAAAATCGACCTGCCGCCCTACCCAATCAGAACGGAACCCACACCGGACGAAATTCCTAGCGCTCAGGTAATTGAACTCAGCCAATGGCGCCAAGAACACAGCAAGACCCGCCATTGATGCCCAGCCCGCAAAGCGCCTGTGGATAACTCGTCACCAGCTAGTAAAAGCTCGCCTTAAACGGTCTTAAACCCTTGAGATAGACCTATCTCAAGGGTTTTTTTGGGGGGAAATAAATCCGCACACCTTAAATTGTAGGACAACTTTACCAGCACAAAATCAGCTTAAAACGCCCTGTTTCTGGGCTCTTTTCGCTCGACCACCCTCCAAAAAAGTACTGAAAGGGCTTTTTTACAGCACAGTTACTCCGATTAAAGCGCTTGAGCCTGATCAACGCTGCTCAGATGGCTTGTGGAGACAACTTTCCAGCCCAGTCCGGAGTAAATCCAGGTCTTGGGGGTGATCAAAAATCAGCTCGATACGTGAATCCTTGCACCACTCGCTCGATTTCCACTGCGCAGGGGCGTTATCCACTGCATTATTTGAAAACCAGCCCACTGGAGCGTGAATAACCAGCTTTGCACGCCGCCAATTCAAGCTTTCCAGCCACTGCTGCAGTCGGCTCAAATCAAATTGTCGGGAGGCATGCCAACGCCAACCCGCGCTCCACCCCTCAGGCTGAAGTTGAGTCATCACAATCGGTGTTTGAGGGTCGGTAAATACGCTGACTATTTGATTAAAATCCTTATAAATCAACGAGTTATCCACAGGATGAATATCATTCATGTAGGCTGCAGGCAGCGTATTTAAAGGGATCCGGCTATATTCGACCCATAGAATGGGGCAATTTGGCAGGCCGTATGCAATCTGCTCACGTTGCTCGTTTTGGACACTATTAGATTTATTCATGACCACTAAACCGGCACTTTTCAGGGCCGCTTGTTGGGTCTCAGGCAGCGGCTTGCCCTGAGCTAGCGCTCGCGCATCAAGCACCATAACGCACGGTTGCAACGCCAAAACCCCGAGCCAGGGCGCTGCACTGAGCTGCTTCAGAATTTGCGCGGGATGCCCCAAGCCGGACGGCTCGATAAACAGTCGATCGGGTTGTGCCTTGCGTAAAAGACGGCTCAACCCAATCTGAAAAGGCGCGCCATTTACACAGCACACGCAACCGCCTGCCAATTCGGCAATGGCAATTGCATCGCCTCCCTGGCTCATCAGGGCCGCATCCAAGCCTATTTGACCAAACTCATTGACCAGCACCGCCCAACGCTCGTGCACGGGCTTCTGCGCCATCAGGTGCTGAATCAGACTGGTTTTGCCAGCGCCTAGGGGGCCGGCGATCACGTGGGTAGGAATGTTCTGCAACATCATCGCCAGCTTCTATAGGAATCGAAGCAAGCAATATGCCTCAGGCAGATCGCTTTGCAACACGCGCAGATTCATCCCGCAGCCACCTCTTCATGCCAGTCACCAAACGGATCGCTCAGGTGTTGCCAGCCCTCTTCACCCACGACCATCTCCTCATCATTGAGCAAACAAGCGTCGAGTTCAGCTGTGAGCAGAGAAAAATCGATGTGCTGGCCGATAAACACCAGTTCCTGACGGCAGTCAGCAGTGTCCGGTAACCATTTTTTAAGGATTTCAGCCTTGGTTTCCGGGTCTTGTGGCCACTGGTCTTGAGGAACAAACCGCCACCAACGCCCGGCAAAGCCATAACGCATCAGGCTACCCGCCTGGGACCAACTGCCCGCTTCTTTATATTTGCTGGCCAACCAAAAAAAACCTTTTGAGCGCAGTAGTTTTCCGTTGGTCCAGGGACGATCAATAAAATTAAAAAAGCGTTCGGGATGAAATGGTCGCCGTGCACGGTAAGCGGTTGAGGCAATGCCATATTCTTCAGTTTCAGGTACATGTTCACCGCGCAACTCTTGCAACCAACCTGGCGCTTGGGCCGCACGTTCAAAGTCAAAACGCCCAGTATCGAGAATTTTTTTCAGCGGGATTTCACCCATAACCATCGGAATTATTTCGGCCTGAGCATTCAAACGCTCCAGAATGGCGATTAATTCCTGCCGCTCTGCAGTGCTGATGAGGTCAATTTTGCTGATCAAAATAACGTCAGCAAATTCAACTTGCTCAATCAACAGATCAGTAATTGAACGCTCATCCTCTTCGCCAAGGGTTTCACCTCGCGATGCCAGACTCTCCGAGGCCTGATAATCCTGCAAAAAATTCAGACCATCGACCACTGTGACCATAGTGTCCAAACGGGCAATATCGGCCAGGCTTTGACCTGAGTCGTCGCGAAAGGTGAAAGTTTCAGCCACCGGTAACGGTTCTGAAATGCCGGTTGACTCGATCAATAAATAATCAAAGCGACCGTCCTTGGCCAACTTGCTGACTTCCTCCAAAAGGTCTTCGCGCAGGGTGCAGCAGATGCAGCCATTGCTCATTTCAACTAATTTTTCTTGCGCACGATTCAAGCTCACGTCGCGCTGAACCTCGCCACCATCAATATTGATTTCGCTCATATCGTTGACGATCACCGCGACGCGCAGGCTCTCGCGATTACGCAAAATATAATTCAGCAGCGTGCTTTTTCCTGCTCCAAGAAAACCGGACAACACTGTCACTGGCAGACGTTTAGGCATGGGAGTTCCTCATCAGGGTAGGCAGTCAAAAACGCCCGCATGCTAGCGGGAGCGATTTCGACCGCACCAAGATGATACATTATAACAATTCACAGCGCTTAGATTGTTATAATATAACCACTCTTACACTTAAATGAAGCGCTAAAAGTGACCTCGCCGCAGGACCTGAACTCGCTGCTTTTTAAAAAAAATATTTGCTCTTATTTCTCAACAACCACGGAGAAAAGGACTATCTGACGAATTTCCATGCGCCTCTGAAAAACGGAATGTTCCACGTGGAACTAAAAGTTGCAGTGCGTACACGCGTTAATCGAGCCGTGGTTTGACTGTTCCACAGTTTTGTCCGAGCCAGACAGCACGGGTATCCATGCTGCCTTTTTGCTGAATACCGGTCGCATTGAAAGTACCGTTCACTTGGGTGCTGAACTCACGATCACTGGCGAATGTTGCCACTCCGGCGCCTTGAGCTTTTGGACAACTAAAGCGGAACTTCCACTGATTTCCACTACGCTCAGTAATCTGCTGGTTACAACCTGACTTCGGGTCGGTCAGCGGGATCTCATCGGACTTTACTTGTTCAGGCGTCAGGCACACGCGAACACCTTTGCCGCCCATGGTGAGTCCCTGATTTTCCAACTGAGCTTTTTGTTCCGGCGTCAGCATATTTTGCAATTGGCCTAACATGACTTGCAGGTCAGGCAACTGCTGGCCATCCACCTGCATGTTGCTCGAAGTCAGCTCCCAAAGCCCCGGTTGCAGCATTTGGGCCTGGGCCACCGGGATCGATAAACCACAGGCCATGAACAGCCCAAGCATACGAACATTCATCAAGTAACTCCTACGGAAGTGTCCGTGTTAGACGTCAAAAATGGACGGGGGTTGCACCCGCAACAAAAAGGGACATTCATAACAGAGCATGGTCTGTTAGTACTTAGCGCTGGATATCAGGAGCAAGGATACGCATGGATTATCTAGGCCCACACGTTTTTGGTTATCTCATTTTACTGATCCACAGCTTAGGCTTGATTGCTGCGGTACACGCGGTATTAACCGTCAGAACAGCGCAGGGCTCAATTGCATGGGCCATGTCGTTATTCTTTATTCCTTACCTCACACTCATCCCGTATCTGATCTTTGGCCGCAGCACATTCGACGATTACATACGTGCCCGACGCGAAGCCAACCAGGAAATGCGTGAAGCCATCACCGACTTGAACTGGCGCCCTTGGGTTGAGGAGGCCCTCGCCGCTCGCAACTCAAAAGCCTATACCTCGCTGCGAGCCATGCCGAAGTTGGGACGAATGCCTTGCCTGGCGAACAACTCAGTGCGTTTGCTGATTAATGGTACCGCCACCTTCGACGCTATCTTTAGCGCGATTCGCGGCGCTAAAGAGGTGGTACTGGTTCAATTTTTTATCGTCCACGACGATGAGCTGGGAATGAGATTACACGCCCTACTGTTGGAAAAAGCCGCGGAAGGTGTCGCGGTGTATTTGCTGTACGACAGTATCGGCAGCCACTCCTTGCCGAAATCATATGCCGAAACCTTACGCGTTGGCGGAGTACAAGTGCGTGCATTTGCCACCCGTGGCGGTTGGATCAGTCGCTTCCAGATCAACTTTCGTAACCACCGAAAAGTGGTTGTAGTCGATGGTGTTCAAGGCTTTGTCGGCGGACACAACGTGGGGGATGAATACCTGGGAGCCAAGCCACCGCTGTCACCGTGGCGCGATACCCACGTCAACGTGAGTGGCCCAGTAGTCGCTTGCCTGCAAGAGTCCTTTGCTGAGGACTGGTTCTGGGCTGCCCGTAAACTGCCACCGCTGATCCTGCCACAGAGCTACCCCGACAGTGGTGTGCTCTGCCAATTCTTGGCCAGCGGCCCGGCTGACCCTTTCGAAACCTGCTCGCTGTTTTTCGTCGAAGCCATCCACGCAGCCAACCACAGGGTATGGATCACGACCCCGTACTTTGTCCCCGACGAAGCGGTATTCGCCGCCTTAAGACTCGCCGTCTTGCGCGGGGTGGATGTGCGCATCCTGATACCGTCGCGGCCCGACCATAAAATTGTTTATGCCGCATCCAGTCTGTATGCCTTCGAAGCGGTGCGCGCAGGGGTGCGGATCTTCCGTTATCAACCCGGCTTTGTGCATCAGAAAGTGGTACTGGTGGACGATGAGGTCAGCGCCATTGGTAGCGCCAACATGGACAACCGTTCGTTCCGCCTTAACTTTGAAGTGATGCTGCTCACCGTTGATGAAACATTCGCCAAAGAAGTCGAGCACATGCTGCTGGATGACTTCGCCCTCTCTCGGGAGATCACCGAAGCCGATATAAAAGCCACCCACCGTTGGCAGCAACTGGCGATGCGCGTGGCTCGATTGGTTTCGCCGGTCCTGTAAAAAAGGCCGTGTCGCTTTATGCGGCACGGCCTTTTTATTAAGACAAATAACACTCAGCTGTAAATGTCCCTACGGGTCGCTGGTAATTCGAGTGAGCCATCGGCATACGCTTTGGTCGCCAGAATCTGGTCGATGTTGATCCAGCCACGAGCGAAGGCGTACGCACAACCCGCCAGATACAAGCGCCAGATACGCAAGGTTTGCTCGGGCACTTGCTTGGCGGCGGCTTCAAGATTGTGCTCCAGGCGCTGACTCCAATGTTCCAGCGTGCGCGCGTAATGCAGGCGCAGGCTTTCGACATCAACCACCTCCAGGCCAGCCTCACTAATCTCGGCGGTGATCATCGAAAGGTGCGGCAGCTCGCCATTGGGGAATACATAACGGTCGATAAAGTCCCCGGCACCACGCCCCACCGGACGGCCATCGGTGTGCTTGGAGGTGATGCCATGGTTCATCACTAAACCGCCTTCACGCACAGCCTTGGACAAGATTTCACAGTACTCACGCAGGTTAGCGTGCCCCACGTGTTCAAACATTCCAACGCTGACGATTTTGTCGAATCGACCGTCTTGCGGCAAATCACGATAATCCAGCAGTTGCAGCTCAACCTTATCTTGCAGACCTTCGGTCTTGACCCGCTCACGGGCCAATGCCAATTGCTCCTTGCTCAGTGTAATGCCGAAGACTTTGACTCCAAATTCACGTGCGGCAAAACGCGCCAGCCCGCCCCAACCACAGCCAACATCTAACAAATACTCACCAGGCTTTAGCCGCAACTTGCGACACAGCAGCCGAAACTTGGCTTGCTGTGCATCATCCAGGCTCTCTTCACCCGTTTCAAAATAGGCACAGGAATACGCCATGTCTCGGTCGAGCCACAGCTGATAGAAATCGTTGGAGAGGTCGTAATGGTAAGAGATCGATGCAGCATCGGTAGCCTTGTCGTGATGAATGCGCGTGCGGGCAGTGTCCTCATCGCCGTCCATAAGTGCCTGACTCAACTCATCGCACACACGGACCACTTCGCTGATGGAACCCTCCAGTTCCAGTCGCCCTTCAACAAACGCGCTACCCAATAGACCAAGGCTGGGGTGTGTAAACTCCGCCACGAGCTGTGGGTCCTTGACCACGATCGTGACACTGGGCGTCGGGCCAAAATTAAACTCGTGTCCATCCCAAAGCCTTAGGCGTAATGGAAGCTGAAGTTTTTGTAAGGCCGGTGGCAGTTGCGCAAGCATCAGTAAGTCCTCCTTCGTTCAGACGTCGAAACTATAGGGTAGACGATTACCGAATGCTGTCAGTTCCACGGGGTAGAAGCAGGAGGTTATCAGTCAGTACGCACGATCTTCATCGTTGTATAAAGATCGTGCGTATTGTCATTACGGGTGACTAATCAGCTGCTGGGCCAGGGCCTCAAATGCAGGGATAGTCACCGGGTCGTTCGCCGAGTTACTGGCAATCGGATTGGAGGCATAACGCACAATCACCATCTCGGCTTTCGGGTCGATGTAAATGCGCTGACCATAAACGCCGCGAGCCATAAAGGCACCATCGGCGTTGTGCGTGACCCACCACATGTTCCGATAACTGCCGCCTTTGAGCAGGTCATAACCGGCCTTGGCAAAGGCGGCTTTGTCACCACCGCCACGAATATCATCCACGACCGCCTTGGGCACAATCTGCTGGCCCAGGTACTGGCCGTCGTTGCGGATCATCTCGCCAAACCGCGCCAAGTCTCGCAGGCCAGTGTTCAGCCCACCTCCGGCGAACGGAGTGCCAATAGAGTCGACGGTGAAGTACGCATCCTGTTCAGCGCCGATGCGCTGCCAAACTTTTTCCGACAGCAACTGTGCGACGTTGCGCCCGGTCACCCGTGCGATCACCCAGCCCAGCACATCGGTGTTCACTGTTTTATACGCAAAGGCTTTGCCGTGCTCGCCGAGCGGTTTGACCGTCAGCAAAAACTCCATGTAACTGCGCGGGCCGGTATAGTCCTTGGGTTTTGGCAGTGGGCTGCCTGCTTGCGCGTGTTGCCAGACTTCAGCGTTAGGGTCGGCATAATCTTCGCTGTATTTGAGACCCGTGGTCATGTCGAGCACTTGGCGCAAGGTGGCATTGCCAAAGGCAGAGGCGCCCAGTTCGGGCACATAGTCCGCAACTTTTTTATTCGCATCCAGGGTGCCATCGGCCACCAGCATCGCGCCCAAAGTACCGACCACCGATTTGGTGACCGACATCGCGCCATGCTCGCCCTCTGGGTTCAGTACACCAAAGTAGCGCTCATAAATAATTTTCCCGCGATGCAACACGACGATGCCATCGGTGTAATTCGCCGCCAACGATTGCTCCCAGGTCATCGGCTGTTTCGCGCCCAATGGCACAAATGTCAGCGTGTCGATATCCGTGCGCAAGGCTCGCGCCAGCGGCACCGACGCGCCCACTCCCAATCCACGAGAAACATTAGTGGTGGGCATCAATTGACGAAAATTGGAAACACTCCAGCGCATGGCCGGAAAGTTGAAATAACTGCCATCGGCAAAACGCACGATTCGGTCAGGCGGTGGCGGAGCGCCGACCATCCAGCCCATTTTTGCAGGGTCGCTGGCCGCGGCATCCGGGTAAACGGTTTTATCAGCTGCACAGGCAATAGAAGTGGCCAGGCACGACAGTAAAAAAACCGCACTGGTGCGGGCGGGTTTGAAAAAGTGCTTAAACATACAAACGCCTCAATAAAGGAACGAGACTCGGGCCAAAAACACTGAACTGAATGTTCCTTTTCAGTTCATGGCCGCACGCCACCTTGCGGCATAAGAGGTTAGCTTGCATAGCTCAAAACTAAACGTTGATACCGCCATGAGCATCAGTGCACGTAAACCCACGGCAGGCGGCGAGCCCGCACTTAATACCTCAAGAATGCTGGCCTGCGGCCGATGCTTCTCCAGCATGTAGAACACCCCCGCCTCACCGCAAAGCCATCTGATTTCGGCAAAAAATAACAACTAAAAACATAACCCTCTGGAGCTCGACCTTGTTTAGCAATTTGAAAATCGGTCATCGTATCGCCATCAGTATGGTGCTGCTTCTTGCCTTGACCGTCACGGCGCTGCTGACGATTTTTCTAAGTCGTTTTAACAATGTAATCGCCGAAGCCGAACAACGTGAATTGCGCGGTTTGTTCAATAACATTAGCAATGCCATTGCCTCTGAAGCCGTGATGTCCGAACGTTTGTCTGCGTTGGTGGCCGGTATCCCCGAAGTCCAGCAAGCCATGGCTGGAGGTGATCGCGAGCGCCTAGCCGCATTGTTCGTACCCGGGTTCTCAAACATGAAGCGCCAGTACGGCGTGAGCCAGTTTCAATTTCACCAGCCGCCGGCCACCTCATTTCTGCGCGTACACGAGCCGAATAAATTCGGCGATGACTTATCAGCCATCCGCAAAACGGTGGTTCAGGTCAACACCCAACACAGCCCCCTGAAGGGTATTGAATTCGGTATCGCCGGTTTGGGTATTCGTGGTGTCGCACCGATTCAGGCCAATGGTCGACACGTCGGCTCCGTCGAGTTCGGTTTGTCGTTCGGCCAACCGTTCTTCGAGTCGTTCAAACAACGCTACAACGTCGACGTGGGCTTGATGCTCAAGCAACCTGCTGGTCAATACAGTGCATTCGCCAGCACCTTCAGCGATAGCCAGCTGCTCTCCAACGCTCAACGTGAAGCTGCCTTCAGTGGAAAGGAAATAACTATTCAGTCCGAGATCAACGGCCACACGGTCGCCGTATTCGCAGCCCTTGTGCGTGACTTCTCCGACCAGCCAGTGGGTGTGTTGGAAATAGCCATGGATCGGACCTACTACGCCAACGCCCTCAGTAATGCGCGCAATATGGCATTTCTCGTGGCCGCGATCGCCTTGGCGATTGGTCTGTTCCTGGCCACTCTGATCGCTCGCAGCATCGTCCAGCCGATTCAGGCTGCCGCCGCTGCCATGCGCGACATCGCTGCCGGTGAAGGTGATCTGACGCGCCGTCTGACGGTCAAAGGCCGCGATGAACTTGCCGAATTGGCGCACGCCTTCAATAGCTTTGCCGAGAAAGTCCGAGTGCTGATCGGCAACGTCGCCGGCTCGACCACCCAGGTAGCCTCGGCCGCCGAGGAAATGTCGGCCATTACCGGAGAGCTCAAGCGCGAGTTGGCCAACCAGCGGGCTGAAATCGAGCAAGTCGCCACGGCAATGAACGAAATGACGGTTACCGTTCAAGAAGTAGCTCGTCATGCCTCACAGGCCGCACGCTCGGCGGACAGCACCGACCAACAGGCGCTACAGGGTCAACAAATAGTTGCCAGCGCGGTGAATGCAATTGACATCGTCGCCATCGATATAGAACACGCCGTTCAGGTGATTGCCCGTCTGCAAGACAACAGCAATAGCATCAGTAGCGTACTGGGGGTTATCCGTGGGGTCGCCGAACAAACCAACCTGCTAGCGCTCAATGCTGCCATTGAAGCGGCACGCGCCGGCGAACAAGGTCGCGGTTTTGCCGTAGTGGCTGATGAGGTGCGCACGCTGTCCTCGCGCACGCAACAGTCCATCGGCGAGATCCAGGCGGTGATCGAACAGCTGCAAACCGGCGCCAGGGAAGCCGCCGCGGTCATGCAGCAAAGTCAGACACGAGCCCAGGACAGCGTCAATCAGGCACAACAAGTCAGCGGCGCACTGCAACAGATCACCCTTGCGGTGACCAGCATCAATGACATGAACACACAGATTGCCAGCGCTGCCGAAGAACAGAGCGCAGTCTCGGATGAGATCAATCAGAACGTGGTCAATATCAACGATGCGGCCGATCGGGTCACCGACTCCGCGAGCCAGACCGCCCAAGCCAGCAGCCAACTGGCGCGCCTGGCCGTCGATTTACAAGGACTGGTCAGTCAATTCAAGTATCACTGACAGGAGACTGCAGCGCTGTTCATTCTGACTGATAGTCGGCTTCATCGAAGGCTTGAGCGCTTGATTGGTTCAGGTTCGCGAAAACGATGGTTTCCTCGAGCTCTCCAGGCTGTTCGGCATTACTCGCGTTATGTCTTAAAATAGCCGGTTGCCGAAAGAACCGTCATGGCCATAGCCGCCATGAAGGGCTTTCATCCTTTACAAATAAGTGTGGTGAAGATGAACAAGCCTTTCATTTCGCTGTGCCCTGAAATTACTCGGGCGCATGCGTTGACGCTGATGGATTGGTTGGAGGATGAGCGCGTCACCTGCTATCTGAGCGATTCGCGTCATGTCTCCCGCTCCATCGGGCAAGCCATCGATCGTACTCAAATGCCGATCCTGACCCATCTATTCAACCGAGGCGGCCGATTCTTCATGGCCTATGACCGACATGACGCCCCGGTGGGCTTTGTCCGTCTAATCAAGACCGGCTCAAATTGCGAGATAGTCCTGGTCATCGGAAACAGCGACAAATGGGGACGAAACCTTGGCGCTCGCACGATCCGCGAAGGCATGAAACTGGCCTTCCTCGACATGCGGGCCGAGAAGCTCATCGCCAAGATCCACCCGGACAACGCGCGCTCGCTGAAAGCCTTTCTGCGCAGCGGCTTTGTGCTTGAGAGCGAAACACCGGCATTGAAGTCATTTTCCATGACGGCGGGGCGCTATCTCCAGTTCTTGCGCGAAGGTGCCGTTGGCGACTCCACCAGGATCTACATCACTGAAATCGACAAGGCCAGGCTCGAGAGTCTAATCGCACTCGAGCAAGGCCCGGCCGTTGTTGAACTCGAACATGAGCTTGAGCGAGCCATTGTCGTCAAGTCACAGCAGGTGGCGTGCAATGTCGTCACGATGAACTCCAGGGCCTTGCTGCAGCTGGACGACGAAGAGATCGAAGTAGCCTTGGTCTACCCTGAAGACGCGGACAGCAACGCCGGGAAGTATTCCGTGTCTTCAGACATCGGCGCCGCCATCCTGGGCTATCAGGAGGGGGACGCCATCGACTGGAGAATTTCTGATCGGACCCGCCGGATTGAGATCAGGAAAGTGCTTTACCAGCCGGAGGCTGCGGGCGATTTCCACCTGTAATTGCGCTTTTTGCTCAGTGTTCATCCATCAGGCGCGGGGATCCCCCAAAGGACGGGGCACTTTCCGGGCCTGAGCGGCCCGTTGGATGGGGAGTGGCGAAAGGCAGGAGACGGTAGGACAGACCTGGCCGCCTCCTGCGGAAGTTTTAACTCTCTAAAACCACCACGACTGCTGGTCGCGCTGAGCATTATTCCACGGTGACGGATTTTGCCAGGTTGCGCGGCTGGTCTACGTCGGTGCCTTTCAGCACAGCAACGTAGTAAGACAGCAGTTGCAGCGGGATGGTGTAGAGGATCGGCGCCAGTACATCGTGGATGTGCGGCATGTTAACCACATGCGTACCTTCGCCATTGGTCATGCCTGCTTGTTCATCGGCAAACACCACCAACTCACCACCGCGGGCACGAACTTCTTGCAGGTTGGATTTAAGTTTCTCCAACAATTCATTGTTCGGTGCAACGGTAACTACTGGCATGTCGTTATCCACCAGCGCCAGCGGGCCGTGTTTCAGCTCCCCTGCCGGGTAGGCTTCCGCGTGGATATACGAAATTTCCTTGAGCTTGAGAGCACCTTCCATTGCCACCGGGAACTGAGCACCGCGGCCCAGGAACAAGGTGTGGTGTTTGTCCGCAAACAGCTCGGCGACTTTTTCGATGATGCTATCCATCGCCAAAGCTTCGCCCAGACGTGCAGGCAAACGGCGCAGCTCTTCAACCAATTGCGCTTCAACACCCTCCTCCAGTGTGCCGCGCACCTGGCCCAATGACAGGGTCAGCAACAGCAAGCCAACCAGCTGAGTGGTGAACGCTTTGGTGGAAGCCACACCAATTTCGCGACCCGCTTGGGTCAGCAGCGTCAGATCAGACTCACGTACCAACGAGCTGATACCCACGTTACAAATGGCCAGACTGCCCAGGAAACCCAACTCTTTGGCATTGCGCAGTGCCGCCAAGGTGTCAGCGGTTTCGCCCGATTGCGAAATCGAAACAAACAACGTGTCCTGCTGGACTACCACTTTGCGATAACGGAACTCACTTGCCACTTCAACCTGGCACGGAATACCTGCCAAACTTTCAAGCCAGTAACGGGCAACCATCCCGGCGTGATAGCTGGTGCCGCAGGCGACGATCTGAACATTGCGCACCTTGGCGAATAATTCAGCCGCTTGTGGACCAAAGGCATTAACCAGTACGTGGTCCTGACCCAGACGGTTTTCCAGGGTGCGTTGCACCACGGCTGGCTGCTCGTGAATTTCCTTAAGCATGTAGTGACGGTATTCGCCTTTATCAGCAGCTTCGGCGCCATCACGGTATTGCACCGTTTCACGCTGAACGACCTGACCATTGACGTCCCAGATCTGCACGCTGTCGCGATGAATTTCGGCGATGTCACCTTCTTCCAGGTACATGAAACGGTCAGTCACTTGGCGCAGCGCCAATTGATCGGAGGCCAGGAAGTTTTCGCCCAGGCCCAAACCAATCACCAGCGGGCTGCCGCTACGGGCGGCGACCAGACGATCCGGTTGCTGTGCGTTGATCACTGCCAATCCATAAGCACCGTGCAACTCTTTAACCGTGGCTTTCAGGGCGATGGTCAGGTCGCTGTTATCTTTCAGCTTGTGGTGCAACAGGTGGGCAATAACTTCGGTATCGGTATCGGAAGTAAACACGTAGCCCAAGCCTTTCAACTGCTCACGCAGGGCTTCGTAGTTTTCGATGATGCCGTTGTGTACGACGGCAAGATCGGTACCGGAGAAATGCGGGTGAGCGTTACGCTCGCTCGGGGCACCATGAGTTGCCCAGCGCGTGTGAGCAATACCCAAACGACCTACCAATGGTTCACCGGCCAACGCTTGTTCCAACTCGGCCACTTTACCGTTACGACGCATCCGCTCCAGCGTGCCGTTATGGGTAAACACGGCAACACCGGCGCTGTCGTAGCCACGATATTCAAGACGCTTCAGGCCTTCGAGCAAAATAGCCGTGATATTACGTTCAGCGACTGCGCCAACGATTCCACACATAAGGTTCTCCTAACTAACGGCGGTGCATAACAAGGTTATGCCCCGGGCCTGAATCTGCTCGCGTGCCTCTGCTGGCAGGCGATCATCAGTAATAAGGGTATGGACGCTGCTCCAGGGCAGTTCCAGGTTGGGTATCTTGCGGCCAATCTTGTCGGATTCGACCATCACAATCACTTCACGCGCAACGTCAGCCATGACCCGGCTCAGACCTAACAACTCGTTAAACGTTGTTGTGCCGCGCAACAGGTCAATGCCATCGGCGCCGATAAACAATTGGTCGAAATCATATGAGCGCAGTACTTGCTCTGCCACCTGCCCCTGAAAGGACTCGGAGTGAGGATCCCAGGTACCACCCGTCATCAGCAGTACGGGTTCGTGTTCAAGCTCGCTCAAGGCATTGGCAACGTGCAGTGAATTGGTCATGACCACCAGGCCAGGTTGTTGGCCCAGTTGTGGAATCATCGCCGCGGTGGTGCTGCCGCTGTCGATGATGATGCGCGCATGCTCGCGAATCAGGCCAACTGCCGCACGGGCAATGGCTTGCTTATAAGGTGAGGCTGGCTGCGGGAGATCACTCACCAGTTCTTGTGGCATGCTGATGGCGCCGCCATAACGTCGAAGCAGCAGACCATTGCTTTCGAGGGCTGCCAGATCCTTGCGAATCGTGACCTCAGAGGTTTCAAAGCGCTTGGCCAATTCATCCACACTGACTTCGCCTTGCTCTGTGAGCATGGCCAGGATGTTGTGTCTGCGTTGAGGCGTGTTGCGTTTCGACATAATGACTTAAGTTTCGATTCGAAAGATAACGAAAGCAATGAAACCTTATCTTGAAATGCTCGTCAAGAAATTATTGCTCTGGCGTACCTGTGAATAACTGGCGCTTCCCCCTCCGCCTACACGGGCTAAAACAACCTTTTTGTAAGCAAATAAAAAGGCTTATCCACAGGCATGGACTAGCCAATGTCGTAACATGCTGTTTTTAAACAGTTATGGGATGACTTAAAATTTTACGGAAGTACGTTGCCGAGACTGTGGATAACTACCTTAATCTGTAGAAACGAGCTTGCTCACGATTGGAACGCAGGGGCTGTTTAACGATTAACCTGCATCTGGACAACCGGGGTTGGCGCCTCAAGGAAAGCACTATCGTCGACGCTACCCCAGCAAAGTATGAAGCTGTAGGTGCAATTCATCGGAGCTCAACTTCATCTCCTCAATGAAGGCCGTAGCGACTGACGTCTGTGACCGATACAACGGTACGATGAGATTGACAGAAAATGGTATCGAAGTCGAAAACCGCCGTAAGCACACACCCTGACCGGCAAAACTCAAGGCCGTCAGTGGATTGACAATACCAACCCCGACGTTTTGCTGAACGAAGAAGCAGACGGCCGCTGCGCTGTGGGTTTCTATGGCAGTGCGACATTTGACTTGGGCGTCAGCCAGTATCTTGTCGAGGATGATCCGGTACGGATCCTGACCCGACAGGCTGACCATGTTGGTACCGGCCATATCCAGAGGCGTAATCACCTTTTTGCCGCACAGCGGATGACTAGATGGCAGCACGCACACTTCATCGCCTGTAAAGATGTTTTCACATCGAGCACCTAGCGGCGTTTCGCTGTTTTCAGTCAGCCCCAAATCATGCCGTTGGGCCGTCATCCACTCCTCGAGCAGCGGGGACTCCTGCGGGGTGATGTTGATGTTCACTTCGGGGAACGCTTTGATGAACCGACCACACACATAGGGCAGCAAGCTCTGCGAAAAGGCAGGCAAGCATGCGACCGTGAGGCTGCTCTGGGCATTTTTGATCGATTGCGCCGCATTGTTGATGCGTTCAAGCCCGTAATAGGAAGTTTTCACCTCCTCAAACAAGCTCAGACCCTGAGTGGTTGGCTGCAAGCGCGCTTGTGTTCGTTCAAACAGCTTGAGCCCCAGGACATGCTCGAATCGAGCGATTTCACGGCTGACGGTCGGCTGTGAGGTTTTGAGCAATGCGGCCGCCTTGGTCACGCTACCGGTGGTCATGATCGCCCAGAATATTTCGACTTGCCTGAAACTGAATTTCACTCTATCCCCAAGGCTGATATGGCCTGAATCCATTGATAAGCGTCGGCGGGCATAGCATGAGACTCGTTTCAGACTTGTTCAAGGTATATCAGGAATGAAATGTATCCAAAAGAAATGATATTTTAAATATAGCGATCATGTAATTACACTGGCCTGACAAGTAAACCTCTACCACTCTGCTCCCTTCAGATGTGCGATCAGGTGCCTGTTATTCAGCGGCACCGATAGGCTCATCGAAAGCCGGCAAGGGCGAGCAAGAGACGGATCATGTTTACCCGTGAATTAATTGGAATCGACCCATGTAAGGAGTCAACTTATGGACATGCATGATTTGGTCGGTATTGGTTTCGGTCCTTCACATATTGGCTTAGCGGTCTCGCTTTATGAAGATTATAAAGAAGAGACTGAAGACAAAAAAATCACGTTTTTTGAAGCCAAGACCAAACATGGCTGGCACCATCCGATGATGTTACCCAGTGCGAAGATGCAAATTTCATTTATGAAAGATCTTTGTTTTTTGCGCAATCCGAAAAGTCATTTTACATTTGTGAACTATTTGCATGAACATCGCCGACTGGGTGCTTTCGCCAATCTGCGGGACTTCAACCCCAGTCGCAAGGAGTTTGATGATTACCTGCGGTGGGTTGCCGGCCACTTCAATCATGTGACGCGTTACTCATCATGGGTTCAATCGGTTCTGCCGGTTATAAAAAATGATCACGTCGTGGCTCTTGATGTCACCGTCAATGACACGTTGACGGGCAACATACAAGTTGTCAGGACACAACATCTAGCCATCGCTATTGGCGGTGAACCGGCAATGCCGGTTGCGTGCACCAGCCCACACGTATTCCATTCCTCACAATTGCTGGAAAAGCTGCCGGCATACGATGAAAGCAAACGCTATCGGTTTCTGGTAGTGGGTACTGGGCAGAGCGCGGCAGAGATCTATCAGCACCTGATCAGCCATTATCGTCATGCAGATGTACGAGTAGCGAGCAGTGGCATCGGATTCAAGCAAGCCGATGACAGTGAATACGTTAATGAAGTGTTTGGTAACGAAATGATCGACCGGATTTATTACCTCAATCCGGATAATCGCCAGGCACTGATTCGAAAACACTTCGACACCAACTACTCGGTTGCCGATCTGGCGATTATTCAAAGTCTTTATCGTGAAGAATATGAAGCCATGATTGGCGGGGATGTAAATCGCTTCGGAATACTCAAGTTCAAACGACTCACCCATGTGGTCGAGCACAATAATGCGCTGTCTGTCACTTTGGTTTCGACGCTCGACGGTGAGCGTCAGAAACTTGAAGTAGATGTTGTTATCTGCGCTACCGGTTACAGTCGAAAGAACAACTTGACGCTGCTGGACTCCCTCAAACCTTATTGGGCAGAGCCTGCAAACATACCGTGCTTGAGTCGTCATTACACCTTGCAGATGACTGACAACTTTAAACCTAACATTTATATCCAGGGCATGTCTGAACATACCCATGGCCTGAGCGATACATTGCTTTCAGTTATTTCAAGGCGATCCCACGAAGTGGGTGGAGAAATCGTCAATACGCTAAGTAACAAGATCATGCAGGGAGCAACGACGTCATGAAAACCCCCAGAGAGCTCATCGTTTTTTTAGTCTGTTCCACAGTTTACCGGTTGTTTTCCGGTGCACTGCTGGTTTCCCTGACATGGACAATTCTCAATCAGAATGAAGGCGGGTATTTGCCGCTGGCACTCGCGATTTTTTGTTCATTTATTCCGGCGTTTGTTACGCCAATGATGATCAAACGCCTGTCGACCAGAATGAACGGACGCCGGATGAGCAGCTGGTTCCTGGTCTGTCTCGCAGCTCTGAGTCTGGTCGCCGGGGTGTACCGTGATATCACGGTCGGGCTGCTAATCACCAATCTGTTTGTGTGGCTGATATTCATGTTGCTGGAAGCCAGCCTGGACATGTGGTTTACCCAAGTTCAGCGTGGTATGGATGAAGCGACAGTCAGGCGCATCAGCGGTGCGACCACCGCCACCAGCCAGGCCGCGCTGATGATTGGCCCGTTGTTGGCGGCCGGCCTGATGCCGATTCTGACCGGCATGGGGTTTTCCATTCTACTGGGCGTCAGCTTCTTGCTCGTAGCTGCAGTTTGCTACACCCGAAACGGCGCTGCCGTGATTGAAGTCGGGGGGGGCAGTGCCTTGGCGGCATCGGCGAAGCTTCCAATGAGCTTGTTCATCCCGATGGTGTTGATCTGGCCAATCCTCGGTGCATTCAACTTCATGCTCCCGGTATACGTGTCGAGCAATGGCTGGGCGCTGTTTGAGTTAGGTGTGCTGGACGCCGTATTCGGCATGGGCATGGCGTTGATCGGTGTGCTGATCATTTTGCGCAATACCGGCCGTAACCTGTTGGTTTTCTTGTCCGGGCTGATTGCACTTACCGTCGCCGCCGCTTTGGTGTGGTTCCTGGTGCCCGATACGCTTGCCCTCAAAGCCTTGAGCCTGCTGATTCTGGGCATGGCTTTTGGCGGCGCCAGGGTGCATATCCGCGCTGCGATTGCCTATCGCTACAGCGAGGCTGCAGTCGGCCTTTGTGTCAGCAGAGCGAATGCGCTGGCTACGCCTGTGTTGTTGCTGATTCTGAGTCTGCAACTGGCAATGATCGAAACAGCCTGGCTCGTACCGTTCTTGATGATCACGTTGTCCATCGCACTCTTGCTACAGACCTCTGCGACTCGTTTCACCCAAGGACAGGCGAACGCAGCATCCGTCACCGCCAAATAAGAGCCCCGCCCTATTTGCGTAAAAGTTTGAGGATTTGATATGACGTTATCCAATCGCTACGCCTTGTTGATCGGCGCCGATTTGCCCATGAGGGAGCGGGCGGTGCTGTGTACCGCGCGTGCGCTGGGCATGGCCGTTGTAATACTGGCCTATCCTGGCGAGGTTCTGGCCCAGCGGCGCAGGCCGGCAGCCAGCCTGGCTGACGACTACATCGTCAGCCCACACCTGCTGGATCCGGTGCGTGCGCTTAAAGCGGTCAAAGACTATGAACGCAAGACAGGTCTCACACCGGCGGCGGTCATTCCGGTCAACGATTTCGTTCTAGAGGCAGGCGCTGCGATAGCAAGGCAATACGCAATACCGTTCCACAGTGACACGGTGATCCTGCACTGCCGCGACAAGTTACTGATGAAGATTGAACTGGCAAAGGCCGGGCTGAATGTGGCGCCGACCCTGGCGGTCAATGAAGGTGTCGCCAACTACGTCTTCAAGAATCAGGAAGAGGTCATTTTCAAACCCAGTGTCTTTGGTGGCAGTGGCGGCGTGCGTCTAGTGAGCAACCCGAAAGAATTGCAAGTGGCGATTGATGACGCTGCAAAACTGTTGCACAAATACAAGGATATTCTTTACATCGATCCTGAGCGGATTCACTTGGAAGCCTTTCTCGACAGTGAACTTGAAGTCTCTGTCGAAGTTTATTGCAGACCTGGCGAGTGTACGGCGGCGGCCGTCACCCATAAGCAACTGTCGCCGCGTCCGTATTTTGCTGAAATGGGTCACATCGTTCCCTATGCCGGGGTTGATTACGACGCCTTGAGTGCGACCGCCGAAAAGGCGTGTCGGGCGCTGGGTATCGAACGTGGCGTATCTCATGTCGAGATCAAGATCGTTGATGGTGTGCCTTTCATTATTGAGGTAGGCGCCCGGCCCGCAGGCGACCGCATCATCGACTTGGTCTATCGCTCGTTGGGCATTGATCTTTATGCCCTGCACGCAAAGAGCTATTGCGATATCTGGGACGACATGCCCCTGATCAAACGTCGGGGAACGGCTGCCGTCGCTTTCCTGAAAGCGTCACCTGGAAGGATCACCCGTATCAATCTCGTTGCACTGCCCGAGGGTGTGCACGAACTCAGTCTTTACAAAGGAGTTGGAGATTTTTCCGACAGGGACGCACAGAACTTCGAAACGCGTGAAGGCCATGTGGAGTGGTTTTGGCCGATCGAGCATCAGGATACACCCGACTTCATGTTTCAAACGGCCAGGCTCTCAGCAGACCTGTTCGAAATCGAGTGAAACTGAACCCGGTCCTGCCAAGGCCCTCACGAGATAAAAGCATGTTCGACAATCGCCACATTCGTTCACTAGCCAACCCGGCCATGGAATTGATTGAGTACGCAACACCACCGGAAAAGTGCACGTTAGGTCGTCCGGTGCAAACTTTTCACAAGCAGTTCGAGAGCACTGACAGGTTGTTCTCGGTAGGGATCTGGGAATGCAGCGTGGGCAGTTTTACGGTGAACTTCACCGGGCACGAATTCGCTAGTCTGCTGGAGGGGCGAATCATGATCGAAGACGAACAGGGCACCCAAGTGGTGTTTTTGCCCGGCATGCAACTGGTCTTTCCCGCCGGTTACAAGGGCGAATGGAATGTGCTCGAACCATCCAGAAAAGCTTATGTCTGGTACGAATTAAGCCCTCCGGCTCTTTGATCGGGTACCTCACTTTGAACAACATCAACGATTCACTGATCAACCAACTGGTGCACGAGTTCTGCACGCCGTTCTGGCTATATGACGCCGATTCCATTCGTCGCAGGACGGCGCAGTTGCGCTCATTCGACGTGATTCGCTATGCGCAGAAAGCCAACCCGAACATTCAGATACTCAAGTTGATGAAAAGTCTGGGCACCATGGTCGACGCGGTCTCACTGGGCGAAATTGAACGAGCCCACAGAGCCGGATTTCGCAACGATGAAGGGCACGCCCAAATCGTTTACACAAGTGATGTCCTGGACGAAGCGACGCTACAGCGTGTGATCGAACTGAATATTCCGCTCAACGCCGGCTCACCACAAATGCTGGAGCAACTGGGCAAGGCGAGTCCCGGGCATAAAGTCTGGTTACGGATAAACCCGGGATTCGGCCACGGCCATAGCCGCAAAACCAATACTGGGGGCCAAAGCAGCAAACACGGTAACTGGCATGAAAATCTGGATGAATGCTACCAACTGATTGAAACCTACGGTCTGGAGTTGGTGGGGCTGCACATGCACATCGGCTCCGGCGTCGATTACGAGCATCTCCAACTTGTCTGCTCGAGTATGGTTGAGCACGTGCTGCGTTGCCCGTTCGATATTTCGGCGATCTCAGCGGGTGGTGGTTTGCCAATCGCCTATCGCGACGATGACCCGCAGATCGATATCGACGAGTACTTCCGGATCTGGGATCTGGCGCGTCGCCAGATTGAAGAACATCTTGGGCACTCGGTGACGCTGGAGATCGAACCAGGGCGCTTTCTGGTCGCTGAATCCGGATGCCTGGTGGCTCAGGTCAGGGCAAAAAAGGATGTCGGGACGAATCATTTCGTGCTGGTGAACTCCGGTTTCAACGATCTGATTCGACCGGCCATGTATGGCAGTTTTCACCAGATCACCGCTATTCAGAAATTCCCGGTATCTGATCGGGGGATGTGGCGCAATACCGTGGTGGCTGGCTCGTTGTGCGAGGCTGGCGATGTGTTCACTCAGCAGAGCAACGGCGAAATCGTTCACGAATTTCTGCCCGATCTACAGGTGGATGATTTACTGGTTTTCCATGATTGCGGCGCCTACGGTGCAAGTATGTCATCCAATTACAACAGCCGACCGTTAATCCCGGAGTTACTGCTGGATGGCGATTCGCTCAGGGTTATTCGTCGTCGTCAGACTTTCGACGAATTACTTTCGCTAGAAACGTGTTTAAACCAATAAAAACGGATGAAGGGTGCGGACACACGTCTGCATTCGGAGATTCCTGTGCCCGGTGATCCGCATTTTACAAGTTGGGGAGACAAGCATGGAAGTCGTCAGAAAGCACCAGCAGTTCAAGTTAAGTCATGAATATAACGCACTGATCAAGCGTATCTATCCTGAGCCGTCGCTGAGTACACCTTTCGGTTCTGCCTGTGTCACCGTTGAAGCCGGGACACTGAGCCAGCCGCATCTGCACCACGAACATGAAACGTTCATCATCGTTTCCGGTCATGGAGCGTTTGTTCAGAACAACATTCGCAGCAACATCTCGGCCGGGGATGTTATTTACATCAAGCCTTTCAGCGAACACTACATCGAAGCTCATCCTCAGTCGAAAATTGAGTTCATGAGTATCTGGTGGGAAGACGCAGAATCACAATCCGAGCCCCGGACCACTCGACAGATCCTGTTTACGCCACCACCGACACCTAACGGCGATCTGCACCTAGGGCATATTTCTGGGCCTTATATTTGCGCTGATATCATCAAGCGCTATCTACAGAGTCAGGGCACACCGGCCAGCCTGATTGTCGGTCTGGACAAGCACCAGTCCTATGTCGACCTGAAGGCGCGGCAACAGGGCGTTCCTACCCGCGAAGTCTATGAGCAATTCAGTCGATCGATCCTGTGCACCTTCGATAATGCCGGTATCGGTTACGACGACGTCCATGATTGCGACAGCCATTTTCACCTCGAATTCGTACACAACTTTTTTCAGCGTCTACAGGCTAAAGACATTCTGCAGATCAAACCGCAGGACATCGCATGGTGTGCCGATTGCCGGATCGAAGTGTTTGACGCCTTTGCCCGGGGCGGCTGCCCCATCTGTCATGCGCCCTCCAATGGGTGCGTGTGCGAAGACTGCGGCAGCCCCAATAACAGCTACAACCTCCATGATGTGTCATGCAATTTGTGCGGTGCGAGGCCGACGCTGCGGCAAGGTAAAAAGGGTGTACTTGATCTGGGCCGATGTGCTGCCGACTTTGTACACGCCGGTTTTCAGGTCACCGCGCCACCGAAACTTGAAAAGTACTTACTCAAGCATCAGGCGCTCGTGCAGGAAGATTATGTGGTGACGTTCCACAGTAAGTGGGGTATGCCGTCAAGACATCCGGAGCTGAGGGGCCAATCCTATCTGGCTTGGATCGAAATGGCCGCTGGTTACTTGGCTGCCATTTACAAGAGTGTATTTGCCGAAGAAGTCAGTGATGTTGAGCAGGCAATCGAACGCCTGAATGCCGCAGACTTTGAAATCATACACCTGATGGGTTTCGACAACTCGTTCTACTACGCCCATCTGTACCCACAGTTGTTTGCCGCGCTGGGAGTACGGGCATTGAAGATAACGTTCGTGGTCAACGAGTTTTTGCTGTTGGATCAGTTGAAATTTTCCACCAGTCGCAACCACGCAATCTGGGCCAATGATGTGTTCACCTCGCCGGCCGTTGCTGATTGGTACCGCTTTTACCTGTCGCTGAAAAGACCCGACGTTAACCGGGAAAACTATGATCGCAGTGAGTTTGAAAGCTTTCGCCAAAGCGCACAGGTTGGTCTGACGCAGTTGTTCGCTATCCATCGACAGCGACTCTACGGAGAATTCGCGGGAGTCGTTCCTCAGCCCGGCTCTTGGACTCGGTTGCACCAGGAATACGACACGTTTTTCAATCGGCACAAGATCCATCTGGGCAACGCTCTCAGTGTACCCAACGGCTATGCCGTCAAAGAATACGCCAGTTCGGTCAAGCAATTGTTTGATGTGGTAACCCGTTTCCAACGGATGACCTCCGGCGATTTCGAGGATTCGGCCGATCACAGCGAGCGGCGCACCAGCATGTACCTGGAGGCCGAAGCCATGGCACTGTTGCGCCTGCACTTAAGCTGCATCATGCCGCAAGTGATTGGCGAACTGGATCGCTCATGAGTTCACGCGAGGTATCCAGCCACTATGACTGGCTCGTCGTCGGTGCAGGGCTCGTCGGTCTGTGCACCGCACTGCACTTGGCAAGACTCAAGCTGCGTGTGTGTGTCATCGAGCAGATGTCCCGGGTAAAAAACGCCTCGACTGTATCCGGGGCGGGGATACGCTTTTTCGATCCTGACCCTGTTGTCAGCGCCCAAGTCGTACAAAGCCACGACTTTTACTCGGAACTGGGCTTGGATGACGATTTCCGTCCTTGCCCGAGTTATTACTGCTTCGGAGCTGCAGCCGCAGAGGGATTGCTGGACAGAGCCAGTGCGAGGGGCCTGCGAGTGCTTTCGCGTGCGCAGCTTCAGGCTTGCAGACCGCATATCGAATGGGGGGCTGTGGATTACGCCGTGGAAGATGAACACGCCGGCTTCAGAGATCCCCTGATCACATGGCATGCACTACGTGCAGCATGTGAGCGACTTGGGGTGACCTTCCGGTTCGGTCATCAGGTACTGGCTTTCGAGGAAAGTGCCGGTGCACGACTATTGTTAACGCAAGCGGGGCGTTATGTAGCTCATGGGGTGATCTTCGCCACGGGGTACTGGACACCCAGCCTGCTCAAGCACCTGGGACTGCCGATTGTAGTACGCAATCGAACCATCACCGTTCATCGGCTTGCAGGCCATAACCTAGCGCACCTGCCTTTTGTGGTTGAGCACGACAGTGGCTTCCATGCTCGTCCGACAGCGTGCGGCGATATTTTATTTGGCGTTCCTCAGCCAGATTGGGACGTTGCGCCAGACAATCTGCCTGACCGTGCCGGCGCTCATCTGAACAAAGCCGTGGAGCATTTACAGCGCTACGCACCCGTGCCGCTTTCATTCTCTGGTGTACTAACCACACGCTCGGCAGATGCTTTCGCTTCAGTGGCTCCCGAGGCGCAAACCACATTGCCCGAACACACACATGTATTTGCTTTCGGTGAAGGAGCCGCTTTCAAGTACGCACCGGCCAGGACCCTGGCTTACATCAACTCAACACTGAGAACATAGATATGCTGAATCAGGGAACGATTGATTTTCGCGGTAAATTGCCAAGTTCCGAAGCATTGGTACACACCCTGGTTAATGGCTACATGTTGTCTGCCTCGTTATTCGGTTGCGTAGAGGTGGATCTATTCAGTCATCTGGATGAGACATCAGGAACCGCAATCAGTGAGTTGGCCGACGCGTGCCTGCTTAGTGCGGCACAAATCCAGAAACTGGTGTCCTTCGGTTTATCGGTGGGATTGATCACTCAGCGCGATGAACAGTTCTTCAACTCAAGCGATGCGCAGAAACTGCTCTCCCGACGCAGTGCGCACAATATTTGCTCGGCGGTCGAGCACCATAGCCGTCATGTCTATCCGTTATTCGGTCAGCTTGCCGAGTCGCTCAAAAGTGGCAAGCCAATCTCTGATCGCCTGCACCTGTCTTCGGCGCACGGCGATACCAATGAGTTCTATACCGAGTTAGATAAAAGCGAGAACGACTTCGGTGTATTTATGGCGGCCATGAACACGTTCAGCACTGGCGCGGGGACAAGTATTGCCGATGCGCTGAGCGCGAGAGTCGGTTCTGCGGCTCCGTTTCGCATACTTGATCTGGGCGGTGGCGGCGGCCAGGTATCTATTGAAATCGCACAGGCGATCTCTCAGGTGAAGATCACATTGGTTGATCTGGAAAAAGCCACGCGCTTCGCCCGCGCCGAAGTTGATCGCAAGGGATTGGGCGATCGAATTTCATGCGTGTCAGGGGATATTTTCGCTCGCTTGCCGTTGACTGAGACTGACTTTGATGTGGTGCTGATTTCCGCTGTATTGGGGGACTGGAGTCATAATTACCAAGTCACGCTGCTGGCCAATGCTCACCATCACCTCAAATCAGGAGGATGTCTGGTGGTCAGTGAAACCCTGTTGGACGATGATCTGGCCGGGCCGATTCTGCCGGCGCTCATGAGTCTCTATGTACAAGTTCTAACCGAAGGCGGGCAGAATTTCACCGCACGGTCTCTGGTGGCGCTACTGTCTGGCAATCAGTTCGATCACATCGAGGTGCAGATCAATCGGGCGCATGGCTGTCGCGACACTGTACTTGCCAGCAAGGTATCGGGAGACATTCGTTTGGGATCAGACCAAGCGCAATGAGATCGAAGCATTGGTCATCAGACTTCAGGTAATGCCCGCTCTTGGCCGGTTTCGGCCGGTCATGGCTACGATGCATGAATCGCCCCAATTTTCTTTTGCAGATGGCGTGAGCCCGTCGGGATGAAATCCGAGCCCACGCGGTCGAATACCAGCTCATGTGCAATTAATATGCGCAAGAAGTTTGGATCGCGAGCAAGCTCGCTCCTACAGAACCGTGGTGATCAATCCTTAGGCAGCTTCACCGGACGCTTCCAGCCATCGATATTACGCTGACGTGCCCGACCCACGGCCAGTTGTTCAGCGGCCACATGCTGATTGATGGTTGAACCCGCCGCAGTCGTTGCTCCGTCCGAGATATCCACAGGCGCAACCAACGAGTTGTTCGAACCAATAAAGACATCAGCCCCCAACACCGTCTTCCACTTGTTGGCGCCATCGTAGTTACACGTGATGGTGCCAGCCCCAATATTGGTACGCGCACCTACTTCGGTATCACCCAGGTAGGTCAGATGACCACATTTGGCGTCTTCCCCCAGGTGAGCATTTTTCAGCTCAACAAAGTTACCCACATGCGCGCGAGCATCAAGCACGCTGCCCGGACGCAAGCGAGCGAATGGACCAGCATCGCTGCCTTCGCCCATAACAGCACCGTCGATATGGCTGTTGGCCTTGACCACCACACCTTTGCGCAAGGTGCTGTCTTTGATCACGCAGTTCGGACCAATCACCACGTTGTCTTCAATGACCACGCGGCCTTCAAGAATCACGTTGATATCAATCAACACATCACGGCCCACGGTAACTTCACCGCGAACATCAAAACGCGCCGGGTCACGCAAGGTCACACCCAGGGCCATCAGTCGACGGCCTTCACGTAGCTGGTAATGACGTTCCAACTCTGAGAGCTGTTTACGGTCATTGGCACCCTGCACTTCCATAGGGTCGTGAGCGTGCTCGGTAGCCACTACCAAACCATCATTCACCGCCATCGCGATCACGTCGGTCAGGTAATACTCGCCTTGGGCATTGTTATTCGACAGGCGACTCATCCAGTCAGCCAGACGATGAGTCGGCAATGCCAGAATCCCGGTATTCCCTTCAGTGATAGCACGCTGTACTTCAGTCGCGTCTTTATGCTCAACGATGGCACAAACCGCGCCCTGCTCGTCACGCACTATTCGACCATAGCCAGTCGGGTCTGCCAGGTTAACGGTCAGCAGCCCCAATTGCTCTGGGCCGACTTGCTTGAGCAAGCGCTGCAAGGTCTCGACTTCGATCAACGGTACATCGCCGTACAAGATCAGTACGTTTTGCGCCGTCAAAAATGGCAGTGCCTGAGCCACTGCATGACCGGTACCCAACTGCTTGTCTTGCAGTACAAAGTTCAGATCATCTGCTGCCAGACGCTCACGAACCAATTCGGCACCGTGGCCGATGACCACATGGATACCGGTCGGCTTGAGCTGACGAGCGCTGTGGATAACATGCCCCAGCATAGAGTTGCCGGCCACAGGATGCAGAACCTTGGGCAAGGCCGAGCGCATACGGGTGCCCTGACCTGCGGCGAGAATAACGATATCGAGAGACATGACTGGCTACCAATCCTGGGTGGTCAGCGGCTGCGACCAAAAAGTATTTCGCGGAAAAAGAAAAAGGGTAGCCGAGGCTACCCTTTTTAATCAATCACACAATGAAGCAGGAGGCTTAGCCGCCGAACTTTTTGCGGATTTGCTGGACGGTGCGCAGCTGAGCTGCGGCCTCGGCCAGACGTGCAGCAGCAGATCCGTAATCGAAATCTGCGCCTTTTTCGTTCAGGGCCTTCTCGGCTGCCTTAACGGCTGCCTGAGCGGAGGCTTCATCCAGGTCGGCAGCACGTTGCACGGTGTCGGCAAGAACCTTGACCATGTTCGGCTGAACCTCGAGGTAACCACCGGAGATGTAATACACCTCCTCTTCCCCGCCCTGCTTGATCAGGCGGATCGGGCCCGGTTTGAGATTAGTGATCAGCGGCGCGTGACCCAGAGCGATACCAAGATCACCCAGTGCGCCGTGCGCAACCACCATCTCGACCAGGCCGGAGAAGATTTCCCCTTCCGCGCTGACGATATCGCAATGGACTGTCATAGCCA